>VBFH01000113.1 GCA_005883575.1 Chloroflexota bacterium | reverse complement strand
GGTTGTCGGTGACGTCTGAAGTAGCCTCACCAAGGAACTTTCGAGTTCGGCCGCGGTTCCAATAGTGTTCCGTTCCCCCGACCAATCCTGAGGCGGGCGACGGGTCGGTCACAACACTCGGCGGTACGTGATCGACAAGGACCTGGGCATTCTGGCGGGCGGTGTGCTCGAGGGGCGCCGGATCTTCTCCAACACGATGAAGTACGTGTTGATGAGCACATCCTCGAACTTCGGCAACATGTTCAGCGCAGCCGGCGGTTCGCTGCTCTTCAACTTCCTACCCATGACGCCGACGCAGATCCTTCTCAACAACCTGCTGTACGACACCGGCGAGATGACCATCCCCACCGATCATGTCGATGCCGAGCTGCTGGAGCGGCCGGCTCAATGGGACATAAGGCTGATTCGCCGATTCATGATCCTGTTCGGGCCGATCAGCTCGATATTCGATTTCGCAACGTTTGCCGTGATGCTGTTCGCGTTCCACGCGCAAGGCAGCCTCTTTCAGACTGCCTGGTTCACCGAATCGCTGGGCACCCAAAGCCTGGTCATCTTCGCGATCCGAACGCGGCGGGTGCCCTTTTTCCGAAGCCGGCCGAGTCTTGCGCTCAGCATGGGGACTCTAGGGTCGGTGGCGGTTGGCCTGGCACTGCCCTTCAGCCCGATTGGGCGCGTGTTCGGATTCACTCCTTTGCCTGCGGTGTTTCTGGCTGTTCTCGGATTCATGGTCGTCGTCTATCTGGCCATTGTGGAGATCGGGAAGAAGGTGTTCTTCGACCGCCTGCCATCGCGGCCTCACCTCCCGGTGGGCCGCTTTGAGCTGGCTCCTGCGCTGCAGACTGTCGAACGATTCGCCTCACGTTGGAGCACCGGACGTAGGCCAACCCTGAAGTCGCCCAAAGAGCAACGAGCCCGATAACGCTGCGGGCGCTCAGCTGGGAACCGTCCCGCGGTAAAGGGGCCCTCCGGCACTGCCGCATAGGCAATGCTCTCCCTAGGCTCGGATGTGGAGGTTGATCAACATGAAAGTTTTCAGAGACGTGTGGGCGACGATTTTGACGGCAGTCGGCTTGACGCTGGCACTGTCTGTGACGCAAGGCTGGACCTGGCCCCTTTTGGGCGACGCACGCGCCGGCATTATCGCGTTGGGCGTTGTCGGGCTGGCGGTCTGTGGCTCGAGCGGCTGGGCTGCGATCGGGTTCTCAGCAAAGGACCCGCTCATGATTACGGCAATCTTTGCGGGCGTCGTGCTGCTGGTCGCCGGAGTTATCGGCCTGTTCGCGAACACGATGCCCTATCTCGTCGTGATGATGGTTGCCACAGCCGCGATCTGGCTGGTTGCGACGACACGACATCTGGTCGAGGGCGGTTCCGACGCGCGGCCTGTTCCGACCGCTTAGTCCACTGGAGATAAATGCCGGGACGGTGCGTGGCCGATCCCGGCTTCCGTTTGCGGTGGGTGGCTACGAGCTAATGGCCTGTCGCAAGCGAGGTGCCTGCCGTCAATTGCGCCGTCTACGAAGCACGCCGGCATTCAGGCTCGAGCAGCCTGCTCCTTCGCCCGGGCCAATCGCGGTTCCGGAGAGCTCGATCGGGATAGGGCACCGACATAGACACCGAACAAGACGATGATTCCGCCGACGATCGTCGCCGCCGTCACGCTCTCACCGGCTAACGCGGCGCCCAAAATCGATGCGATGATCGGGGTCAATACAAACATGTACGAAACGCGTGACGCCGTCCAGCGCTTGAGCGCGAACAAGAACAGCGCGAACAAGCCGATCGAGCCCAACAAGACCAGGTAGGTCAAGCTCGCCCAAGTCGCTGGGCCCGCCGGGAGCGACCAATGCTCGCCCGAGACTAACGAGAGGCCAAGCAGGAGGATCCCACCGACTGCCATTGCAAGGGCGTTGGTGGCCATTGGATGACCGGTCGGATACTTCTTCAGTACTATGCCCGACTCGGATGCGCTGAATGCTGCGCCCAGCATCAAGAAGAGAGAGCCAACTGGAATGTGCGCCTTCGTCGGAGCGCCGACCAGGATGATGATGCCGGCGATCGCAATCGTTGCACCAACAAGTCCGCGCAGCCTGAACCGCTCGACTCCGTGAGCAACTGCGAGAAGCAGCGTGATCAAAGGCACCGATCCCATGATCACCGCAGCCACGCCAGAAGACAGCGACACCAAGGCGAGGTAGGCGAATGCGTATGAGGCCGCAAAGCCGAGGACGCCGTAGAGAAGGGTGCCCTTGAGCTGTGCGCGCGTGGGCAGTGCAATGCCCCGCAAGGCAACATAGAGGTAGAGAAGCACCGCCGCGCCCAGAAACCGAATGCCCGCCCCGTACAAAGGCGCGAGTCCGCGGTCTGAGAGCCGCACCGCAACGAAGTTCGTTCCGCCGATGAAGACCATCGCTGTGAAGGCGGCAAGAACCCTTGAATCTTGCTGGAAGGTTTCGCGAATCATCGGCTGCTCTCTCCTTGGTGAGCCGTGTTTGAGTCGCTGGGGATCGTCTGACATTCGGGAGCTCACCGCATCGGGTGAATACCCCATTTTTTGAGTTGCTGGCCACTAACTCAAAAGTTGATGTTGCATCGCAAAGAGGGTCGCGGCCGGCCGGGTGGAGACGCCGATCTTGCCGTAGATGTTCTCGATGTGGCGCCCGACCGTCTTCGGCGAGATGAAGAGGCGCTCCGCCACCTCCCGATTGGTCCGGCCGAGGGTGATCAATTGCAGTACGTCGATCTCCCGGTCGGACAGGCCGGCGGGCCATGCTTGCCGAGGCAACCTATCACTCTGTCCCGTCGCGCCGAGCACTGCTTGGACTACGTCACGGGCGAGCTTGCCCTCTTTTACATCAACGCCCAGCGTGCGGGCGGCCGCGTCGGCCGACATTTTGGTGCGCCACGGCCGGTCGGACGTCAGCGCCTTGAACGCGTCAGCAGCTGCGAGGATCCGCGCCGCCTTCGAAATCCGATCGCCGGTCAGGCCTCGGTGATAGCCGGATCCGTCGAGCCTTTCATGATGGCTGGAGGCGGGAGCGTTGACGGTCTCCAGGCCCTGACATCTACCCAGCATCCGCTGGGTGAGATAGGTGGTGAGCCGCATCGCTTCCCACTGACTCGGAGTGAGAGGTCCTGGAGTGTCCAGGGTGCCGTTCGAAACACCGGTCTTGCCTAATTCCTGCACCAGCCCAGCTGCTGCGATCGCTTGCACCTCAGCGGCATCGAGCCCGACGTTGGCGGCCGCCGCGCGCGCGAGTTTCGAG
>VBFH01000112.1 GCA_005883575.1 Chloroflexota bacterium | reverse complement strand
ATGGAACGAGCCAGAAGAATTGCCGGCCCAGCACTTCCTCTATCTTCCCCGGACGGACGCCATCATCGACACTCGTCACGTTCAACATCAGCCGGATGCGCGCCTCTGGGTAGGAAAGCTGCTGGAGAGTCTCCAGAGCGATCACCGAGTTGTTGATGCTGGCGAAGTCCGAAGACGTTACCCAGAGCACCATGTTCGCCTCCTCGAGAGCCGCTAGCGAGAGGTCTCCGAGCGCGCCGGCGGTGTCTACCAGCACAACATCGAAGCGGCGGGCCAACATCCCGATCGCTTTGCGGAATCGCTCGGCCCCCAGTCCTCGCCATTGCAGAGGATCGCGCGGGGCGGGCAACACCCACAGCCCACTTTCGTGCTGGGTCAGGTAATCCGTTATTGCGCCGCGCTCGAGACCATCCAGGTCGGCTGCAAACTCGAGGATGTTGCGGTGTGGCTTAAGATCCAGCAAGGCGGCGGAATCGCCGAAGTTGTTGTCGCCGTCCACAAGCACAACCGAATGCGCAAGTTCTGAACTGAGGGCAACTCCGAGGTTGACCGCGATCGTGCTCTTGCCGATGCCGCCCTTTGCACCGAACACCGCGATGATCATTCCGCGCGGTCCCAGCGCCTTCGCCTGTCCCGTCATGCGCAGGCGCTTGCGCTCCTCGGCCTCAAGAACCGACTTTATCGACTCTAGAACTCTGTCGTGATCCGCGGGCATAACGAAAAAGTCCCGCGCGCCGGCCATCATCGCCCGGCGCACTGCCTCGGCGTCATCACGCCAGCTGTAGGCAACGATCGGCGTCTCGGGCAGCAGGTCGAGCAGCGCTTCCATCGTCTGGAAAGAGCGTTCTGGTGGCTTGCTCATCCCGCAGATGATGACGTCCGGCTTCAGCTCAGCCGCCAGGGAGACGGCCTCCGTGCCGAAAGCGGCCTCGCCAGTGACGCTGAGCTGTGCGTGCTTGGCCAGCTGCTTCACCTCGTAGCGCGCCTGCGGATCCTGGTCCACCACCATTACTTCAGGTACCCTCGCCATGCTCTACCTCCTCTCCATTCTCACTTTCGAAAGTTCGCTCGTCAGAACCTGCCTACTCGTAGTCACACGTATTGAGGGGAGCGACATCGCGAATCTCGTTATCGCCGTTAGCCCGGAGTGACGTCGACACTGTCTTAGCTTGTTCCTGTGCCGAAATCAGGACTTGAGAGTCTTCAGGGCTAAGGGCAAGTGTGATTGTGCCAGCGCCCGGCTGCTTCTGAGGGTCGCCTGTCGTGCCCTCCGGGGTTACCTGTTTCTGGGCGACCGACAACACTCGGACGTTCTGCAGAATCGTCTGTGTCCTCAAGATGTTGACACTGGAGCAATCTTTGACTGACCCGTCATTCTTCATCTTGTACGTGGCGACGACATTCACGCTGTTGCCGGCATACAAATTGCCTCCGACTGCCGTACCTTCTTTGACCTGGAGGCTTGTCGCAACCGTTCCGCGCTCAAGCCCGCAAGCAAGTCCGCAGTCGGTGGGGGGCGATACATTGATTCTTGCCGCCGTAACCTGCTCGCCACTACCAATATCATTCATAGCGTATTGCCCGACGACCTTGGCCGGATCGTCCAAAGCCCCGGGTATCAACAGGTCTTTCGGGGCAGTCTTGATTCCCACCATGCCAGTCTCGATCTTCTGTCCTTTTCCGATGTTCTTAACAGCGGCAACTGTATTCCCGGTGCCGGCAGTTTCCCCAGCGCGGATCGTGCTGCCGTTACCGTTAACGGCGACAACGAAGAGCACCGCTGCCGCCAGTCCGGCAAGGGCAGCTATGACAAGTAGCCCACGGTTGCCGCTCGGCAGTACTAGTCCCTGCATTCTCGCCATGTTTTGTCCTCCTCCTAGTCGCCCGTTCAACACGGGATCGGGTTGGGTGCTTCCTTCTCGAGCCGCTCTTCGGCTACTGGGCTCATATCGATGCTCGGCGGGGTGACCCCGAACGCCGCCAGCGCTTCGCCGCCGCCGACACTGAATTTATAGGTGTATTTGGCTTTGACGCGCACGTTGTCGCCAGGATCGCCTCGTTGGCCGTCGCCGTTCTTGTCCACGTAGCAAATGGTTATGTCGCTCGGATCCAGGGTACCTGGAGATTGGTCGTGGATTTGGTCTGTGATCTGGGCGACGGTATCGCCAACGGCGCCGCGCCGGGCGCCCTCGCGCACTGCGTGCTGGAGCACCTCACGATGGTCCAGCGCAATTCCAAAGTCGACGACAACCAAGATGAGTAACAGTAGAAGCGGCCCTACGAACGCAAACTCGACGAGCGCCTGTCCCCTCTCGGTCCTCAAACCTGAAAACACGCGAAACAGCCGGCGCCGGATCCCGGGCGCCGCCAAGACGGGAGTACGCTCGGTTGTTATTGTTTCCCTTCGGACGCCTCCACGCATTTCCATTCGTTCCTTAACTGTCCCCCCTCGATGCGCCGACTCGGGAGACAACCTTGTGGGCCATCCGGGTCGAGGCTGGTACGCTCCTGAACGCGGGCTCTGACAAACCGGTCGGTTCGTAAGCCTTGCCTTCGCCGCTAACAGATTGTTTGGAAGCCAACCCCCACAGAGCGGAGAAAAGGCCTCGAGCATCAACTGAGGCCACAAGATAAATCAGACCCGCCGCTGCGAGTGCTCCGATGACGTCAATGACGTAATGCTCGCCGGAGAAAACAACCTCGGACGCGACCAGCCCGCTGTATAGCAACATGACTGAAGCAGGCACAGTCCAGCGCTCCCTGTAGAACCAGGCTGCAATCGTTAACGGAAGAGCGACGTGAAGGCTGGGCATGGCGGCCAGCGCGTTCGAATCGGTCATTCGTTCCCCAAGCTTCAGCGCAATGACTCTCGTGACTCCCGGCTCGGCCATCCACGGTGGCTCCAGCGGGAAGAGGACAAATGCGACCAACACGCCGGCGTGAAGAGCAATCCACCAGCGGAAGAATGAACCGATTCGCTCTGGCCGGCGCCAGGAAACGAACAGTGCGACGAGCCACGGCACCGGGAACCAGGAGACGTGCACTATTACTGAGGCCCATTGGAAGAACCAGGGCCACAATGGATAAATGTTTTGCTGTAGCCGCAGTGTCGGAGAGCCAAAGAGGCCCTGTTCCAGTTCCGAACTATGGACCGGAAGTCCGACGTCGTCCGCGAATCCGCGCATCCAAGCGCATATGACCAACGCCACAGCCGCCACGGGCCACCAGATCAAGACGCCGCGCCGGCGGCTCTGCCCTAATGCAGCCCTCGTTCGTGGAAGCGTGAACTTTGTGGCAATCCGTCGAAGCTTGGACGGCTCCAATCCGGTTCTTGATCCTATTCCCACAGCTCCAGCCTTGAATGAAACGATCATAAGCACAGTTAAGGGAGCCGGCACTTACGTCCGGCCCCCTCCTGCGAATTCTTGCTCGCTCTTAAAACGGGCCGCAGGTAGTGCTCGCTTTGAAGTCGATGCAGTAGCCAATATTGGTGGCCATCGAACTCACTGCTCCGCTGATAATGCCGAGCGTGATGATTCCGACGATGGCAGCCGCGGCCAGGACCTGATCGAGTACGCTCTGCTCGGCG
>VBFH01000108.1 GCA_005883575.1 Chloroflexota bacterium | reverse complement strand
CGTCACGCTTGAGGCGGCGAACGGTAGGGTGATCGCGCGCGTTGGGCCGGCGGACAAGCCGGACGCCGTGATCATCGGGCCAACGCCGCTGGCCTGGCAGCTCCTCCTGGCAAAGATCGACCTCGCGCATGCGCGCAAGGCGGGGCTTGTCGTCGAAGGGAAGCCGGCGACGCTCAAACGATTTGGACCCCTCCCGAGACAATAGGAACGAGAGCCGCAACGCTCGCCAGCCGGACGGGTAGCTCGCGCGCGTCAAAAAGCGCACGGTCGTTGATCACCGCGCTTCCGCTCGGCCGGCCCGCGGCGCGTCGTGGGTGTTGTTGCAGCTCCCTTCGACCTTGGGCTCAAATGCCGCCCCAGTCCTGCTGACGGATCCGAGCACTGTTGTGAGTCTTGCTGTGAGTTTCTCACGACACTCGGTTGATCTTCGGGCGTGCTGGTAGGACACCGATGCCCAGAACACCGCGTGATTGCCACTTGGTGTCGTAACTCGGTCCCTAACGAGTCGAGTGGGATTCAGGGGGTCCCAGCGAACCCGGGTGCGGCGACTGCGCGGACGGTGCGTTGCCCCTCCAGGATTCGAACCTGGATTACCGGATGCAAAGCGCCGGCCCCAGGGCAACATAAACAGACAAAATGACCGGACGTGGCGTCCCGACGAGCATCGGCGCCCTGTCGGTCTGACACCGGTGCCCCCTAGCGGCCGGAGAAACGCTTGTAAAATGCTTGCAGAGAGTTCTGCTCGACTCCCCTGAGGTAAGCCGTCAGGAGGGTCCTGTTGATCAGGCGGGCGTGAGCTTCTTGCGCGAAGCAAGCGCGCGGACTACTGCGGCGGGCGAACCACCTATCGCCAACACGGCCCTCAGCAGGAGGTCAATGCTCACAGAAGGATCTCCAGACTCCATCTTCGCAACGCGCGACTGACTCGAGCCAACCAACTCGGCCACGCGACTCTGCGACAGTTTCCGGCGGATCCGAAGTGCGTGCAGGCAGCGGGCTAGGGCCAGCTTCATCTCGACGAATGCGGCCTGCTGCTTGTTGAGGTCGAGAAACTCAGCGGCCGTGCCAACCTTCCACCCGGCAGCTTCAAGACGAGCCTTTTTCGTGCTGTTCATGGAACAGATCCTCCCATCTACTAATCCAGGCTGTCGTAGTGCTTCAGCCTTCTCTTGCACGTGTCGATAACGCTCTGTGGCGTCTGTCGAGTCGTCTTCCAAAACACTTCTAAGATCACAATGGCGTCGGCGTCGATTCGATACACGATCCGCCAGTCCTGGCCTTTGTCAGGAACCCGGAGTTCGTGACACCGTCGGCCGATCGACGGCATCGGTCGCGACTGCGGCAAGCTCAGATTCTCGCCCTGTTGCAGCCTGCCGAGCAGATACCCCGCTTCAATTCGCGCCTCCTGGGAAAAGGGCGGCGTCTTGATCTGGCCGTGAAGCCAGACGAGGGGCTTCTCCCCCGGAGCCATCGGCACAACAAAGCTATGTCAAATATGACATATATGCAAGTGGTGTTGACACCGAGGCCGCCCGGACCAGAGGGGCCGTCGCGTCGGGAAGGGGGTTGCGGCAGAATAGTCCCGTATGGTACTATATTAGTACCATGGCGTACTAATATCATGCGCGCGATCCGCGACAATCTGGGCTTCCTGTTGGCCAAGGCCTTACAGCGCTGGAACGAGCTGCTGTCCGCCGGCTTCCGGCGCGGTGGCTTCGCCGAGGTGCGGGCGGCCTACGGCTCCGTCCTGCTCCCGCTATTCGAGCAGGACGGGCTGCGGCTGAGCGAGCTCGCCGCCCGCTCCCGCCTGAGCAAGCAGGCCATGACGACGCTCGTCCGGACGCTGGAGGCCCGGCGGCTGATCGTGCGACGCCCCGATCCAGACGACGGACGGGCCGCACGTGTGTGCCTGACGCCCCGCGCCCGGCGGTTCCAGGCGACGGCGGAGCATGTCCTCGCGACCATCGATCGGCGCATAGAGCAGCGGCTCTCGCGCGATCGGCTGGACGCGCTGCGGGACGCGCTCAAGACCCTCATGACGCTGGGCGACGAGCCACCCGGCAGCAAAGGAGATGGGTTATGAAAGCTGACACGCAGGCCATTACAATCGACGCAAGTCTGTCCAAGGTCTTTCGCTTCGTGTCCAACCCGGAGAACCTCCCGCAATGGGCACGGGCCTTCTGCCAGGCCATCCGACCTGATGGGGACGCGTGGCTGGTGAGCTCACCCCAGGGAGAGGTTCGCGTCCGGTACCGGACCGACGAGGCGCTCGGGGTGATCGATTTTCACCTGAGCCCGGCGCCGGGGCTGGAGGCGCTGGCCGCATCGCGAGTCCTTCCGAACGGCGACGGCGCAGCATACGTCTTCACGCAGTTCCAGACTCCGGGCATGTCGGAGGACGTGTTCACGGGCCAAGTTCACGCCCTGCGGGAGGAACTCCTGATTCTGAAGGCGCTCCTTGAAGGACGAACAGTGGAGGCCGCGCCCTCGTGCGCGCCGGTGACGTAGAGCGGCGGGTCTCTTCCCGACGCCGCGCCGTCGGCCGTTCACATCATGTACGGCACGTCCGACCCGCTGGTTGGGTAGGCGTACAGGAGGTGCTTTAGATCCGTCGCCGGTACGCCGGACCGGATCGCCAGGGCAAAGAGGTTAATCACCTCGTCGGCGTGCGGGCCGAGCAGGTGCGCGCCGACGACCCGGTCTGCCTTGCTGTCGACGATCACCTTGAACATCGCGCAGGTCTCCGCCACGCGACGGTTGGTGTACCAGGTCGACGTGTCCTCGCTCTTGACCCGGACGTCGAGCTGCTGTGCCTGCGCTTGAGCCTCCGTCAGGCCGACGCCCGCGAGCGGCGGGACCGTGAACACGACGCTCGGAATGCCGCGGTAGTCCGGCCTCCGGGCGTTCCCCTTCAGGAGGTTGGAGGCGACGATCGCCCCCTCGTATCCGGCGACCGGCGTCAGCTGCAGGCTCCCAGGAGCGGCTGCGGCGTCGCCGGCCGCGTAGACGCGCGGGTTGGTGACACTCTGGAGAAACTCATTCACTCGCACACCCCCGTCGGGCTCGGCCGCGATATCCGCCGCCCTGAGGTCGAGGCCCTCGGTGTTGGGCACGCGTCCACCGCCGTGGATGACCAGATCTGCGTCGATCGTTTCGCTCCGGCCCTGCGCGTCCAGCCGCACGCGGTAACCGCCGCCGCGCTGCTCGAGCCCCGTTACTTCCGTGTCGAGCCGGAGCTCGATGCCAAGGCTCCGCGTGTGGTGTACGAGCCGCGCGACGAGGTCCTGCTCGAAATGCAGTAGCGGCTTCCCTCGGCCGATGATGGTCGCCTGAGCGCCGGCCCGCCGGGACACATGGGCGAACTCGAATGAGATGTATCCGGCACCAAGGAACGCAATCCGCCGGGGCAGCTGGTCGAGTTCAAGGAAAGCCGTGCTCGTGAGCAGGTGCTCCTCGCCGGGAATGCCGAGGTGTCGCGGCTTGGCTCCGGAGTCGACCACGAAGTGCCGCGCCTCGAGCACCTGGCCATCTACCGACAGCCTCTCGGGGCTCACGAACCGCGCGGGCCCATGATAGGTCGCGATCCCGGCTTTCTGGAACGCCTTCTCCCGATCGGCTGGCACGGGATCAGTGAAGGTCCGTTTG
>VBFH01000107.1 GCA_005883575.1 Chloroflexota bacterium | reverse complement strand
CAGCTGGTCGGCGAGGTAGGTGTTGATCACCGCCGGCACCGCCAAAGCAATCAGACCGGCGACCGCCGCCAGCCCGGCGATCCTGGTGATTTTCCCTCCCCACCGTGTCGGGAGGGTCAGGGAGGGGGCGCTCAGCGAGGTATGGGCCCGCTCACCCTGCCAGCGGGTAACGGCGGCCGCCGCGAAGATCCAGAACGGAAACGCAGCCGACAGGGCGGTGAAATTGACGAGCAAGACCGCCTGATACGCCGCCCAGCCCGCGAACAACGCCCAGGCCGCGGGTTGACGCCGACCGCGCCAGAAGGCGACCACGAAAGCGGCCATGAGCCAGATCCATGTCGCGAGGCCGACCAAGCCCTGGGTCGCGGCCACCTGGAGCAGCTCGGAGTGGGCTTTGTCGATCTGGGCATAGCCAAGGACCCACTGACCGGTCTGAAACCCGGGATAGACGAGGCCAAATGTGTCGGGTCCGTAGCCGAGCAGCGGCCTGCTGGCGATCAGCGCGATCGAATCACTCCAGATGTGGAGTCGTTGGGCGATGTCGGTGCCGCGACTGAGGGCGATTGGCGCGACCGCGGCGATGAGTGCCGCCGCCCCCACCACCATCAACGCGAGACGAGGCAATGATCTTGGCAGCGGTACTTGCCGGCCGACCAGTAGAACCGCTGCTGCTACGGCAAGACCCAGCCACGCGCTGTGACTGACAGAGAGGAGCAGCGCCAGCGTCAGGGTGATGAGCGCGTTGGCCGAAAGCAGCCGCGCAGCTGTTGATGTCGCTTGCCTCAAATCCGCGTAGGCCGCCGGAATAAGGAGGACGAGGTAGGCGCCGAGCACGTTGGCGTTGCCGAGCGTTCCATATGCCTGAGGATCAGGCTGGCCAGTGAGTGCATCGGCACACCAGCGAACGATCGCCACCACGGAGACGATGTAAGCCCCGATAAGGATTGAGCGCAGGAGCGCGGAGGTGTCTTGTTCGTGCCGTAGCGAATGCACGACCAACCAGAACAGCGCAGCGTAGGTCACCAGCGTCAGCAGTCCGTCGTAGCGCGAATAGGTGCCAAAGAGGGCGACGTTGGCGTTGACGCTGAATATCGTCGACAGAGCCGCGGACCAGACGAAAGCCAGCAGCGGTATGTCGAGCGGTGTTCGTTTGATCTGAACCGATCCCGTGATCACCACGCGAGCGATGAAGAGAAAGGCAAGGACGAGGACGACAAGTCGCGCGGCGAGCAATTTCGGCAGCACGTAGTGGTCGTAGGTGAGAGGCCACACCGTGAGGGGAAGAAGAATCGCCGCGACGTAAGTCGTCCATCGCTGCGCGTTGACGATCGCGATCGCAACTCCGCGGCTGCGCTGAGCGCTGACTCCAATTCCTGGTGCCGAAATCGCTGGTTGACCGACGCCCACCGATCGAGAGTGTAGTTACCGATGTCAGTGATTCAACGTCATTCAATGTCAGGGTTCGAATTCGCTAGTGTGAAGACGGGTTGACAAGTGCTGTCCACCTAGGCTAGGGTCGGAGGGAGTCGAGAGGAAAGGGTTTACTCGGAGTCCGTCAACCTGGAGTAAACCAATGAGATTCGTTAAGGCTGCGAGTGTTCGACGACTGATCCCTGCCGGGGCGGTCACCGCTGTATTTGCGATTTCTTTGCTGGCGCCTACCCAGGCTTTTTCGGCGATCATCGACGCCGGATACGGATATGGGTATGCAAACAACTGCGGTGTGAAGGGCGATGGCTTCCACGATCACGGAAAGGTTTGCCCGAACCGGCCCTTCCCGGGTCACGGAAAGGGCGTCATCCGCATCCTGAGCGGCGGGCTATTGCCATCCAACGCGAATGGCGCAACACCAGCAGGCCATCTCGTAGGCAAATCAAAGTTTGTCATCACTGCAAACGGAGCAACAGCCACGACGTCCTCGGCGACCGGGGAAGGCACCAACGCCACCGGGCGTGGCCACACCAAGAGCCACGGGCGAGGTGACGCTCGGGCCAACAGACGAGCCGGGCTGTTTATCTAACTAACGACTTCAAAGGCTGGAGCGGCCGGCAGAAACAAGCCGGCCAAGGGGCACATAGTCAATGAGCGTCCAACTCCTTGAATCCGTCTCTACGAGGCAGGGTCCATCTATCGCGCCCATGCCGGCGCAGCTATCGGTCGTGGTCCCTGCCTATCGCGAGGGCCGACGAATCTTCGACAACATCAAGCGCCTACTAGGAGAGTTGGACAAGCTGAGTGTTCCCTATGAGGTGATCATCGTTTCCGATGGGAACACTGATTCCACGGTTTCCGAAGCTAGGCGCATTGAATCGCCGGTCGTGCGTGTGTTTCATTACCCCATGAACGTCGGCAAAGGTTTCGCGCTCAGTTGCGGTGTTGACCAATCTGTCGGTGAGCTGGTGACCTTTATCGATGCGGACATGGAGCTCGACCCGGCGAACATTGGCGGCTTCATCGAGATCATGCATGCCACGGGGTGTGACGGCGTGATTGGATCGAAGCGGCATCCTGATTCCCAGGTTTCCTATCCACGGTTGCGGCGCATCCAAAGCGCCTTGTACCAGTTGCTGGTTCGAGCTCTGTTCAGTCTCAACATTCGCGACAGCCAGACGGGTCTCAAGATCTTCCGCCGCCAAGTTCTGCGCGAGGCACTTCCGTTGCTGGCTGTCAAGCGATTTGCGTTTGACTTGGAGCTGCTCGTCGTGGCTCATCAACTGGGCTATCGAGACGTGCGCGAGGCCCCCATCCGACTCGACTATCAGTTCGAGACTACAGTGAATCTGCGCTCTGCTTGGAATGTTCTTTGGGATACAGCTGCGATCTTCTACCGACTCCATTTCCTGCGCTACTACGCCAAGCGGCGTGCCGAGTTATCGAGCAGCGGGAAGAACGCTGAGGCGATCGCAGAGGCTCCATTCTCGAACTAGAAGCCTCCTCGCAATTGGGTCCGTCGACACATGGCCCGGCAAGGGTCATTGGTGAGACTGCTCGGTCAGGTCCAGAACCTGGTGGAGCACCAAGTGTTGCCATCATCATTCCACTGCATCGCGATTCGCCCACCTTCAGGGAGTGCGTTCGAAGCTGCCTCGCCCTGAGGTACGAATCGTTCAAGGTCATCGTCGTCAGCGATACGGAAGTCGCGGTGCCATCGGAGGTCAAACTCGTTCTCACGCGTGCTGGCCGCGACACGGGGCCTGGAGAAAAACGGGATCTCGGAATGCGGGTGAGCGAGGCAGATTTTTTTGCGTTCATCGACGACGATGCCGCGCCTGACGTTCACTGGCTGTCTCGAGCCGTTGAAATCTTTGACGACCCCACGGTCGGAGCGGTCGGTGGGCCCGGCGTCACCCCGCCGGGAAGTGTTTGGGCTGAGCGCGCGGGCGGTGCATTTTATGAGTCGTGGCTTGGAAGTGGGCCATATCGATTTCGGTTCCGCCCAGGTCGGAGGCGCCCTGTCGATGACTATCCGGCCTACAACTTCATCCTCCGGAGGAAAGCTGCGGAGCAGGTTCGTGGATGGGGCACGGGGTTCTACGGCGGAGAAGATACGGTTATTTGCCTAGCGCTAGTGGAAGCAGGCTGGCAGATCGTCTACGACCCGTCGGTAGTCGTTTTCCATAGACGCCGGCCCGTACTAACAAAGCATCTCGCGCAGGTCGGAAACGTTGGCCGCCATCGAGGCTATTTCGTGAAGGC
>VBFH01000106.1 GCA_005883575.1 Chloroflexota bacterium | reverse complement strand
GTCATCGCGCCGGGAAAGGATCCGGCTTCGCTCGCCCGCGCTCCGACGATCAGCAGGTCCAGCCATCGACGGCACTCCTCGTCTGTGGGTAGGCGGTCGGCGCGCTCGAAGACCACCTCCTGGATGCGGCTGTGCGGCGAGACCTGGACGGTGTACCAGACCGAGAGACCGTCGGGCGTCACGGCATGATGCGATTCATCGACCTTGCGGTTGATCGGTAGGCGCAGCGGCTTGGCCTCCGCTGCGGCGCGGAGCCGTGCGGCTTCCTGGTCGATGTCCGCCATCAAGTCCACTTTAAACTCGAATTGGTGACTGGCCGAAAACGGGTCGAAGCGGCGATTGCGCTGGGCGTCGCCGACCGCCCGCCGGCCGGCGCTTGGGGTCACACGTACCGCGAGGAGTGGTCGCCCTCGGACCTGGCGGCGATCACGGTGCAGCGTGCCAAGCACTTCGGCTGGGATTTCGTCAAGTTTCAGCTACGGGCCAGCACGTTCGCGGAGGCTTTCGGCTCGGTCTACCACCCCTCGGGCCACCGGCTGCGGGCACCGATCCTGATCAAGCCTGCCGTCCCGGACCTGGACTCGTGGGCCTCGGTCGATGTGACGAACCGCAAGGCGCTGGACGATCAGGTCGAGTCGATCGGCATGGTCGTGCGGGACCTCGGCCCGGACGTGCCGGTGATCCAGACGGTGTTCAGCCCGATCACGGTCGGCGGTTATCTCGTCGGCAAGTCGCAGTCGCGCGTCGTGCGCGAGCTTCGAGCGCATCCAGAGGTCGTGAGCCCGGCTCTGGAAAAGGTGGCGGAGGCTCTGCTCGATTTCAGCCGCCGGTCGGTCGATGCCGGATCCGCGGGGATCTTTTACGCGATCTCCGGATATGCGGGACGCAACGTGTTGAAGGAAGAGGTCTATCGCGATCTGGTCCTGCCGTACGACGTCGCCGTCCTGGAGGCGCTGCCGCGGGACGCGTGGTTCAACGTCGTCCACCTGTGCGGGTCGAATCTCAACTTCGCGCTGGCTCGTGATCTGCCGGCGCACGCGGTCAGCTGGTCGATCCACAACCAGGGCAATCCCTCGTTGAGCGAGGGAAGGGAGATCGCCGGCCGGGCCGTGATGGGCGGGCTGAGCCAGCGCTCGACTCTCGTCTACGGTCCCTCTTCGAAGATCGAGGCCGAGGCTCGCGCCGCGATCGAAGACACCGGCGGTCGCGGGTTGCTGCTGGCGCCGGGCTGCTCGGTACCGCCTCGCGTGCGCGCGGAAAACCTTGAAGCGGTCATGACGGCGGTCGCCGCATGAGCAGGGTCGAGGGACTGGCCGAGATCGTGCTTTGGGTCGCGGACATGGAGGCGGCCCTGCAGTTCTACCGGGACCAGTTCGGGCTCGAGATCATCTCGCCGCCGGAGCTGCCGAACAAGTTCTTGATGGTCGCGAAGCCAGGCGGGATTCCAGAGATGATTGTGCTCATCCCGCATCCGCACCCTGACTCTTACTTTCCGGCCCATCGGGAGAGGGAGAAGCGGACGCTGCACCACCTGGCCTTCAGGGTCGATCGCCGGTCATATGACGAGCTGGAGAACCGGTTCATCGAGGCTGGGGTCGAGGTTCGCCATGGCGTGCACCCCGTTTTGATGGGAGTGCGCACGTTTTACGTTGACGACCCGGATGGGAACGAAGTCGAGGTGATCGGTCCCGCCTAGACTGAGCCGACAGTCATGAGCGCTCCAATCCGCGAAGACCTGACTCTCCGGGTCGCGCGCTCCGACGAGGCGGCGGCGGTGGACGCGCTGATGAAGACCGCGACCCGTGACATCTTTCCGCTTTTCTACGACGCCGAACAGACCGCTTCTTCGGTTCGGTTCATAGCCAGCGTCGATCGCACGCTGATTGAAGACGGCACGTACTTTGTTGTCGAAGTGAGCGGCGAACTCGTCGCCTGCGGTGGGTGGAGCCGGCGGGACAAGCTCTACTCGGGTTCTGGCGACGCGGCCGGCGACTCGCGGCTTCTCGATCCGGCCACGGAGCCCGCTCGAGTGCGTGCCATGTTCACGAGGGCCGAGTGGACGAGGCAAGGTCTGGGCACCCGCATCCTTGAAGCTTGTGAAAGCGCAGCCAGAGCCGAAGGATTCAAGCGGCTTTCGCTCGTTGCCACCCTGCCCGGGCTGATGCTCTACCGCAGGTATGGATTTGAGGGAGAGGAGCGCCAGGTCGTCACGATGCCGGACGGCGTAACCATCGATTGCGTGCCGATGGAGAAAACGGTCTCCTGACCCACCGACGCGGGACCTGAACGAGGTCGAGGTGATCGGCCGGGTTTAAGTCGTCTGGGGCTTGGTCTCCGCCAACTGCTCGGGTGCGCGCGTGCCAAGGGCGACCGCGACCCCGATCAACAGGAGGATCGTGCCGGCGATCAACGTCAGCGGCTCAGGCAGATGGATGCCGAACGCTGCGTCCAGCGAGTAGGCGCCAGGACCCGTCAACGCGATCGCGGCGATGCCCGCGAGGATCGACAGGTTGAACTCATATCCGCCCTTGGTGGCCCAGAATCCCCGCGGCCAGTGGACTAGAGCGATCGCCACCAGCATCGAGCCGGCGATCGCAAGGCTCGGCAGCGGAGTTAGGAGACCAATGGCGAGTCCGAGGCCGCCGAGGAGTTCAGCCAGAGCCGACACCCACGCCCAGGGAACCGCCGGGCGGATCCGCATCCGATTCATGGCGCCGACCCAGCCGTTCATACCAGGGCCGCCCCACCAGCCGAAGAGCTTCTGGGCGCCGTGCCCGGCGACAGTCAGCCCGATGACGAGCCGAAGAATCAGCAGTCCTAACGCAACCATATTCAGTTCTTACCCCCAGTTCGCAAATACCATGCACGGGCCTGCGCTATTCCCGGAGCCGGATTCGACCTCGATAGACTCAGCCGCGAGGGCCCGTAGCTCAGTTGGTTAGAGCGGCCGACTCATAATCGGCTGGTCGGTGGATCGAGGCCACCCGGGCCCACCTGTTTCCGAGGCCCACCTGTTTCCGAGTTCAGAGGTGATAGTCAAGAAACAAAAAGAGCGTCACCGAACTGTGCAGTGACAGCAGCGCGACAGCAACTGGACTTGTCGGCCGTTGAAAAGTTGATCCATGCTTGCGACCGCGTCTTTCATCTCGGGCAGCAGGACGTGGCCGTACGTGTTCATAGTCACGGCGATCTGGCGGTGGCCGAGGATTTCCATCACAACCCGCGGTGCACGTGCTGGGTTCAGGAAGGTCCCTGCTGAGTGGCGGAGTTGAGCCGTCCGAGCCACAGTCTTCGATGCTGGCGATCTAGAGCGTGACCGCGAAACCAGGGCGACGAAGGCTGCTGAACCGGAGCTCAAACCATGGATGGCGTGCCGGTTCCCGATCTGTCAAACATGCAGATACGCATATACGCATAGCCCGAGCAAGGCGATGGCCTCGCCAAGGGCCACCCCGATCCAAAGCTCCCGCCACATGATGCGATTGAGCTGCGCCCGAATGAACCCGGGCGGACGTCGAACCATTTCTCGCCGCAACCAATTTTTCGGCCGCGGAGCGCCCACTGGCAATAGGCCGAACGTCCCAGGAGAACCACTACCTAGACTGACCTCGTACTCGCGTCTGGCGTTGACAGCGGGTTCCCAGAGCTGTTAGAGCTCGCCAGGCTTTACCGGCTGGCACGGTTCTCGACGGCGAGATCGTCAGCCTAAACGGCGAGATCGTCAGCCTAA
>VBFH01000111.1 GCA_005883575.1 Chloroflexota bacterium | reverse complement strand
TCCGCGACCTGGGCGCCTCGTCCTTGGGGAGCGACGAGGCGCTGCCGCCAACTCAGCGATGGATACACGATCGACACTCAGGACCCTGAGCCGATCGCGGCATGGGGCGGCTGAGGTTCAGGAATCATCACTGTCGCGTTCGCGCAATGGTGGCTGTCGCACGCCTCCAGTGCGGCCGGTCCCACCTGGAACCTACCTCGAAACTTGAGCAGAGTGGCGGGACTCAATGAGCCATCCCGCAGCAGCCGAATGTCAGGATCAACGTTGCCGTCGACCCAGCCTGGCGCACTCGCGCCTGTACTTGCTTGGCGCATCGAGGCATGGACGATCGGATCGGACCAGCAGCAACCCGCGAGAAAGAGCTGAACATCCCAGAGAGTTGGGTCTACGTATGGGCTGTACTGATAGTACGTACTCACCCCCAGGGCCCGCAGCGGGTCAGGCATGCCTTGCGACGTGTTTGGGTCGGCTGCCCGGGTATCTTGCCCTGCGACCACAACCCGGCCACCGCGACGATAAAGCTCAAGCCAATCACGGCCGCGAGGAGTGCGATCCAACGCCGGCGGCGGCTATGTGTACTCCCTCAACGTTGGTCTTGACAACGCAATCAGGCACGAGGATATTGCCGCCCAAGCGGCTCTGGCCTTTGCTGACTCAACCGAGTCGAGTGGAAAGGAGATAACTGATGATTGGTGCACTGGATAAGGCCACCCGGCAACTCTTCGAAGCCCTCGATCGAAAGGACGCGGAGGCGCTCAATCAGTCACTAACACAGGACGTTCAAGGCGTAGACGAGATCTCCCGTCGATGGATGCGCGGGGCGGACGCCCTTGGAACATATTTTCGACAAACGATGACAATGGTCCAGGACATTCACTCGACGGTCAACGATGTCCACGAAACTGTGCACGGAGAGATCGGAGTCGTCACGTGCTGGCTTGAGCAGGACTACATCTTGGGTGGAAAGCGAACACACGTCTCCGCGCCAACGACAGTGGCGTTCAGGCGCGAGAGCGACGCATGGAAGACGTTGCTCATCCATTCGGTGCCACTACCGCCTGAAGAAACGTAACGAGCTCCGAGTCGGGCCACGTTGTGGCTTGATTCAGCGCGATGCAGTGGTGGGCCGCGGTGGACTCGAGCCACCTACCTCAGCGTTAGATCCGCCCGGGCGCTGTGCTAACGAGAAGGGGAGGCCGAGCGCAGGGCTACGAGTTATGTGGTGCGCCGTAGCCGGCGCTGTGTTAGCAAGTTCAGTCCCAGCCACTGAGCAAGTCAAATGTGATTCGGTTCGAGAGCACAGAAGCCCGCCAGCAGCAACCTCGATGTTGGATACAAAAATTGGACGATGAATAATTCGACACGCGAGCATCGCGGAGCGTGCACAGGTCGGTGGCCTGTGTAGCTTGGTCATCTGAGTAGTGAATGGGAGATCTAGACATACGCAACTCGAACCCACGCGGTTCAGGGCCGCGGGATCCTGACGGATCCAGCGGCCCGCCTCGGTCAGTGATCAGATCGCATTGATCTGCAGCAAGTAATTCACACCCGGCATGCGGAACCTCGCGCCCTGGAACTCGTAGTGGCCGGGCGTTGCCGGTGCGGTCAGCGATCCGCCGTTAGGAATGTTCACGACGGTGATCACCAGGTACTGACCATTCGGGTCAGGGAACACCGCGTCCGCCGGCGGCGTCAACGATGAGAACTTTGCCCACACCAGGACGAAGAAGACATGCGTCGCACCGCCTGGCACACCGGGCGTGCGATGGTTGGCTGTCGTGAACTCGGCGGTGCCCGAGCCATCCGAGTTGAGACGAACTGAGCCCCAGTCGCCGCCGAGCCCAAAACTTGCAGGAGGCGGCGCGCATGCGGCGACCGATGGGTTGTTGCAGTTGTCCGAAAGGGCGATCTGATAGGCCGCGCCTCCTGATGCGGCCGCCTCCGACGTAGCGCCGAACACAAAGATCCCTAGCATCACCAGACAGGCAAAAACACGTCGAGTGCGCATGACTGTTCCTCCTCATCTCCGTCTCGCGACGGAGCGCGTTCTGATCGCCGGCGGGTCAGGCCGGCGCTAACCGAAAGCCGGCCGCCGCTGTGGCGAGTCGCGTGCGCTGGCCCAAGACCCACCGGTTGAGAGCAATTGCGTCGATGATGGTGCCGGCCAGCAAGAGCGACGTTCCCAGGCGGTCTGCCACCACCGACCAGTCGGGCACACCGTTAGTCACGACGAGGTGGCCGACCAGGTGCGCCATCAACATCGCCGCGCCGGCGCCTCCGAGAATTAATGCGAGCTGGACTCCGTGTCGCTGGAAATGACGCCAGATCACCAGTGCTACGAGCGGTGCCGTGAACAGTGATAGCGCATGAAGCGAGTAAGCGACATCCAGACTCAATCCCAGCGCCACAAGCGGAGCGACCAGGACCGGAATGGTGCAGGCCAGACAGATGGGCGAAAGCGGCGCCCAGGCAAACGCGCCCGACAACAAGCCCGCGTGGCGGCTTGGTTCGCGTCGACCGGCCTTTGACGCCGACCACCGAGCGCGGATGCGACTGACCGCGCTCGTCGCGCAGTCCACGCAGACCTGGACCTGTTTTGGCAGATCGGCGGGCATCTTGGGGTGATGAAGCACGGCCAGCTGGAGGACCAGATCCGCGAACTCTGGGATCGGGACCGCAGGCCGGCCCCGCGTCAAGGCCTGGTCAACCAAGTCATCAAGGGCAAGCGGGCTTTTGTCCGCTAGCCGCCGTCCGTGCCGAAGAGCCAGATTGGCGGCCAGCTTAGTGAGAGACCGCGCAAGCATCATCTTGGTCGCGGCAGTCGTCATCCCAAGCACCCTTCCGACGTCCTGCATCTTCAAACCAGCCCCAAAACGAAGAGCGATCCCGTCCCGCTCTCGCTCCAAGAGCTCCCGGAGCGCCTGATTGACTTCGATCAGGACTTCCTTGGCCAGGACGATCGTTTCGGGAACCTGGGCCGGATCGGAGGCGACGGCTTCAATGAGGTCCAAGTCCAACAGTTCGCGCGCGTCGTGACGACCCGTGCGGCGATTCCAGTCGATGACCGTTCGCTGCGCGATCTTCCACAGCCAGGGCGCCACCTCACCGCGCCCGGCGTCGAAGCTTCCCCAGGATCGCCAGGCGCGAGCAAAGACTTCGCTCGTCACGTCCTCTGCCTCGTGCCGGTTAGGGACCCTGGAACGGATGTAGCGCCAGACGGGCGCCAGTTGGGTCTCATAAACGTGGACAAAATCCACGCGATCTCCCACCTCTTGCTCCGCGGTGCGGTTTCCCACGTCGAGCTCCGTAACAGTACTTCGCGGAGCTCAGGAAAAGGTAACGGCGGGTGACGGCGGGTGGGCCGCGGTGGACTCGAACCACCTACCTCCGCGTTAGAACCGCCTGAGCGTAGTGGCCCACTCTTGCGGACCCGGAGCGTTGTGGCCGGAGTTATCGGGCGAGTTGTTGGTCGATTTGATCGTCCGACTCATTGATGACCCGAGGCGGCGGTTAGCCAGAGCGGCCTCGCGCGTGTGGGGCGAGGGCGAAGCCAGTGAGATGATGTTGGAAGGTGAAGAGCCATGGCTGTCTTCGTGTTCGAGTGCAGGGCGCGCCATTAGGTTGTCGGTGATGGAAGAGAAGATCAATCTGGCGGAGAAACTTGCGCTCGTCAACGAGTATTGGTCTCCAGTGATTGTCGGCCGCCTCAACGACTACAAGATCCAGGTGGTAAAGGTGAAGGGCGAGTTCACATGGCACACGCACGCGGGGACCGATGA
>VBFH01000042.1 GCA_005883575.1 Chloroflexota bacterium | reverse complement strand
ATCGGCGACCGGCCCGCCGATCACAAAGCGCCCGGTCGGATTGATGAAGGTCCGGACCTGACCGCTGCGCATCTCCACCGGGACGACCGCGGCGATCACGTGCTCGGCGATGTCCGCACGCATCTGTTCCGCGTCGATCTCATCGTGATGCTGGGTCGAAAGCACCACGTTGTCGACGCCGCTCGGACTGCCGTCGTCCCCGTAACGCACCGTGACCTGGACCTTCCCGTCGGGCCGCAGGTAGCTAAGCGTCTTGTTGCGCCGAACCTCGGCCAGGCGGCGCGCCAGGCGGTGCGCGAGCATGATCGGCAGGGGCATCAGCTCGGGCGTTTCGTCGCAGGCGAAGCCGAACATCATGCCCGAGTCGCCGGCGCCGCCGACGTCGACGCCCTGCGCGATGTCAGGCGACTGCTCGTCGATGCTGCTCACCACCCCGCAAGTCTCCGCGTCGAAGCCATACTTCGCGCGCGTGTAGCCGACCTCGCGCACTGTCTGCCGGATGATGCGCGGGATGTCGACGTAGCAGTCGGTCGTGATCTCGCCGACCACGATCACGAGGCCGGTGGTGACGATGGCCTCGCACGCGACTCGGGCCAGCGGATCCTTGGCCAGGATCGCGTCGAGGATCGCGTCAGAGATCTGGTCGGCCAGCTTGTCGGGATGCCCCTCGGCAACGGACTCAGACGTGAACAGGGACGGCATGCGGTCCTCCTTTGAATCTCCCGCGCCGGCAAGGACCCGTCGCCGTGTGGACGTGTCCCCAAGCGCCAGGTTTCATCCCTCTGGGACGGCTGAATCCTAGCTGAGAGGCAGGTAGTGAATCCCCGAGTGGCGGAAGAGCCTCGAGCCCCGCTGGTGGAGCAAGGTCGCCATCGCTGCGCGCGAGGCCTCGATCACGGCCTCGACGTGTTCGCGCTTCATGACCCAGGTTGCCGTCGGCGCGGTGATCGGACACAGGACGACGATCCGCGCCCGGTGGCGGAGACGCTCGTAGTCGCTCAGCATCTGGTGGTGCAGCGAGAGCTGCAGCGTCCGCGCGATCAGCTCGGGGATGCTGTTGGGCGATTGCTCATACTCGCCGCCGCCCATGAGACTGATCGCGAGCACGTCCTTTGAGCCGTCGTCGACCGCGGTGTTGAGTGGCGTGTTGTCGACCACCCCGCCGTCAAGGTACTCCCGCTCGTTGATGTGGACGGAGGGGAAGAGTCCTGGGATGGCGGTCGAGGCCAGCAGCGCGGGAGTCAGGTTCCCCGATCGGAACACCGCCGGCTTTCCTGCGTTCATGTCCGTGGCCACGACGGCAAGGGGCACGCGCAGCTGCTCGAACGTCGTCATTCCGGTCAGCGACTCCGCGCGGTCGATCAGCCGCCTCACATTTGCCTGCGGCATCATGCTGAGGTGATCGCGGCGCAAGCCCGAGATGATCACACCGAGCGGGTGCGCCTGGAAGACGGCCGCGGCCTGCCGCGACAGCCAGACTTCGCGCAACATCATGGTCCCCGCAAGCGAGGGATACGCGGCGATCGAAGCGCCGTTCAGCGCCCCGACGCTGGTCCCGACCAGCGCGACCGGCGCCTCCACCCCGGCTTCGAAAAGCGCCTGCAGGACGCCCACCTGCGCGGCGCCTCGTGCTCCCCCACCGCCCAGCACCCAGGTGCGCCGAGCGGGCCCAAACATCGTCCGTCTAGGTTAGGTGCCCTCTTCCCAGGAAGATAGGTAGCGGCGCTGCTCCTCGGTCAGGGTGTCGATCACGATGCCCATCGCCTTGAGCTTGAGCCGCGCCACCTCGGCGTCGATGTCCGCCGGCACGTCATAAACCTTGCGCTCGAGCTGCTTCGCGTTCTTCGCGATGTACTCGGCGCAGAGCGCCTGGTTCGCGAAGCTCATGTCCATGACCGCCGCAGGGTGGCCCTCGGCGCCTGCGAGATTGATCAGCCGGCCTTCACCGAGCAGAAACAGTCGGCGGCCGTCACCGAGCCTGTACTCCTGGACCAAAGGCCGGACCTGGCGGACGCCGGTCGCGATCTCGTCGAGCGCTTTCAGGTTGATCTCGGAGTTGAAGTGGCCGGAGTTGGCAAGGATCGCGCCGTCCTTCATGGAGGCGAAATGCTTCCTGTCCAGGACGTTGACGTCGCCGGTCACGGTGACGAAGATGTCGCCCTCGCGCGCCGCCTCGTCCATGCCCATCACGCGGAACCCGTCCATCGCGGCCTCGAGCGCCTTGACCGCATCGATCTCGGTGATGACGACGTCCGCGCCGTGACCCTTGGCTCGGGAAGCAAGCCCACGACCCACCCAGCCGTAGCCGGCGATGACGAAGGTCTTGCCGGCGAGCAGGACGTTGGTGGAGCGGATGATGCCGTCGATCGTGGACTGGCCGGTGCCGTAGCGGTTGTCGAACATGTGCTTTGTGTCGGCCTCATTGACCGCGACGATTGGATAAGCGAGGACCCCGTGCTCGGCCATCGCACGGAGGCGGATCACGCCGGTCGTCGTCTCCTCGGTGCCTCCGATGACCTCGGGCAGCTGGTCGCGTCGCGATTTGTGGAGCACCGACACGAGGTCAGCGCCGTCGTCCATCGTCAGCTGCGGCCGGTGGTCCAGGGCCGCCTCGATGTGTTCGTAATAAGTGTCGTTGTCCTCGCCGCGGATGGCGTAGGTCTTGATGCCGTGGTGCGTGGCGAGGGCTGCCGCGACCGCGTCATTGGTGGAGAGCGGGTTGGATGCGCACAGCGCAATGTCCGCGCCGCCGGCCTTGAGAGTCAACATCAGGTTCGCCGTCTCGCTGGTCACGTGAAGGCAGGCCGCGAGGCGTAGGTCCTTCAGCGGCTGATCTTTCGTGAAACGCTCGCGGATCAAACTCAGCACCGGCATCTCGCGCGCGGCCCAATCGATGAGGTCCTGACCCTGCGTGGCAAGGTTCTGGTCCTTCACGTCGCTGCCTCTCGAACTTACTTTCAAATCCATCTCCTCAGTAGACGATCTCACTCACAAGCTTGACGTCCTGGAGGCGCTGCCGTCCCGCGAGATATCCGAGCTCGATCAAGACTTGCACTCCCACCACGTTCGCGCCGAGCTTGCGTATCAGCCGCACCGCGGCCGAGGCGGTGCCGCCTGTCGCCAGCACGTCGTCGACGATCAGCACTTTCTGGCCGGGCTGGACGGCGTCGGAGTGAACCTCGAGCTGATCCGTGCCGTACTCGAGGTCGTAAGACTCCATCACCGTCATCCAGGGAAGTTTGCCGGTCTTGCGAATGGGCACGAAGCCCGCTCCCAGTCTCACCGAGACGGCCGACCCAGGTATGAAGCCTCGCGCTTCGATGCCTGCCACAAGGTCGGGAGGGTCGGCGGCCCAAGCCTTCGACATCAGCTCGACGACCTCTCGAAAGATCTTCTTGTCGCCGAGCAGGGGCGTGATATCGCGAAAGATGATCCCCTTCTGGGGATAGTCGGGCACGTCGCGGACGTACGTCTTCAGCTGTTCCGGACTGGTCATAGCACTGAACGAAAGTATTCAAGAGTTCGGCCCAGTCCGTCTTCGAGGCTCACCTCGGGCTGCCATCCGAGGAGCTCGCGCGCGTGGGAGATGTCGGGACGGCGCTGCTTCGGGTCGTCGACCGGCAGCTTGCGGTGGTCGATCCGGCTCTTCGAACCGGCGAGCTTGACGATCGTCTTCGCCAGCTCGAGCACCGTGACCTCCTCTGGATTGCCGAGGTTGACGGGAAACTCGTCGCCGCGGTCGAGCGCGGCAAGCACACCGCGCACGAGGTCGGCAACGTAGCAAAGGCTGCGCGTCTGGGATCCGTCGCCGTAGACCGTGATCGGTTCGCCGCGGATCGCCTGGGCCATGAAGTTCGGTACCGCACGGCCGTCCGAGACTTGCATCCGCGGCCCGTGCGTGTTGAAGATCCGGATGATGCGCGTGTCGACATCGTGCGTTCGGCGATACGCCATCGCGTAAGCCTCCGCGCAGCGCTTGGCCTCGTCATAGCAGCCGCGGGGGCCGATGGGGTTGACGTTGCCCCAGTAGCCCTCCGGCTGTGGGTGAACGAGCGGGTCGCCGTAGACCTCGGAGGTCGAGGCAAGGAGGAACGTCGCGCCTTTGGCCCGGGCCAGGCCGAGCATGTTCATCGTCCCGACGGTTCCGACCTTGAGGGTGTGTATCGGGTTCGCGTCGTACTGAGGGGGCGAGGCGGGAGAGGCGAAGTGCAGGACGTAGCGCACGTCACCGCCGATGAAGATGCCGTGATTCACGTCGAGCTGGCGAAGCTCGAAGTCGGGGTTGCCTTGAAGATGGCGGATGTTCTCGGCCGACCCGGTGATGTAATTGTCGAGGGCGAGCACCCTGACCTCGCGAGCGAGCAGCTCTTCGCAGAGGTGAGAACCGATGAACCCGGCTCCGCCCGAGACGACCGCCCTCGGCTTACTCCCGGCCAATGCCGCGATAGGTGAATCCCAGGTCCTTCATCGCGGCTGGATCGTAGATGTTGCGGCCATCTACGATCACCGGACGGCGCATCAGCTGTTTGACGCGAGCCAGGTCGAGCTGCCGAAACTCGTTCCACTCTGTGACCAGTACGAGCGCGTCGGCACCTGCCGCGACCTCGTAGGCGTCCTTCCGATACTCGACGTCGGGCAGGAGCACCCGGGATCGCTCCATGGCGGCGGGGTCGTAAGCACGCAGCTCGGCGCCAGCCGCGAGCAAAACCCTCGCGATGTCGACGCTCGGGGCGTCGCGCATGTCATCCGTGTTCGGCTTGAACGCGAGCCCAAGCAGGCCGACGACCCGTCCGGGAAGCTCTTCGAGCGCCTCGCGAAGCAGGTCGATGACCAGCATGCGCTGGTCACGGTTGATGTCCATGACTGCGTGCAGCAGCTCAGGGTGGTAGTCGAAGCGCTCGGCTACGGCGGTGAGGGCAGACACGTCCTTTCCAAAACAACTTCCACCCCATCCAATCCCAGCATCGAGGTACGTCGGGCCGATGCGTTTGTCGAGGCCCATGCCTTCGGCGACGAGCTTCGCGTCGGCGCCGACCCGCTCGCTGATCCACGCGATCTCGTTGATGAACGAGATCCGGGTGGCGAGGAATGCGTTCGAGGCGTACTTGACCATTTCGGCGGTGTAGATGTTTGGAGTCACAAGGACCTCGGCGTTGAGCGGCGCGTACAGCCCTGCGACTTTCTCGGCTGCCTGGCGGTCGTTGCTGCCGACTACGATCCGATCCGGGTGCATGAAGTCCTGGATCGCCGAACCTTCACGCAGAAATTCGGGATTCGAAACGACGACCGCATTGTGGCGGCCGTTGTGTTTCTTCAACACGCTCGAGACCATGTCTCCGGTGAGGGGCGGCACTGTGGACTTGTTCACGACGACGAGCGGGCCGTCCATCGCGTCCGCGATCGAGCTCGCGGCCGCCTCCACATAAGACAGGTCTGCCTCCCCTCCCTCACCTTCCGGTGTGCTCACGGCGATGATCGCGAACTCTGCCCCGGGGACGGCGTCGGCGTACGAGGTCGTGAACTGAAGCCGCCCGGCCGCGGCGTTGCGTTCCACGAGCTCGCGAAGTCCGGGCTCGAAGAACGGCACCATCCGGCGCCGGAGGAGCGCGATCTTCTCCTTGTCGATATCGACCACGGTCACGTCATGGCCGAGGTCGGCGAGGCAAGCCCCCGTCGTCAACCCCACGTAGCCCGCCCCGATGACCGCAAGCTTGCTCATGGCGCCGGGATTATCTCAATAGCGATTCGTACGCCGAGATGGTCTCCCGGGCGGCCTTGTCCCAGCTGAACTGGCGCGCGCGCTCGAGTCCGGCCCGTTTCCACCGCTCCGGCTCACGCATCACCTCCGTCACCGCCTCGCCAAGCGCTTCGGCATCCCCGTCCTCGACGAGGATTCCGGCCCCATCGACCACCTCCGGAATGCTCGTGTTCCGGAACGCGGCGACTGGGCAACCGCATGCCATCGCCTCGAGGCAGGGGAGGCCAAACCCCTCATACCGGCTCGGAAAGACGAGGCAGCTCGCCGCCGAATAGAGGTCGGCGAGCTCCTCGTCATCGACCCGCCCTAGCTGAACGGCACCCGACATGCTCGGAGGCGCCTGCCGCCCCGGAACTCCGGCGATGAGCAGCCTGAGGTCGGGATGCGCAAGGCGCGCGGTCGTCCATGCTCGGAGCAGGGCGTGCGGGTCTTTGCGGGCATCCAGCGCTCCCACGAACAGCAGGTAGCGGCCGTCGATGCCCCATTTTTCCTTGACTCGGGCGGCGGCGCCATGCCTTGGCACGAACGCGGTGTCCGCCGACTCGCGGATCACGCGAATCTTCTGCCGGACCGCGACCCGAAGACGGACGGCGTCCTCTGAGGTCGCATCCGAAACCGCGATCACGAGGTCGGCGCGCGGCAGGAGCCTCCGAAAGATTCCATAGCGCATCCGCTCGCCCCGCATGCGCGACCCTCCCCACGCCCACGGGATCAGATCGTGGAGCGTGACCACCAGGCGCGTGGGACACCGGCCCGGGAGGTGGAAGTCGATGGCGTGGTAGACATCGGGGGCAATCCGTTCGAGGTCGGCTGTGAGCGCGACCGCGTCCTCGTAGGCGGCGAGCTGGCCATGGCTCCGGCGGCGGCACCCGGCCAACCTGTACCGGCCGACTGGCAAAGCCGGTGCATCGAACGCGACGTCCAGCAACAGGGTCAGATTTGTGTCGAAGCCTGCCTTGACGAGCCCTTTGAGCAGACCACGCGCGTAAGCCCCGACCCCGCGGGATGCGCTCGGACCCTGCAGCGGCCTCATGTCCAGCAGCACGGACGGGCGACCACCACCCTTCCGGGGTTGGTTCATGAGTAACGAGATCATAATTTGGCCGCCATGAACGAAATCCCCACGACCGCGGAGCCTGCGCCTTGAGTCCGCGTGCGCCCCTGGCGGACCTCGACCTGGTGATTGTGGGCGGCTGCGGTCACGTCGGCCTGCCGCTGGCCCTGTCCCTGGCGGACAGCGGCTACCACGTGGGCATCAACGACATCGATCAGGCCAAGATCGAAATGGTCAAGGCGGGCCAGGTGCCGTTTCGCGAGGCTGGAGCCGATGCACTGCTCGCCAATCTGCTGCCCACAGGACGCCTCGAGCTTTCCCGCGATCCGGCGATGCTCGAGCGGACTCGGATCGTGGTCTTGGTGATAGGCACGCCCATCGACGAGTTCATGAACCCCTCCGTCCGGATCTTCGAACGCGTCCTGGACGAGCTCACCCCCCACGTACAGAACGGCTCGCTGGTCGTCCTTCGGTCCACCGTTTTCCCGGGCACCACCGAAACGGTCGAGCGCCGGCTCCGCGCCGCCGGCATCGATGCCGACGTCGCCTTCTGCCCTGAACGCATCGCTGAGGGCCACGCGCTCGAGGAGCTGCGGACTCTGCCGCAACTGGTGGGGGTGACGTCCGATGCCGCCTTCGATGCGGCCAAGGAGGTGTTCGAGCGGCTCGGTGTCAGCTCCGTGATCCGAACCACGCCGCTGGAGGCCGAGCTGGCGAAGCTCTTCACCAACACTTGGCGTTACATGAAGTTCGCCATCGCTAACCAGTTCTTCCAGATCGTCAGCCGGTCCGGACTTGACTACAACCGCGTCCTGAACGCTATCCGCCAGGACTACCCGCGCGCCGCCGACCTCCCAGGGCCAGGCTTCGCCGCCGGCCCTTGCCTCTTGAAGGACACCATGCAGCTCTCCGCTTTCACCCCTGACCACTTCCCGATGGGCCAGGCGGCGATGCAGGTCAACGAAGGCCTGCCGGGCTACATTGTCGACACGCTCAATTCGCGACGCCCCCTGCTGGGCAGGACGCTCGGCATCCTCGGCATGGCGTTCAAAGGCGAATCGGACGACCCGCGCGCCTCCCTGAGCTACAAGCTGCGCAAGCTCGCGCAATTCAAGGGCGCCAGGGTTCTTTGCACCGACCCGTTCATCGTCGACGAAACCTTCGAGCCTCTCGACAAGGTGCTGCGCGATTCGGAGGTTCTCGTGGTCGGCGCTCCGCACCGCGCATACCGCGGCCTCGGGCTCGACGGCCGCGAGGTCGTCGACATCTGGGGCATCACCGGACCGATCAGGTTATGAGAGGGAACGCGATGTTCCATCTCATCGCGCCGCTGCGCGGCGCTGCTCTCCCTTTCGCGTAAGGAAGAATCCGCCTTAATGTGTCCGGTTCAATGCCAGGAGGCGGAGTGACTACGCGGGTTAGGCGGCCTGGCAAAGCCACGCCTGGACAAATCGCATGAAGGTTCTCGTCACCGGCGCGGCGGGATTCATTTGCGGATATCTCGTCGCCGAGCTCCTGCACGCGGGGCACGAGGTCGTCGGAGTCGACAACTTCAGTAAGTACGGTCCGGTCCGGCGGACGTTCGACGACGACCCGCGCTACCGATTGGTCGAGGGCGACGCCAAGGATGCGGCGCTCCTCACCGAGCTTGCCGCGGACTGCGCCCAGGTGGTCGCGGGGGCGGCGATGATCGGGGGAATCTCCTACTTCCACGAATTCGCATACGACCTGCTGGCGGAAAACGAGCGGATCTCCGCCGCGACCTTCGACGCCGCCATCAGCGCGTTTCGCCGCGGGCGGCTGCAGAAGATCACCGTGATTTCGAGCAGCATGGTGTTCGAGAGCGCGTCGGTCTTCCCGACGCCCGAAGGAGCCCAGCTCACCAGCCCGCCGCCCCGCTCGACATACGGCTTTCAAAAGCTCGCCAACGAATTCTTCGCGCGCGGGGCTCATGAGCAGTACGCCCTGCCATTCACGATCGTCCGGCCGTTCAACTGCGTGGGCATCGGCGAGCGGCGCGCGCTTCGCGATCACGACGTGAGGAGCGGCAACGTCAAGCTCGCGATGAGCCACGTTGTCCCGGACCTCGTGCAAAAGGTCTTGAAGGGGCAGGACCCGCTGCACATCCTCGGCGACGGCAGCCAGGTGCGCCACTACACGTACGGCGGCGACCTGGCGGTCGGGATCCGGCTCGCGATGGAGTCCGACCGCGCCCTCAACGAGGACTTCAACCTCTCGACCGCCCGATCCACCACGGTTCGCGAGCTGGCCGAGGTGGTGTGGCGGAAAGTGCACGGTCCAGAGAAACCGCTGAACGTGGTTTCGGATCCTCCTTACGAGCACGACGTGCAGATGCGCGTCCCGGACGTAAGTAAAGCCCGCGAGATGCTTGGATTCGAAGCCACGACACCGCTCGAGGACGTGCTCGACGAGGTGATCCCCTGGATCCGCGAAGAGATCGCGGCGGCGCGCATCTGAATTTCCCGTTCGTGAGCGAGGAGACGCCCGCCCTGAGCGTCGTCATCCCCGTCTACAACGAGGGCGAGAACGTGGTCCCGACACTTCGCGGCGTCGTCGAGGCGACTCAAACGCGGCCGCTCGAGGTCCTGGTCGTCCACGACTTCGACGAGGACACCACCGTCCCCGTCGTGAAGCGGCTGCAGGCGGAGCTTCCGCAGGTGCGCCTGCACAAGAACACGCTCGGACGCGGGGCGCTCAACGCGATGAAGTCCGGGCTTCGCGCCGCGCGGGCTCCGTACGTGCTCATCACCATGGGCGACGGTTCCGACGACGCGACCGACATCGACCCGATGTACCGCCTGGCTCGCGAGGGAGCGGACGTCGTCGCCGGGTCGCGCTACATGCGGGGTGGGCGCCAGGTCGGCGGTCCCCTGCTCAAGCGGACGATGTCCCGGACTGCCGGGCTCTCCCTTCACTGGCTCGGCGGGCTGCCAATCCACGACGCGACGAGCAACTTCAGGCTTTACTCGAAGCGGCTGCTGAACCAGGTCACGATCGAGTCCCAGGGCGGCTTCGAGCTCGGCCTCGAGCTGACCGTCAAGGCTTACCGCCTCGGCATGCGCATCGCCGAGGTGCCCACGACATGGCGCGATCGGACCGCCGGAGCGAGCCGGTTTCGCCTATGGCAATGGCTTCCGCGCTACCTGCATTGGTATTGGCGCGGCATGGCCGGCAGGTTGGGAGGCAGAGGCTAAGATGGCGCGCGTGAAGCGCCTGATCTGCGGCTCTGCGGCCTTTGTGCTCGGGCTGGCGCCGCTCACCGTGTCGGCGACACCTTCGCCGGCTCCGAGCCTCGATTCGCTGCTCGCCGCGCCCCCGAGCGGGTTCACCGAGCTGACCTCATCGGCGTTTCATGGCCGCTTCACGGCTCACGACTATGCGACCAACGCCGACCCGACGAAGCAGGCCGAGATCGAGGCCACACTCAATCGCGACGGCTTTGTGGACGGCTTCGGGAAGACCTGGCTGAACACCCCGACGGAGCATGTGCTGATCGAGGCTGCCATCGCCTTCACCGGGGGCCGCGGGGCGAGGGATTGGCTGATCGCGTCCGAGGCGGGCGACAAGAACGATCCGACCTACAAGCACGCAGACTCGATGTCGGGCATCGACCCCTACTACGGCGAGCACATCGTGGATGCCTCGAACAAGACTTTCGGCGACGCCTTCTCCTTCGTCAAGGGCAACGACGTCTTCCTGATCCTTGTGGTGTCGACGAAAGACGACGCGCTGTCCCAGGCCATGTCGCAGACGAGGTCACAGCACGACTCCGCGCCGAAAGAAACGATTCCCTCATCGCAGTGGCCGGAGAACGCCACCAGCGGCGGGACCGGCAGCTCCGCGCTCGTCGGTCTGGGCGTCGGTTTCGGCATCTTGCTCGCGCTCGCGGTCGTCGTCGTCCTTGCGATCACGGCTCGGAGGCGGAGGGCGATGACCCCCGTGGGGTTGGCCGCCGGCGAACCAGCATCGTCGATCGAACCCGAATCGGGCGTGGAGGCGGAGGCGCCGGCGACCGGTGTGCAGCTCTCGCCTGACGGCAACTTCTGGTGGGACGGGCAGGCCTGGAGGGACGCCGCCCACGAGGCGCCGCCCTCAGCGCAGCGCTCGAGCGATGGCACATTCTGGTGGGATGGCAGGGCATGGCGCCCCGTTCCGCAGCCGTCGCCGGTCCCGCAGCCGCCGGTCGCCTGATTCCGCTCGGATCCGACTTGTCGGGCTGTTCGCTGTCGCGGCGATCGCTTTCAGCCCGCAGGCCGCGTCTGCCGCCCCGAGCCCCTCACCCTCGTTGAACACCATCCTGGCGGCCCCACCAGCCTCGGACTACGTGCAGGACACCGAGTCGTCGGGTTCGCCGCTTGGCGATTTCAGCGTGGCGGAGTACGTCAGCTTTCTGCAGCCCGAGAACCCGACGGACACCGAGGCGACCCTGAATCAAGACGGCTTCCTTAGCGGATTCGGCCGGAGCTGGACACAGCAGTCCACAAATCGCGGGTTGGTGGAGATCGTGATCGCGTTCCAAGGAGGCAGCGGCGCGCGGAAATGGCTGGCGAGCGCAGAGAAGGCTGACCACGGCGGCCAGTACTACGAGCGCGCGATCTCCGTGATCGGCATCAGCCCTTACTACGGAGTGCATTACGCGAACCCCGAGGAACCGGCTTACGCAGATGTCGTTTCCTTCATCAAGGGCAATGACTACTTCATCGTGGGATTCGTCTCGGATGCGGATGACCTCGGCGACTCCGCGGCCGCTCAGTCCAGAAGGCAGTTCGACTTTGCGCCCGCCGACTCCATCCGTCCGTCCAAGTGGCCTGAGAACGCACACAGCCTCTCGGCCGGGATCGACTCGGCGATCCTGCCGGCGACGCTGGCGATCGCGATCTTGCTAATCGTTCTTGGCGCCGGCATCGCGCTGTTCATCAGGCGCCAGAACCGGCAGCCGGCCGCCGTCGCTGCCTCGCTCGTCCTGATGTCAGCCGACGGCTACTACTGGTGGGACGGCCAGGCATGGCGGGAAGCGTCCCGTTCCGTTCCCGGTGGTGCACAACGCTCGAGCGATGGCAAACTCTGGTGGGATGGGCGGGTCTGGCGACCGGTTCCTCAGTCTGCTGAAGAACCGCAGCCACCTGGCAGCTGACCGTTGAGGAGGCTTGCAGCCGGTATCGGCATCGCAGCGGCGGCGGTGGCAATGCACGTCTCGTCCGCCGTCGCGGCCGCGTCACCAACACCTTCGCCTTCGCTCCAAACAGTCCTGGTCGGTCCGACCGGGTCCGAGTTCGTGGAGGCGCCAAGCGGCCAACATGACGGGCCGATGAGCGCGGCCGAATACGCCGGCAACGATTCAACGACGCTCACAGAGCTCCAACACGACGGCTACGTGGTTGGCTTCGTGCGCACGTGGATCGATGAGTCCCGCAAGCATGTGCTCGTGGAGGCGGTGGTCGCGTTCGGCGGCCGGCGCGATGCCGCCAAGTGGCTCGCTAGCGTCAAGGCCCACACAGACGATCAGTTCTACGTCCACCCGATCTCCGTCGACGGCGTGGACTCGTACTTCGGGCGGCACTACGCCGACCCAACGCAGCCCGCGTACACAGACCTTGGCGTGTTCCTCAAAGGCAACGACTTCTTCTTCGTCGGCGTGAGCTCAGAGGCGGACGACCTGGGCGACGTCGCAGCCGCCCAGACTAAAAAACAGTACGACGCCGCGCCGCCGTACTCGATCGCCCCGTCTCAATGGCCGGAGAACGGCTCCCACAGCATGCTCAGCCTTGGCTCGGCAGCGCTCCCGATCGCCGTGGGCGCCGCGAGCGTCCTTGTCGTCGGCATCCTGGCCATGGTGTTGGCCACCATTCTTCTCGCGCGGAGGCGGCCCCGCACTGCGGCAGTCTCAGCCGCGACCGCCGGCGCTCTTCAGATGTCGGACGACGGACGCTACTGGTGGGACGGCCAGTCATGGCGTGACGCTTCTCGAGAGGTTCCGCCGGGGGCGATGCGGTCGACGGACGGCTATTACTGGTGGGACAGCCGAACCTGGCGTCCTGTTCCGCCGGCCGGCTCCTAGGGCCGGCTAACTGACCAGCGGCCGGTAGTTCCGCCTGTAGTACTCCCAGTACTCGCCCGACTTCAGCGGACGCCACCACTCCGGATGGTCCTGATACCAGCGCACGGTCCGCTGCAGGCCGTCCGCGAATGTGACTTGAGGCTCCCAACCCAACGCTGTGATGCGCGCGACGTCGAGCGCGTATCGATAGTCGTGGCCGGGCCGGTCGGCGACGAACTCGATGAGGCTCCGCGGCTTCGCCATGATCTCGAGCACCGCCTCCGCCACCTGAAGCCCGCTCGTCTCGGCGCCGGTGCCGATATTGAACACACTGCCGGACGGCGCCTCATGCAGCACCTGGTCGATGCCGCGGCAGTGATCGTCGACGAAGAGGTAGTCGCGGACCGCTGAGCCGTCGTTATAGAGCGGCAGGCGAAGGTCATCGATCGCGTTGGTGATGAGCACCGGGATCAGCTTCTCCGGGTACTGGAACGGGCCGTACGTGTTCGACCCCCTGGTCACCAGCAGAGGCAACCCGAAGCTTGCGGCGTACGCGTGGGCGATGTGCTCTCCCGCGGCCTTGCTGGCCGAGTAGGGACTGCGCGGCCGAAACACGTCATCCTCCTCGGACCGGCCCTGACGCACCTCGCCGTAAACCTCATCGGTGCTGACGAGGAGAAACGCCTGGTGGTCATGCTTGCGAGCCGCTTCACAGAGAACCGCCGTCCCGCGCACGTCGGTCTCGATGAAAGCGAACGGATCCATCAGCGAGCGGTCGACGTGTGTCTCCGCCGCGAAGTTGACGATGGCGTCCGCCTGGGCGGCAAGGGAGTCGACCAGTTCGGCGTCGCAGATGTCGCCATGGACGAAGCGGTAGCCCGCCTGGCCTTCGAAGTCCACCAGGTTGGCCAGGTTTCCCGCGTATGTGAGCTTGTCGAGCACCGTGATCTCGACGTCGGACCGCGCGGCGCGCAGGTAGCGGACAAAGTGGGAACCAATGAATCCCGCGCCGCCCGCGATCAGGAGGCGCTTGAAGGAGCGGGTCACTTGATTGCGGGACCTGTTGTCCAGTCGTAGCCGATGGTTGGGTCGTCGTGTGGAATCCGGCCTTCGTCCTCGGGCGCGTAGACGTGCGAGGTGATGTAGAGGATGTGGCTGAGCTCCAAGGCCCGGCATCCATGCGCCACGCCGGGCGGGATCTTGAGGCAGGTGGGGTGGCCGTCGCCCATCAGGAACTCCATGAGCTGGCCTTTCGTCGAGGAGCCGCCACGGGTGTCGTACAGGGCGACCTTGAGGGCCCCGATGACGTACCACCAGTCCGTCTGGCGCTGATGGATGTGCCAGGCCTTGGTCACACCCGGATACATCATCGAGTGACTCCACTGCCCGAATTGGTCGAAGTGGTCGTCGGTCTCGCGGATCACCTCGCGAAAAAAGCCGCGCTCGTCGGCGTGCGTGACCAGCTCTTGCAAGACGACACCGTCGATGCTCATGCGTCCTTGTCCTTGTGGCCGCGATGCGCACGGATGAAATCGTTGACCGCGTAGTAGGCGTCGATGGACTCTCCGGCGTCACCCCAGAAACCGTCAAGCACGTCGTACTCCATGAGACCCTCGGTGAGGTACCAGTTGTTGACGTCGGTGATCTCCAACTCGCCTCGTCCCGAAGGTTTGAGCTCGGGCAGGACTCTCCATACCGTCGGGTCGTAGAAGTAGATGCCCGTGACAGCGAACTCACTGGGCGGTCGCTCGGGCTTCTCGATGATCCGCTCGATGCGCTGGTTGCCGTCAAACTGCGCCACGCCGAGATTGCGGAGATGTTCCTGGTCAGTCTCTTTCGACAGCACGACGCGGGCCCCGCGCTCCTGCCGGATGAACGCCTCGACGCACGGTCGGATCGACCGCTCGAAAACGTTGTCGGCGAGCAGGACAACGCAGCGATCGCCCGACACGAACTTCTCGGCCAGTCCCAACGCCTCGGCGATGCCACCCGCCTTCTCCTGGTAGGCGTACGACAGGCGGTCGATTCCGAACGACTGGCCGCTGCCAAGCAGCCGAAGGAACTCGCCCGCGTGCGTCCCTCCGGTCACGAGCATGATCTCGCCGACGCCCGAGGTGACGAGGGCCTCGATCGCATAGCTGATCATCGGACGGTCGTAGATCGGCAGCAGGTGCTTGTTCGTGATCCGCGTCAGAGGGTGCAGCCGGCTCCCAGTGCCCCCGGCCAAAATCACGCCCTTCAAACGACACCCTTCATCGCCCGGATTATCGTTCAGCGGATGGGGCTTCCTTCCGGCCCGGAGCCACGAACCGCCTTCTCGCCCGACGGTTTGTGGTGGTGGGACGGCAGCCAGTGGCGGCCCGCGGTCTCGCCCGACGGGATGTGGCGCTGGAACGGACGCGCATGGGAGCCGGCGCGACCGTTCGGGCCGGCGCGTGGCGGTGGGAGCAGCACCGCGGTGATCGTCACGGTCGCGGCATTCGGGGGCATCCTCGTTCTGGTCGGGATCATCACGCTGGTCGTCCTCTTGACGATGGGCAACCAGATCGCCAACGTCTTCTCCAACGTCGTGGCTGCGCTCAACGGGTCCTGACGGACTACTCGAAGCGCCTGAACCCGCCGTGACACACAAGTTCTTGTGGCAGACTGGCCGCTGCACAGCACATGGCGAGACCCGACAACTGGCCGCGAACGATCCTGCACGTCGATCTCGACGCCTTTTACACGTCCGTCCACCAGCGCGACGACGCCAAGCTGCGCGGCATGCCGGTCGCGGTCGCCGGTCGGTCGCGACGAGCCGTGATCATGGGCGCCTCCTACGAAGCAAGAGCCTACGGAGTCCAGTCGGCGATGCCCCTTCACGAGGCGATGCAGCTGTGCCCGCAGCTCACGGTCATCCCTCCGGATGGCGCCAGATACCGCGAGGCCAGCCGGGTCGTGCACGCGATCTTTCGCCGATTCACCTCACCCGAGCTGGTCGAGGGGATCGCCCTCGATGAGGCATACCTCGACGTAACCGCCCGTACCCGGCACGGCACCTCAACCGCCGAGGACGTGGCCCGGCGGATCAAATTCCAGGTCCACACCGAGGTCGGACTGACGGCGTCGGTGGGCGCCGCCACCTCCAAGCTCGTGGCGAAGGTCGCCAGCGGCACTCGCAAGCCGGATGGTTTGGTCCTGGTTTTCCCTGGCACGGAGGCGGATTTCCTGGCGGCGCTGCCGGTCGGCGTGATCCCCGGCCTTGGCCCCAAGACCGAGGATCGCCTCCACGCAATGGGCCTACGCACTGTCGGCGCTCTTGCGGCTTATGAGACGCAGCGTTTGGTCCAGGCACTGGGGACGAACGGAGCTGTTCTGCAGCGCCTGGCGCAGGGGCGCGACCGCCAGCCGGTCGACGGCAGCCGGCCGGCGAAGACGATCTCGGCCGAAACGACCTTCGAGCAAGATGTCAGCGACCGCGGCCAGCTCGAGCATGCGCTGCGCGACCTGACGGATCGCGTCACTGAAAGGCTCAAGACCGACGGGGTACGCGCGAGGACCGTTTACGTGAAGCTGAAGCTGCCGGACTTCAGGCTGGTGAGCCGCCAGGTGAGCCGGACGAGCCCGACCGACGACGTCGAGACGATCTTCCGCGCCGCGCGCTCGGCGCTCGAGAAGTCGCACGTGGAGTCGCGGCCGGTTCGGCTGATCGGGGTTGGGCTGTCCGGCCTCGAGCACCCGGAGCCTGACCTGCAGCTGACCCTCTTCGACTAGGCGCGGTTCGATCGACGATCGGTCGCGGCAGGGCGGCCAGCACGTCGCCGACCGCGATCCAGCCGAGGGTGGCGCGGGCGCGCGCGATCAGCGCGCGAAACACCATGGCCGTGGCGCGTGCGTCGTCCAGCGCGGCGTGCGCCGGTGTGACGTCGACTGCCAGCTCTGCGACGAGCCGCGCGAGTCCTGGTGTCTGGCCTTTCGGCAGGTCGAGCACCAGGCGAGCCAGCGCCGTCGTGTCGATGATCGGGTGCTCGAGCGGGCTTTCGAGGCCGCGACCGACCAGCCAGGTGTCGAACGCGTCGTGGCTGTGCTCGACCAGGACGGCGCCCTGGGCGAAGCGAAGGAAGGCGCGCCGCGCGTCTTTGAACTCGGGTGCGCCGATCAGCATCGCGCGGTCGATGTGATGGCGCTTGCGGGCGTAGGGATTGATGGGTGCCCGGCAGTCGACCAGGGTGTCGAAGAAGGAAAGCGTGCCTTCGAGCCGGAATCGCTCGGCGCCGATCTCGAGGACAAGAAACGGCGCATTGCCCGTGGTCTCCACGTCGAGGGCGACGAACTGAGCCTGGTCGAGCGGTGTCTGCGGACCGACCTCGGGCGCATCGACCGCGATCTCCTCCCAAGGCACGAGCGCAGCCGCGCCGCGAGGTTTGAGAAAGACTGGTTTCGACTTCATGACCGAGCCAGCGCGAGCGCACGCCGTGCCCAGGCGATCTCCTCTCCTGTGAGGGCTCGCAGCAAAAGCACCGCGGCCCCGTAGACGACTGCGCCTACGGCGATGGGAAGCGCCACCTCGAGCCCGTCGAGGCTGCTCAGGGGATAGATGGCGGCGCCCATGATGAGTCCGGCCAGGATGATTCGCCAGCTCAGTGAGAGGACTGCCACGCGCCCTACGTGCCGCGCAGTGAGCGTCCATGCCACCACGCCTAGTGTCAGCTCGGTCATCACGGTCGCCCAGCTCGCGCCCTGGTATCCGAAAAGCGGGATCAGGGCGAGGTTGAGCACCACGTTGACGACCACGCTCCACCCGGCCGCCCACGAGAAGGACGACTGCCGGTCGGAGGCGTTGAGCGCCCCGATGAACGCGTTGTTCACAAAGGCGAATCCCAGCGCGAGCGCGAGGACCCGAAGCGCAGGCTCTGACCCCAGGTAGTCGCGGCCGAGCAGGAGCGGCGTGAGCGGTCGGGCAAGCACGAAGATGCCGATGCTGATCGGCCATCCCATCAACAGGAGGCCCTTGTAGAAGCGATTGATGGCGTCGAGCAATTCGGTGGGCCGATCCCGGTGGTAGACCGACAGCACAGGAAAGACGATCGACAGAAATGTGATCGGCACGAAGAGCAGCGATTCGATCGGCTTGTAGGCGGCGCCGTACAGGCCTGCCTCTTTGAGGCCGCGGAAGACGTCGATCAACGGTTGGTCGATGCGGAAGTAGATGATCGTGAGCACGAACGTCAGGGCGAAGGGCAGGCCTTTCCAGAACCACTCCCGCAGCAGCGCGGGCTCCAAGCTCCAACCGATCATTGCGATTCGCTTGGACGCCAGGACCACGGCGAAATAGACGCAGCTGAACGCGTACTGGATCGCGTACGCCCATACGAAATAAGCGACTCCCTGCCGAGTTCGGACGCCATAGACCACCAGGGCGAGGAGGATCAAGCTTTCGAGGACGACGGCGACAGCCTCATAACCGAGCTGCTGCACGGCGTAGAGGCCGTTGCGCAGCAGCGACGAGTACGAGGTCAAGACCATCAGGACGAAACCAGGCAGCAGCAGGGCGCCAAGACCAATGGGAATGACCAGCGCGGCGAGCAAGAGGAATCCGATGACAGACATGAGCAGTCGCAGCGACATGACGTTGCGCATGTAGCGCTGGATCTGTTCGTGATGGCGCGCCCCCTCGCGCACGAAGAGGACGTTGAAACCGAGGTCGAGCATCACGCTTGTGATCGCTGTGAGGTTGACAAGGACTGAAAACGATCCGTAGTGAGGTGGGCCGAGCCACCTGACCATGTACAAAACCGTGACCAGCGCGACCATGCGCGCGACGACCTTCGCCGTGAGGACCATCACCGTGTTGCGGAGGGCCCGCGACCCCAGGCCCAGGCTGGCGGCCGGCGGTTCGACTGCTGGATCGTGATCAGGCAACTGACTGAATCGTAAATGGAGGATCGTCTCCGGGGATCTCGCCGGTCGCGCGCAGGGCGCCCCCGTGATTAGACTCCTCCGCGGTGGCGGATCGAATGCGCATCCTCAGCGGCATGCGGCCAACGGGGCGCTTTCACCTGGGCAACTACCTGGGAGCAGCCAAGAACTGGGTCGAGCTGCAGAGCAAGTACGAGTGCTTCTACTTCGTCGCCGACTACCACGCCCTCACCACGGAGCCGGACGGGCACAAGGCGGAGGACAATGTATTCGACCTCACCGCCGACCTGATCTCGGTCGGCATCGACCCCAAACGCAGCGTGCTCTACCTGCAGTCGAAGGTGCCGGAGGTGGCCGAGCTCTTCCTTCTCCTCTCGATGGTCACGCCACTGAGCTGGGTGCTTCGCACGCCCACGTTCAAGGACATGGCCAAGCAGCATCCCGACAACGTGAACCTGGGCCTGCTCTCCTACCCGATCCTGCAGGGCGCTGACATCCTGATGGTGAAAGGCAGCGGCGTGCCCGTCGGCAAGGACCAGCTCGCCCACCTCGAGCTCGTGCGCGAGGTGACGCGCAAGTTCAACCGCACATACGCGCCGGTGTTCCCAGAACCTCGGGCCCTGCTCACCGAGACAAACCTGATCAAGGGCACCGACGGCAAGCAGCGGATGTCGAAGACGGTCGGCAACATCATCGGGGTCACCGACGAGCCCGAGGTCATCCGCAAGCAGGTCCTAAGCATGGTCACAGACGTCAAAAGGCCGCGCAAGACCGACCCTGGTCACCCAAGGAGCTGCAACGTCTGCGCCTACTACAAGCTCCTCTTCGACGACTGGGAGCACTACTGGGAGCTGTGCCGGAAGGCCCAGATCGGATGCTTCGACAAGAAAAAGCTCCTGGCCGAGCGGTTGATCGAGATGTTTCTGCCCTTCCGCGAAGTCCGAGCGGAGCTGTCCCCCGAGCTCGTGACGCGCATCCTCGACGAAGGCAGCGAGAGGGCGCGGAACGTAGCCCGTCAGACGCTGCGCGAGACGCGCCAGGCAGTGGGTCTCCCCCCTTACCTGGATCGCTAACATTTGAGCCGGATGGCAGACGCTGCGACGCCCAGGCGAGTCGCCCGACGAACCTTTCTCGGGTGGTGGCTCGCAAGCCTGATGACCGCGACGGTGATCACCGGGCTGGCGCCGATCCTCGTCTACTTCTGGCCCGCTCCCCCCAAAGGGCAGAAAAAAGAGCTGATCACCGTCCCCCTCGATAAGCCGATTGACCAGCTCGAAGACGGGAGCGCCACCCAGATCCTGGCCCCGACCAGCCCCAACTCCGCCTTCATCATGGCCGACGGCGGAGGCGACAACGCTCCCGGCGACCTCGCGTTCGGCGGGTTCGTGGTCAAGAACGGCGGGAAGGTCTCGGTCTTCGCGCAGAACTGCTCGCATCTCGGTTGCTCCGTGGCTTTCAACAAGGACGCGAAGACGTTTGACTGTCCGTGCCACGGGTCGCGGTTCAAGATCGACGGCACGGTACTCCACGGCCCCGCCGCGGTACCCCTCTCCCACCTGAGCTGGAAACAAGGCGGAGATCCGAAACAGGTCCAGGTCGACGGCATCGTGCTGGGGTTCTAGGAGCCAGGAATGGCGATTCCGCACCCGCGTGACATCCAGGTGGCGGTGGTCGATTGGCTCGACGAGCGCTACCCGTTCACCAAAGCCGTCGACGAGGCCCTCTACCAGCGGGTGCCGAATTTCGCCAACGCCTTCTACTACTGCTTCGGGGGGATGGTCTTCATCCTGATCGTGTTCCAGCTCCTCACCGGAATCCTGCTCGCGCTGTACTACGTTCCGGACGCAAGCGGCAATCCAGCGCCGGCCTACACCAGCGTGCAGTTCATCCAGAACACGGTCTATCTGGGCTGGCTCATACGCGGAGTCCACTTCTGGAGCGCCAACATCCTGATCGTCATGGTGCTGATCCACATGGCCCGCGTGTACTGGACGGGCTCCTACCGCGCGCCGCGCGAGCTCAACTGGATGGTCGGAGTCCTGATGCTGCTGATCGTCCTCACCCTGTCCCTGACCGGCTACCTTCTCCCGTGGGACACCAAGGCCTACTTCGCCACCGAGGTCACGATCAAGATCGCCGGGTCGGCGCCGCCGGCCCAGCTGGGAGCCTTCATCAAGGAGATCCTCCAGGGTGGGCCAGTCGTCGGTCCGCCGACGCTGCTGCGCTTTTTCACCCTGCACGTGTTCGTGCTCCCTGCGCTGATCGTGCTTTTGATGTACGTGCACTTCCGTTTCATCCGGGCGCACGGCATCTCGGAGCCGCTATGAACGAGAAGCCCATCGAGAAGGAAGGACCGGGCGCCGCGGTGGCCGCACCAGTAAGAGAGGTCGAGATCGGCGATCTCGACGGTCACGTCGGACACACCCTCGAGCCGGACTGGAAGCGCCTGCCGATCGGCCCCGACCACATCCTCTATCCGGTCCTGGTTGGCCTGGCGCTGTTTCCGATTCTGATGGGCGACGCCGGGCACCACCTGGCCGACGACATGCCCGACGAAGAGACCCATCCCTTCTTCCCCGACCACTTCTGGCCGTACCCGATCATCGCTGTGGTGATGCTGATTGCGGTCGGCCTGCTATCCGCGTTCGTACAGAAGAACCTTCAGCTCGAAGCGTCAGCAGATCCCCGGGCGGTCACGATCCCGCGACCCGACTGGTATTTCCTCTTCCTGTTCCAGTTCTTGAAGCTCGGTCCTGAGCTGATCATGTCGCTGGTCATCCCGCCGATCGTCGTCGTCGGGCTGCTGATATGGCCGTTCATCGACGGCATCGCCGGGCCGCGTTTGGCGCGGCGTCTGGGCTGGAAGCGATGGCCGGTGCCGGGCCGCAACATCATCACCGGCACAGGCTGGATCCTCTTCCTCGGCTTCATCGTCTTCCTGACGCTGTGGGCGCTGGCAGGTCCGAACTTCTGCCTGCCGTACCTCACGGGACCGGTCTGCGGAGCCTGAGGTATGAGGGGAAAACCCGGAAGGTTTTCCCTCATCGCGCGTGCGACTTAGCCGCAGGCGCTGCGCCCATTCCGGTGTACGGTTGGGACTTGTCTAAGTAGCTACTCAGCGCAACGCATGGGAGACGTAGGGGCATAGTCGCGGCCGGGATGAACCCGGCCGCCAAGGCGGTGTGGGGTAGCGCCTACGTTCTGGAGTCGTACAGCTGCTTGGTCAGCTCGATCTGAGCCAGATGTTCGCGCGCGTGCCCGTAGTTCGAGACCAGCCACTCGATCCCGGGCCGCGGCGGCCGATCTCCTCGAGGCCGAAGCTCGGTCAGATCGGCAGGCGTCAACGCGGCGATGTGCTCGTCGAGCTCCCGGGCCGCGGCATCGATCATCTCCAGCAGGCGCTCCGCGTCAGACTCTGCTTTGAACTCCGAATCGCGATCGCGCGAGGTCGGAATCGATCGGACCGAACGGATCATCTCCAGCTCGGATCCGATCGCGTGCGTCACGAGCACAGCGATCGAATTTGCCTTGGGAAGTGGGCTCCAGTTGAGCGTGCCGGGGTCAAGGCCTCGCACCTGCTCGCGAAAGTTCTCATGCAGTTCCCCGAAGAGCTTGCCGAGACTCTCCGCGAGCGCCCGCGCCCCTGCCTCATTCATCGTCCCCGTCATACCTTCTCTGTCACGCGGTACTCGAGATACCGTCCAAACAGTAGTCGCGTGTGGGCCTCCAGCGCAGGCAGCACGCTCATCACCAGTCCGACCATCGGGTAGGCGAAGTACTGGAGGTAGATCGAGGCCTTCTTCCACAACGGCCACGACTTGGGCTTGGGGGGCAACAGCCGAATCTCGAAGTAGAGGAAGAAGATGACCGTCGACAGTGTCGTGCCGAGCAGGAGGCCGGAGATCGTCCACAGCGTCTGGCCGAGGTCAGTGAGCGAGAAATCGATGCTGACCCAGATCGGAACCGACGCGCCGAACATCAAAAGCACCGGGAGGAAGATCCAATTGAGGTGGTTCAGGAAGAGGTTCATGAATCGCCTGATGCGAAGCCAGAGCGGGATCTCGGGATGTCTGAAAAGGCGAGCGAGCACGTACGGCACGTCGGTGATGCCCCAGGCCCAGCGCTTGATCTGGTTGTACTGACTCATGTGCGTGGACGCGTAGTCGCGTGAGTTGGGTGAGTCGCCGTAGATAGGCAGCCACACCGACTTCACCGAGAAGCGCTCGCCGAAAGTGAAGAACGCCTTCCAGTAGAAACGCGAATCCTCTGGGATCACGTCCTTGTCCCAGTAACCAACCTTATGCACGAAATCGAGGCTGCAGGTGTAGCTGCTGAAGGCCACGAGCCGGTGTGGCCGCGAATGCAGGAACATCTGCCACTGCGAGGTGCTGGCGGACATGATTCGGACCGCCATCGGGACCTCCCAGATGTTGTTGTGGAACAACGGCACGGGCTGCCAGATCGCGTAATCGCGAAGCGGTTCGCGGGCGTGGTGCCAGCTGATCCAGGCGAAGTACTGCGGGTGCACACGGTAGTCAGAGTCGAGGTCGGTGATCAGGATCTTCGTCAGGTCGAAACCTTCATCCGTGAGCACGCGCACCATCCAGCGACCACCCCAGTTCATGGCCGCGGACTTGCCGATGACGATCCCGGGCTCGAGAGGATCTTTGATGTGGTAGAAGCCGCGCAGCCGGCTGCCGAACTTTTCTTTCAGCCGGGCGACGTTCTCCCAGCCGGGCTTGTCGGTCTCGCGGGTGATGATGCCGACCATCTTCAGCTCGTCGGGATAGTTCGAATCGACGATCGCCTGCACCGTGCGCTCGAGCACGTGGTAGGGCTCGGTGTAGGTCGGGATCACCGACAGATGGATGAACTGCAGCGGATCGACGCCGCCTGCGGCCTGCTCCTGGCGGCAAAGTGCGAGCCAGTCCTTCTTGGTATCGCGCTGCATCCTGATGAGGGTGCTGTAGACGCCTGTCACCACGGTGACTGCGCGCAGGACCCAGTAGGTGTCGAACACGAGCACCAGCGACGCGACGAAGATCGCTCCCGGCAGCTTGAAGACGATCGGGATCCACGCGGGAGACGCCAGTAGCACCCACGTCACCGCCCCTGGTAGGGCCTCAAAAAAGCGAGCGCCGAACTGGCGCGCAGCCTGCTCCCACACGGGCGCCGGCGGCTGGGCTTCGAGCACGGCCATGACCCGATTATCCCGGGGAATAGGAAGACCGTCGCAGGCCTTGTATTCGGCATGAACAACCTTCAGCACTTCGACGGCCCGACCTTCGAGGCCAATGTGCTCAACGCCCCGGAACCCGTCGTGGTCGACTTTTACGCCGACTGGTGCGGCCCCTGCCACATGATGGCGCCGGTGGTGGAGCAGCTGGCGACGGAGTTCGCCGGCAAGGTCACGATCGGCAAGCTCGACGTCGACTACAACCAGGAGATCGCCATCCGCTACGGCGTGATGGGCATCCCGACGCTCGGCCTGTTTCGAGAGGGCAAGCTGGTCGACCGCCTGGTCGGATATCCGGGCGGAGCGGCTCCGATCAGGGCCTGGATCGAGAAAAGCGCAACGGCGGCGACAGCCAAAAGTTAACAAGCCAGGTGAGGCGGCGGGGTGAAATCCCCAGCCGCTTCTCTTTCGTCAACTTGCGTTGCCTTGGCGGCCGGCTTCACGCCGGCCGCAACTATGCTTCTCCGTCTCTCAAACCTTGCTTCGAGTGACGACTGAAACAATCCCAACCGTATACCGGAATGGGAGCAGCGCCTGCGGCGCAGCCGCACGCGCGATGAGGGAAAACCATCCGGGTTTTCCCTCATACGTCTTTTCGAGAGGGCAAGCTGGTCGACCGCCTGGTCGGATATCCGGGCGGAGCGGCTCCGATCAGGGCCTGGATCGAGAAAAGCGCAACGGCGGCGACAGCCAAAAGTTAACAAGCCAGGTGAGGCGGCGGGGTGGCGGCCGGCTTCACGCCGGTCGCGACTATGTCCCCAGCCACCCAAACATCGCGCCGAGTGGAACTAAAAAAGATCCGAAACCGTATACCGGAAGGAGAGTAGGCCCGGCGCGAAGCGCCTGGCCGATGAGAGGAAACCATCCGGGTTTCCTCTCATATCCTTAGTGGCCCCACATGGCACGCTCGCCATGCTGGACGGTCTCGGGCCCATGCTCGCCGGTTCGGATGCGCACGGCGTCCTCGACCCCGATCACGAAGATCTTGCCGTCGCCGACCTCGCCTTTCCCGGTCCGGCCGGCGACCGCCAGCTTGTCCACCACCGTGCCGACGATCTCCGACCTCATCACCGCCTCGACCTTCAGCCGCGGCCGGAGCGAGATGTGCACCGCTGCGCCTCGGTACTTCTCCGTGTAGCCGCGCTGCGCGCCGCAGCCCTTGACCTCGGTCACGGTCACGCCCGACACGCCGCACTCGTCCAGCACGTCCTGGACCTCCTGCAGCCGCTCGTGGCGGATGATCGCAACGACCATCTTCATCGCCAGGCCGCTTCCATTCGCCGTCATGCCGGCGACACCTCCTTTGTCGTGGCCGGAACCGGTTCAAGCTCCGGGTGCGGGTTGACAGTGGGCGTATCCGGCTGGCGGTAGACCCCGCCCGGCACCGGCATGAACGCCTCCGGGTAACCCCACATCCCATGCTCGCTGATGTCAAGACCCTCCATCTCTTCACTCGCGCTCACGCGCAGGCCGACCGTCTTCTTGATGATCCAGAACAGTCCGTAGCTCAGCACGAACACGGTCACAAAAGACGCCGTGACGGCGATCGCCTGCGCACCCAGCTGGTGGAAGCTTCCGGTGTAGAAAAGACCGCCCTGACCGACGCCGTTGAACTTCGCCAGCGCGGGCACCGTGAAGAGTCCGCAGCTAAGCGTGCCCCAGATTCCGGCCAGGCCGTGCGCGGGAAGCGCACCTACCGGGTCGTCCAGGTACTTGTCGATCGCGAGCACGCCGACCACGACGATCACGCCCGCGACCGCACCGATGACGATCGCGGCCCAGGGCTCAACGTAACCCGAGGGCGCTGTGATGGCGACGAGCGCCGCGATCGCGCCGTTGCCGATCATGCCGACGTCCATCGTTTTGGTGATCAGATAGATGGTGGCCAGCGCCGCCACCGCCCCACCGGCCGCGGCCAGGTTGGTGACCACGATGACGTCGGCGAAGTGCAGGTTGGTCGCGTTCAAGGTCGAGCCCGGGTTGAATCCGAACCAGCCAAACCACAGGATCAGCACGCCGAGCTGAGCGAGCGGCATGTTGTGCCCCGGGATCGCGTTGGCCCGGCCTCGCTCGTACTTGCCGATCCTAGGGCCGAGGAGCAAAAGACCCGCCAGACCCGCCGTCGCGCCCGTCAGGTGGACGACTGTGGAGCCGGCGAAGTCCTGGGAGCCAAGCGTCGCCATCAGGAAGCCCCCGCCGAAGAGCTGGTGGCTGATAAGGGGATAGATGAAGGCCGCAAAGGGGATGCCGAACAGGATGTAGACGATGAACTTCGTGCGTTCGATCATCGTGCCCCACACGATCGCCAGAGAGACCGCGCAGAAGACGAACTCGAAGAACCACTTTGCCGCGGCCGGAGTCGTGCTGGCAACGATCGCCGGCAGGTCCATGTGCGATCCGGGGCTGAAGGTCGGGAAGAAGCCGCTGCCACCGATCACGGCGAAGATGCCGCCGGCGCCAAAGGCAAAACCGAAGCCGACGGCCCAATAGGCGATGGAGCTGACGCTCAGGTTCGTCACCACCTTCGCCACGACCGTGCCGACGTTCTTCATGCGGCTGAAGCCAACCTCGAGCATCGCGAAGCCCGCCTGCATGAACATGACGAGGCAGGCGGCGACGATGACCCAGACGGTGTCCGCGGCCACGCCTGCGGCCTGTGTCGCGGTGGGGTCGTCGGCAAGCGCAACCACGGGCGTTAGCGCCGCGATCAACCCGACCGAGCAAGAGACGGCAAGCACATGTCTGCGCCGAAGGAGCGATTTGAGGAAGTCAAGCGGCAGCGGCAACGACGTCACCTCCAAAGCGTTGATGCCGCTGAGCCTAGGAAGGACCGAGGCCTGTCAAACACGTGCGGATGCGACGAATCGAAACGCCGGCCGGTCGTGCCCTTCGCACGAGAAGCCGGCGGTTGTGAGTAACCCTTTTCGTGTCAAGCGCACAGAAAACCGAGCTGTGACTTTGTGCCAAGTCCACCTGATGGTTGAAACTCGCCCCCCTTACGCTGAACCCTGGGCCCGTCAAATCTTTGTGTTCGTGGAGGGTGTTCATGGCGGTAGAGACAAAAGCGGTCAGTAAGACCAGTCCGCGCGAGGTGCTCGAGAGGGCCAAGGCGGAAGGCGTCGAGGTCGTCGACGTCAGATTCGTCGACCTTCCCGGCACCTGGCAGCATTTCAGCCTGCCCCTGGGCGAGCTGGACGTCGACAGCTTCAAGGACGGACTTGGATTTGACGGCTCGAGCATTCGCGGATTCCAGTCGATCGACGAGAGCGACATGCTGCTCATGCCCGACCCCGAGTCGGCGACGATCGATCCGGTTCTGTCGCACAAGACTCTTTTTCTGATCTGTGACGTCGTCGACCCGATCAGCCGCGAGCCGTACACGCGCGACGCGCGCTTCATCGCCAAGAAGGCGGAGGAGCATCTGCGCAAGTCGGGCATCGCGGACATCAGCTACTGGGGACCTGAGGCGGAGTTCTACCTGTTCAACTCGCTCCGCTTCGACCAGAACGCTTTCAGCGGCTACTACCACATCGACTCGGAAGAGGGCATCTGGAACTCAGGCAAGAACTCGGAGGCCAACCTCGCGTTCCGGCCGCGGCACAAAGAGGGCTACTTCCCGGTGCCGCCGACCGATAAGCTCCAGGACCTGCGCTCCGAGATCATGCTCAAGCTCATCGAGGCGGGTGTGCGCGTCGAGGTCCAGCACCACGAGGTGGGCACCGCCGGGCAGGCCGAGATCGACATGCGGTTCGACTCGCTGACCAAGATGGGCGACAAGATGATGGTTTACAAGTACGTGATCAAGAACGTCGCCGCCCAGCATGGGTACGTCGCGACGTTCATGCCCAAGCCACTGTTCCAGGACAACGGCTCCGGGATGCACGTGCACCAGAGCCTCTGGAAGGACGGCGAGAACCTTTTCGCCGACGCGAAGGGCTACGCGGGTCTGAGCCAGACGGCGGTTTACTACATCGGCGGATTGCTGAAGCACGCAGCCGCCCTGCTCGCGATCTGCGCGCCGACGACCAACTCATACCGCCGGCTCGTTCCCGGATACGAGGCGCCGATCAACCTCGTCTACTCGAAGCGCAACCGCTCGGCGTGCGTGCGAATCCCCATGTACTCGACCAACCCGAAGACCAAACGGGTCGAGTTCCGCTCGCCGGACCCGGCCGCCAACCCCTACCTGGCGTTCTCGGCCTGCTTGATGGCCGGCCTCGACGGGATCAGAAACAGGATCCTGCCTCCGGAGCCGGTGGACAAGGACATTTACGAGCTCGAGGGCAAGGAGAAGGCGAAGATCAAGTCGGTGCCGGGCTCGCTCGGCGAATCCCTGGACGCGCTGCAGAAGGACCACGCCTTCTTGCTCGAAGGCGGGGTCTTCACCGCCGACGTGATCGAGACCTGGATCGAATACAAGCGCAAGAAGGAAGTCGACGCGGTCGCGCTTAGGCCGCACCCGTGGGAGTTCATGCTCTACAGCGACGTCTAAAAGCGGACCATTCACTCCAAGGGCTCTGGCGCAAGTCAGGGCCTTTCTCCTCTCAGGTAACCCCCGATTCCCCGCTTTTTGGCCCAAACGTGAGTCTCGGCGTTGGTTGAGTTTGGCGCGGTTTGGCGCCAAACGAGCCCAATCCCCCGACTGGGTCTGCCTCGCTACATCCCCAGCATCGCTCGAGCACGAAGCGCAATCGAGATCGCGACCCGCGTCTCAGGGTCATCGAGCTGCAGGCCCGTCAGGGATTGGATGCGCTCCACCCGATAGGTCATGGAGTTGATGTGGATGCCGAGGTTGCGCGCGGCGGCACGCCTGACCCACCTCGCAGCCGACAACGCCTCCAGCGTCTCGAGCAGGGGCGTGTCCCGCGACTGGGCATATTGGAGCAGCGGACCGAGCAGCTCGTTGACGAAGCGCCGGAGCGCGTCGGGGCTCTGGACCTCTAGCAGCAGGCGGAAGGCGCCCAGGGAGCGATAAGAAGCGACTCGCCCGCGTCCTCCGGCGCGACGCGTCAGCCGCAGCGCCTGGCGCGCCTCCACGTGCGAGCGCGCCAGCTCGCCGACACCATTCGCCAGGTTGCCGATACCGACCGAGGCCGAGCCTGGCTTCATCACCGGGGCCGCGGCCGCGAGCACCTGATTCGCCAGCTTCTCGACCGCGGGCAGGTCGGCGGCCAGCTCGTCGGGCACCAGGAACACCGCCGATGCGGAGCGCACCAGGGTGAGGGCTCCGGGCATGCGCGATCGGACCAGCCCGCTGAGCGCTCCGTCGAGACGGTCCTGCTGTCCTCGGGCAGCCAATGCTGCTTCCGTTTTGTCGTCGTCGGGCTCGAGCACGACGACCCACGCCTTCTGCGGCAGCCGGTGGCCGAGCCGCTCCGCCTGACGCGCAACGCGTTCCGCCTCGTCGGCCTCGAGCCCGCCCGCGAGCACCTCCTCCACCAGGTCGCCGCGAAGCCTCCGCTCGACCTCAGCCGCGGCGCGCTCCTTCGACAGCTCCACCGCAAGCACGGTCGTGCCGTGCTCGAGCGCGCGCAGCCGGCCCTCCGCATCGATCGTCTCATCGTCGACGCCGACGGCGAGCAGCCCGAGCATGTCTGACCCGGCGCGAACCGGCACCACGTCCAGCGGCCGCGGCGGCCGGCCCGCGCTGATCCTCACCTCGCGCGCGGCCGCAATCGATGGCACCTGGATCCGCGCCGGCATGCCATCCGACGACTCCCCCATACCCCGGATCCGGTAGCCGTCGGCCGAATACAGGGCGGCGCGGCCCCCCGCCAGCGAGGCGATGACCTCGAGGATCGAGGGGATGCCCGCCCCATCCAGCGAAAGCTTCGTGAACCTTTCGTGCGTATCGTGCGAAAGGCGGATCTCCGCCAGCTGGACCTCGGTCCGGCGCTGGAGCTCGCTTCGCTCGAGGATCCCCGCCACCTGGGCCGCGATCGCGCGCAGGAAGTCGATGTCCCCGGAGTTGAACTCGCGCCTGTCGGTGCTCTGGACGTTGAGCACACCGACGAGGCGCGGCCCCGACTCGATCGGCACGGATGCCATGGAGTGGAATCGGTCTTCGTCCAGGCCTGGCACCCACTTCCAGTGCGGCTCCTGGCTCACGTCGGGCACCACCGCCGGCCGGCGCGACTCGGCCACCCAACCGGTGATGCCCTCCCCCACCTTCATGGTGACCCTGCCGACCATGTTCTCGTTGAGACCGTTCGTTGCCGTGAGCAGCAGCTCCAGGCCAGGTGGCGTCAACAGGTAGAGAGAGCAGACGTCGGTGCCGATGGCGGAGGTCGTCTCCCGGATGATCAGCTCGAGCAGCTCATCAGGGCGCTGCGTCGATGCCGCCGCCTGCGCCAGGCGGACCAGGAAATTGAGCTCCCGGGCCGCCAGGCTCGAATCCGGCGCCTCGCTCTTCACGCCGAGCCTCGTGTCAATAACACAATGGACAACGCCTATCCTAGTGTGAGCTATACAGGCTCGACCTGCCCGCGAGTAGGGGTTAGATTTAGGCCGACCGTGGGATCTCCACACTCCGGCCAGTGGCGCGAGCACTTCGCCGGAGTCGACCTGCCGGTCCCGCTCTTCGGTGGTGGGACGGTGACGGGGATCAACTTCGACAACGCCGCAAGCACGCCACCGCTGACCAGGGTGCGCGATGTGGTCAACGGTTTCTCCGACCTCTACTCCAGCGTGCATCGCGGCACGGGCTACAAGTCACGCCTATCCACCGAGGCCTACGAGCATGCGCGAGAGCTGGTCTCGCATTTTCTCGGCGTCGACGAAACAAACCAGGTCGTGATCTTCGTCAAGGGCACGACGGACGCGTTGAACCGGATCGCCGCCGAGGAGGCTCGCCTCGATGGCCGGCAGGTTCTGGTCACGGAGATGGAGCACCACGCCGACCTGCTTCCCTGGCGGCACAGGAGCGGGCACGTGATGGTCGGGCTGTCGCACGACGGCCACATCGACCTCGAGGCGATCGAGCATGCACTGAAAAATGCCGAGGGCAAGATCAGCCTGGTCGCTCTGTGCGGCGCCTCCAACGTCACGGGATTCGTGTCGCCTCTTCACGAGGTGGCGGAGCTGGCGCATCGCTACGGCGCGCGCATCTCAGTCGACGCCGCGCAGCTGGCCCCGCATCACCGCATCGAAATGCGTCCGGCGGACGACCCCGGCCACCTCGATTTCGTCTCGCTCTCCGGACACAAGATGTACGCGCCGTACGGCGCCGGAGTGCTTGTCGCGCCACGTGACTTCTTCGCCGGCGCCCCTGAGGTCATGGGTGGAGGCGCGATCAGCATCGTGACCTGGGACGACACCGTCTGGGCCGATCTGCCGGACCGAGAAGAGGCCGGCTCGCCCAACGTCATCGGCGCAGTGGCGCTCGGGGTCGCGATCGAGACCCTTCTCGAGCTGGGGTTTGACGAGATGCTCGAATACGAGGTGGCGCTCGGCCGCCGGATGCTCGAAGGCCTGGGTGCAATACCCCGTGTCAGCGTCCTGGGCGGCGTCGAACCCCGCACCGCCGGCAGCCGACTGGCGCTTGGCAGCTTTGTGGTCGACGAGCTGCATCACGGTCTGGTCGCAGCCGCGCTGAGCCACGAGTGGGGAATCGCCGTCCGGCATGGATGCTTCTGCGCCAACCCCTACGTCTTTCATCTGCTCCACATGAGCAGGGACGACGTGGTCGCGGTCGAAGGCGAGGTGACCGCGGGGCGCAGGAAGGCGCTACCGGGTGCGGTTCGCGCGAGTCTTGCTCCCTACAACACGGAACAAGAAGTGGATCGGTTCCTCGAGGCAGTCACTTACATCGCTCGCGGCCGGATCAAGGCGAGCTACGAGCAGGCCGCCGATGGGACGTACGCACCGTCCGGGGGCTGGCCTCGGATCCCCGGCCCATCGCACGCGGTCGTGAAACACTAGACACGCTTTGATCAAGTTTCTTGTCGAGGTGCTGCTGGCGATCTTTTTGCACCCAATCGCCTTTGTGCTCGCGGTGGTCGACATCGTCAACCGCAAGGACATGGGCGGCGTGGCCAAGGTGCTGTGGATCATCATCAGCTTCTTCTGGGGCATCGGCCCGATCCTGTACATACTCCTGGGCGGTGGCAAGCTCTGGTAAGCCTCTGACGCCGTGAGGGATCGCGCGGCGACCAGGGCCCTGGTCCTTGGTCTGCTCGCGCTGCCGTTCGGCGTCTTCGCGCCATTCGCAATCTTCAGCGGCTTGCGCTCCTTACGGCGCATCAGAGCCTCGGGCGGCGAGCTCCGAGGCGCGACACGGGCCATGGCCGGTCTGACCGCGGGAGTCATCGCGCTCGCCACGCTTGTCGTCGGCATCGCTTACTGGTGGCTCGCGTCGTGATCCGGCGCGTGGTGGGCGGCCTGGTCGTCTTGGTCGTGGCGCTGGGTACGTTTCCGGGCGCGCTGCTTGTCTCCTTGGCGACTCTTGTCACCCCGGCGCACAACGCCTCCGCCGGACCGGCCGGCGCGCTGCCATGGCTGCACGTCGCCCACCCTTCAGGGGCGACGCCTTACATCGCAGACGAACAGGGCCGCATGGTCTTGCTGCAGGGAGCGATCCCGGCCTCGCTGCTCGAGTTCGGCCCAGGCAGCGGTCCGGTCTTTTCCCTCGAACCGTCCGCCTACGAGAATGGCCAGTGTCCGGCGAATTCGCGCGCAAGCAAGTATCCACCGCTGTGCCGGAAAGACCTCGAGGCGATGGCGGGTCTCGGCTTCAACTCGATCCGGCTGCCGATCTCGTGGAGCCTGCTCGAGCCCGAGCGCGGGAGGTTCAACACCACCTACGTCGACCGCGTCGCGCAGATAGTTGACTGGGCTAGAGAGCTCCGGATGTACGTGATCGTGGACATGCATCAGAACGCCTACTCGCACTTCGTCGGCGCAGGCGATTCGACGGTCAACCTTTCGTATGACAGCGGAGCCCCCAGATGGGCAACGTTCACAGACGGCTTTCCGTCCCATGTGTATGCAAACAACCGCGAGATCAACCCCGCGGTCCTGGAAGCGACCACCAACTTCTGGTACGACCGCGACGGCATTCAGGACGAATACCTCGCCGCCCTCGCCGTCATCGCCAAGCGCTTTCGTGACGACCCGGCCGTCGCGGGTTACGGCATCTACAACGAGCCGCTCCTGGGCTGGAACCTGCCTCCGGGATTCGAGGACCTGCTTCTGTTTCCTTTTTATAGACGGGCCATCGACGCGATCACAGGAGTCCATGACGGATTTCCTTGCTGGTCGGGATTCTTCATGCCGGCACCGTGCGGGTACCGTGACCTGGGCCCCGATGACGCACGCCATCTGATCTTTCTCGACACCGGCCTGCTCAGGGAGGTGACCGACTTCCCGACGCATCTAGGCCTGCCGGTGAGCTCCTACGCGAATATCGTCCTCGCGCTCCACGCCTACACGCACATCTACACGATCGATCACCTCGCCCCTCAGATCGTGTCCAGCAAAAGCTATCCGTGGGGTGGTTACGACCAGAGCTACTCACTGGGCGAGCGCGAGGCCAGAGCCATGCGTGCCGCACTCTTCGTGTCGGAGTTCGGGAGCGCCCCGGGCGACGAGGGGACGCTGCTGAAGTCGCAGCTCGCCGAACAGGAGAGGCACCGCACGGGCTTTGCGTTCTGGCCATGGAAGGAGAGCAGCGGCGCCTCCTGGGGCGTCTTCAAGCCACCCGAGACGCCCGGCGACTCGAGCGGATGCCTGCGGGTCGCTCGCGAACGGATGCTGGCGAGGGTCTACCCCCGCCTTACGGACGACCCGGCCGCGACCTATCACTACGACGCATCCGACGGTCACTTCACCATGCACGCCCGCGGCAAAGCCGGCGACCCTTCAACGGTCGTCTACGTTCCGCGAGAGGTGACCGGCCAGATCACCACCGACGGCGCCGTGAGTGCGCTCGTGAGCGACGAGCCCGACGGCAGCCGGCTCGTCCTCGCAATCCCGACTGGTGGTGCGTTCGTGATCGCCGTGACACCGGCGCCGCTTCACCTGAGCGGCTGCGCCTAGGCGATGTCCCAGCCAGTTCTTAGGACATTCGTACCATGCGGGATTAACTTTTCCCCTGTACTCTGGCATGAACTAATCTGGAGCCAAGGGTGGGAAGCCGACCAGCAACTACTGGCCGCGTTCGCGCGCTCAAAAACGGCGACGGCACGAAGGTCGTGCGAGCGAAGAAGGAAGCGGCGACCAGGCAGCGCCCGGGGACGAACGGCGAGCTCGAAGCACCGCCGGCGGTCAAGCTCGTCGGCGTCACAAAGTCGTACGGTCGCAACCCGGTCCTCAAAGGCGTCAACCTCACCGTCGCCCAGGGCGAGCTTGTCGAGGTAACCGGCCCGAGCGGCTCCGGCAAGACGACCCTCCTCCGCCTCGTCCACGGGCAGCTGCGCCCTAACGCCGGTGAGCTGTGGGTGCGCGGACGTGGCCTGCATCGCAGGTGGAGGCGCGGCCTGCGCGGGCTGCGCCGCGACGTCGCCTTCGTCTTCCAGGAGCAGCGCCTGCTGCCTCGGCTGAACGCCCTGGAGAACATCGTGGTTGCGCTGCAGGTCAGGGACCCGCTTGTCCCGAACCGCGCGATCAAGCAGCGTGCGATCGAAGCTCTCGAATCAGTGAAGCTGGCGCATCGCCGCCGGGCGTACCCACATCAGCTCTCGGCCGGCGAGCGGCAGCGGGTGGCGGTAGCTCGGGCGCTGGCAACCCGGCCCCGGGTGCTGCTCGCGGACGAGCCGCTGGCGTCGATGGACGAGGAGAACGCCGCGATCATCACGCAGCTGCTCGAGGATGCGGCCGCGAAGGGAACGACCGTGATCGTGGCGTCGCACCGACACACCTTCCCCGCGAGCCGGATCCTGCGCCTGCCCAGCGCCAAGGTGATGACGAACGGAGCACGCCGGCCTCTGCTCAACGGCAATGGACATGCGAACGGCAGCTCGAATGGCAACGGGCACGCCAACGGCAACGGGCACACCGTCGCTGCGCCGGCTGCCTCAGCGTGGTGGCGGATCATCATCCCCGCGCGCCCGCGGCCGCACAGGGCTGCCAAGACGCCTCAACTTGCGCTGTGGCGGCGCATAGCGGCCTTCACTGCCAACGCCTACCGGCTCGTCTTGCTCAGCGGCCTGCGGAGCTGGAGTCGAGACGTGCGGCTGACCACTCCCGTGATCGGCACCATCGCGCTGCTGCTGATGCTGTGCGGAACGATCGCGCTCGTCGGGGTCGCGGTCGAGAGGGCGGCGATGGATCAAGCCGGCGAGGCGTCGATGGTCCGCGTCTACCTGGCGGACGGGGCCACCCAGGACGAGGTAGCGGCGCTCAAGGCGAAGCTCACGGCCGACTCACGTGTCGTTTCCGTGACCGAGATCTCGCCGGAGCAAGCGTTGGCGGAGGCGAGCAAGCGTCACGGTTTGGACAACCTCGCCAGCCTCAGCTCGACCAACCCCTTCCCGGCGAGCATGGACGTCCGGGTTCGCCTGGTCACCCAGGTCGGGGGGGTGGCCAGCTCGGTGGTTGGCGACCCGGCCGTTGACCCGAGCTACCCGACCTCATACGACCCGGACACGTACTCGCGCCTGCGCCATTTCGCCCTCGTGGCGGGCGGAATCGCGGGCGGGATCGTGCTCCTGTTTGCGATCGTCGCGTATGTCGTCATCGCCAACTCGATGCGTGGCATCGCCGCCTCCAGGCGCCAGGAAGTCGCGATCACTCGGCTGCTTGGGGCGAGGAGTTGGATGCTCCGTGGTCCATTCGTGGTCGAGGGGCTCACGACCGGTGCCCTGGCCGGCGCCCTGGCCGCGGCCCTGATCGCCGCTGCGTATCTGCTGGCGGTCCGCTTCGAGTCCACGGTCTACTTCCAGCTCCTTCCCGGGGTCGACTCCACGTCCGTCCAGTACGTGCTCGCGGCGGTCATCACTGCCGGGCTTGTCCTCGGCACGGCCACTGCGATGCTGGGTTTCCGCAAGGCCCGCGCGTGAGGCGAGCGCTTGGCGCGGCGACCGTCGCTGCCGCCATCCTGACGCTCCAGGTCTCGAGCGCGAGCGCCACCGATTCCACGTCATGCTCCAGTCAGACCGTGTCTTCGGGCAGCCGCGTTTCGTGCCCGGCCGCGACGACCGATCCCAACCAGGCCGCCTACGACTCGCTGAAGACACGGCTTGGCGGAGACATCGCCAATGCGCTGACCGCTCAGCATCGACTCTCGGCAACCCTCGACCAGTTCGCAGGCATCGAGCAGTCGCTCAGCTCCGAGGTCGCTCAGGAAGAAGCTCTCATCGCGAGCCTCGAAGCGGAGATCGCCAGGCTCGATGCCGAGATCGCGGACACCGAGGCGAGGATCGAGGTGGAGAAGCAGCAGCTGGCGGCCATGTCGCGAGCGATCTACAGGCAGCCCGACTCGTTCTGGCTGTTGATCGCGCGGACAGGCAACCTGCGGGAGGCATTGATCGCGACCGCTGACGCGGTGGTCGCGGGCCAGCGTGCGCATGCGATGCAGGACCGGTTGGAAGCAGACCTTGCGAAGCTTCGTACCGACCGCGACGCGCGGCAGACCGATCTCGATCGCGAGACCAACGCGAGGGATCTGCTGGTCGCAAACCTCACCTCGTTACAAGAAGTCATGGCCCAGCAAGACGTGGTCAGCGGTCAGCTCACCGGGTTGGTGACGCAGCTGACGACCGCCAAGAACCATCTCCTGAACCAGCCGGCCGATGTCACCACCAACCTCGCCCAGCTTCTCGAAGCCCAGGAGCAGGACCTGATCCTGCGCTCGTACCAGACGGCCTGGGCGCAGGCCGAGGTTGGCACCGGCCTGGCCATCGTCAGCCACGCTCTTCCTCTCGGAAAGACGATCTCAGGGCTTTCGCTGTCGTGGCCCATGGTCAAGTTCCAGGTCACGCAGGGATTCGGTCCCACAACCTTCGCGCTCGAACCGCCGCTCGGCCCATACAAGCACTTCCACACCGGCGTTGACCTGTCAGCGGCACTGGGCACCGCCGTGATGGCCGCGGCCGACGGCGTCGTCGTCGCCGTGGGACACAGCGCGATTGGTTACGGCAACTACGTGATCATTGCTCACGGCGGCGGCATCGCCACGCTGTACGGCCACCTGCAGCAGACCAACGCCGCGGCCGGCCAGAAGGTCGTGCGCGGCCAGCTCATCGGCCTCGAAGGCTCGACCGGCTACTCGACCGGGCCCCACGTCCACTTCGAGCTGCGGGTGAACGACCTGGTGACAGACCCTCTGCCGTACCTGCCGGTGCCCGGGACGAACTGGACCGGCTGACGGATTAACCTTCGCGGCAATGGACCTGTTCGCCGGTAAGCACCTCGACGTCGCCCGACACGCCGCCAGCTCTCTCGGATCAGCCGCCTCGGTCTTGCGCTTTCTCATGCAGCCGCGCGACCTCGCTCACCCTGACGCGTGCGATTTCCTCGCCGGCAATCCCCAGGAGATGGCGATGCCCGAGTACATCGACGCGCTGCAGCGAGCGGTGGTGCCGGATTCCCCTTCGTACTACGGCTACGGCCCTCCCTGGGGGCCGGCCACGACGGCCGTGGCGTCGGCGCTCGGCGAGAGGCTGGGCCTGGAGCTCGACCCCCAGGACATCGTCCTGACCCGCGGCGCCAGCTCGGGCCTTGCCCTTCTGATGCATGCGCTGATCGATCCCGGCGACCAGGTTGTGATGATGTCGCCGCCATGGTTCTTCTACGAAGCCATGGTGCTGGCGGCGTCCGCGGAGCCTGTCAGAGTCCCGCTCAGCGAGGCCGATTTCAGCCTCGACCCCGATGCTGTCGAGCAAGCGATCACCCCGCGCACACGAGCTGTGATCGTGAACACGCCGCACAACCCCAGCGGCCGCATTTATCCAGAGGACCAGCTGCGGAACCTCGCCTTGGTTCTCGAAAAGGCGTCGGCACGGATCGGACGGCGCATCTATCTGCTGAGTGACGAGGCGTATGCGCGCATTCTTTTCGACGGCCGGCAGATGATCACGCCCGGGCGCTTCTATGGGGCGACGTTCATGCTTCACAGCTACTCAAAGACTCTGCTGGCACCCAGTCAACGCGCGGGCTACACGGCCATGCCTCCGTCGATGCCGGGACGGGAGCAACTCCGATTCGTGCTCATGGCCGCGTCGCTGGCCAGTGGCACGGTCCCCGACACGGTCATGCAGCGAGCGATGCCGGAGCTCGAGAAGCTGACCATCGACATCCCGGCGATCGAGCGTCGAAGAGATCGGATGGTCGCGGAGATGCGGCGCATGGGTTATTCGCTCGCCTCGCCTGAGGCCGGGTTCTATCTGTTTCCGCGGACTCCCATCTCGGACGCAACAGAGTTCTGCGATTGGCTTGCCGAGCGACGGATCTACACGCTTCCGGGAGAAGCGTTCGAGCGCCCGGGACATTTCCGGCTCTCTCTCACCGCTTCGGACGCGATGGTCGAGCGGGCGCTGCCCGTCCTGGAAGAGGCGATCCACACCTTCAGCGCAGCCCGCGCGACCTGACCCCGGATTGGTGCCCCCGCAGTTACAGAAAAAGAACCATTCGCCCGTGATCCCGGGCGACACAATCGCGCTTAACGCATCGTCATGTGAAGGCGCGGCGACCGACGGACCCTGAGGCAGGCTCGCGTACGTAGCCGGCTGGGCAACTTCTCGAGAGCAACGGCGTGACGCCGTTCTTACGCTCGTTCTTGGCGAGATAGCTTTGGTGCTCCCAATCCGGCCGCTCGATGCACTTGATACCGTCAACCAGCCTGTCATAAAGATTCCGGATCAGAAGTGGACCAGAACTTTGTGCAGCGTTGCGTCCTCGAAGCGGAGGAATCCGGGCCGCGGGGCATTCTGTATTGGACCCAGAGCAGCTCGCGCAGCTTCCTCGCTATCAAACATGAGCACGTTTAACGTGCGTCCCGCTTCATCTGTCATAAAGAGCCCTGAGACGATCCCGGGCACCTGCCTCACCCTGGGCAGAACGTTGGCCTCGAGGTGATCGCGACTTCCCTGCACGTGCTCCGCCTCTCCTCTCTCGCGAACCACCACTGCCACCATCGGACCCTCCTTGATGTCCTCGAGGTTCCCTTTCGGGGCGCCCTCCTCGAGCCGTGTGCCTCCGGACAGTCCCCTCGTTTCCCATATGATTGGAGGGAACGAGTCTGGATTGGAGCCATGAGTATTCCATCGAATACAGAATCTGTCAAGCCCCGCGGGCACTACGACTCCACGCGTCGCCGGGCTCAGGCCGCCCAGACCCGGAACGACATAGTCGCCGCCGCGCTCGTCCTCTTCTTGGATCAAGGGTACGTTGGGACCACAATCGTCGCCATCGCCAAGGCTGCTGGTGTGGCGGTGGAGACCATCTACCGCGCGTTCGGCAGTAAGGCCGCTCTGTTCAAGTCGGTCGTGGAGGCCGCTGTTGCGGGGGGCGCCCGTCGGGCGATGGTCCCCGTCGAGGAGCGTCCTGCCATCAAGGCGATGATTGAGGAGCAGGATCCGCGCCGCATGCTCGAGCTCCACGCCAGCACCCAACCGGGGATCCACGCACGGGCGGGTCCCTTGCATCGGGTGCTCATCGAGGCAGCCACAACCGACACCGAGCTGGCGCGGGTCTGGACTCAGCTGGAGGCCCAGCGACTCGATGGGATGAAGAGCATCGCCGGACTCTTGTCGGATCGTGGTGCGCTCAGACCGGGGCTGTCGATCGATGAGGCTGCGGACGTGCTGTGGACAATCAACTCGCTGGCCGTCTACGACCTGTTGGTCCTCAAGCGGGGATGGCCGCCCAGCCGTTACCGCGACTGGATCGCGGCCACCAACGCACGGGCGCTCCTCGACCGCGGTGAGCAGTCGATCCGGCGCAAGTCTTCAGCACGTCGCGAGCGGTGACACGCAACCATGCCCACCGGGAGTGACCGCGACCAGCGCCACCGCGAGCCCGTCGGTCTGAAACTGACGGAGATCACTGACAGGAGTGCCACCCTGTGCTGTTCCGGTTGATGCCCGACAGCGGCGTCCCGGTTGACACCCGACACTCCCAATTCACCTAGACCTCGGCGCAGTGCCGTTGGCGTGTAGTTTGCGGACCACGCCAGTGCCCGTGCGAGCGACTGTCTTGAGCAACTCGCTGCCCACCCAGAACTGAAGCAGGCCGTCGGTCACCAGCACGTCGCAGGAACCGCCGGCGTAGTTCCTGCCAACACTGACTTGCTGGTAGTCGACGCTGACAACGCCGTTACTGGCTACCCTCCGGCAGACCCCCTGTTCCCCGTTGCGTTCTGGCCGAGGAGTACGCGGATCCGCTGGCTGCCGCTCAGTGGCATTGAAGCGGCTTTCCGGTGTCAGGTCGCCCAGCGCCTGGTGCGGACGTTGCGTGTTGTAGTAGGTCACCCACTCATTCAGTGCCTCCTGTGCGGTCTTCAGGTTGTGGAACACCTGCCTGGTGTTGAACTCCACCCTGAGGGTGCGGTGAAAGCGCTCGATCTTCCCCGTTGTGGTCGGCGAGCGCGGTTGGGTGAGGATGTGGTCGACCCCGTTCTCCCGGCAAATCCGGTCGAAGAGCACTTCCACTGGTGGCTGAGCAAAGCGCCCGGTGAAGACCTTGCCGTTGTCGGTCAGGACCTGGGCTGGAAGCCATACGCCTTGAGAGCTGAACTGAATCCGTCGCAGACGGTCTGAGTCCGCTCTCTGGTCATGAGCCGGGCGGAGACGCAGAACCTCGAGTGGTCGTCGATTCCGGTCAGCGCCTTGGCGCTGGTTCCATCAGCGAGCAGGAA
>VBFH01000065.1:2632-17114 GCA_005883575.1 Chloroflexota bacterium | reverse complement strand
CCACCAGACCGATGTCGTCTGGCCGCGCTCCGAGATCACGGGGCCGTGCACGCTGAGCTTGACGGCGAGGTGCTGCGTCGGCCCGCCGGCGACCGGGACGTCGTAGTTCACCGTTTGATACCTGCGCCAGGTGCCGTTCCACAGGAACTGGCCGGAGTGCGCCGAATCCTCGTGTTCCTGGTAGAAGAACGTCTGCTGGTTCTGCGCGTCGGTGAGGCTCCAGGCGATGTGCTCGTTGTGGCCAATCAGCACCACCGGCGTGCCGGGGATGCTGACTCCGGCGGCGTGGTAACGCGGCGAATCCATCGTGAGCTGAAACCAGATCGCGGGCAGCGTCAGGTGCAGATGCGGATCACCGGCAAGCAGCGCGCCGCCGCTCGAGCTCTTCGCGCCCCCCACCGCCCAGTTGTTGCTGGCGCCGCCCTTCGCGATCAGCCCGGGGGGGAGGGCCTCGAGCCGGTCGAGCAGCGCGGTTGCGGACGCGGCCTCGGCGTCGCTGACCAGACCGGGCGCTTCGATTGGCGCAAGCGAACGGTTGCCATAAGGGCCGAGGTCATAGGGCGATTGCGCGTTTGGCGGAAGAATGGGGAACCACTCCGAGGCCAGGTCCGCGCCGAGCGACTTGTTGAGCAGCGCCATCACGAGCGGCGTATCCGTGAAGTTGAGCGTCTGGGTCATGTCGCCTTTGACCACGAGCGAGTCGATCGGCGACCACGGTCGGGGCTGATAGCCGAGCAGGGTGAACATCGCGTCGAGCTGGTGCATTGATTCCGCCTCGGCGATACGGTCGTTCACGCCCTGCGCGTAGGCGAGCAGCGCAGCATGCGCTTCGTCATCGGCCGCGAGCGCATTCCACTCAGCTTCCGCGGTCCGAAGCAAGCCGAGTTGAAGCTCGAACCGGTCGCTGTCGAGCGCCGCCTTTCCCACGATCTGCGACAGGCGGCCTTCGCCCTGACGGCGCATGAGGTCCATCTGGAAGAGCCGGAACTTCGCATGGACGTAACCGGTGGCGAGGAAGAGGTCGTGGTCGGTCTGCGCAGTGAGGTGCGCGGTGCCGTCCTGCTCGAGCAGGACTTTCACCGGTTGTTGCAAACCGGCAAGGCGGAACGTCCTGTCGGTGACCTGCGCGTCGGCGGCCATCGTCCATGCGCCGGTGATGGGGTTGAATGCGGGGCCGAGCGCCGGCAGCGGACCCACCGGGAACAACGCGGCGTAGAGAACGGCTGCCGAAACGAGGGTGGCCGCGAGCAGGTTGAGGCTGGGAAGCCTCGAGCCTCGGCGCCGCGATGCGGATGCGACCTGAACCGCCGGTCGTTCAGCGACGGCGGTTTCGGCGGTCACGAACACAAGTCTGCCCTTCGGCCGCCTCTAGGATTCTTCTTTTCCTGCTTCCTCTTTGCCGCGTCGCGCGAGCTCGGCCACCACTGCTGGGTCGGCAAGAGTCGTCGTGTCTCCTAGCGGCCGGTTGTCCGATACATCCCTCAAGAGGCGGCGCATGATCTTGCCAGACCGTGTTTTCGGCAGCTCCGGCGTGAACACGATGTTGGCCGGTGCGGCGAACTTGCCGATGACCTGACCCACGTGCTCGCGCAACTCCTTGAGCATCTGCGGCGAACCTTCCTGACCGCCTTTCAAGGTGACGAAGGCGACGATCGCCTGGCCGGTCTGCGCGTCGTTGCGACCCGCGACCGCGGCCTCGGCGACGGCGGGATGGCTGACGAGCGCGCTCTCCACCTCGATGGTCGAGATGCGGTGGCCGGAGACGTTCATCACGTCATCCACTCGGCCGAGGAGCCAGTAGTCGCCATCAGCGTCAACACGCGCACCGTCGCCGACGAAGTAGATGTCCTTCCAGCGGCTCCAGTACGTCTCCTGGTAACGCTCCGGGTCGCCATACACTCCGCGCAGCATCGCGGGCCAGGGGTTCTTGATCACCAGATAGCCGCCGCCGCCGGGAGGCACCTCCTCGCCGGCGTTGTTGTAGACCGCAGCCTCGACGGTGGGGAAGGGCTTCGTCGCGGAACCGGGCTTCAGGGTGGTGATTCCCGGAAGCGGGGTGATTAGGATCATCCCGGTCTCGGTCTGCCACCACGTGTCGACGACAGGCGTCCTGTTGGCGCCGATGTGCTCCCGGTACCAGACCCAGGCTTCAGGGTTGATCGGCTCGCCAACAGTGCCGAGCACGCGCAACGAGCTGAGGTCGTGCTTCTCCGCATACTCCGGCCCCCACTTCATGTGGGTTCGGATCGTCGTCGGCGCCGTGTAGAGGATGTCGGGCTTGTAGCGTTCGACGATCTCCCACCACCGGTCTTTGTCGGGAAAGTCGGGTGTGCCCTCGTAGACGATCCCCGTGGTGCCGTTGGCGAGCGGCCCGAAGACGATGTAGCTGTGTCCGGTGACCCAGCCGATGTCGGCTGCGCACCAGTAAACCGATTTCGGCTTGACGTCGAAGATGTAGTGGTGCGTGGACGCGACGCCGACGAGATAGCCGGCGGTGGTGTGGATGATGCCTTTGGGTTTGGCGGTCGTGCCGCTCGTGTAGAGCAGGTACAGCAGATCCTCCGAGTCCACGGGTTCGCAGGGGCAGTTTTTCGGGTCGTCGTCGACTTCTTGCAGAACTTCGTGAGCCCAGACGTCCCGGCCCTTGGTAAACGCCACGTCGCCTCCGGTGCGCCTCACGACCAGGCAGCGTTTGACGGTCGGCGAGTCCTCCATCGCGGCGTCCGCGTTTGCTTTCAGGGGCACCTTGTTGCCGCGCCGCCATCCCTCGTCCTGGGTGATCATCAGCTCGCACTGCATGTCGTTCATGCGACCGGAAAGCGCCTCGGCGCTGAAGCCTCCGAAGACGACCGTGAAGGGCGCCCCGATGCGGGCACAGGAGAGCATCGCGATCGGCAATTCGGGAATCATCCCCATGTAGATGCCGATGTGAGTGCCCTTTTTCACGCCGAGCTTCTTCAGAGCGTTGGCGAAGCGGACGACCTCTTTCTGCAGGTCGCCGAAAGTGATCTGACGGCGGTCGCCTACGGGCTCGCCTTCCCAGAAGTACGCGACCTTGTCCCGATGGCCCGATTCGACGTGGCGGTCGACGCAGTTGAAACAGGCGTTGAGCTTGCCGCCGAGGTACCACTTGGCGTAGGGCGGCTTCCACTCGTAGAGCTTGTCCCACGGCTCGAAGAAGGTTATGCGCCTTGACTCCTCGGTCCAGAACTCCTCCAGGCCTTTGTCGTAGATCTCGGACTTGGCGTTCGCCTGCCTGCTGAAGTCGGGGCTTGGCGGGTAGCGGCGGTCCTCGACCTGCAGGGTTTCGATGGCATGTCCGCCCGAACTCAAATCACTCATAACGCCAGTATGCCCGGCCCTGCGTAAGGCGTGCCGATCGCGCTCTTTAAGGTCTAACCTTCCCGCTCAGGAAGGCTCGCCGGGGGAAATCGAGCCGACCTGAGGGAAGGAAGCGTTGCAACCTGGCATCGTTGGCTTGCGTGGTGCGCTGATCGCGGCGTGGGAGGAAGACCTGCGCGCGGTCCGCCGCGACACGTTCGACATGGAGCGGGGTCGCGAGGCGCTCGGCTTCATCCAGCGCTTCTACGGCCTGATCACAAGCCTGCGGACGCCGATCCAGCGCGCCTGGGGGCCAGGCGGTCATGTCCACGTGGTCGATTCGCCGGAGGTGGGTGGGCCAGGGCCGCGGGTCTCTCAGTCACGGATCCGGCTGCGGAACCATGGCGAGCTGGTCGCGGTCGAGCTGTTTTCGTATGCGGAGGGTTCTTATCGTGCGAATTCGACAGCTGGCCTCGATCGCGAGATCCGGGTGGTGGACGTCGAACCTCTGGGATTCGTCACCGAGCTGTACCGAACCGCCGTGGACTTTCTCCAGGTCGCTTTGAACCTGGATCTGATGCTGGGCGGCTCGCGCTGGTTGTACGAGCACGTGTCCGCGGGTCAATTCGTCGCTTCGGGGAGGTGGGCGTCGATCGGTGAGGTGTATCGGCGGGCCACGCGGGAGTTCGCGGTCGCGGAGAGCTTTGAGAATGTGGCGGCGTTGTTCGGTTCGACGGCCGAGCAGGGCGGCGCGAATGGCTCGTCGAACGGTGCTGCTGGGTCAGGCGCCGACAGCTTCGACCTCGTGCTTTCGATTGAGCAGCTGCAGCGATATCGCGAGCCGCAGGCCGACCTGGGCAACTTTCTGCGGTTGGTGCATGTGGCGGTGGGGGCCGACCATGAGGATCACCGGGTCGAGAGCTCCGAGATCGCTTCATCCCTCGGCCTGGACCCGCTGGCGATCACGAAGCTTGGCGTGCTCGTGTCCACCGCCCCCGATGTCTGCCGGGAAGGAGAGTTTGCGCCCGACTTTTCGTCCTGGAGTTTTCTGCCCTCCTACAACGTGCATTTCTTCCGGCGTGTGCACAGCGTCGACGACTTCCTGGTTATCGAGGCGTCCCTGGTGCCGCGGGCGGCCACCGACGGCACGACCACGACATCACCAGGCACCTGGGGCACGGGTTTCAAGGTCGAGGAGGGTGCGACTTTGCCCGACGGGATCGTGACCTTCTTGATGACCGACGTGGTGGAGTCGACTCCGTTGTGGCTGCAGAGCCGCGCCACGATGTACCAGGCGATGCGGCGGCACGATCAGCTCTTGACATCGGCGATCGAGGCGAATGGGGGCATCGTGCTGAAGGAGCGAGGCGAGGGCGACTCGTTCTTTGCTGTGTTTTTACGCGCGACGGATGCGGTGGTGGCGGCGGTCGAGGGCCAGATGGCAATCCAGTCGGAGCGGTGGCCCGACGGGTTGAGGTTGGCGGTGCGGATGGCGGTGCTTACGGGCGAGGCGGACGCGGCGGATCGCGACTATCGTTCGCCTGCCGTTAACCGGTGCGCGAAGCTGCGGCGGCTCTCGGTGGGGCGGCAGATCGTGGTGTCGGAGACGACCTACTCGATCGTGGCCGACATCCTGCGCGGGGACATCCGGTTGGTGTCGGTGGGGAAGCGGCGCCTGGAGGGGCATGACCGGCCGGAAGAGGTGTACGTGGTCGAGCACCCGGAGGTGAGCCTGGAGGGGGCGGTGGCTGAGGACGAGGTGCTCGCCTAGGGCGGCTATTCGGTCTCGGCTGGTTTCATCTGTTCTTTGCAGGGTGGGTTGACGGCTCCGATACGCTCAGGGCGGTTGGCCGGCGGGGGAGGGACCGGTGATCGAAGGGAGGGACCCGCCAGGGGTATATGCGTTCGGCTGGAAGGCCGCGCGGCCAAATGACGTTGAATGTTCAGCGATGGCACGGACCAAATCAGGATCTGCGGGCGGCATAAGCATCGACCGCTTCTCGGTCGTGCTGGTCGCGGTCGCGGCGACTCTATGGGCGTCCGATGCCTACTTCCGCAACCAGCTGGTCAGCCACCTGACCCCGACCCAGATCGTCGTCGCCGAGGACGCCTTGATCACGCTGTTCCTGCTGCCGGTCCTGGTTCGCAGCGCACACGAACTGCGCCACCTCGGCTGGAGGGGCTGGCTGGCGGTTGGAATCATCGCGGCGGGCGCGCAGTCCCTGGCCACCATCCTTTTCACCGCTTCCTTTCAGCAGGCCGCGACGTACCAGGTCTTCGCCGAGACCTTCGTGCTGCAGCAGACCCAGCCTCTGATCGCGATTGTTCTGGCCTGGATCATCCTCGGCGAACGCAGGCGAGCCTGGTTCTGGCCGGCCCTTCTAGTCGCAATGGTCGGCGTTTACCTCGTCGTTTTCGCTCAGGACCCGACCGCTCCAGTATCAGCGCTGCAAAAAGGACGCCTCGAAGTGGGCCTGCTCGCGTTGGGCGCGGCCATACTCTGGGCAAGCGGAACGGTTCTCGGTCGGTTCGCGCTCGGGTCGATCAGCTTCTGGAGCATGACGTCGCTTCGTTTCACCCTCGCCCTGCCCCTGCTTGTGGTGATCGTTTTGGTCCAGTACGGCGTCGGCGCCTTCTCCCATTACCGGTTCAGCGACTTCGTCCCCAACCTGCTGGCGATTGCCCTCGTTCCGGGGCTGCTCGCCCTTCTCCTCTACTACCGAGCGCTCGCCAGGACGCCCGCGTCGCTGGCCACCATCGCAGAGATGGCTTACCCAGTCGCGGCGACGTTCATCGCCTCAGCGCCTCCGCCGTGGGGTTTCAACCAGCCGATTTACGGAGTGCAGCTCGTCGGCACGGCGTTGCTGATTGGGGTCATCATCCTTCTGAACTTGACCAAGGAGAAAGTCGCCGAAGCGCCAGCGGCCGCAACCATGACGCTCGCGGAAAGCTGAAGTTCGAGGAGACGAAACATGACGCGTGAGTACGGCACATCGGTGGAGACGAATGCATCGCCGGAGAAGGTCTGGCGCGTCTGGTCGGACATGTCGACCTGGGGTGAATGGAACCCCAATGTCTCGACCATGGACTGGCAAGGGGGATTTGTCTCAGGTTCGACGGGCGTGATGAACACGCGCGCTGGTCAGCACCACAAGATGGAGCTGGTCGACGTGCAGCCCGGCCGTGGCTTCGCCCTTCTCACGAGCGTGGTTCCGGGGACGCGTTTTCGCTTCAACTGCCGCATCGAGCCCACCGGTGGAAAGACGAGGATCAGCCAGACCGTGGAAGTTGGCGGCCCGCTGGGCCCGGTCATGGGGGGAATGATCGGTCCGCAGGTTTCGAAGGAATTCGGCACCTTGCTGAGCAACCTCGCCCAGAAGGCTGAGTCCGCTTAGCGGACGACTCCCATATGTAAGGACGCGCATCAGGGGCGGAGCTGGGCGTGGCGTCGTCGCTGAAATGCCGCCGATGCCTTCCGCCAGCTGATCCAGACGCCGGCGAGCATCGCAAGCAGAAATGCTAATAACCCGCCCGCCAGCAATCCCAGGCCGGTCTTGCCGTCTCTAAGGGCCGAGGCGAGTGGTGCCCAGTCCACGGTCGCAGCACCGTTGAGCCACGCGATGAGACCTGTCAGAAACGCGAAGAACGCAAGGGTCCATCTCTTCTCGGTGCTCGACATCTGGGAAAGATCGAACCGGCGTTGACGCGGACTCACCGGCACTCTCCCCAGCCTGGTGAGCACCACGAGCCACACGATTAACATCACGACTCCGATAGCGAGCGCGACCCGCGGATATGCCGTCTTGTCGATCGGCGAAAGGTCGAATGACCCTGCCCACGCCGCCATTGGCAGCGCCCAGATCAAGCTCGTGAGCGCCGCAAATCCCGTCCGTCCGAATCGGTCGACGAGCCTGTTCACGAGAGCGCGTACTTTTCCGCGAGGTATTGGTCGAACGTGATCAATCCCTCCTTGTGGTCGGGACACGTGATCCGGCCCGCGGTGAACTGCCGGCTGAATTTGAACGGCATGCGCAGATTGATCAAACGCCGATTCTCGCCGCGGGCGCGAAGCCACGATTCGGCGATCGATTTGAGGTCACGAATCTCAGGCCCGCCGAAGTCTGTAAGCGTTTCAGCGGGCTGGCCTAATGCGATGTCGACGACCCGGCGCGCGACCTCGCCCGCTTCTACAGGTTGGACCTGCCAACCGAAGGGCACCGCGAGAATGCCTGGGACGCGAGAGAAGCCGCGAAGTATGACTTCGAATAAATCGTGGAACTGCGTGGCGCGAACAATGGACCACGGCACGTTGCCTTTGCGCACGACGGCTTCCGAGGCCAGCTTCGTTTTGAAGTAGGGGTAGCTGACGCCATCGATGCCCACGATGGACATGTGGACGATGTGTCGGATGCCCGCCGCCTGGGCGAGCTGGAGCAGGCGCCGCGTTCCGCGCACGTCGACCGACCGGCCGCGCAGGGGCTCGCGTGTGGCCGAGGCGGCGTGGACGATGACCTCCATTCCGGCGAGCGCTTTGGTGAGGCCCGCGCCCGTTCTGAGGTCGCCCTGAACGGCGTCGACGTGGCCGCGAGGTTCGCGGCTGAGGATTCGAGCGCGATGTCCTGATTGCCGCAGCAGCATGACCACATGCCGACCGAGCGTGCCGGTTCCGCCCGTGACGAGAACGTTCATCTACCTAATTCTTCTTTACGAGCTGCTCTCCAAAGAACTTCAAAACGCGGCGCCAAGAATCGTCAGCGGCCTCTTTGTCGTGGGCGGGTCTGGTGTCGTTGAAGAACGAGTGCCGGCTGTCGGGGTAGATCTTGATGTCGTGGGCGATGCCGTGTTGAGCCAATGCAGTTTCGAGGGAGCGCCCCGCGCCGGCGGTGAAATCGCGACCTGGATAGGAGCCGACCACGGGACACGATCTCTTGACAACCTCTAGCGGGCGAGGGTTGGCGCCGTAGAACGGGGCGATCGCCTTCAGTCGTGAATCCGTGCACGCCCACGCGATGGCGAAGCCGCCGCCCATGCAAAACCCGATCGCGCCCAGGCGCTGTGCGTCGACCTCCGGCAGCCTGGCTAGGTAGGTGAGAGCGGCTTTCAGATCGTCGATTCCGTAACGGTTGACAGACCCCAGGAGCATCCCCGCCATGTAGCGGGTCATGCAAATCGCACGGTTGCGCCCGGTGAAGAGATCCGCGGCGAGGGCCGCGTAGCCGGCATCGGCGAAGCGGCGTGTGATGTTGCGGATGTTGTCGTTGAGGCCATAAGCCTCATGGATGACGACCACACCCGGAAAGGGTCCGCCGCCATCCGGCATGGCCGTGTAGGCGCCGCCTCTGAGCTCGCTGGTCGTGATTTCGCGCGTCTGCATATGAGGTTGGAAGCCAGGTGAGATGGTAGCGGCGGCCCGAGGATGCCCGGAAGCGGCAGGTATCCTTAGGCTGCGGAACCAAGAACGCGACGTGGGCCCGTGGCGCAGTTGGGAGCGCGTCTGAATGGCATTCAGAAGGTCAGGGGTTCGAATCCCCTCGGGTCCACCAGTTTCTTGAACACGAAGTGAGGGACTTGCCGTCGACTAAGGCTGGTAACCCGCCGGCATCGGCGCGGAAAATCGCCCTCTAGATCCCCGGCGCGCACGTCATTACCGTTTCTTCTTCGCGCTGGCCGCCGCCGCTGGTGTTGGGTTCGCGATCTGGGCGTTGCTCTTTCCATTCACAGTCCTTGATGTCTTCCAGGTAGGCCGACCCAGCTACGGGATCCTGCTACAGGGCTTGGGGATTGTCGATGGCCTGCTCGCCCTCGGCTACGCCTACGCCGCGGTGCGCTTGCAAAAGGCGTTTCCGTTCATCACGATCGGACTGGCGGTCAAGCTGATCGTTCCACTTGGTTGGCTGCTGGCAGTGGCCAGCGGCCAGTTGACGGCCCGCACACTCACCCTGGTCGTCTTCATCGATGTCGTGTGGTGGATTCCTTTCGCGCTTTTCCTGCTCGAGCGCACCATAGCCGGCGAGCGGGTGCGCGCCTTGGCGCCATACGTCTGCGCTCTGCTCAACCTGACCGCCGCGGGGGCGCTCCTTCTGGTCCTGCGGCCGGGCACTGAGGCGGTATCGGATGTTGCCAGCCGTATTGCCTACATCACGAACAATGAGCTGCTCTGGCGGGCCGGCTGGGTCTGCTGGATCGCCGCCGCGCTGAGCCTGCTCGCGTTCTACGGCTGGTGGGGGGCTCGCCTGGCGGCCTGGGGTTGGGGAGTGGCAGCCCTCGCCATCGCTTCGACCGGCCTTGTGTTCGACCTCACCGCGGAGTCTTTGCTGATCGCCTGGCTGCCCAAGGATTACGCCACCGTGGCACCTGTGACGAGCTTGCTGACCGGTAGCCCAGGCAACGGCCTCTACACCGTCGCGGGGGCCGCGCTGACTCTTGGGACGCGAGGGCTTAAAGGTTGGTTCTTGACCTGGACATGGACCATTTGGGCCGCAGGCTTCGGACTCAGCGCATTCACGTTCGCGGGCAATTTCCTGGGCGGCGCCGTCTGTTCGGCCGTGCTCTTCATGCTCTTTTGCCCTTGGGCGGCTGTGATGGGTCGCAAGCTGGCTTGAGGCGAATCGTCCTGCTCGGTGGCAGCGGCGTCTTCGGCTCCGCGATTGCAGAGGCTCTGCGCGAGCGGGGATTCGAGCCGCACACCCCATCGCACGCTCAGGTCGACGTCGAGAGGAGCGAGGCCTTGCTGTCAAGTCTCCAGCCTCGTGATGTCGTCATCGATGCGTGTGGTCCGTTCCACCAGCGCACGACGATATTGCTGGAGGTTGCCATCAAGGTCGGGCTCGACGTCGTCGACCTCTCCGACAATCTCGGCTACGCGCTGGCGGTGCAAGCCATGGACGAGCGCTTGAAAGCCGCGGCCGTCCGAGTCTTCACGTCCTGCAGCGCCGTTTCCGCCGTGACCGCCGCGGCTGTCCGTAAAAGCGGCATTCAAGAGCCCATTCGAGTTTCGGTCTGCCTGCTTCCGTCCGGCCGCGACACCTCGAGCTCCGGCACGGCGGCCTCGCTGCTTCGCTCTTTGAGCTGCCCAATTCATGTGCTGCACGATGACCACTTGACCGCTGCGATCGGTTGGAGCCGGTCGAAGGTCTTCCGCGTTCCGTTCGGACGCGGCGAGGTGCGTGGATGAGAGTGCCGACGCTGTCACGCTGCCGCGCGTGTGGCCCAGCTTGCGCGATGTTGATTTCTTCGTCGATACCCAGGTCGTCGGGTTGAATCGCCTGATCGCGACTGCATTACGCCTCCCTGCCGGCGCGCGGCTGCTTGAACGCTTGGTGCCCGTTGCGGTTCCGCTCGCCCGGCTTGTCGGCTCCCGGGCCGGCGGCTACGTCGTTGAAGTGGTGGCCAATGATGGGCGTGTGGCCACGACCGCGCTGGTGGCGCAGCGTCGTAGTTACCTGGCGGCTGTGCTCCCGGCGACCGTTGTGGCCAGGTCATTGGCAAGCGGCAATTCGCCGCAGCCAGGGGTGGTGCCGCCTGACCGCCATTACGACCCGGACGAGCTCTTCGGCGAGCTCCGCAAGCTCGGAACCGAGATCCACCAGTACTAGGTGGTGCGCGGCAAGTACGTTTCGGTCATCACAGCCCCGGTCCGGTGATGGCCGGTCCAGAGACGGCCACGCCAACGCCGAGAGGAGAGATATAGACGAGTCCGCCGCCGAACGCTGCCGCCATGAGCGAGCTGTCCGTGCCCTCGAGGTCTCGAACGTACGAACGTAGGCCGGTCAGGAACCAAAGCAACGAGAACCCGGCCACGAGAGTCAGCACGTATGCGGTGCCCACACAATCCAGCGATGGCTTGAATCCCCGTAGACGTCCACCACGGACTCGTCAGAGACTCGCGCAAAACAGAATCCACCACAGGGACCGTTGGCGGTCATAGTCAGCGCCGAGTACAAAGAGTGCCGTGAACGCGAGGCCGGCAATTGCGGCACCCACGCCGAGCTGTGCCACCTGCGGTTCCATGTCTGGCCCTCCCCTCAGCTGATTACACCCGGCAGGCGGGAGTGCTCAACTGCCGCAACGGTTTTGTCTTCCACTCCAGTCACCTCCAATCGTCGGCATCCCGGCTCCGAAATGTACCTCGCGCATTTCGAGGTGGACAGCCGACTAGCGGCGCATCATGCTGCCCGCGGCTGCCGCGGCGATTGTGCCAGCGACGGATACAGACGGACACTGCCGCGCCGCAACCGCACCCATGCGGCTGTCAGCAAGAAGCCCAATACGAACGCCCCCGTCCCAAGCAGCCCGCCCTCTGCCCCATACGGGAGACCTGTCCACAGCTTCCCTGCTTGATCATCTTCCGCCACGACCTGAAACGACGCCCACTGTGAGGCGCCACCAGTGACTCCAAACACGAAGCCCTGGACAAAATCCCACGCAAAGTGCAATCCGATAGGAAGAGCCAGCTCGCCAGTTAGCACATACCCGGCTGCGAATAGGACCGCGAAGACCATGATATTGATTGTGCTGAGCGTCGTTGCGTTTGGATTATCGGAATGGGCCAGGCCGAATAACAGCGACGATATAAGGATCGCAATGACCGTCGCCCACCCGGGGCCGATAACTTTCAAATTGAAACCTTCGGCCAGGTTTTTTATGGGGTAGCCCCGCCAGGTTATCTCCTCCTGGACGGCCACGAACAGTACGGCGATAAAACCGGCCACGATCATGGCGCCAAAGGGCTGGCCGGGAGCGGTTGCAATGGTACCCGTCACCTTGATCCAGCCCATCGCCAGTTCCAGGACGAAAATCCCGAGCAGTAGTAGCGTGCCCAGCGCCAGCCCAAACCCCAAATCGAACCACCACGCCCTTCTCAGGTGGAAGCCATAGTCAACGATCCGGCGGCGGTCGAGGCGACTGGCAACCAGCCACACGAGGTCCCCGATGAGGAGTAAATACGTACCAGCCTCAACGGCTCCCCTGTATGCGACGACGGGGAGCACCTTGGTGAGGAGAGTCCCCCGCAGTCGGAGCAGCGCCTCGCCAAAGACAAACGAAGCGACGAAGAACACCAGTATCCTCCAGCCACCGCGGAGGCGGGCTTCTTCGCTATTCCAGAAAAAACGTGTAATGGAGACCATCACGCCCTCTGTTGCAGAATCGCTTCCTGCTCGACCTGCCCGGGCTTCGTTGACTGGCCATTCTTGGCCGGGGAGCGGAGCGCCGGCGCACGCTCTGGCAATCGATACAGTTAGCCAACGGTCGATGGGTTCATCGGCCTCGCTTCCATTCTGAAGCAGCTAGCCAGGGCTCGTGCTGGCCATCTATCGGGGTACTTGAGACCGCAAGGCGATGAGGAGCGACTGCCAACCCTGTGTCACCACTGCCGTGGTGTACTTGTGATGGACCGAGCCGGCGGGCAGTGCCAGAAAGTTCCGGACCGTCTTGTCCAATCCGAACACAACCACCCTATCCCTGCGACAGCAGCGCCGATCGAAGCGTTCGACGCATGTGCGCCCGGTAACGATCACTGGCCCAACGCCGAGTCACAACCAAGTCCTCCCAGACGCGCACTGAGGCGAGCGTCCACAGTAGGTCGGCCGCGATCGTGACATCGAGCTCGGGCCGCAGCCGGCCCTCGTCTGCAAGGCGACGAACGATGTTTCGGCACCGGCGTTGCCGACGATCCGCCCTATCTCGCCAGGCCGTTGCTGCGATTGGATCTTCGCCACGCGCCGCGTCGAGTGCTGCGACAACCCGAAAGATCCGGGGGGCCACCCTGGCGACCAGGTCGATGAAAAGGTCGAGCGCCTCCTCACCTGACGGGGCGGTCTCGATCCGATTGGTCAGCGTCGGCACGCCTTCGGACTCGTCCACATAGTCCACCAGCTCCAGCACAAGCCGTGCCTTGGAGTGGAAATGGACGTAGATTGACTGACGGGACATGCCCGCTTCTGCTGCCAGCGCCTCCAGTCCGACGCCGTGGTAACCGCGCTCTTCGAGTAAGCGTCGGGCGGTCAGAAGGAGCAGTCTGTGGCTCGTCGCGGATCGGGTTGACAGAATTCGGATGCCGCAATAGTATTTGACAGCCTGTAAAAATCGACATTTGCCTGATGGGGCTGGGTAGGGGATGAGTGAGCCGGCTGGTGCGGCGATCGTGGATGTGGCTCCGAAGCTCGCCGGGCCAGGCGCCGGGGCCGCCGGCTACAGCAGATCTCTTAGCCGGTTGGCCGCATTTACACGCTGGATCACGGCACCCTGGATTCTGCTCGTCATCGCATCGGGCATCGCGGTTCAAATTCTCACAGGAACTGAGCCCTTCCACGTCCTTAACCAAGCCGGACTGGAGCAGGCAGGCCACTTCGGCGGGCTAGTGGCCACCGCGAGCATGCTCGACGGGGCCAATCACGTGGTCTTCTTTGTCACGTGGGTGGCCGTATTCATCGCCATATTCAGGATGTGGCCCGTGCGTGCCGCACTGGTACTGGTTTTGGGCGCCATCTCGCTCGCGTTCGGGCTCACCAAGGCGATCACCACCAGCTATCTCGCGACCACGCTTGGGGCGGCGTACTTGGCGGACAGACAAATTTATTGGCAGTTGGAAAGGTTGCTGATGGCCTCCGCGCTGGACTGCAGGACATGGACACATACCCCCTAGTCGCGATCTGGGTGCTGCTTTCTTTGCTGCCGGCAAGTGCCGGACTTGGACGCGCGACGAGGATCATGGGCTGGGTCCTCGCTTCCGCCCTGATACTGGATGGCGTTCTGCATCTTGTCGGCGTCGACACCCCGATCTTCGTGGTAGTAGTCGTGGTATCGCCCCCTTACTTCTTCCTGCTGGGGAGCTGGCTGAAGCGAGTTTCCAGAAATAACCTTGCGTTGGACTCGGCCGGATCCCGGGCCGCTTCGGCCTGACCAGAGTCCGCGTGGGCGCTTACCAACCTGAGCTGGCGAAAGTCGTCCAGGCCAACGACCACTACAGCCGTTCTGCGATGAGCTCTTTAAGGCGGCTCAGCGCGATAGCTCTCTTCGTTGGTGGCCTGCTCCAGGTGCCCGCAACAGCCTTCGACCCCGATCTTTACGACCCTCGAGCTCTTTTCAATTCGGCAGAGACCCCAGTGCACGCCGCCTTTTGGATCGCCTATCTCCTGATCACGGTGGGCTTACCTGCCGC
>VBFH01000065.1:0-2590 GCA_005883575.1 Chloroflexota bacterium | reverse complement strand
GCTGGCCGGCTCGGCTCTGACGGCGAGCGTCTCCGTGCTGGACGGCTTTGCGCTGCCTCTGATCGCCGCTTCGCATCCGAATGAAGCTGCACCGCTCGCCCTTGTGGGGCCCGGCGGTACAGCTGCGGGACTCATGCCGGCGTTGATGGCAACCGCCGTAACTTTCTTTCCGGGTTATGTGATGTTCGGAATTGCGATGGCTCGGGCAGCGGTGATCCAGGCCTGGGCGGGTTGGCTCGTGGTGACGGGCGCCCTGCTCACGCTCACAGCCTTTGCAGCGCCTGTGGGTCGCATACCTACCCTCATCGGCTCGTTGGTGCTCGCGGCTGCTTTTGTCGCTCTCAGCCGCGCCCTCTGGTCACGACGCTAGCCAATCTCAGCGCCCTGCCTTAGCGAAAATCCGGGCAGAGCATTCGGCCGGCGGCTCGCGCGACGGCTTCGTTTAGTAGTTCCGCAGGGCAGTGTCGAGTTCTCTGCCCTCTACCAGAGCCTCCGCTCTCGCGCCTATCCGTGAATAAGCGGGTGATGAACGGGAGGCCTCCGGTCTAAAGATCGAGGCGCTTGATCGGGCGTGGGTCGGCTCGACCGTGCCAGAACCGGCTGGCCTGACGATGGCTAGCGCTGCGATGGCCTTGATTTGGCACCCCAGCATCAAGTCAGCGCGGCCCGCTGGATCGCCTCTCGGAAGCTGGCGAATCGGCGCCGGATTGTCTTCTCAGACGGCCGCCATTGCGGCCTCTGTCCAGCCCTCGGCGGTCGGGAGCGAGCCGTACTCGGCGGCGAACTCCCGAAGAGCCGCGACAGACTCCTCGATCCGGGTATCGGCCACGTCGGACAATGGGACCGCCTCGCCGTCGAATACGCCCGGGTGGGTTCGTATGGGAACTTAGGTCCACGCCCCTCGAGTCCACTCATGCCTGTTGTCTCCTTTGCAGGTAGACTGGCGCAGGATCCGTGAGTGCTCCGGCGGCGACCGCTCCCTTGCTCCGCCTCGCTCGCCTCGACGAAGCGGACGCGGTGGATGCGCTGATGAAGGCATCGACGGAGGAACTGTTTCCAAGCTTCTATGACGCTCAGCAGACCGCTTCGTCGGTTCGCTACATCGCGAGTGTGGATCGAACGCTGATCGAAGATGGAAGCTACTTCGTGTTCGAGATCAACGGCGAACTGATTGCTTGTGGTGGCTGGAGCAACCGCAACAAGCTGTACACCGGCTCAGACGAGGCAGCGGAAGACAGCCGCTTGCTGAACCCGATGACTGAGCCGGCCCACGTTCGTGCGATGTTCACGCGGGCTGACTGGACAAGGCGTGGTCTCGGCACCAGGATTCTGGAGGCATGTGAGGCGGCTGCGAAAGCCGAGGGGTTCCGAAGGCTCTCCCTGCTGGCCACCCTGCCGGGAGTTCCCCTTTACGAGGGTTGCGGGTTCCAGGAAGTCCACCACAGGCTGGTCAGCCTGCCGGATGGCATCACGATGGACTCGGTGGAGATGGAAAAGGTCATCGGCTGAGGAGCGTCGTGCTCCATTGCGTATGCCTGGCATGTCTGCAAACACCCGAAACGAGCGGCATCGTCCGAGACGGATCCAACCCTCTGCCCTCGCTGCGCCATCAAAAGCGATGAGGGACTGATCAGTTGGATGGGCTGAAGGTCATTCGTTCGCTCTGCCTCTTTACCCACCAACCCTCAGAGCAGTCGATCGCCCGCGTGAAGATGCTGGCCCAGCGTCTTGACGATGGAGGCTTCACCGTACAAACGCAAAGGCTTTGCTCGCCTGACGTCGACAGCATCTTCGACATCGATGGACGCGCGGATGGCACCACGTTCCTGAGCGTCGGGCGTCTTGGTTGGGAGCAGTCGATCGAAATCCTGGACCGCTTCTGCAGCGCGCGGAATGTAGCGTTCAATCTGGACCTGAGCAACGAAGCGATAAGCGCAGCGCACGTGAGCCTCCTGACAGACATCATCGAGGAGAACGCCGCCAAGACATTCAGCTTCACCTACACGTTCAACAACGCCTTGTCGAGCCCGTACTTCCCCTCAGCAACCTATGAGAGAAACGGATTTGCCGTCGGACTCCAGCCCACTGATCTCTCCAGGGATGTGAGAAGCACCGAGGAATGGCTCGGCCGGATGCGAGAGGCCTGGCATGAAATCGACACGATCATGGAGCCGGAGGAAGACTATCTGGGCGTGGATACGTCGATTGCGCCCCTCTTCGACGGGCGCAGCAGCCTGATCAACTTCGTCAGTCGACTTGGCCTTGACTTCAACAGAGTGGTCACGAGCGACTTCTTCTTGAAGATTGCGGATTTCATCAAAGAGGGAGGTTCGAGACGAGTCGGGCTCTGCGGTTTGATGTTCCCCTGCCTGGAAGACTTCGAGCTAGCAGCCGAGTATGAGAAAGGCAACTTCTCAGTCGAGAGGTGCCTCTTCTTGAGCCTGCAATCGGGGCTTGGGATAGATGCCTATCCGGTCGGCGTCGATGAGGACCCGGAGCGAATCGCCGACGTGCTGAGGCTTGCACAAGGCCTCTCCAACAAGCATCGAAAGCCGTTGTCGGCCCGATTCATCTCTGACGGGATGGCCAG
>VBFH01000105.1 GCA_005883575.1 Chloroflexota bacterium | reverse complement strand
CGCCGGGCAACCGGCGTCTCAGACAGATGGTCACCGTCCCGCGAGGGATACAGAACCCGGCTTATCGCCGCTCTCGGCCCACCTTCTGTATCCCCAAAACCGCAAGTTGCGGGCGGCAGATTGCGGTCTCTGCTTCACATCTGGCAACGGCGCGAGGCTTGGCGGACTCGACACAAGGGTGCCGCCTCACAGTAAGTCGCTGGCCAACCTTCTGTGCACCCACGCGCAGTGGTGCCTGAGGACGCACGGGCCAGTGCTTGAGGCACGCGGTCGAATCCCGGAGCCCGATTTCGCCCTTTCTAAGCGATGGAGCCCGGCCGATGCCGGGCTCCAAGTACTGCAGGACGGAGGCGGGAAACTCTATCGAGCAGCCGCCACAGGGGCCAGGGAACCGTTGTCCACACCGGCAGTTCGGCTGTAAAGGGCGGTGATGGCAGAGGGCTTGAAGCCTCTGACGACCAGCCAGACGCCCAGCGAAAACTCCCAGAGAGCGATCGGGAGTGCGGTTACCAGCGCCGGTGTGGACGTTCGGCCGATGAGGTCGAACAGAACGGCGAGGTCTGCTGCGACGAGCACGGTCGCTCCGATGAATCCGAGCAGAGGAAGAACGCGCGGCACCAGGCGCGACCGGTACAGCAGGAAGCCCAGCAACACGCCGTTCACCGCTGGTATGAAGCCCCCCGAGATGAGGAATATCCGGTCATACATGGTGACCAGCGCATGGCTGGTGACCAACGACTCTGCGCCTGCTCCGGCCTGTCGCAAGCTCACGACCGACAGCACGCACATGACGCCAGCGAAGAGGCCGCTGGCCTCCAGAGTTCGGGAGCCGACGAAGCCCATCGCGACCCCTTCGTTCTGCCTCTTGAGCACCGGGTACAGCGCGGCGGCGGTGCCGATGCCGGCGAGGGCCACGATGATCTCGAGGATGGCGCCGACGAGCGCGCCAGTGTCCGGGCCGGCGCCGAGAATGTAGTTCGCACCTCTCACCGGACCGTAGAGAGCGAGGGTCGGGATCGAGACAAACGTGAGCAGGTAGAGCACACCCGCGGCAAGCGAGGTCTTTCTATGTGGACTCATCTGAAGCTCCTTTTGTTTGAGGAGGTCATCGACACGATGACCGTGTGGAGGTCAGGCTTATGACCTCGGAACCGTGCAAGGCTTCGAGAAACGGCTGAAAGCTGCCACAGATAAAGCAGCGCAGCCGGCGGCCGTCGACCTCCACCTCGGTGACCCCAGACGCCAGTGCTACTTGTCGCGCCGGAGGCGGGCCGACGAAGGTCACCTCGACTCGGTGGTTGGATAGCTCCTGAGCCATGCCTGTCAGCCTGCGGCTGCAGCCGCACCGTCCGAATCCTCTGAATTGATGATTCGATGAGCAGTCGACACCGCTAGTGCGTCGGCCGCGGGGTAGTCTCGTACTCGCCATGGCCAGGCCCAAGCACCACTCGGGCAACCTGCCGGCTGAGGCGACAAGCTTCATCGGACGCCGTCATGAGCTTGCTGAACTCAGAAGGAAGCTCACAACGGCCCGATTGGTCAGCCTTGTCGGGCCGGGTGGTGTGGGCAAAACCCGACTTGCGATTCGGATTGCAAGCGACCTGGGGCGGGGCTTCGCGGCCGGCGCGTGGCTGGTCGCGCTCGCCGAGGTCCGGGATGCGGGCCTGGTGGCCAATGCCGCGGTCGCGGCGCTGGACCTTAGAGACCAGGCTGCAACGGAGCCGATGCAGATCCTCGTCTCCTACCTACAGGACAAAGAGTTGTTGCTCGTCCTGGACAACTGCGAGCACCTGGTCGAAGCGGCCGCCCAGCTCGTGGGAGAAGTGCTTCGCACTGCACCCGCTGTGCGGGTGATCACTACAAGCCGGGAGCCGCTCCAAGTACTTGGGGAGCACGTGGTGCCGGTCCCACCGCTCGAACTGCCTCCAGGGGACGAAACGGTAGCGCTCAGTCAGCTGCGACAGAACGAAGCCGTGATGCTATTTACAGAGCGTGCGGCGGCGGCATCTGGCACCTTCGAGCTCACCGACTTGAATCAGGCCGCGGTCGTTCATCTCTGCCGACGGCTCGACGGCCTGCCGTTGGCGATCGAACTCGCCGCAGTCAGAACCAGAGTTCTCACAGCCGAACAGATCCTCGAACGCTTAACCGACCGTTTCGCTCTGCTCACCGGAGGAAGTCGCGCCGCCTTGCCGCGGCATCAAACACTCCGAACGACCATTGACTGGAGTCATGACCTGTTATCTGCCGGCGAACAGGCTCTATTCAGGCGTTTGTGCGTGTTCGCGGGCCGGTTCAGCCTTGACGATATCGAGGCGGTTTGTGCGAACGACCAAGTCCCGGAGGCGGGAACATTGGCCCTGCTTTCATCTTTGGTCGACAAATCCCTCGTGATGAAAGAGGACGTCAAGCTGCTTGCGCGCTATCGGTTGCACGAAACGATGCGCGAATATGCCAGCCTCAAGCTTCGAAACGCGAATGAGGTGGACGTTCTCGAAGAGCGGTGCCTCGAGTACTACCGAGCCAGGTGTCTCCGAGCTGCGGAGCAAGCTCGTTATCAGCCTGTCCAGTGGCTCGAGTGGATCGAGCTGGAAATCGACAACATCCGATTGATCCTCGAGCGATGCCTCGCGCGCGGCGACTTCGCTCGCGGGCTCGACCTCGCCGCCGCGATCGGTCATTACTGGATCACGCGCGGGACCACCGAGAGCGTGCGTTGGCTCGATCAACTGCTCGCATCCGCCGAGGCGTCTCCGCGAACGCAGGTGCGGGCCTATTACCTTCGTGGATGGCTGAGCCTGCTGCAGGGCGATCCGGCAGCCGCCAGGCCATGATCGCTCGAGCTGTAGCGACGGCGCGAGAATCGCACCAGCTCGCGCAATTGTCGGAATCACTGTCGATAGCCGCGACAGCCGAGGGGGCGATCGGCGATTTTGCGGCCGCCAGACGCTTCCTCGATGAGGCTGAAGCGATGACCGCGGCTCTCCACGACTACCCAGCGACGATCGAGTTGGTGCTGGCGCGAGCCATTCACGCGGTCTTCCAGGGAGACATGGACAGAGCCAGCGCAATGTCCTCAGAAGGTGACGCCTCAGTCGAGAGGCCGGTGATCTCTTTCAACTTGAGACGATGCTTCGCCTCCTCGGCATGGTCGCCATGATGGCCGGCGACCTTGATGCCTCCAAGCTACGGTTCGTCGAAGCGTTGCGCATCGCTCAGCAGATCGACCACCGGATCGCCCAGTACTACTCGCTGGCGGCTCTAGGCTGGCATGCCGCCAGCTCTGGCCAGGCACGACTCGGGGCACAGCTGCTCGGGGCGGCGGAAACCGTCGCAACGGGGGCCGGCGCGATCATTTACGGACCGTCAGTCCCCTTGCTCGCCGCAGCCAAAGAGTCGGCGGTTGCAGCACTAGGGGCATCGAAGTTCGAGGCCGAATTCAAGACCGGCAAGCGCTTGAGCCGCGAGGCGGCATTACGCCTGGCACTTGGCGAATCCGATCACGTCGAGGTCGCGACAGAAGGCATCGAGGCGGGGCCACTGGCGAAGCGGGAGGTTGAAGTCGCGCGATTGGTCGCCGAAGGCTTGAGCAATAAGCAGATCGGAGCGCGCCTCTTCATCTCCGATCCCACCGTTGCCACCCATATCCGCAACATAATGAACAAGCTCGGAGTGAACTCACGGGCACAGATCGCAAGCTGGATCACGTCATCCAATTGCCAGCGGTAGCCACCAGTCGTAACCGGTAGAAAGACCCCAAACACCGGAAAGGTCCGACACCGTCCCTAATGCGCCATCCACGGTTTGCACGCTCTCCTTCCCACGGAAAAGGGGGTCGGCTTTTGACGGCTCAATGGACCATCGCCGGGGCACAGCCGGGTCACACATTCCCGGAACCGGGCGGTACCAGGAGGTCACGTGAGGACACATAGGCGGCGCGATTCG
>VBFH01000041.1 GCA_005883575.1 Chloroflexota bacterium | reverse complement strand
ACGAGTTCGAGTTCCGCCCCGGACCGGTGTTTGCCCAGATTCTGCTCGCGGACGAGATCAACCGGGCAAGCCCCAAGACCCAGGCCGCGCTGCTGGAGGCGATGGAAGAGCGCCAGGTCACCATCGACGGCGAGACGCACGTGCTCCCGAAGCCGTTCATGGTCATGGCCACGCAGAACCCGGTCGAGTACTCCGGCACGTTCCCATTACCCGAGGCTCAGCTCGACCGTTTCCTGATGAAGGTCAGGCTCGGCTACCTCAGCGAAAAGGAAGAGGCAAACCTGCTGAATCAGCACAAGGTCGAGTCGCCGATGGAAGAGCTTCAGCCCGTGGTTTCACCAAACGAGCTGAGGGCGGCCCAGACCGCGGTTCGCGAGGTGTTCGTCAAGCCGGAGCTGCGCGAGTACATCGCTCGCCTCGTCGGCCGCACCCGCGGCAACCCCGAGGTCGCGCTCGGAGCGAGCACTCGCGGCACGCTGCACCTCTACCACGCAAGCCAGGCCCTCGCGGCGATCGAGGGCCGCAGCTACGTGCTGCCGGATGACATCAAGAAGCTCGCGGAATCGGTCCTCGCGCACCGCATCATCCTCCGGCCGAACGCAGAGATGCAGGGCCAGAGCGCCGGCAAGCTGGTCGCGGGCCTGCTCGAGCGCGAGCACGTTCCGCAGATGGCTTACGACGGATAGGCGCCGGCTCACGAAGCCTCGATGAGCAAAGTAGCCCTCGCCGGTGCGCTCGCTCTGCTTTTGTTCTTCACGTATCTGACCGCGATCCGGCAGGCCTACAACTTCGCCTACGCCCTCTCCCTGCTGTTCATCGTCGCGTGGGCTTGGCCGAAGCTTGCCATCCGCGGCGTCAAGCTCACTCGTCGCGTGGACCCTGGAACCCCGACGGTGGGCGATGTCTATGAAGAGGTGTTCGAGGTCGAGCGCAGGGGCTGGATCCCGGCGCCCTGGGTGGAAGTGCGCGACCTCAGCCAGATCCCCGACTACCAGCCTGGCCGCGTGATCTCCCTTGGTCACGACCTCGTGCGGTGGAAGGCGCGCGGTGTGTACCGGAGGCGCGGTTGGATGGCCCTCGGGCCGACCTCGCTGCGCGTCCGTGAGCCCTTCGGGCTCTTCGATCGTGAGGTCAAGCTCAGCCAGCGCACCTCCATCCTCGTTTATCCGCGGGTGCGTCCCATCCCGGACCTGATCACGCCCAGCTCGCAGCAGGTCGGTACCACCCAGGCGTTTGGGGCGTGGTCCGATTACCCGCCCGAGACGGGCGGCGTCCGAGACTACAACACCGGCGACAGCTTCGGCCGCATCCACTGGGGGCTTTCGGCCAAACATCAGCGGCTGATGTCGAAGACGTTCGAGCAGCCGCTTACCACCGACCTGTGGATCCTGCTCGACCTCGACCGCGGCGTCCATTTCGGCGAGGGCGAGGAGTCGACAGTCGAGTACGCGGTAAGCCTCGCTGCGTCCATGGCCTCGCAGGTGCACAGCCGCGGCAGGCAGGTGGGCCTGGTGGCCAACGACTCCAAGGGCACGATCCTCGAGCCGCACCGCGCGGTGCGCCAGGATCGACTGATCCTCGATTACCTCGCGGTCTGCCAGGCAGACGGCAGGACGTCGCTGACCCAGACCCTCGCCTGGGACCGCATCCGCCGGCTGCCGCGACGCGCGATCGCGGTGATCACTCCGAGCCCAGACCCGGCCTGGGTGCGTCTGCTCCAGGCTGTTCGCGGCCGGCGCTCGAGCCTGATCGTCTTCTACCTCGACGCGGCAAGCTTCGGCGGACCGGACCAGAACCCGAGCTTCGACCTCGGCCAGGACGTCGACCTGTACGTCGTCCGGGCCGGTGACGACTTCGCCCGCCTCGTGAGGACCAGGGATGCGATACGTATCGCCTGACACCCGGCTGATCGGCCCGGAGGCGGCTTTCGAGGACACCGCCGGGCGCCAGTGGATGCTGTGGGAGCGGATGCGCGAATCGATGGGCGCCGGGCGCTTTTGGTCGATGCTGCTCGTGCTCCTGCTGACCCTCACCGTCGCTCGCTCGACGTCCACGGTCAACTGGGTCGACGGAATCGATGTCATCACCCCGATCGCGCTCGCGGGGGCTCTGTTGATGGGTGTGCTCGCGCTCACCCCTCTGCGCGACGCGATCGCGCTGGGCATCGGCCTCGTCCTCTCGCCCGTCGTGGCGTACGTCGGCGCCTGGCCGCAGGTCCATCTCCGGCATCCGACCGACGTGCCCGGCCTTCAGTTCGTCAGCCTCTGGTGGCAGCGCATCACCGACGGCTCCGCGGCCCAGGACCCCTCCTTCTACCTGGTGCTCATCTGCCTGTTGATGTGGGTCACGGGCGCGTGGCTCAGCTGGTGTGTGCTGCGCTGGCGCAAGCCGATGCTGGGACTGATCCCCGGCGCGGCCGCGTTCGCCACGAACGTACTCAACGTGCCCCAGGACCAGAACGGCTACGTGCTCGCGATGATCGTCCTCACCCTCGCCCTTCTCCTGTGGACCAACTACACGGCCTCCATCGCCAACGCGTCGCGCTCCGGGGTGAAGCTCACTGGAGACGCACGTTGGGATTTCTGGGAGAGCGGTCTTGTCGCGATGGCGGCCCTCGTCGTGCTGTGCATCCTCCTGCCGCCTCTCTCGACGATCGATCGCACGCTGGACGTCGAGTCGGGCATGTTCTCGAGCTGGGCCCAGCTCCAGCAGCGGCTCAGCCACCCTGGCTTCTTCAGCGCCGGACGCAGCGCGAGCGGCGTGACGGGTTTCACGACGGACGTGAGGCTATCTGGCCCCCTGCAGAGGACCCGCGACATCGTCTTCACGTATACGGTCGTCGGCGACTACGCCGGGCCGCGGTATTTCCGCGGCGTCGACGAAACGCTGACGCTGGGTGGCGAGTGGCGGTACCCCAACACCAAGGGTCTCAGCCAGCTGGTCGGCAAGAATCAGACCTACGTCTACGGCGAGCAATACGAGAAGCTCGCGGCAGCCGGCGTCCAGGTCAGGATGCTGCGGCCGCCGGCGGGCAACAACGACATCGTGTTCTACCCCGGTCTGCTCTACAAGATCGATCGCGTCACCATGGGCTCGCAGGTTCCGCTCGAGGTTGGCGAGCAGAGCGCGATCATCTATTCGATCGACAGGCTCGGCAGCGTTCAGCCCACGACCTCGGCGGGCCAGTACAGCGCGACGGTCGAGTACTCGACCGCGACGACAAGCGAGCTGCAGGCGGCCGGCACAACCTACCCCGATTGGCTACGTCCGTACTACGTCCTGCCTCAGCGCGGCTACCGCAATCCTTTCATCCTCGACAAGATCCACACGCTGGCGCAGAGCATCGTCGACGCGGCGGGGGCCAAGACTCCATACGACATGGCCGCTGCCATCGAGTCGTACCTGCGTAACAGCAGCAACTTCACGTACACACTCGAGGCGAAGACGCCCGAAGGCGAGGATCCGATCGACTACTTCCTGTTCACCTCACACAAGGGCTACTGCGAGTTCTTCGCGACCGCGATGGGGGACATGCTTCGCTCGCTCGGCATCCCCACCCGGCTGGTCAACGGCTTCGGACCAGGCTCGTTCGACACCACGCTGAACGCCTTCGTCGTCCGCGGGGAGGACGCGCACACCTGGGTGGAGGTCTACTTCCCGAACTACGGTTGGATTCCGTTCGAGCCGACCGCCGACAGCCAGAGCGTCTACCAGACTATCCAGCGGGGCCAGACCGGTCCCAACGCCTGCCGCAGCGACGAGGGCTGTGACCCCTCGAGCATCGGGGGCGTGGTCGGGTCGGGCGCCACTCCGACCGACGGTCTGCCGCGAGGAGAGCGCGAAGACCCCAACAGCGGCCTCGCGGGTCCTGGCCTGCGCGTTGGTTCGCTGGACGCCACTGCCCTGACCCGGATCGCCGCGAGCCTCCTGGCGCTGCTGCTCCTGCTGATCGTCGTCGCCTCGAGGTACCTGCGACCGCGAACCGTGATGGCGGTGTGGAGGCGGACCCTCACCCTCGCCAGCCTCGCCGGCGCTCAACGCCGGCCCGGCGAGACTCCTCTGGAGGTCGGGCGGCGGGTCCAGCGGACGTTCCCGGAGACCTCCGAACCGATGAGTGCGCTGGCCAAAGGCTTCGTCGTGGCCGCCTATGCGCCTCCGGACGTCGCGTCGACGTCCCGCGCGCCGATCATGGAGGCGTGGTCGGCTCTGCGCCCGATGCTTCTCCGCCGCGTCCTCTCGCGCTTCCGACCAACGAGGCCCTAACCTTTTCGAGTGGTCGGGGTCGCCGGGCGAACTTACCCGGCGGTGGAGTTCGAGATCGAACCCGAGCGGGTCGCCGCGTTCGCGCGGGCGATTGGCGCTGACCCATCCGGCGGGGTCCCTCCGACCTTCGCGACTGTGTATTCGCTTGGGACGACCGCGCCGCAGCTGTTCGGTGACGAGGAGGCGGCAGTCGACTTCGCGAGGCTTCTTCACGCGGAGCAGGAGTTCCAGTGGCACCGCCACCCGCGCATCGGCGAAACGTTGACATCACGTGCGCGCGTCGCCTCCGATACAAGTCGGCGTGGCATGCGCTTCGTGAGCTTCGAGACGGACACCACGGACGCCGATGGTGCGCCGCTTTGCCGCTCGCGCGCTCTGTTTGTGATTCGTTCGTGACGGAGCGCCGCGTCACCTTCACGAAAGAGCAGATCGCGGCGTACGCGGAGGCGTCCGGTGACCGCAACCCGATCCACCTCGATGATGATGTCGCCCGCTCGGTCGGACTGCCGGGCGTGATCGCGCACGGCATGCTGCAGATGGGCATCGCCGCTACCGTCGCGGCTGACGCCGCGGGCGGACCGGCTCGGCTTCGGCGGCTGTCCGTGCGCTTCGCGGGGATGGTCCTGCCCGGCGACACGGTCACGTTCAGCGCCGCTCCCGCGGGGGAAGGAAAGCTCGACGTCAAAGCCGTCAACCAGCGCGGGGAGGCAGTTCTGACCAAGTCCAATGCTCAGTTCGATCCATGACAAGGGAGAAAAGAATGTTTGACTTGGCCGGCCGAGTTGCGGTGGTCACCGGCGCGTCGCGCGGACTTGGGCGCCAGGACGCGCTCACGCTTGCGAGCCTGGGCGCCGACGTCGTCATCACGGACGTCCTCGTCGAGGACGACCCCAACCTCCAGCAGACCGCCGAGTCGCAGGGCAGCATGCTCGCTCAGGTCGCCGTCTCGCAGGGCTGGGTGCACTCCAACGCCACCGCCGAAGAGATTCGCAAGATGGGACGCAAGTCGCTCGCCATCAAGATGGACGTGACCAATCGCGACCAGATCAGAGAGGTGTTCCAGAAGGTCAAAGCCGAATTCGGCAAGATCGACATCTTGATCAACAACGCCGCCACCCTCGACCATGCGGCGCAGATCCCCAACCAGTCATACGAGCTGTGGGACCGCGACGTGAAGGTGAACCTGACGGGCGCCTTCAACTGCACGAGGGAGGTCTGGCCCTACCTGGTCGACAACAAGTGGGGCCGGCTGATCTTCATGTCCTCGGTCGCCGGCACGCTGGGCGGATTCGGCCAGGCGAGCTACTCCTCGACGAAAGCCGGCCTGATCGGTCTGGCCAAGACCGCGGCGCTCGAAGGCGGCCGCCACAATATCACCTCCAACGCCATCGCGCCGGGCATCATCGAATCCGAGGCCGGCAAGGCCGCAGCCGCCAACAACCCGATGTACGACCGCTTCAGGTCGCGAACCGTCTTCAAGCGCTTCGGCCAGCCCGAGGACATCGCGAACACGATCGCGTTCCTCTGCACGGAGGAGGCGGGCTACATCACGGGCGCGGTGATCGAGGTGGCCGGCGGCATCCCGCTGTTCACGGCATAAGTTGGACAAGCAGGGCGAGCTCCTCGATGTCCGACGCGAAGGCGGGATCGCGCGCGTCGTCATGCACCGCAAGGGAAACAACTCGATCGCCGAAGAGCTGATGGCCGAGCTGGCTGCGGCGTTTGACGAGCTCGGCTCCGACCCTTCCGTCCGCGCCGTCATCCTGACGTCGGAGTACGAGAAGTACTTCAGCGTCGGAGCGGACCTGACGTCGCTGGCGGGCATCGACCGCGGCGACCCCGACGCCGCCGACCAGATCGCCCTTTTCATGCGCCGGATGAACCACCACTTCAACTCCATCGAGCGCTGCCCGAAGCCCGTCATCGCGGCCATCAACGGCCATGCGCTCGGCGGAGGCAGCGAGCTCACGCTCTGCTGCGACTTCCGGATCATGGTCGAGGATGGACGCTCGCGGATCGGCCAGACCGAGTCCGCGCTCGGCATCATCCCCGGCGCCGGCGGCACCCAGCGTCTGCCGCGACTGATCGGCCAGGCACGCGCGACGCGTTACCTCATCGAGTCGACGCGGCTTTCAGCAAAGGAAGCGGAGGCGGTCGGTTGGGTCGACCGAGCCCCGGCGCCCGAGGAGTTCCAGGCTGCGGTCGACGAGCTGGCCGGCAGGCTGGCCAGGGCGGCGACGTTTGCCATCGCCATGATCAAGGACGCGGTGCGCCGCGGTGGGGACCTGCGGCTCGACGAGGCGTTGGAGATCGAGTCGCAGAACTTCGCCCGGGCCGCTCTGAGCACCGACGCGGCGATCGGCATCATGTCCTTCCTCAGCAAGCAGGAGCCGGAGTTCACCGGTTCTTGAGCGATCTCCTAGCTGTCGAAATCGAGCCGGGCTGATCGTCATCAGGGCAGGAGGTACTGCATGAAATACGTCTTGTTGTTCGGCGGCACGATGGAGCCGGAGGAGCGGGCGAAGAATCCGGAGATGGCGGCCGCCTATGAGCGAATCGGTCGCTGGTTCGAGGAGTACGGCCGCGCCGGCAAGATCGTCGGCGGCCACGAGCTGAAGGGGCCGCACACCGCGACCACGGTGCGCTTCAAGGACGGCACGGCGATGGTGACCGACGGTCCGTTCATCGAGTCCAAGGAGGTCATCGGGGGCTACGCGGAGGTTGAGGTCGCCGACCTCGACGAGGCCCTGGAGATCGCCAAGACGTGGCCCGGCCAGACGAGCGTTGAGGTCCGGCCGGTCGTGGGCGACGCGTAACCCTGGCCGAGACACGCGCAGCCACCGACGCGGCGCTCACGGCGGTGTTCCGCGAGGAGGCCGCGAAGCTGACGGGCGCGATGGTGCGAGTGATCGGCAACTTCGACATCGCCGAGGAGGTGGTCCAGGACAGCCTGCTCGCGGCGCTCGAAAAGTGGCCCGAGCAGGGCATTCCGGACCGGCCGGGCGCATGGCTGATGACCACCGCGCGTCGGCGGGCCATCGACCTCCTGCGTCGGGATCAGCGCTACGCGGAGAAGGTGGCGCTGCTGGAGCGTTCGGCGTTGCCCGCTGACGCGCCTGAGGTGGACGACCGCCTGCGGTTGATATTCACGTGCTGCCACCCGGCGCTGGCCCAGGAGGCGCAGGTCGCGTTGACCCTCAGGGCCGTCGCAGGCTTTACGACCCGGGAGATCGCCGCCGCGTTCCTCGTGTCTGAGCGGACGATGGCCCAGCGGATCGTCCGCGCCAAGCGCAAGATCGTCGAGGCGAACATCCCCTACCGCATGCCCCAAGGGGCCGAGCTGGTACCGCGTGTTGACGCGGTGCTGGCGGTGCTATATCTCATGTTCAACGAGGGCTACTTGAGTCGCGGGCCGGATGTGGCCGCGCGACGCGACCTGGCCCAGGACGCGCTCTGGCTGGCGAGCCTGACCGCCCGCCTGCTTCCCGACCAGCCTGAGGTCCTCGGCCTGGTCGCGCTCATGAAGCTGCACCTCGCCCGCGCCCGCGCGCGATTTGACGCCGCCGGCGAGATGGTGCTTTTGCCCGAGCAGGATCGCTCGCTGTGGGACGAGGCTGCGATCGCCGAGGCGGTCGAGGTCCTGCGTCGCGCGGCCGGGATGAACATGCCGGGGCCGTATCAGCTCCAGGCCGCGATCGCCGCCGTCCATTCGGAGGCCAGGTCCTGGGTCGCGACCGACTGGGCGCAGATCGTCGTCCTCTATGACGCGCTCCTGCGCCTGAGCGACACCCCTGTCGTTCGCCTTAATCGCGCGGTGGCGCTGAGCCACGTGCGTGGACCGCAGGTCGCGCTGGGCGAGGTCAATGACCTGGCCATCTCCCTTGGCGGGTATCACCTCTTTCACGCAACGCGCGCGGAGCTGCTCGAGGAGCTCGGGGAGACTGCGCTGGCGCGAGAATCGCGGCTGCGCGCGTTGGAACTCTGCCAGAACCCGGCTGAGCGGTCGCTGCTAATGCGAAAGCTTGGAAGCTAGGCCGGCGCTCTCTTTCTGATCACTTCCAGCGCTTCCTCGACACGCTTCGGATCGCCGCCCAGGACGCGAATCACGAGCTCCTTCGTCTCGAAGTTCGGATACGAGCCCACCGAAACATCTGGATAGCTCTCCTCCAGCTCGCGCATCAGTGGATAGAAGCGAGCTTCCACCGCGAAGGTGAACCGCAGCTCGCGCACGGTGGCGGCGGATCCCGCGGAGAGAAACTCTGGCTCGATCTCTTCGGTGAAGATTCCCTTCATCTCCATCGGCACACCGGGCATCACGAAGATGCGCTTGCCCTTCGCCTTGTAGATGGCGCCCGGCGCCATGCCGCGCCGGTTTTTGAACACGTGCGCCGGATCGGCCGGGATCCGCGCCATGCGCAGGTTGCCTTCGGTCAGTTCCGGTGACTCGAGCAACCCCATAGAGTGCATTCGCTGCACCCGCCGCTCAATCCGCGCGCGGGTCTCTTCCCAGATGATCAGCTCTTTGCCGAGTGCCTCGGCAAGAGCCGCGAACGTCCGGTCGTCCGGCGTCGGACCCAGCCCGCCGCTGAGAAAAACATCGGTGACGTCTGGGTCGTCGAGCTCGCGGGCGACTTGATCGATGATCTCCCGCGGCTTGTCGCGGATCTGGGTGACGCGCTTGAGGGGGTAGCCGAGCAGGCGGAGGCGCTCCGCCATCCAGTGGGAGTTGGTGTCGAGTGTGAAGCCGCCGACCAGCTCGTCGCCGATTGCGACGATGCTGGAAATGGGCATCGTGCAAGCTTAAGCCCCTCTCCCTTCGCCCTTTTTCCCGATGGGGAGACGGGTAACCTCCAGACCATGGAGCGATTGCACGCCGTCGTCCGAGGCGACGTGCAGGGTGTCGGCTTTCGCTATTTCGTGCAGCGCGAAGCGCGGCAGCTCGGCCTTCACGGCTGGGTCCGAAACAACGACGACGGCACGGTGGAGCTCGTGGCTGAGGGTCCACGCGAGGCTCTCGAGGAGCTCAAGCGCTTGGCCCAGGAAGGGCCGCGCTCGGCCCGCGTCGACCGGGTGGACGCGCAGTGGTCAAACGCGACCGGCAAGCTGCAGGCGTTCGATCTCGCCTGGTGAGAATGGCCGGCTTCCGGTTCCTTTAACCTATCGCTCCGCGGGATTCAGTTCCGCATCCGCGGTTAGAGGGAGTTAGATGGACCCCAGCACAGCTTGGTTCGGCGTGGCCGGCGGATTGGCCGCGGTCGGGTTCGCGGTCGTTCTGATCTTTCTCGTCCTCAGCCGGCCAAGCGGCAACGACCGCATGCGCGAGATCGCGTCCGCGATCCAGGAAGGGGCAGCCGCCTACCTCAACCGGCAATACACGGTGATCGCGATCATCGGCGTGATCATCGCGATCGTCATCGGCTTTTTCATCAACTGGACGACCGCGGCGCTGTACATTGTCGGCGCCATCCTCTCTGCTGTCGCCGGCTACGTCGGAATGAACATCGCCGTGCGGGCAAACGTGCGTACCGCCGAAGCGGCGCGTGGCGGGTTGGACAAGGCGCTTCAGGTCGCGTTCCGCGGCGGCGCCGTGACCGGCTTCATGGTGGTGGGTCTCGGCCTGTTGGGAGTTTCGGCGGCTTACCTGGTTTTCAAGAACCCTGACGTTTTGGTCGGCCTTGCGTTCGGCGCAAGCCTCGTATCGGTATTCGCTCGCCTGGGCGGCGGCATCTACACGAAAGCCGCCGACGTCGGGGCGGATCTCGTGGGAAAGGTCGAGGCGGGCATCCCGGAGGACGACCCGCGCAACCCCGCTGTCATCGCCGACAACGTCGGCGACAACGTCGGGGACTGCGCCGGGATGGCGGCCGACTTGTTCGAGACCTACGCCGTGACCATGATCGCCGCGATACTGCTCGCGTCGCTCTTGTTCAAGGACCAGGTCGGGTGGGTGATTTATCCGCTCCTGCTCGGCTCGGTGAGCGTGGTCGGATCGATCGTCGGCACCTTCTTCGTCCGCATCTTCAACCTGCGATGGATCATGGGCGCGCTTTACGCTGGTCTCCTCGTCGCGGTTGCGGTGGCGATCGTCGGGTTCTACTTCGTGACCGCATACATGAAGAGCAACGGGTACCTCCAGGGGTTCGACCACGATCCGATGAATCTCTTCGTCGCCGCGCTGGTCGGCGTGATCATCACGGTCCTGATCGTCGCCATAACCGAGTTCTTCACGGAAACCAGGTACTGGCCGGTCCACCTCATCGCGAAGGCATCGGTGACCGGGCACGCGACGAACATCATCGCCGGGCAGGCGATCGGCATGATGGCGACTGCGCTGCCCGTGATCGTCATCGCGACCGGAATTCTCGTCAGCTATGCGCTCGGCGGCCTGTTCGGGATCGCGATCGCCGCGACCGCAATGCTGTCGATGACCGGCATCATCGTCGCCATCGACTCATACGGGCCGATCACCGACAACGCCGGCGGCATCGCCGAGATGGCCAAGCTGCCGAGCGAGGTCCGAGCCGTGACCGATCCGCTCGACGCCGTGGGAAACACGACGAAGGCAGTGACCAAGGGTTACGCGATCGGTTCGGCGGGCCTGGCGGCGCTCGTTCTCTTCGCCTCGTACACCCAGGAGCTCGCGCGGGCAGGCCACCCCACGAAATTCGAACTCTCCGACCCCCTGGTGATCGCGGGCCTCTTTCTGGGCGGCATCCTGCCGTTCCTGTTCGGCTCCCTCGCCATGCTTGCCGTTGGGCGCGCCGGAGGTCTGGTCGTCGAGGAGGTGAGGCGGCAGTTCCGCGACATCCCGGGTATCTTGCAGGGCACCGGTCGTCCGGAATACGGAACCGCCGTGCGGATCGTCACCGCCGCGGCGCAGCGGGAGATGATCCTGCCTGGCGTGATCCCGGTCGTCGCGCCGCTCGCGATCGGCTTTCTGCTTGGACCGCGGGCGCTCGGCGGCTTGCTCCTGGGCGCGATCGTGACCGGCTTGTTCCTCGCCCTTCAGATGACCAGCGGCGGGGCCGCCTGGGACAACGCCAAGAAGTACATCGAGGAAGGCCAGCTGGGCGGCAAAGGGTCCGAAGCGCACAAGGCCGCGGTCACCGGCGACACCGTCGGCGATCCCAACAAGGACACCGCGGGTCCGGCGATCAACCCCATGATCAAGGTTGTCAACATCATTGCGATTCTCATCGCGGCGGCGGTCTCCACGAACTATTTGATCCACTAAGCGCGCAGTAAACTCGACCATGGAGTTGGTGGGGGGTGGACGATTACCAGAAGGAGATCGCCGACCTCGAAGCGCAGGTCGAGCAGCTGGTGGAGGAGGAGGGCGACGCCAGGACCATCGCCGAGCTCAGCATGCAGCTGGAGGTCCTCAAAGCGATCTACGCCCGCGCGACGGACCTGTTCCAGCGCGGCCTCGCTGACGAAGGTCTTCGCTACGGGCTGCGCATCCAGGGATACGGCGACTGGACGATCGACAACGTCTATGCCTTCGTCTACGAGCGCTCGGTCGAGCTCGAGCCGAAGGCACACCGCGCGTTCGTGGGTGGCATCAAGACCACCGACTTCGCGCTGATGCTCAATTCATAAGGAGAATGAAAGCACATGGAAACGCCGCTGACGCCTCTCGAGTTCGCGCGGCGCACCCGCAAGCTGTACGGAGACCGCGAGGGCGTCGTTGACGCCGACCTGCGGATGACGTACGAGCAGTTTTTCGAGCGCTGCGACCGATGGTCCGCGGCGCTGCAGGCGATGGGAGTGGGGAAGGGTGATCGCGTCGCGTACATCGCGCCCAATACGCATGAGCAGCTGGAATCGTTCTACGCGGTGCCGCAGATCGGGGCGGTTCTCGTGCCGATCAACTTCCGACTGACGGCGGAGGACTTCGTCTACATCACGTCGCATTCGGGGGCCAAGGTGCTGTGCGTCCATCCCGATTACGTCGCCGTGGTCGACGGGGTTCGCGATCAGCTACGCGGAGTCCAGCACTTTGTCGTCCTGGGACCCGCCGAGGGTCGCACCGGCTGGCGAGAGTACGACGCCGAGATCGCGCGCGCCAAGCCGTCGTTCAAGGGCGTCGACGTCAAGGAGGACGACCTCCTCTCGCTGAACTACACCAGCGGCACGACGGCCAAGCCCAAGGGCGTGATGATCACGCATCGCAATGCCTGGATGAACGTCATGGACACGCTCGTCCACTTCCACATCACAGTCGACGACACGTACCTGTGGACGCTGCCGATGTTTCACGCCAACGGGTGGACGTTCGTGTGGATCATCACCGCGGTGGGCGGGCGCCACATCTGCTTGCCCAAGGTCGAGCCGGCGCGCGTATTCGAGCTGATCCGGAAAGAGAAGGTTGGCTGGCTGTGCGCGGCGCCGACAGTGTTGATCGCGCTGGCAAACGCGCCGAATGAGGTACGTGGCGAGGTTCCGGGCGGGGTGCACGTGGTCACCGCCGGTGCGCCTCCGGCGGCTGCCACTATCGAGCGCATGGAGGGCGAGTTCGGCTGGGAGGTGACCCAGGTCTACGGCCTCACCGAGACCTCTCCCTTCTTGACCATCTGTGAGCCGCGCCCGGAGCACGGCTCGATGTCCGCGAGCGACCGCGCGGTGATCAAGGCGCGAACCGGCGTCGAGATGATCGGCGCTTGCGAGCTGCGCGTCGTTGACGGCGAAGGCCGCGACGTCCCGGCCGACGGTCAGACCCTCGGCGAGATCGTGGCACGCGGCAACGTGATCATGACGGGTTACTACAACGACCCCGAGGCGACGCAGAAGGTGATGGGCGACGGCTGGTTCCAGACCGGCGACGCGGCGGTGCTGCATCCGGACGGCTACGTCGAGATCCGCGACCGGATCAAGGACGTGATTATCAGCGGCGGCGAGAACATCTCCTCGATCGAGGTCGAGGGCGTGCTGCTCCGGCACCCGGCCGTGCAGGAGGCAGCGATCGTCGGCCTGCCGCATGAGAAGTGGGGCGAGGCGCCGTTTGCCTACGTCGTGCTCAAGCCGGGTACGAATGCGACGGAGGCGGAGCTGATCGCGTTCACCCGTGACCGTCTGGCGCACTTCAAGGCGCCACATGGGGTGACGTTTGTGCCGGAGCTGCCCAAGACCGCAACGGGCAAGATCCAGAAGTTTGTTTTGAGGAAGGGCGCTGCGGCTATCGTCCGCCAGTAGCCGGGAGTCTAGACCCAGACCTCGGTCTTCGACCAGGCGAGACCGTCGCGGGTTACGCGCGCAGTGACGATCGTGCCGCCTGCAAGGGAGCGCTCGTCGAAGAGCTTCACCGCGCGCGGCCTGAAACGGTAGTAGGGCAGGTCGTTCTCCTCGGGATCGAAGTCACGAAACCTGCGCGCATAGGCGTTCCTGGAGTCGCGGCTGGTCGATTCGTGCGCTGTGCCAAGGAGCTGGATGCCCCGATCGGGCTTGCCCCAGATCTGGTTCGACGCATAGATCGTCACCGCCGCCGAGCTGTTGCGCACAACGTTCCGCGAGTGAGTCGAATCGCGATCGGAGATCCAGAACACGTCGAAGCGGTCATTCCACGCGAAGTACATGTGGTTGATGTGCGCGCGACCGCCCGGCGATACGGTCGCGAGGGAGCAGAGGGAAGAGGCGTTCATCAAACGGCGCGCCACGCGCTCGAGCCGAGCGGAAGAGAAACGACGTGATCTGCGCTCGACCGTCATCGATTCCTAGTCTGGCCCCCTTGGCGGGCTGAACATCGTTCGTGGCGGGCTGGTGATGATCTTGCCTTGGTCGGTCCGGATCAGCTGCCAGGCGCCTTCATGGACCTTCCAGTGGTGACGGCTGCAGAGCAAGACCATGTTCTCGAGCTCATCGCCGCCTCCGACCATCCAGAAGACGATGTGATGGCCGTCGCACCATGAGCCCGGCCGCTCGCATCCCGGCCACTGGCAGTGCTGGTCGCGCGCGATCAGCGCTCGTCGCTTGGGGCCGCGGATCGTGCGCTCGGCTTGGCCGACATCGATCACAACCGAGTCCTTCTCAGCTGCACCTGGATGTTTCGGACGTTGCACATGAGCACCGCGACCGACGGCTCGCTCTACCTCACCGGCTATCTCGACTCGGTCGGCGGAGCGGTCGTCCGCAACGCGCTCGAGCCCCTGACGCATCCAATCGATGGCGCTGGTGGCGCCCCGGTGGTCCCAGTGCTTGCTCTCCTGGAACTCGGCCGCCAGCTCCGAGAAGGCCAGCTCCAGCTGGTCGATGCATTGCCGGATCTAGAGGAGACGATAAGCGGTGTCAGCGTCCTCCGGCACCATGTGGAGCATGCGGAAAGTCTACAAAAAGATGTTCGAGAAGTCTAGCGTAAACGAGTAAATTTATATTATATTCGCGATCCTACCAGCCGCCAGACCCAACCCTTGTTACCCTCTTCACAGAAATCGTCCCTTACGTGCCAAGATTGCCTGAGTGGATCTGCCCGACCGCTACAACGTTGGCGCCGACCTGATCGAGCGCAACCTCCCCGCCCGGGCCGCCAAGATCGCCATCCACTCCGCCTCCGGCGACATCACGTACGCCGATCTCTTCCAGCTGACCAACGGGGCCGCCCGCGCCCTCCTCGACCTCGGCGTCCGCCGTGAGGAGCGTGTCCTGCTCGTGGGCTACGACTCCCCGGGCTGGGTCGCCTCCTTCCTCGGCGCGATTCGCATCGGCGCAATCCCCGTCCCCGTCAACCCCCTCCTCCAGCGCAGCGAGGACTACGACCACTACATCGATGACTCCCTGGCCAGGCTGATCGTCGTCGACGTCAACACCGGAGAGAAGCTCCAGTCCGCGGCCGGCCGAGCCGCGAGCAAACCGCGTCTTCTCCGCGCCGACCAGATCAAGCCGGGCCCCGAGATCGCAGGCGCGCCCACGCGCCGCGACGACATGGCCTTCTGGCTCTACAGCTCCGGCTCCACCGGCAAGCCGAAGGCGGTGGTCCATCTCCAGCACGACATCCCCTACACCTGCGTCACCTACGCGGAGCAGGTCCTCGGCATCACTGAAAGGGACACGACGTTCTCGACCACCGGCCTATTTCACGCCTATGGCTTCGGCAACAACCTCACCTTTCCCTATTGGGCGGGTGCATCGACGGTGCTGCACGCCGGCCGGCACACACCGGCCACTGTCCTCGACACCATCGAGAAACAAAGGCCCACGCTCTTCTTCTCCGCCCCGACGCTCTACAACGCAATCCTCAACTTCGAGGGCGCGAAGAGTCGCGACCTGTCGAGCGTCCGGCACTGCGTGGCGGCCGCCGAAGCGCTGCCCGCCGAGGTCTGGCGTCGCTGGAAGGACACGTTCGGCCTGACCATCCTCGACGGAGTCGGCTCGACTGAGTTGCTGCACATCTACTGCTCGAACCGCCTCGACGACCTGAAGCCCGGAAGCAGCGGCAAGCCGGTGCCAGGCTACGAGCTGAAGATCCTGGACGACGAAGGGAAGCCGGCGCCCAAGGGTGAGGCGGGCGACCTCTACGTCAAGGGCGACAGTGCCCTTGCGCTTTATTGGGCGCAGCACGAAAAGTCAAAGCGTTCGATCCTCGGCGAATGGTTCTTCACCGGCGATCGCTACAGGGTCGATGGCGACGGCTTCTACTGGCACGAAGGCCGCTCCGACGACATGATCAAGGTCAGCGGCCTCTGGGTCTCGCCCATCGAGATCGAGTCCGCGCTTCTCGAGCATCCCGCGGTCGCCGAAAGCGCCGTGGTCGGCCTGTCGGTGGAAGGCTTCACGAGGATCAAGGCGTTCGTGATCGCGAAGAACGATGCGGTGACCGGCGACGCGCTCGTCGCCGAGCTGCAGGAGCACTGCAAGTCCCGGCTCCAACGCTTCCAGTACCCGCACGTGATCGAGTTCGTCGCTGAGCTGCCCAAGACCGTGACCGGCAAGATCCAGCGCTACAAGCTCCGCGAGAAGGAAACCGCAACTGCGTAAGCACATCGCGGTCCTGCCCTGCGACGGCGCGGGCAAGGAAGTTGTTCCCGAGGCGCTCAAGGTGCTTCGCGCTGCAGGCGCAGACTTTGAGTTCCAGGAGTACGAAGTCAGCGCCGACCAGTACATGCGCACTGGACAGCCGATCCCGGCGGACGTCTGGCCGGAGCTCGCCAAGGCCGATTCCATCCTCTTCGGCGCCGTCGGCGATCCCCGGGTGAACGATGCCGCCTATCTCGCCGGCGTCCTGCTGCGCCTGCGCTTCGAGCTCGACCTCTACGTCAACCTGCGCCCGGCCAAGCTCTATGACGACCGGCTCTCACCCCTGCGGCGGGAGGACAGGAGAAAGATCGACCTGCTCATCGTCCGCGAGAACACCGAAGGCCTTTACGTCGGAATGGGCGGCCGCTTCAAAAGGGGCACCGAAGAAGAAGTCGCGATCCAGGAGGATCTCAACACCTACCTCGGCGTGACCCGGATCCTCGACTACGCCTTCGGCGTGGCCCAACGTGAGGTCGTCATGGTCGACAAGTCGAACGCCATGACCCACGCCGGCGCGCTATGGCAGCAGCAGTGGAAGGCGGTGGCGAAGAAGCACCAGCACATCAAGACGCGCCATCTCTACGTGGACGCCGCGGCGATGCAGCTGGTCCGCGACCCCACGCAGTTCGAGGTCATCGCCACCGGCAACCTGTTCGGCGACATCCTGTCCGACCTCACCGCTGAGCTGATCGGCGGCATGGGCGTCGCGCCGTCTGGAAACATCAACCCGGAGACCAAACGGGGCCTCTTCGAGCCCGTGCACGGCACCGCGCCCGACATCGCCGGCCGGGGGATCGTCAATCCGATCGGGGCGATTTTGAGCGCATCTATGATGGTTAGACATCTGGGTCATACAGAAATGGCGAGCGCGATCGAGGGTGCGGTCGAATCGGCTCTCCGCGCGGGCGAGTGCACGCGCGACCTCGGGGGCACCCTGTCGACCCAAGAAGTTGGTGACGCGGTAACGAAGCGGCTGAGGGATTAAAGAGCAGACGCCGATGGGCATGACGATGACGGAGAAGATCCTGGCCCGCGGCGCTGGGCGCGACAGCGTGCGGCCCGGCGACCTGGTCCTGGCCAAGGTCGATTTCGCGATGGGCCACGACCTCACCATCCCGCCTGCCGGAAAGATCATGCGGGAGCAGATGGGCGCCGAGAAGATCTGGGATCCGGACCGTGTCGCGGTCACCCAGGACCACTTCCAGCCTGCGAAAGATGCCGCCAGCGCGACGCTCGGCCGCCTGACCCGCGAGTTCTCGCATGACATGGGCATCAAGTGGTACTTCGAGGTCGGCCAGGGCGGCATCTGCCACACGGTGCTGCCCGAGAACGGGCTCGTGCTGCCAGGCGAGCTGATCGTCGGCGCGGACTCCCATTCGTGCACGTACGGCGCCCTCAACAACTTCGCCACCGGCATCGGCTCGACCGACCTGGCCTGCGTGCTTGCGCTGGGCGAGCTATGGTTCCGCGTCCCCGAGACGCTGAAGTTTGTCTACCGCAACCGCCTCAAGGAATGGGTCGAGGCGAAGGACCTGATCCTGTACGTGATCGGTCAGATCGGCGTCGACGGTGCGCGGTCCAAGGCGATGGAGCACACCGGCGAAGCCCTCCGCCACATCGACATGGAAGCGCGTCTGACCATGACCAACATGGCGATCGAGGCGGGCGCGAAGAACGGAATCATGGAGTTCGACGGCGTCACCAAGGAGTATCTCGACGTTCGCGCCAAGCGTGAATACACGTCGGTCACATCGGATCCGGACGCGGAGTACGAGAAGGTCTTCGAGTTCGACGCCGAGAAGGTCGAGCTCGGCGTCGCCAAGCCGATGTCGCCGGACAACTACGCGCCCCTGTCCGAGGTCGCCGGCACGAAGCTCGACCAGGTCTTCATCGGTTCCTGCACCAACTCGCGAATCACAGACCTCCGGCGCGCGGCGGCGGTGCTGGAGAACCACAAGGTCGCACCGGGTGTCAGGCTGATCATCACGCCGTCGTCGCACCAGGTCGCGATCCAGGCCGAGAAGGAGGGGCTAATCGGCACATTCCTCGCCGCCGGCGCGGCCTGGACCACGGCGACGTGCGGTGCGTGCCTTGGCGGGCACATGGGCGTGCTCGGTGAGGGAGAGGTCTGCTTGAGCACCACCAACCGCAACTTTCCGGGCCGCATGGGCCACCCTAAGGCGCAGGTCTATCTGTCGAATCCCGCCGTCGCCGCCGCGAGCGCGGTCACCGGCGTGATCTCGCACCCGAGCGAAGTCCTCAAGAAGATGCCCGCGGCGATCCGATGACTCTCCCCAAAGTCATTCGCGGCAAGGCGTGGAAAAAGCGCAGGGGGGTCAGGCCCCCCCTGCGGAACCCCCCCGAGGGACTCGTATCGATGTCGGCTTTCGTGGGTCGGTGCGGTCGCCCGGCAAAGCCGGGCGACGCGGGACGACCACAATGACTCTCCCCAAAGTCATTCGCGGCAAGGCGTGGAAATTCGGTGACAACATCGACACCGACCAGATCATCCCGGCCAAGTACGCGATCTATTCGCTCGACGAGAAAGAGCTGGGCAAGCATGCGATGGAGGGAGTGCCCGGTCACGAGACGTGGGCGCCAGGAGTCGCGCAGGGCGACATCCTGGTCGGCGGCTCCAACTTCGGCTGCGGCTCCTCGCGTGAGATCGCGCCCGTGGCGATCCGCGGCGTCGGCATCTCGCTGGTGATCGCCGACTCGTTCGCGCGCATCTTCTTTCGCAACGCGATCAACATGGGCTACCCGATCCTCCAGTCGCCGCAAGCGGCTGAAGCCGTCGAGGAGGGCGACGAGCTGGAAGTCGACCTCGAAGAAGGCATCATCCGCAACTTCACAAAGGGCGATGAATATCGCGCCGAGCCCTTCCCCAAGTTCATGAGCGACCTCCTTCGCATGGGCGGCCTGGTCCCGTGGGTGCGCAAGCGGCTGGAAGAGCGGCGCCGGATGTCGCCGACTCGTGGATGATCTAAAACCGGTTGAGCTTCAGGAGCCGCTCGAGGAGCTGGCTCGCGACCCCCAACGGTTCGCCCATGACCTGAAGTTCCCTCCGCCAGACCGGATCCGTATCTACGACGACACGCTTCGCGACGGCGAGCAGATGCCCGGCGTTGCGATCACGCCCAAGGACAAGTACGAGCTGGCGCGAATGCTGTCCGACATCGGTGTCCACATCATGGACGTCGGCTTTCCGTCCGTGTCCGAAGGCGAGCGCGAGACGCTGCGCCTTGTCCTCGGCGGACGCAAGCGCGGTGAGCTCCGGCCCGACATCGAGGTCGTGTGCATGATGCGCTCGACGAAGGGCGACATCGACGCCACGATGCGCGTGATCGACAAGCTCGGCTACGAGCGCGACGAGGTCACCTACTTCATCTTCACGTCAGCCTCCGACCTGCACGTCAAGTACAAGCTCGGCAAGACCCTGCTGCACCGCGATGGGATCCCCGAGTCGGAGTGGCTCGAGCTCCCGGTCTCCTACTACCGCGAGGCCAACCTCCGCATGATGTGCGAGGCGATCCGATACGCACGCGAGCAGGGCGCGACGTCGATCGAGTTCGGTGGCGAGGACGGCAGCCGCGCCGACGTCGACTACATCGGCGACATCCATCGCAAGGGATTGAAGGCGGGGGGGACGCGGCCTTCCACCCCGGACACCGTCGGCTGCTACTCGCCATTCTCGGTCCGCGAGTACATCCCCGCGATCAAGGCCGCCGCGCCCGATGCCCCGCTTGTCGTGCACTTCCACAACGACCTCGGCCTCGGCGCGTGGAATACCGTGATGGCGCTCGGCTCTGGCGCTGAGGTCTTCACGACCAGCGTCAACGGCATCGGCGAGCGCACCGGCAATGCGCCCATGCACCAGGTCCTTCTGCAGCTGCGCTATCTCTTCGGCATCGAGATCCCAAACTTCAAGTACGAAAAGCTGCGCGACCTGGCGCGCCACCTTGAGAGGATGAGCGGCATTCCGGTCCAGCCGACCGAGCCGGGCATCGGCCTCAACGTTTTCAGCCACGAGTCGGGGATCCACACCGCCGGCATGCTCATCCATCCCGCGATCTATCAGTTCATCCCGCCCGCCGACCTCGGCGCGGACATCACCTACGTCTACGGAAAGCACTCGGGCGCGCTGGTCATCGAGCACGCGCTGCGCCACGCGGGCATCAGCCCCGAGCCGGAACTGGTCGCGATGGTGCTCGCCGAGGTCAAGCGCATCCGCGAGGAGCGCGCCGAGCGCAGCGACTTCTCGGATTTTCACCGCCGCTACTACGATCACCTGAACCGGATGGGACTGACCGCGGACGAAGTGGTCGACATCGCGACCGCGTTCCTGCCCAAATCGACCACGTGATGGCGACCACCACGCGCGCCGGCGCCGCCACCCGCGAGGAGTACCTGAACCTTCACCGCTGGATGTGCATGGCCAAGGCGCTCGACGACCGCATGCACATCCTCGTCAAGCAGGGCCGGGCTCCATTCGTCGGCTCGAGCCGCGGACATGAGGGCATCCAGGTCGCGTCGACTGCTGCGATCGGTCCCGACGACTGGCTCGTGCCGCACTACCGCGGCCTGGCGAATGCGATCGTGCGCGGCTTGACGATGAAGGAGTGGATGCTGGCTGTCTTTGCCAAGGCGGGTGATCCACTCTCCGCGGGGAGGAACATCCCCGGCGGCTGCTATAGCTACCGCAAGCTGAAGATCGCGTCGGTCTCGCAGGTGGTCGCAAGCTGGATCCCCAAAGCCGCCGGCATCGCGTACGCGGCCAAGCTCAAGGGAGAAGGCAGCGTCACGCTGTGCACGTTCGGCGACGGGGCGACGAGCCAGGGCGAGTTCCACGAAGGGGTCAACTTCGCGGCCGTACACCGACTGCCCATCGTCTTCGTGTGTGAGAACAACAGCTACGCGATCTCGGTCCCGATCCGGCTGCAGATGGCGAACCCTGACGTTGCCGACCGCGCCGCCGGCTATGGGATCGCGGGTGCGACTCTCGATGGCACCGACGTGCCGGGCTGCTACGCCGCGTGCCGCGAGGCGGTCACGCGTGCCCGGCGTGGCAAGGGACCGACGCTGATCGACGCCAAGATCTGGCGGATCAACGCCCACACGTCGGAGGACAACCACCTGAAGTACCGCACGCCCGAAGAGGTTGACGAGGCCGCAGGTCACGACCCGATCGCTCGCTTCACCGGCTGGTTGATCGAACGCGGTTGGATCACCCCAGATGGGGCGGCTGATGTCCAGTCGAGGTGCGACAAGGAGGCATCGGACGCGGCTGACTGGGCGGAGGAGCAGCCGGACCCGGTGCCCGAGGACGCGATGAAAAACCTCTTCGCCCAGGGTGGGGTCAAACTGGATACAAGATCAAACGCTCATCGCTAGACTGACGGCGATTTGGAGACTGAACCGCCCGTGTCCGACGACTCAACGCCGCCTGAGGTCGCAGCTGACGAACCGGTAGCCGCCCTCCCGACTCGGGAGACGGCGCGAGTCTGGGCGGAAACGGAGCCGGTCGCTCCCGCCGAAGACAGCGCCGACGCGGCTGACTCTCAGGCGACAGCGGACGAAGCGCTGCCACCCCCGCTCCCGTTGGGGAAAGGCGATCCCGATTGGGCCGAGCCCGAAAGCTCGACCGACGGCGAACCTGGAAACAAATCGCCGGAGTGGGCTCAGACCGTGCCCACTTCTCCCGGCGAGGCTTTCGCCGAGGTGGAGGAGGCGTCTCCCGAGCCCGAAGCCGAACCCGCTGAGAAGAAGGCTCGATGGTCGGACGCCGTCGCGAGCGAGCCGCCGGCCCCTGCCGCCGCCGAGGAGGCGGCCACGGAGGAGGTGACCGCGGAGGAGCCTGCAGCGGAGGTGACCGCCACGCCCCTGACCGACCCACCGAAGGCGGTCGCCGCCGACGCCCTCAAGTCGACCTGGCCGCCCCGCGCGGAATCCCCGCCGGCGCCTCCCGAAGAGACCGACATCTGGCCGCCAGAGCCGCCGACCGAGCGCGCGATGCCGGCCTGGCCGCCTCCCTCCGAACTGGAAGAGCCGGCGACTCCCGCCCAGGCGATCCCGAGCTGGCCGGACTCGTTCGACTCCACGCCGGCCGCCCCCGTGGCGCACATCACACCGCCGCCGGTCGCGGCCTCCACCCCTCCCACCATCACGCCGGCGCCGGAGGTGAGTGCGCCCGCCGCCCCGGCCCGGCAGGTGACACAGCCGGCAGCCCCACCCCCGCCGCCAGCTCCACCCGCTCGGCCGGCACCAGTTCCTGCCCCGCAGATCGAGACGGCACCGCCGACCGAGCCGGAAACGATTCCTGGAGTCCAGCAAGTCCCGGTCGCCCCGGCGCAGGCCGGACCGCCATCACGACCCACGTGGGCCCCCACCCAAACCGCGGCAGAGGCCGGGCCCGCCGCCCCCCGAGAGCAGCAGCCCGCCCCGCTCCAGGTCCCGGCGTGGGCGCCGCGAGTGCCGCTGGCCGCCGAGCCCGGCACGCCAACCTGGTTCTCGCCCAAAGAGCAGATCCCGCATGCGACCGCGCAGCCTGCGGCCCATCCCGCGCCCCAGCCGCCGTCAGCACCTGCGCCTCCCACCGCCGGCGGGCAGCTGCCTGTGGCGCAGATCCCCCCGGCGCCGGCCGCGCCCACGCAACCCGCCACGGCCAAGCCGACCTGGCAGGTCGTCGAGCAGGCGAGGGCGGCGAAAGGCCCGCAGGGCCCGACCGCAGAGGACCGCTCCTACGCCGAGTGGTTTGCCTGGGCGAAAAGGGGAGGGGCGCCGGCGAGCGCCTGCCACGCCGCGGCCCAGGGCGCCTTCAAAGCGCTCGCTTCAGGGAAGGACGTCACCACCGCCGTGCAGTGGGCGACCGCAGCGATGAGCAGGCCTCCCGAAAACGTGGCGTACGGGCGCCAGACCTACTGCGCGTGGTTCGCACTCGCGAACATCGACCTGAACCTCGACCAGCACCGCTCGCACGCCTTTGCCGGGGCCGCCGTCCAGGCCCTGGACGCCGGGCAAGACGCGGGCGCCGCGCACGCGGCCGGGCTGGCGGCCGCAGGGATCAGGTAGCCCGAGCTAGCGAAGCGCGCGGACGCGCGGGCTGGCGGCGGTGCCGGCAGCGCACAGCAGCATCAGACCACCGGCGATCAGGAAAAGCAGCGTCGGGTTGACGTCGGCGACCGTGCCTGACGCCGCGTACGCGACCGGCGTGAGGCCCATGGAAGCGAGCATGACGATGGACATCACGCGTCCCTGCATGGCGGCGTCGGTGCGGCGCTGCAGCCAGCTCACCCCGTAGGTGTTGACGACCCCCGTGGCGACGCCGCAAAGACCCATCGCGACGGCCGCCGGCGGGAGCGAAGGGAGCAGGCCGACCCCGCCGACCCCGAGTCCGAGCCACAGGCATAGGAGCACCATCAACCAACCGAAACGCTTTGGCGGCGGCACGAAGCCTGAGCCGAGGGCGCCGGCGGTGGCGCCGACTCCCCATGCCCCAAGCAGGATTCCAAGGCCCGCGGCGCCGGCGCCGAATCGCCCGTGGGCGAGGGTCGGAAGCCCAACGCCCAGGGCGCCGTTGGCGGCGAAATCGACGACAGCGACGACGATGAGTGTCGCGCGGATGCCGAAGTCAGCCCAGGCGTAGCGGAGGCCGGCCTCGATCTGTCCGCCGAGCCCACCGCCGGGGTGCGCCTCGCCGCTCGCAGTGCGGGCGGCTGCGGGCAGCCATAGGATGAAAAGAAGGCCAAGCGCGAAACACGCCGCGTCCCCCGCAAACGCCGAGCCGATCCCGAGGCCGGCCACGATGAGACCGCCCAGCACGGGGCCGAGGATGACGGAGGTTTGCGCCGTCACATTCAGGACCGCGTTACCAGGCTCGAGCTGTTGGTCGTCGACAACCATGGGGAGGATCGAGTTGCGAGCAGGCATGAAGAACGCGTCGACGATGCCGAATACCGCCGCAATTCCGTAGACCTCCCACATCTGCACCCGACCGGTGAGGACGAGAACCGCAAGGGGCGCGACGAAGACGGCGCGCAGCCCCATCGACCCGAGCATGGTCAGGCGTGGCGAGAAGCGATCGGCCAGCGCGCCGCCGACGACCATGAGCACCGCTCTTGGCAATGCCTGGACGACCAAGACAGTGCCGAGGGCGAGACTGGAACCGGTCAGCTGCAGGACGAGCCACGCCATGGCGATGAAGCTGAAGAAGTCGCCGAACAGCGACAGCGTCGTCGCCACCCAAAGCTTGCGGAACGGGCCCGATGCGAGGACCGTCCACCGGCGTGGACGCAGCGTGGCATCGATCGGGGAAGGAACCAGCTCTTCCATCGCTTGCGTTTGGCTCACAACGCCCGCCATGTGCCTAGCGGATCTCGCGGCGCGACGCGCCGGTAGGGTCGATCCGGTCCGCCAGGCGGCGCAGGTATCTCGTCAGCAGCCCGGTGCGCGAGTGCGCGTAGCGGGCGATGGCGCGAGCCTCGTCCATGCGGGCGCGCTGCTCGGACAGCATCCTCGCGAAGTCTTCCGGGCCGGGTTCCATCGGGATCATCTCGCTCCTCCTCAGCCGTTTTTGTTGAGGCGCGCCAGCGCCTCGTCGACGTCGATCTCTCCGCGAGCCACCTGCTCCATCAGCTCCACCCGTGAAGGTGCGGGAGCGGCTGGACGCTCGATCCCGAGCTTGCCGAGCAACGTGTCGAAGCGCGCTCGTGCGGTCGGGTAGCTGACGCCAAGGTGCCGTTCGAGGTCTTTCATGTTTCCCCGCGACGCGAGGAAGACCCGCAGCACCTCGCGGTCTTCGTCGGTGAGGACGCAGAACTCACACTGCGTGAAGGCACCTGACAGCTCGGTGTCGCAGGCGGGGCAGCTGAGGCGCGTCGTCGCCAGGCGGTGGTTGCACACCGGGCAGCTCGAGGGTGGGCGCCGGGTCTGAGTGCGCGCCATCAGCCGACGCTCACCTTGACGTTGCCCATCGTGCACTCGAGCTCGAGGGTGCCGGCGCCCGTGCCGACGGTCACCTCGTTGCTCCCTTTTCTGATGCCGTCGCCCTCGATGGCAACCTTGCCCATCGTCGTGCGGGCGCTGATTCGCACGCTCGATTCCCTGGCCAGGCCCACCTTGACCTGGCCCATCTCGCAGCGGATCGAGCTGGTGCCGGAGTCGAGACTTCCCTGTGCTTCAACGTTGCCCGCCGCGACGGACAGGTTGATCGGAGCCCGAAAGTCATGGACCTTGCAGTTGCCCGCCTGCACGTCCGCGGCTAGGCGGCTGTGAACGCCTTCGATGCGCAGGTTTCCCGCCTGGACGCTCGCATTCAGCGGCAGGGAGGGGTTCACGCGAACCGTCAGCTTGCGGCCGAAGCCGAAGCCGTTGATGACCACGCGTCCCTGGGGCCGCACGAACTCGAAGCTCGGGTCCTCGCTGACCGGGGTCTGTTCGAAGACCATCGTGTCTCCGTCCTGGTGGGCGCGGTGGGGACCGTCCGCGACCGCGGTGGCCACGGTCGGGTCGCCGATGATCTCGGTGTTGCCGAAGCGAGACATGACCTTGACCTGCTTGACGACGTCTGACGGAGATGCCGCAGCGGCCGCAGGCGCGGGCGTTGTCGGCGCGGCCGAATCCAGGGCCTCCAGGCGCGCCGCCCCTTCCTCGGCCGAGATGGTTCCCGCCACCACCTGGTTCAAGATTTCACGCTGTAGGTCTTGCATGCCCCTAATTAGAAGGCACGACTTACCAATCTGTCAAGGTCAAGGCCAAAAATGGTAGTTTGTCGCTCGGGGATAAGCTAGGTCGGAATCCTTGACCACCAGAATCGGTGTCATCGCCGACACGCACTGCCCGGAGTTCATCGACGAGCTTCCCGTTCGGGTCTTCACCGTCTTCGAGGGCGTGAACTTGATCCTTCATGCGGGCGACATCAGTGAACGCTCGACGCTGGAGGAGCTTTCCCGCATTGCGCCCGTCGAGGCCGTGCGGGGCGACCACGACGCAGCTCTAGGCGACCTGCCGCCGGCGCGCGAGCTGACCGTGGAGGGAAGGCGAATCGTGGTCGTGCACGGCCACAGATCGCGCTGGCTGGAGGAGCCGAACACCCTGCTGTGGACCTTGAGCCTGGGATTCTTCCATCCCCACCGGGGCCTTCCCCGCCACCTGCGGCGCAAATTTCCGGACGCGGACGTGATCGTCTACGGGCACACGCACAGCGCGCACATGTGCAGCCTTGACGGCGTGCTGCTGTTCAATCCCGGTGGCGTGCACCAGTGGACCCCGGCCACTGCGAGACGCCGTCTTACGCAGGGACCGGGCTGGTTCGAGTGGTGCTGGCTGCAGTTCGCGCGGCACCTCCTCCGCTACGAGCCCCCTTCTATCGGCGTCCTCGAGATCGACCGGGACGGGATCATGCCGCGAATCGTCGGTCTTTAAAGTCTCGTGTCGTGGACGTCACCTACCGGCGGGCGGTGCTGGACGAGGCGGAGCTGACGGCGGACGGGATGGCCGCCTCGTATCCCGCGATGCCGCAAGACCCGGTGGTGCTCCGTGATCGGTGGGAGCCCCCGCGCCGCGGCTACGAATACAGGCGCTTTCTGGCAAACCGCGACGGTCGCTCGATCCCATTCCTGGGATGGGTCCACGGACCGTGGGCGAAGCTGCCAGACCGCCACTGCGAGGTCGAGGACGACAACGCCGAGAACGCGCCGATGCTCCACGTCAACGAGGCCCTGGGTTATGTCTGGCGCCCCGGATTCGTCGAGCACCACAAGCGGGTAACAAACATTGTGAATGGCTAAGACCAAGGACTACTACGACGTGCTCGGCGTGCCGAGGACGGCCACGCAGAAGGAGATCTCGGCTGCCTTCCGCAAGCTCGCGCGCAAGCATCACCCCGACCTGAACGCGGGGGACAAGCAGGCCGAGTCCCGATTCAAAGAGATCTCAGAGGCCCACGAGATCCTCTCCGACTCCAAGAAGCGAAAGCTGTATGACGAGTTCGGCGCCGACTGGGCCGCGGCGCAGGCCGCAGGTGTTCAGCCCGGGCAGGGCCAGCGTCGTGGTGGAGGCTTCCGCACCGACACTGGCCCTAGGGTCGAGTACCGCACCGTCACGCCCGAGGACATGGAGGATCTCTTCGGCGAGACAGGCGGTTTCGGCGATATCTTCGGCTCCATCTTCGGCAACGCGCGCGGTCGCACCCGCCAGCAGCCGGTGGACGTCGAGGCGCCGATCACCGTCAGCCTCGCCGAGGTTTATCGAGGCACCAGCCGCACCGTCGAATTGCCAGGCGGGCGGCGAGTCGAGGTCAAGGTGCCCGCGGGCGTGAAGGAGGGAACCGTGCTGCGGGTGCCGGGCCTTCGAGCCACGGTCCAGATCGCACCGGACGCGGTCTTCACCCGCGAGGGCCAGGACGTGCGCGTGGCGGTTCCGGTGCCGCTTCACGTCGCTCTCCGCGGCGGTGAGGTCTCGGCGCCGACACTGAAGGGCGGCCAGGTGAAGTTCAACGTCCCGGCCGAGACTCAGAATGGGACCAAGATCCGCTTGCGCGGACTTGGGCTGCCCGACCCCAAGGGCGGTCCAGTCGGCGATATGTACGCGGAGGTGCGGGTCCAGCTGCCCGTTCCCATGGACGAAAGGACCCGCAAGTGGGCGGCAGAGCAACCGACCTGACCAATCTTTCGAGCAGGCGCCTGCTCCTGCCGCTGGTCTTCATCTCCGGCATGGCGTCGCTCGGAGTCGAGTTCGGCGCGTCGCGTCTGCTCGCTCCCTACTTCGGCACCAGCCTTTACGTCTGGGGCGTGCTGATCGGCCTGATCCTCATCTATCTCTCTGCCGGCTACGTGATCGGAGGCCGCCTCGCCGACCGGCACCCACGTGAAGAGGTGCTGTTTCAGATCACCGCCTGGGCGGGCTTGTGGATCGGCGTCATCCCTCTCGTCAGTTATCCGATCCTGCTCGTGTCGCAGCAGGGTTTCAAGGAGCTGAGCGCGGGCCTTGTCGCCGGAACGCTCTTCGCCGTGGTGATCCTCTTCGCGGCGCCGGTGATCCTCCTTGGCTGCGTGAGCCCTTTCGCCATCCGGCTGCTGCTGAAAGACGTCGAGACCGGAGGCAACACCGCCGGCCGGGTCTACGCGCTCTCGACCGCCGGCAGCATTCTCGGCACGTTTCTGCCCGTGTTCTGGTTCATTCCGAGCTACGGCACGCGGCCGACGCTGGAAGGGTTTGGACTGGTTCTTGTGGGCGTCTCGGTGATGGGGTTATGGCCCTGGCCGCGGCGCCGCTTTTACGCTGCCTTTGCCGCGGCGGTCATCCTCGCGTGGATCTTTCTGCCCTCGGGGATCAAGCCGCCACAGGTCGGCCAGCTCGTCTACGAAAAGGAATCGGCCTACGGCTACATCCAGGTCGTGCAAGAAGGGACCAGGACCGAGCTGATCCTCAATGAGGGTGAGGCGATCCACTCCATCTATGACACCAGCAGCCTGCTCACGGGCGGCCCGTGGGATTACATGGTCGTCGCGAACTCATTCCGACCCGCGCAGGGCTCAGAGCTGCGGCCGAAGGATGTTGCGATCCTCGGGCTGGCCGGTGGCACCGCCGCGCGGCAGTACACCGCGGCTTTCGGCCGGGACGTGGAGATCACAGGCGTCGAGATCGATCCCGACATCCTCGACGTAGCGCATCGCTACTTTCACCTCAACGAGCCGAACGTGCATCCGGTCGTGGCCGACGCGCGTTACTGGATCGACACAACGGACGCGAAGTACGACGTGATCGTGATGGACGCGTACCGCCAGCCGTACATTCCGTTTCACCTCACGACGCGTGAGTTCTTCAGCGAGGTGCGCGACCACCTGCGCCCGGGCGGAGTCGCGGTCGTGAACGCCGGCCGGACCGCGACCGACTACCGCCTCGTCGACGCCATCGCCAGCACCATGTCCGCCGTCTACCCGAGTGTTTTCCTGGTCGACGTGCCCGCTTTCAACAACACGCTCGTTTACGGAACGACCGAGCCGGTGACCGTTGTCGACGTGGAGCACAACCTCGGCCTGGTGAGCGAACCCCTGGCACAAACGGTCGCGCAGAGCGTGCTCAGCGACGGGCGCCTACGTGTCTCGCCCTATCACGACCAGGTGTTCACCGACGACCTCGCGCCGGTGGAGCGACTGATCGACGAGATCATCCTCAGCTATGTGACTGGGAGCCAGGCGTCTGCTCCGGGTGCAGGACCCCCTTGACCTGTTCGCCCGCGAGCGCCTGTTCGGCCTCGAGGCAGAGAAGCCGCACGCGGCCTGTGGCCACGACCCGGTCGTCTTCATCGATGACCCGGGCCTCCCATACCTGAGTGCGCCGGCCGCGGCTGATTGGTGTCGCGACGGCGCGCAGCTTGACGCCCGCACGCACCGCGCGGATGAAGCTGGTGTTGTTCTCGAGACCGACCACGTGCTGCCCACGCGGCAGCGCGAAGAGCGCGGCGCCGATCGATGCGAGCGATTCGATCAGACCGCAATGCACGCCGCCGTGCACGATTCCGTATCCCTGCATGTGCTCGGCGCCCGTGATCAGCTCGGCGCGCACCTCGTCTTTGGTCGCGAGCGTGATGGTCACGCCCATCGCCTGAAGCCAGCCCTCGGGCATCTCGTTCAACCGCGCGGAGAAATCCTTGGCCATGAGAGTGAAATCGTAGTGGGGAGAAAAAGCTGAGGGTCGGGACTGCCCCGACCCTCAAGTGTCTACGTTCGCAGTGCTACCGCCTCCGACTCCAGAAGTCGAGTAGCGGATCAGAAGCCCTAGAGGGTTTCGTCCTCCCGAACTCCTAGCTGGCAAACGAGGCGGCTGGCACCACGACTCGGTTTATCCAAGCTTCGCCTCACCTCCTTGCCCCACGGGCGTTGAACTTCGTCGCAAATAGTACCGAATAAACTTCTCGCTCGATGCATCGCCGTTACGTGGCCGTGTGCGGAGCCTCCGAGGCAACGCCATCACAGCTCGACGCCGCGCGCGAGGTCGGCAAGCTGCTTGCTCAGAACGGCGCGGTCGTCATCAACGGAGGGTTCGGCGGCGTGATGGGCGCCGCGAGCGAAGGCGCGGCCGGCGCGGGTGGCACCGTGGTCGGCATCCTGCCGGACTCCGATCGCGGTGGAGTGAACGCCCATCTCACGATCGCGATTGCGACAGGGCTGGGTCAGGCGCGCAATGCCGTGATCGTCACCGCGGCGGACAGCGTGATCGCGATCGGCCCCGGATGGGGCACGCTCAGCGAGATCGCGCTCGCGCGGCGTTTGGGCCGCTCGGTATTCGGGCTCGACACGTGGGACGTCGAGGGGCTCGACGTGGTGAAGACGCCGGCGGAGGCGGTGCATCGTGCTCTCGCCGATTAAGGCTTCGGGGATTCCTCCGTCCGGTCCGGTCGCTTCGCGACGGGACTGGCTTCCCCGCCGAGCGGGGAAGGGAGCTCCCCCCAGAGTGGGGAAAAGAGTCGTCCGGAAGCCGGACGGGCGCTACCTCATCTATTACGAAAAGAAAATTTGAGCGAGCTGCGTTGGAATCCGCTGCTCAAGGAGTGGGTCACGGTCGCACCTTGGCGCCAGGACCGCACCTACCATCCGCCCGCGGAGCACTGCCCCCTGTGCCCGACGCGGCCAGGTCAACCCGAGACCGAGATCCCCGAGCCCGACTACCACATCGCGGTCTTCGAAAACCGATTCCCTTCCTACGCGGGCGACCAGGGCCGGGCCGAGGTCGTCTGCTACACGCCCGACCATGACTCCTCCCTCGGGCAGCAGACCGTCGATCACATCCGCGACCTGATCGAGGTCTGGCGCGACCGGACGGACGAGCTCAGCCGGCTGCCCAACGTCAAATACGTGTACGTCTTCGAGAATCGCGGCGAAGAGATCGGTGTCACCCTCAGCCATCCGCATGGACAGATCTATGCCTACCCATTCGTGCCGCCTGTCCTGCAGCGCGAGCTCGCGGCCGAGGCGAGGCACAAGCGCAAGACGGGGCGCTGTCTGTACTGCGACGTCATCGAATCGGAGAAGAACGGCGTACGCAGGGTCCTAGGCGATGAGCGCTGGATCGCGTTTGTGCCCGAGTTTGCGCGCTGGCCGTACGAGGTCCACCTCGCGCCGGTCACACATCGCGGCGGGCTCATCGACCTGAGCGACGAAGACGACGCATCGTTGGCGCGCACTCTCAAAGAACTGCTGCAGAAATACGATCGCCTCTTCAACAAGCCTCTTCCTTATGTGATGGCGATGCACCAGCGGCCGCCGGGACGCGGCGACGGCCACCATCACTTCCACATCGAGTTCTATCCCCCCAATCGGACGCGCGACAAGCTGAAGTACCTCGCTGGCTCCGAGCTCGGGGCCGGCGCCTACATCCTCGACGCGAGGGCCGAGGACACCGCCGCCGAGCTTCGTGAAATCAAGGTTTGAATGGCGTGGGCGCGCGCCGGGCCGGGTGAACCTGATCGGCGAGCATGTCGACTACCTTGGCGGGGTTGTGCTCCCGGCGGCCGTCGACCGGTTCACCGAGGTTTCCGGCCACGGGGCAGGCGAGTGGTCGATCGACAGCGACGTCCGGGGTGGCCTCGCTTACGTGCGCGCCCTCGGGGAGGAGCTCGGCGTGGATCCGCAGGCGGTCAACGTGAGGTCGGAGGTGCCGCCCAACGTGGGCATCAGCTCGTCGGCGGCGCTGCTTGTCGCCGTCGCCGCAGGCCTCAAACCGGAGATGGACGGCAAGCAGGCGGCGCTCGCTTGTCAGCGTGCGGAGCAGAAGGCGACTGGTGTGCAGGTCGGAGTGATGGACCAGTTCGCGTCGGCGCTTGGAAGGCGCGGCAGCGCGCTCCTGCTCGATTGCGCGACCCTGGAGTATCAGGTGGTCCCTTTTCCGGATGAGCTCGCGATCGGGGTGATCGACTCCGGCGAGCATCGCTCGCTCGCGGACACGCCGTACAACCAGCGCCGGCGCGAAGCGGAGTTGGGAGATCCAAGGCGCCGGCGACACGTCGACTCCGAGATCGCGCGCGTGCATGCATTCGTCGACGCGCTGCGGGCTCGTGACTTCAGCCGAATCGGACAGCTGCTCAAGGAATCGCACATGAGCTTGCGCGACGATTTCGAAGTCTCCACACCGAACGTCGACGCGCTGGTGGAGCGCGCTTGGGCGGCCGGTGGGTGTTACGGCGCTCGCATCATGGGCGCGGGCTTTGGCGGCAGCATCCTGGCCCTGGTGGACCGATTGCAGGCCGAGTCCTTCAAGAGCACGATCAAGCAACCAGTCCTCTTCTGCTCCACGGCAGACGGCGCGTACACCAACGCCGGATGAGCGATTCCCTCTTCATGCCGCTCCCGCAGCGCGCCGCAGGAAGGCGGGAGCTGACCGGATGGGAAGCCATCTGGATGCCGCTGGGCGAAGGCGAGGCGGAGCGGCTCACCATCGGGCGCGGCACGGGATGGAAGCCGATCGAGGTGCCAAGGCAGCTCGCCGCCCGCGAGGGCCGTCAGTCGATCTGGTACCGCACCGAATTTCCGCGACCCGATCACGCGGGGCGTGTGGTGCTTCGGATCGGTGGCGCGTTCCTCGCCACCAACGTGTGGCTTAACGGACGCCTACTGGGCTCGCACTACGGCTACTTCGCGCCGTTTGGATTCGACCTGACGCCGTACCTGAAGCCCGAGAACCAACTCGTGATCTGCTGCGAGTCGCCGCTCGAGAGGCAGCCGGAGAAGAAGCGCCACATCATGGGCATCTTCAACGACGGCGAGCTCAAGCCCTATCCGGCGTCGGCTTATTCGAGCCTTCCCGAGCCCTATCAACCCGAGGTCCCGCTGGGCCTGTGGCAGCCGGTGCAGCTGGAGTACGTCGGGCCGATAGGGGTCGACTGGATGCGGATCAAGCCGAGCTTCGAGGCGGGAGACGGCCGGCTCGAGGTCCAGGCGAGGCTTCGCAACCTCGACGGAAGGAACATGGACGGCGAGGTTGAGCTCGTCGTGCCGGTCCCCGGCCGTGACGCGCTGCGACTGCGCCGCGAGGTGCACCTGGCGGGCGGCGCCGAGGAGACGATGGCGATGCGCCTTGCCCTTCCCGGCGCGCAGCGGTGGGAGCCATGGCGTTTTGGCGCCCAACCCGTCTACCGCGCCGAGCTCGTGGCGCGAACCGGGGACGGGGCCGAGTCATCGCGCGTGGAGGATGGATTTGCATTCCGTGAGCTCACGTGGGACATCGGTCCGCGCCGCTGGAGCTTTCGCGTCAACGGGCGCCCGATGTTTTTGCGCGGTGCCTGCTACGCGCCCTCTTACCGGCTCGACGAGCTGACGCCTGAGATCTTTGCCTCCGATCTTGCCGCGGCCAAGCAAGCGAACCTCGACGCGATCAGGGTCGTCGCCAACGTGCTGCCGCTGGAGTTCTACAAAAAGGCGGATGAGGCGGGGATGCTCGTGCTCCAGGACCTTCCGCTCACGGGCACGTACGTGTATCACGCGCGTGCCGACGAGGCGCGTTTTTTCGAATCCGCCGCGCGCGAGCAGCAGGCGGAGATGGTGGCGATGCTCCAGAACCATCCGTCGATCGCGCTCTGGACGGCGCATGACGAGCCGCCGTGGCTCTCGACGAACTTGGACCTTGGGGACGTGCACGCTGTCCGGCAGAACCATTCCATCGACCAGGAGCTCAAGGCCTCCTTCGAGCGCCTCGACGGGACGCGGCCGGCAGTCGCGGCATCAGGTGATGCCGACCTTCATCTGATGCAGGGCTGGGCGGACGGTTCGTGGCGTGACATCGGACTGGCCGAACCATTGATGGTCAGCGCGTTTGGCGCGCAATCGCTGCCCAGCGCCGATTCGCCCGTGTGGGAACGCATTGGAACGCACTGGCCCGTAGCCGACGACGATCCGGCGTGGCGCCACGCGGGCTTCCAGCCTGTCAACTGGGCGGAACGAGGCGCGGGACTTCCTTCCGCCTACCGCAGCCTGGACGCGTACATCGAGGCGTCGCAGCGGTACCAGGCGGACGTGATTCGCTACGCCGCGGAGCACTTACGAACGCGAAAGTTCGAGTCGTGCTGGGGCGCCTTTGCGTTTCACCTGGTCGATCCGTTTCCAGGCATAGGGTTTGGCCTGCTCGACGGAGCACGCCGGCCGAAGCGCGCCCTCGATGCCCTCACCATCGCGTTCAAGGCGACGCGCGTGATCATCGAGCCGCTGGCCTTCGAGCCGCGCCGGCCGTTCGGCATCGTGCAGAGTCCGCGCGTTCCGTTCGCGGCTCGGCTGGTGGTCGTGAACGACGATTCAGCGGTGGGCGGTCGAGGCGTCGTGCGCTGGTCGATCGTGCGCGAGAAGGCGGCCGGTTCACGCGGGTTCGATCGGGTCCGCGACGCGGTCCAGAAGAAGTCGTACGCCGGCTTGGTCGAGGTCGAGGTCCCGACTCCGCTGGAGCCGGCGGTCAGCGCGACCACCCTGAGCCTTCCGCTCGCGTCGGAAGGAGAGTACCGGATGGAGGCCTCGCTGACGGTATCAGGTGAGGTCATCGACCGCGCCGAGCTTTCGTTCACCGTCAGCTCGATGACGCCGCCGAGCCGGCCACGTCCAGAGATCCCACGCTACCTGGCCGAGCGGCTGGCCGACCTCCACAGCCTTCGCCCCGAGCAACGAGGCGTCAGCTTCGCGCTGGACAACCGGACGCGCCCCGCGGTGCTCGTCGGCGTCACCGGTCTGCGGCTCGATGGCGTGCTCGTCACCGGTCACCAGCTGCAGATCGAGACCAACGCCGGTCTCGCGCCCCTGCCCAAGCGCCTCGACATGCCGCTGGGCCGGCGGTTGGTCGTGCACGTGGTGACCGGAGAACCTCTCGGCGCGGGGGCCCACTCCCTCGAGGCGGACGTGACCGTGCCCGGGGTCGCGTCGGGCAGGCTTGTGATCGAGAACGGAGCCAAGCCGAGTAGCGAATCGTGAGCGCGGTGGCATACTTCTGCACTACGCAAAGAGCGCCTGATTAACGATCGATTGCCTCAATAGGCGAGAAGGGAGGCCTTCCACCGGATGCCAGACCAGAACCTGCTGACAATCATGCTCTCGGTAGCAGCGATCGTCGTCGCCCTGCTGTACCTGAGGACTCGCCGCCGCCGCAGGAAGAAGTCGGCCCCTCCCGTCCGGCCGGCCGCCCCGGCCAACCAGACCGCCGGTGTTGCGGCCACGTGGGCGCCGCCGACGCCGGCCCGGCCGGCCTCCGTAGCTCCGACCATGGTCGCCCCTCCAGGGGGCGGCGGTTGGGGCACACCGGCTCCAGCCAGAGCGGGCGCAGGCGGATGGGGCTCGCCTGCCTCTCCGGCCGCGCCCCCTCCGCCCGCCGGCCCGGCCCCGGCGTGGGGAGCGCCTCCACCGGCAGCGCCGTCCGCACCTCCGCCGCCACCCGCCGCCGCGCCGTCGTGGGGCGCCCCACCTTCGCCGCCGCCAGTAGCCGGCGCGCCGACGTGGGGATCGCCCGCCGCTGCGCCTCCGCCGGCGTCCGCGCCCCCGCCATCGTGGGGTGCGCCGGCGTCCGCTCCGGCCGCGTCCGAAGGCGCTCCCTCGTGGGGAGCGCCTCCCGCTCCGCCACCGGCGTGGGGGGCACCCTCGGCCGAGCCGGCGGCCGGCCCGCCTCCCGCGGTACCCACCGCGCCATCCTGGAACCCTCCCGCCGCGGGCGGTTGGGACGTTCCGCCCGCCGCGCCAGCGGCGCCTGCGGGCGATTGGGGCCCGCCGCCTGGAGCTCCCGCATCTCCTCCCACCGTCGCTCCGGCATGGGATGTGCCCGGTGCGGCACCAGGGGGTTGGGACATCCCCAAGACCGAGGAACCGGCCGCTCCGCCGGCGCCCTCCTGGGGTGCGCCGGCTGCGCCGCCCGCTCCGGAACCGGTCAAAATTCTGGAGCAGCCGCCCGCGAGCGCGCCGCCCCCGCCGTGGAACGTGCCTCCCGCACCCGTATGGTCGGCGCCGGCGGCGTCCGCGGCTCCGGTCGCCCCGATCGAGCCGGCAGCGCAAGAGTCAACCGACGCCGACCTCGCCGCCGGCGCGCAGGCCGCGCCCGAGGAAGCGGTCGCGCCTCCACCCCCACCTCCGCCCTTCGCACCGCCGCCCTGGCGCGGTCCTTCGGCCGACAACGGCCTCGACGTCGCCGCGACCATGGTCGCTCCGCCGCCCATGGATGGCGGCGCCGAGCGTGAGCCGACCACGTTGATGCCGGCGTGGCAGCCGCCGCCCTCAGCCCCAGCGACACCCCTGGTCCCGGAGACGATGGCGATGCCCGCGCGGCCTCAGCCCGCGGCTGGTGTCGCCGCCGGTCCACAGGCGGAGCTCACCATCGAATCCGGTCCGGACGCCGGTCATACCCACCGCGCCGCGGATCGGGCCGTGCGGCTCGGCCGCTCACCCGACAACGACGTCATCCTCCGCGACCCCGCGACCAGCGGCCACCACGCGCGGCTCGAGCGTCGGGGCGAGGAGTTCTGGGTCGTCGACCTGGGCAGCACGAACGGCACGTTCGTCAACGGCGAGTCGGTCCAGGAGAAGCAGCTGAACCACGGCGACCGCTTGACCGTGGGTCAGAACTCAGTCCACTTCGCGGTTCTCGGAGACTAGTGCCGGTTCTTTTCGTTTACTAGACCAATGCGTCTAAAGATCGCGTGGGCCACCGACCCCGGCCTCGAGCGCGAGGAGAACGAGGATTCGGTCACGGTCTGGCGCAACAAGGCCGGCCTCGACACCCTGATCGTGGTCTGCGATGGGATGGGCGGCCACGCGGCAGGTCAGCACGCAAGCTCGATCGCAGTCAAGACCGTGACCAAGGTGCTGTCAGAGGACGGGCAGGAGGGACCTGACGTCGATCGCCTGAAGCGTGCCTGCAAGGAGGCGAACACCGCGGTTTTCAACGCCGCGCGCGATAACCCCGACTGGTCTGGGATGGGCAGCACGATGGTGGTCGCGGCGATCCGCTCGGGTGAGGTAGCGCTGCTCAACGTCGGCGACAGCCCGGCTTACCTGTTTCGCAACGGTCTCGCCAAGCAGATCTCCCAGGACCACTCGTGGCCGGCCGAGCAGGTCCGGCTCGGCTTGATCAAGCCCGAGGAGGCCGAGAACCATCCGCTCAAGCACCGGCTCACCCGCGCTGTCGGTGTGTGGGAGCAGATCCAGCCGTTCACCGACAAGATGGAGCTCGAGGAAGGCGATGCCGTGGTGCTGTGCAGCGACGGGGTGGAGACGGCGGGTGTGAGTGTGGAGGAGATGGGGCGCCTGCTGCTGAAGGACGGGAACCTCGACCGTGGGGCGGAGCGCGTGATCGAGCGATGCCGCGAGCTCGGCGCGCCCGACAACGTGACCCTGGCCGTGGCGCGTGTCGAAGTCGACGTGACGAAGACAGCGGTCTTGCCGAAACTAAAGCTTTAGCGTTAGGGATCGTCCCCGCCCGACGGCCGCGCCGCCGACCTCCCCACGAGGTGGGGATGTGAACTAGTAGGCGCGGAGCAGCGTTTCGGCGACGTGCTCGACTCGCATCGCCGACCCACGGCTCCGCAGCCCGGCTTCGAGCTGCATCTGGCATCCAGGGTTGGCGACCGTGACTACGTCCGCACCGGTTGCCATCACGTCGTCGAGCTTCTCCTCCAGGATCCGATTGGACATCTCGGGCTCCAGCGTGCTGTAGAGACCGGCCGCTCCGCAGCACATCTCCGCATGGCGCATCTCGATGTAATTCACTCCTTGGATCGAGCGGATCAGGTCGCGCGGCTGTTTCTTGATCCGCTGCGCATGCGCGAGGTGGCAGGCGTCCTGGTAGGTGACGCGGAGGTTGAGCTTGCCCTCCGGCTCCGGCAGGCCAACCTCGGCCAGCAACTCAGTCAGGTCTTTGACGCGGCCTTTGAGGTCCGGGTAGAAGTCTTTCAAGTGCGCGCCGCATCCGGCCGAGTCGACGACCAGGGCGTCGAACTTGCCCGCGCTGTAGACGCGCATGTTGGCCTCGCGCAGACGCGCCGCCCCCTTCAGATCGCCGTTGTGCGCGAAAAGCGCACCGCAGCATCGCTCGCCGGCCGGAAACCAGACGTCGCATCCCGCGAGCTGGAGGAGTCGAACCGCCGCCTCATGCGATTGCGGATAAAGGATCGGCATCACGCAGCCGACGAGAAAAGCCACGCGATATCTCGCCTCGCCCCGCGCGTGCGCGACGTCGCCCGGCGGCCGGCGGAACTGCGATTGCAATCGGGGCAGCATCCGCCCGGAGCGGGCCACCGACGTGAGACCGAGTCGTTGCGCCGCCCGCGCGGCAGCACCCGCCAGGCGCAGCCGCCCGGGATGGCCGACGAGCTGTCGGAGGGCGATGCGGCTGCCTGCGCGCTTGGGCGATGGCCTGCGCACGTCTTCGACGTCGGCGCGGCCGGCCTCGATGATCCTGCCGTACGGAACACCCGAGGGACACACGCCCTCGCACGTGCGGCAACCGAGGCACAGGTCGATGTGCTTGACCTGCTCCTCATCAAAGGGCATCGTTCCGCGTTTCCACTGGGTCATGAGGTAGATGCGGCCGCGCGGCGACTCGGTCTCGAGTCCGGTGACCCGAAAGGTAGGACATGCGTCGAGACACAGGCCGCAGTGGACGCAGGTGGCAAGGTCGTCGTCGGAGAGACGCGCGAAAGGAGCGGTCACACCACAAACCTTCCGGGGTTCAAGACGCCGTCGGGATCGAAGGCTGCTTTGAGGCGGCGCATGATCTCGATCGTTTTCGGCGGCGTGCCCCAGGCGCCCACTTCGCGCATGAAGTCATAGGGCGCGTCCAGCATCACGAGCGTTCCGCCCGCGGATGCGGTCCTCGCTCGCATGTCCAGCACCGAAGGCGCGTCAGACGCGATCGCCCAGTGCGCGACTCCGGTGCCGGGCGAGGCCCACCAGCCCGCGCCCCGCGGAAGCGCCTCGACCAGGCGGCGGAGTACAGACCGCGGCGCGGCGATGCGAGCCCATCGCGCCGGCGCTCGCCTCGAGTGGCGCTCCCAGATCGAAGGCTCCTCGATTGTCCAATCAAGGTCGCCGACCACGCGGTCGACCGCGTCGCGGCTGCCCGTGTAGCGCGCAAGGATGCGGCCGTCAGAGAAGATCTCGAGGGCCGAAGGCGCGACAGGCATCGCAAGCGCCCGGTCGGCGTCATCCCAACCACCCTCGCTCGTAACGGTCACGTCGTGCAGCGGCTTGGGAAACACCTTGAACGACGCGGCGACGATGACGCCCAGCGAGCCGAGCGCGCCGTAGTGCAGCTTCATCATGTCGTAGCCGCTGACGTTCTTCACCACTCGACCGCCGCCGGTCGCGAGCTTTCCGTCCGGCAGGGCGACGCGGACGCCGATCAGGAAGTCGCGTGGCGACCCGAATCGCAGCCGAAGCGGCCCGGTCCATCCAGTTGCGAGCAAGCCGCCGATGGTGTGGCCGGGCGAGTTGAAAGGATCAAGGGGCAGAAACTGGCCCGCCTTGCCGAGCTCCGCCTGCAAAGCTTCGAGCGTGATCCCCGCTTCGACGCTGACCACCATGTCGGCCTGCGAGTGCTCGATCACGCGGTCGAGGCGGGTCGTGTGCAGCTCGACGTCGCAACTCTTGGGAATGTCGCCCATGCCGCGTGCCTTGCCGCCGCCGACCGGGATGACAGCAAGCCTATGCGAGGCGGCTTCATGCAGCGCCTTGGCCAATGCCTCAGCGCTGGCTGGTTTCTCAATCGCCGGCGCGTTCACCACCACTTGGCCTCGATGGCCCGCCCGGTGCGCCCGGCGAGATGAACCGCCTTGCGCGAAGGGTCGGGGAAGATCTTGCCGGGGTTCAAGGTGCCGCCGGCGTCGAAGACGTCTTTCACGCGGTGCATCGCGTCGAGGTCGTCGTCGCTGTAGATCCAGGGCATGTATGCGGCCTTTTCGAGGCCGATGCCGTGCTCGCCGGACAGGGCCCCGCCGAGCTCGACCACGGCGCGGAGCATCTCCTCGCCGGCCGACTCGACCTGATGCAGCACCTCGCGGTCGCGGAGGTCGAAAAGGATGTTGGGGTGGAGATTGCCGTCCCCGGCGTGAAAGACGTTGGCCACCGGCAGCTTGTAGTGCTCGCCGATCTCGCCGACGGCCGAAAGCACCTGGGGCAGTCGCGAGCGCGGCACCACGCCGTCGTGCAGGTAGTAGTTGGGCTTGATCCGGCCGAGCGCGCCGATCGCGCCTTTGCGTCCGGCCCACAGCAGCTCGCGCTCCGCGGGTGTCTGCGCCTCGCGAAGGCCGTAGCCCCGGTTCTCGCCCAGGATCTTGCTGATCGCGGCCGTGAGCTCGCGGGTCGACTCGGCGATGCCGTCGACCTCGACCAGCAGGACGGCGCCTGCGTCGGTCGGGTAACCGGCGTGATAGTGAGCCTCGACGGCGCCGACGGTGACGCTGTCCATCATCTCCAGGGCCGCGGGTACGATGCCGTGACCGATCACCGCCGACACGGCCTGGCTTGCGGTCTCGATGCTCGGAAAGGCGGCCAGCAGCGTTGCGATGCTTGGCGGCACGCGCAGGAGCTTCACCTTGATCTTCGTGATCGCGCAGAGGGTTCCTTCGGAGCCCACGAGGATCCCGCACAGATCGAGGCCTATTCGGTCGGGGGTGTCGCCGTTGACCCAGTGCACCGACCCGTCCGCCAAAACGACCTCCATCCCGAGGACGTGGTTCGTGGTGACGCCGTAGTACAGGCAGTGCGGACCGCCCGAGTTTTCGGCCGCGTTGCCGCCGATGGTGCACGCCTTCTGGCTGGAAGGGTCGGGCGCATAGAACAGGCCGTGCTGCGCGGCGGCCAGCGAGAGCTCCTGGTTGACCACGCCAGGTTCGACAAGGGCGGTCTGCGCGACGGGATCGATCTCCAGGATGCGGCGCATGCGCGTGACCTGCAGCGCAATGCCGCCGCGGATCGTGACCGCGCCACCGGAAAGACCGGTGCCGGCGCCGCGAGGCACCACGGGGATGCGATGATTCGCCGCCACCTTCATCACACCGGCGACGTCCTCCGTCGTCGACGCGAGCACGACCGCGTCGGGCATCGCACCTTCGATCGAACCGTCGCGCTCGAAGATGCGGAGATCGTTGGGCGAATCGATGACCGACTCGCGGCCGACGACGCGGCGGAGCTCGTCGGCGACCTGCTTGGGTAGTCCCATCAGGCGATCGG
>VBFH01000103.1 GCA_005883575.1 Chloroflexota bacterium | reverse complement strand
GACCTGCTCACCTATCCCGTCGTCATCGGCCAGGGCACACGACTGTTCCCCGATTCCGGACCGGACGTCGCGCTCGACCTGGTCAACTCGCGGACCACTTCCCGGGGCATCACCATCCAGACCTATCGGCCTCTCGGGCGTCCGGAGTACGCAACGTCCACGGTCGACCCCGAACACGTCATGCGCGACGCGACCTCTGGTCGGCGCAGCTAAAACACGCCCAAGATCCGTCCACGCCTCATCGCAGCCCTGGCTCCCCCGGCGCTCGACCTGGTGGTCTGGCGCTCCACATCGCGACCCCGATAACCTGCGCCGACACGGCATGGTTCCGGTGAGCCGACAGGGCATGGTCGGGCGCGCCGACGGCGGCATGGTCGGGCGCTGCGAAATGAGTCCAGCTGTCGATGATCTAGGAGGCCGGCGGCGGATTGGGTACCGGGCCGGAGAACCTTGACCCGGAATGCTCCGTAAGCCGGAGCCATATGCGCAAGCCCAGCGTTGAATTTGGCTCGGCTTTTTCCGATTAGACCACCGTCCCCGTGATCAGGCCACCGATGACCTCTACATACGTGAGGATTCCCAGCGCGACGAAATCGCGCTTGTGGCAAATCGGTTTCTAACCTGCGCGTGGGTTAGGGACACAGGGTCCTTCTATTGGCCGAGGCGTACGTCGGCAGGTAAGATCGCCGGGCTTGTCGGTCCGAACGGCGCGGGCAAAACCACGTTTCTCAACCTCGTCGCGGGCCTTCTCGAGCCGGACGACCGGCGAAGTCCGAGTGTTCGGGAGATCGCCGCGGGCTCAGCTCCTCTTGCTCCTCGACCGCATGGGCTGCGTCGCGCAGGACACTCCCTTTTAGCGAGTTTCACGGCGGATATGCTCAGGTTCGGCCGGCGGCTGAACAGCCTGGGACCAGGCCTTCGCGGAGGCAGAGACTGCGCCGCGTCGACATCCCGATGGATCGGCAGATTCGCCACCTCTCCGGAGGACAGCGGTCCCAGGTCGGACTGGCGCTGGCGCTGGGCAAGCGGCCTGAGCTTCTTATCCTCGACGAACCTGTCGCGCGCCTCGACCCACCTGCCGAAGCCACAGAGCGACAGAGCTCGCTCTGGGTTCGCGGCGAATCCTGACGTCGAAGGAATCCGTCCTGAGCGTCGACCACCTGATTCGCGCGTTCTAACAAGGGATGAACGTCAAGGCAATCAGAGCCTCGGGAGTGGTGCTGATCACCGGTTTCCTCACCGCATGTGGCGTCAATGCGCTCACGCCGAGCAGCCAGTCTGCGCCGCTGCTCGTCCAGGTCGAGAACCTTCCCGCCGCACGACCGCAATCCGGGCTGCAGGACGCGGCGATCGTGTACGAGTACGTAACGGAAGGCGGCATCAGCCGCTTCAGCGTCATCTACACCTCTCCACCGAAAGGCAGAGTGGGCCCGATTCGCAGCGCTCGCCCGGTGACCATCTCGCTCGCAAAGATCTACGGCGCGGCGCTCATCTACTCCGGCGGCAGCACCTACATCCAGAGCCAGATACAGTCGGCCGGGATTCCGCACGCGGATCAGAATTCCGCCAACGCAGACTTGTTTCGCGACAGCAGCCGCATGCCGCCGCACAATCTTTACAGCGACAGATCACACCTGTCTGATCTCGCCGGCCATCTCAACGCCTCGCCGGCATCGTGGTCGCTCTGGAGCCGAGCGTCGCCGGCCTCCGTCACGGGCGGCAAGCCGGCAAGCAGAGTCACGGTGCCGATATCCGACACCGAGACGCCGAGGTTCACCTACGACTCTTCGGCCGGCGGTTGGAAGCGAAGCGAGCCGGATACAGGTGCTTTCATCGACGGTGACACGAGCTCGCCAGTCGTCGTCTCGACCTTGATCGTTCAGCAGGTGGTGATCACGCCGACGTCTCAGGTGGTCGACGTCAACGGCCAGACGGGCGTCGATCACGACGTGATGGGCAGCGGCAAGGCGCAGGTGTTCACCGCGGGCCGGGAGTTCGACGCGACGTGGACCCAAAATTCCAGCGGGCCGCCTTCATTCACTGCGGACAGCAGTCCGGCGCCCATCGCTCCCGGCTTGGTCTGGATCTGTCTCGTCGCCACCGGCAGCGTCGCGACGTGATCTCGCCGCGTCAGTGAAGGCGGAAAGTGACGCGAGGCGCATTCCCGGCTGGCTCCGCGTGGTCTTTGCCACAATTCTCTTGGTGCAGGGGCTGCCCTGATCGGCGCGATGCTGTCCGGCGTCGCGGCGCTGAGAATCTCGTGGAGGCGCACGAGGTCGTCTTGGAGCTTGCCTCTCAGGTCAGTCAGGTTCTCACCCCGCTCGAAGTGTGTGAACAGCTTGTCGAAGAGAAAGGTGTGCGCCTCCATGCCAGGTACAGGGCAGCCGAGGGCAGCGAGATAGTGCAGTTGGCCGAAAGTGCGAGCGAAGGTTGTCTTGCCGCCCTGGTTCGGCCCCGTGATGACGACCAAACGCTCGGGATCCTTCAGCGCGAAATCGTTGGTGACTACGGTCGATGAGTCCGTGAGGAGCTTGGCCGCGAGCGCCAAGTCGAACGTCTCTGTGGCGCAGACCTCCTTCGACTCGTCGGCGACCATTGGGTAGCAGAACTCGAGGTCGGTGCCGGCAAACTGGTGTGTGAAAGCCAGATAGGCCATGTAGAACTGGACCTCGCGATCGAAGTCGCCTATCACCTTGTCGAGGTAGGTCCGATTCCGCTCGCAATAGGCGTCGAGAGCCGAGAACATCGTGGGGAACAGCAGCGCGACTCTGTAGAGAATTCCCTCCTCGATGTGATTCATGTCAGCGAAGTCCTTGAACTTCGCTGTGTAGTCCTTGACGGCTCCACGCTTGAACTTGTCGAACGTTTCGAGGACCTCGGCTGCGTAATCCGTTTCCGCCTTGTATGAGCTGACGGTGATGCGGTTGCCGTGGATGCGCAGCGAGTACATCACTCCCGTCAGCTGGTCCTTCACCTTCGTGGTCTCTGCGGCCAGCTCCTTGAAATCCGGTGATTGTGCGTACCTCGAGGCGTACTCGCGAAAGCGACAGAATCCACGTGACTTCAGCTCCGTCTCGGCAAGGCTGGATGCAAGCCTTCGCACGGCGTCGGTGTAGATCTCGACCGCGTCGACGAACCAGCTCTCTTGTTGGTACCTGTACCGCAGCTTGGCCGCCTGAGCCAAGCGCTCGCGCATGGATCGCATCCTCTGTGCGAATGCCGCCACGACGTCCCGGACCTCGCCTCTTTCGAGATCTCGGAATACCTCCTGTCGGTAGGTAACTGAATCCACCGAATGGAGGGGCGCATGGAAGAACGGCCTCAGGTCGTACTGATCGCGACCGGCCGTTATCGCGTCGACGACCTGGTCGAGGTTGAGATCGGCAAGGAAAGACGGCGGTTCGAGCTCATCAACGGAGCGGTCGTGGGCGCGGTCAAAAAGAATGCTTTCGAAATGCTCTGCCGTCTCCGCTCGTCGCCTGATCGTGCTCTCACCTCAAAGTCGGAGGTAGAAGCCATCATCCCGGACGTTCGGGCTAAGGCGGGCCTCATCGCCCTTCGGCCGAAGTTTACCGAGTACACTCGAATCACTTACTGAGCGGCCCCTGCGCGAGTTCCTAAGAAATCTGTGACAGGTCCGTGACCCAGCCGGCTTCACAGGACGCCCGAATCGCCGATTTGAACTCAATTTTGGTCGGGGGTCGGGATTTGAACCCGGGGCCCTCACGGTTCCGAACCGACCTAATGCCGGATCCTCCCGTGTCCCGCCGGTTCCGCCAGTGTCCTCCTGTACTCAACTTCGCGCGCCTTCGTGTCCTCTGGTGTCCTCCCGTATCCTCCTGTTTCCGCGAATGCGTGACACGGCTGTGATTTGGCGCCGCTCCAAATCACAGCAACTGCTCCCAGCGATTGCAATCGTGTCTACGACCCTCAATCGAAACAACCAACCGCGTCCGAACGCCGTAGCAAGATCTTCACTTTCACGGGCGCTGAAGCGCCGGCTGGCTAGGCGTGCCGGCCGCTCTCCGATGTATCTCGGCCTGATCGAAGTGGTAGCCAAG
>VBFH01000045.1 GCA_005883575.1 Chloroflexota bacterium | reverse complement strand
GCAAGGCGGCCGCTCCCGTTTACGCCAGGGCGGGGTTGCCGCAGGTCACCCAGTGCTCGACAGACAACTCACTCAGCCGGTCGGGATGGAGGACCTTCTTCCGGCTCTGCGCCGACAACGAGCGACAGGCGGAGGTCGCCGCGATGTTCGCGCACCGCAGGCTGCCAGACGCTCGAGCTTTCGCAGTGCATGACGGAACGGATTACGGGCGGCCTCTCGTCGAGGCGTTTGCGCGTCGTTTTGAGGAGCTCGGCGGCAGACCGGTGCGTGTGCTCGGGATGCGGGTGGGCCAGGAGGACTTCAGCGAGGTCGTCGGCCAGATCAGGGCAGGCAACGCCGACATCGTCGACGTGGGCGCCACCGAGATCGAGAGCAGCAAGCTGATGAAGGCCCTCCACGCCGCCGGCGTGCGCCCTCTCGTCATCAGTTCCGAGGGGGGTCCGGACAACCCGATCGTCCGCCTGGCCGGCGCGGCGGGCGAGGGCAGCGTGCACCTGTACGCGGGCTCAGACCCCACCTCCACGGCGGCGTCGCGAGACCTGGTCAAGCGCTGTCGCGATGCGTTCGGAGAAACGCCGTCCTATGTGGTCGAGTGCTACGACGCGGTGAGCGTGATCGCGGCGGCGCTGGAACGCGGCGCCGCCAACCGCGCGGAGCTGCGCGAGGCGATCGCCGCAACCGACCTGGCAGGATTCGGAGGCCGCATCCGCTTTGACGCCAACGGCGACCGCATCGATGCCCCCGTGAGCCTGTGGACGATCCGCGGCGGGGCGATGGTGCCGCTCGCCGAGAGCGTTCCGAGCTAGACGGCAGCCTTCTGCTTCAGCAGTTCGCGGACGTGTCCGAGCAGCGTGATCGCCTTCGCCACCCGCTCGTGCGGAATGCCCGGGTACTTGACGCGGAACATGACGTGCAGGCGATCACCGGCGATGTCGCGCAGCCTGCGCAGGTTCGCCGCAATCTCTTCCGCTGAGCCGAGCATGATCTCGGTCCGCCTGGCGTCCAGCTCGTCCTTGGTCATCCTCTCGGGGTACCAGTCTGCGTAGTCCGCAGGGGGAAGCCCGTACCACGAACCATAGGTGCGCCGAGTCAACATGTACGCGCCTTTCACCTGGTCCCAGGCGTCGTCCGCGCCGTGCTCGGACACAAAACCGCCGAGGGTCATCGCGAACTCCTGGTCTTCATAGCGCCGCCCGTGACGTTCCAGCGCGGATCTGTACCGATTGACCATGTCCTGCACACGCCAGTAGATGTCGCGGTTGTATCCGCTCGCGCCAAACGACTTCGAGTCGGTGCCGCCGTCCATGATGAAGCCGTCACCCAGCCGCGCCGCGCGGTCGAGCGAAGCGTCAACGTAGCCGGCGATCCAGACCGGCGGGCCGCCAGCGCGCTGTGGCTTTGGGTGCACGTTGACGGCGTCAAAGCTCCAGTGCTTGCCATGGAAGGTGACTGGCTTGTCGCGCCACGCGAGCTTCATCACCTGGACGAGCTCCTCGGTCATCGGCGCGCGGACCGCGCGGCGAACATTGAATCCGGCGTACTCGACGTCGCGGTACCCAAGGCCAACCCCGATCACCAACCGGCCGTTCGAGAGCAGGTCGACCATCGCCGCCTCTTCGGCGAGCTTGATGGGGTTGTGCAGCGGGCCCAGAACCACAGAAGGTCCGAGCGTTATCCGGGACGTGACCGCGGCGACCGCGGCGCACATGCCCATGACGTTGGGGTTCCAGTTCAGGAAGTGGTGCTCGGTGTACCAGATCGAGTCGAGCCCGACCCGCTCAGCGAGCCTTGCCTGCTCCAGGTCGTTCGCATAGGCCTGGTGATGGGTGATGCCCTCGGAGGGAATCCACTCGGCGCTGTACACGCCGAGACCCAGTTTCACTTCCTAGCGCCGCCCATCTCGACCATCGTCAGCTTCATCTGTACCTGGTCTCGCGACACCAGCGTCGGCCATAAAGAAACCGAAGGGCGCGGCTGAGCCGGAGAGAGATACCCCGTGCCGATGCCGCCAAGCGTCCAGAGGTGCGTCGATTCCCGTTTGACCGTGTCCGCATCCTCCTTAGTCCGGGTGCGCGCCGCCACGCGCAGCCCCACCTCGTTCATCTCGCCGGGCTCCGGCGCCACCGGCCCGTGGAGCGCGTTGACGCCGATGTAGTCGAAGTGCAGCTCGATCGGATCGACACCAAGGAGCTTGAGACGTTCGCGGATGATCCGCTCTCCTCGCCTGGCCTTCTCGTACGCGTCGGGCCAGCTGAAGAGGAGCGACCCCTCACCTTCCCAACCGTCCCGATAGCCGATACAGACCTTGAGCTTGTCGGGCAGTCCCTTGCCGCTCATGTTGGATAGCTTCACCCGCTCGGGCGCGATCTCCTCGACCTTGACAGTGGTGAAGTCAGCGATGCCGTCGGGCATGTAGTAGTTGTTCGGATCGCCGATCTCGTAGACGAGCTGCTCCTTGACGGTCCATTCGTTTAGGAGGCCGCCGGATCCCTCCACCTTGGAGATCACCGCCGTTGCATCCTCGCTCACCTCGGCAATCGGGTAGCCCGGTCGCCATGGGTCTTTCGACTGCCGCCACAGGTTAGAAACCGCCCCCGTGGCCAGTGCGGCGCACTCGACGGTATGACCGATCGTGATCGCCGCGCCAATCTTGTCTTTGTCCGTGGGGTCGTAGGTCCAGCCAAACTCATGCATCATCGGGCCGATGAACAGAGCCGTGTCAGAGACGCGGCCGCATACCACGACCTCAGCGCCCGCTGCCAGCCCGCGCGCGATGTAGTCGCCACCGACGTAGGCGTTCGCAGCGACGATGTCCTGGCGGATCCGGTCGATGTCCTCCTCACCGGTGTCGAGGTTTGGAAACTTGATACCGATCGACCGCATTTCGTCGAGGTCGGGAAAGATGTCGTCGCCCGTTACGACCGCGATCTTCAGGTCGCCGATGCCTAGGCGTTCCGCGACCTCGATCACCTTGCGAGCGGCCCCCGCTGGATTCGCGCCCCCGGCGTTGGTGACGATCTTGAAGCCTTGCTTTCGAGCTTGCGGGAGCGTCGCCTCGAGCCAGGGCTCGATGTCCTTTATGTAGCCCTCGTTCGGGTCCTTGGCCTTCTGGCGCTGGAGGACCGCAAGCGTGAGTTCGGACAGATGGTCGAAGCAAAGGTAGTCAACCTCTCCCTTGTCCGCGAGCTCGACCGCAGGCTCGAGAAGGTCACCCCAGTAGGCGCTGCCGGCGCCGAGCCGAATCTTCTTCATACCGGGATCACCCCGTTGCGCCGGTTCGGCGGGGGCACGTCCTTGCGCGAGTAGACCTCGTAGCGGCGGATCAGCTCGTCGCGAAGCTCGTCGCTCGGGATCACAGCCTCAATCGAGAAATCGGACGCCACCTCGTACACGTCGATGTCTTCCTCGTACTCGCGGCGTTTCTGTTCGATGAAACCCGCACGCTCCTCCTCCGGCAGCTCGTTGATCTTGTTCAGATAGATCGCGTTGATCGCGCTCTCGGGGCCCATCAGCGCCGGCTTGGCGGTGGGAAGCGCCAGCACCGCGTCGGGGTTCATCGGCGAGCCGCTCATGGCGAGGTACCCGCCGCCGTATGCCTTGCGCACGAGCACCGCAATCCGCGGGACGCGCGCCTCTGCGACCGCGAACAGCATCTTTGCCCCGTGGCGGATGATGCCGGCGCGCTCGACCTGGCTCCCGACCATGAATCCGGGAATGTCTTGCAGAAAGAGCAGCGGGACGTTGAATGCGTTGCACGTCCAGATGAACCTCGCGGCCTTGTCCGACGAGTCCGGGAAAAGCACACCACCTTTGTGGCGAGACTGGTTGGCGAGGATGCCGACGGGGCGCCCGCCAAGCCGCGCGTAACCGGTCACGAGCTCTCGCGCCCAGAGCTTCTTGACCTCGAGCCAGCTGCCGTCGTCGACCAGCGCCTTGATGAGGTCGACGATGTTGAAGGCGACTCGCTGGCTTGCGGGGACGATCTCGGCGATGCTTCGGCCGGGTGCGGGAGGACGCGCTTGCTGCAGCGGCGGCTTCTCGGACCAGTGGCCGGGGAAGTAGGACAGGTACTGCTTGGCCACCGCAAGCGCCTCTTCCTCGTTCGCGCACAGAAAGTCGCCGAGACCGCTCACGCGGTTGTGCATCTCGGCGCCACCCATCTCCTCCATCGTCACCTTCTCGCCTGTCGCCATCTCGGACATGCGCGGCGAGCCGATGTAAGCGGTGGCGTTGCCTTCGACCATGATGCAGACGTCGCAAAGCGCCGGCTGGTAGGCCGTCCCCGCCGGAGAGGGACCAAGGAGGACGCATACCTGCGGGACGACACCCGAGAGCTGGATCTGGTTGTAGAAGATGTTTCCCCAGGCTTTGCGCCCGGCATAGCTCATCCGCTGCTCGTCGATGCGGGCGCCCGCCGAGTCGATGAGGTAGAGCAGCGCGCTCTTGGTCTTGCCCGCGAGTTCCTGCATGGCCGTTATCTTCTGGAACGTCCGGTAGCCCCACGTGCCAGCTTTGACCGTCATGTCGTTGGCGATCACACACACGGGCCGGCCGCCGATGTGACCGACCACGGTGACCACGGCGTCCGCTGGCAAGTTCCCGTCGACGTGCCGCGCGAGCAGGCCGTCCTCGAACGACCAGCCCGGGTCCATGATCCGGTCCAGGCGCTCCCGGACGAAGAGCTTGTTCTGCTCCTTCAGCCTGTCGTGGTAGCGCTTGTCGCCACCGGCGCGGGCGACGTCGAGCCGGCGGCGGAGATCCTCGTCAGGGGTCGACGACTGCGCCGCCAGTTTGGGGTCCACGCTCATTCGGGCAGATCCATCCTCAGCAGCGCGGTGCTGAAGGCCTTGCCCGTCACGTCATAGCGCAGCGTCTTCGTGGCGCCGCCGCCGAGCGCGTTGTGGAGGAGGATGTTGAATCCGTTGATGTTCGGCATCGGGAAGACCTCGACCTTGCCGTGCACCCACTCGCCGAAGTGCCGCTTGATGCGGTCTGGGGTGAGCGCCCGGAGCAGCCGCCCATACGCCGCATCGTCGAGCGCGAGGACGCCCACGTTGACGACGTCGCCCTTGTCGCCCGACCGCGCGTACGCGATGTCTTTCACCTGCATCGTCCGGACCTCAAAACGAACGAACGAACGTTCACTTTTGCTGCCGTGGAGTGTAGCGTATGCTGCCCGAAGATCCGGCAAATCGGTCCGGTCGTTCGAGGAGTGAGGATAGCGGCAACCATCCCCCTGCAGGCAATTGCGTCGGGCCCGGCTGAGGCGGCCCACTCAGGCATCCGCGAGGTCGTCAACCTCGCGCTGGTCACGCTTGGGTGTATCCGCCTCGAGGTCGGCGAACCGAATTTCTCCACTCCCACCCATATTGTCGAGGCGGCCGTCGACTTCGCACGGAAAGGCGAGGTCAAGTACACGGCGACGGCGGGGCTGCTGAGCCTGCGCGAGCGGCTCGTCGCCAAGCTCGAACGGGTGAACGGCATCAAGGCCGGCGTGAACAACATCAACTGCACGGTCGGCGGTGTCGGCGGAATCGCCGCCGCCCTTGCGGCGCTGCTCGAGCCCGGCGATGAGGTCTTGGTGCCCGATCCGGCCTGGCCGAACTATCGGCTCATGCTGTCGTGGGCGCACGGCGTACTCGTGCCCTACCCGTGCTCACCCGACCACCAGTTCCTACCTGATCCTCGCGAGATCGAGAAGCTGATCACGCCACGGACCAAGCTCTTGATTGTGAACAGCCCCTGCAACCCGACCGGTGCTGTGTTCCCGCGAGCGGTCATGGAGGAGCTCGTGGATGTCGCCGTCCGACACAACCTCTACCTGCTGTCGGACGAGTGCTACGACGAGGTCATCCTCGACGGAGAGCATGTCAGCCCAGCCTCTTTCTGCACCGACGGACGGGTCATCTCCGCATACACGTTCTCCAAGACGTACGCGATGACGGGCTGGCGCGTCGGTTACGTCGTCACCGGCGACAAGATCTCGGACAGCATCACAAAGATCCTCGAGTCGAACTCGTCGTGCATCCCGACGGTGTGCCAGAAAGCCGCGGAGGCCGCCCTCGACGGCCCAAGCGATCCGGTCCGCGAGATGGTCAACGCGTATCGAGAGCGGCGTGACCTGTGCGTCGGACTGCTGGAGGAGGCTGAGCTGCTCATCAGCCGCCCGCAGGGTGCTTTCTACATCATGGCGGACGTCGGCCGCTCCGGCCTCGACTCGCGCGAGTTCGCCTTCGACCTCGTCAAGAGCAAGCAGGTCGCCGTCGCGCCCGGGACCGCCTTCGGGAGCTCCGCTCGCAAAGCTGTACGCATCAGCCTCGCTAGCTCGCCGGAAGACCTGTCGGTCGGTATCGGCCGGATGATCGAAAGGATCGACGAGCTAGCGGAGCAGCAATCCCCCGTCGACCACGAGAGTGGCGCCGGTGACGTACGAGGCATCGGATCCGGCCAGGAATAGGACCGCCCTTGCGACCTCCTCATACGTGCCCTGCCGGCCCAGCGGCACGCGCGCGGCGGCGCCTGCCGCCCGAGCCTGCTGCTCCGCTTCCGTCAGGTCGCGCCGGCGGTCGGTCATGACCTTCTCCATGAAGCCAGGGCATATGCAGTTGGCGCGGATGCCGTCCACGGCGAAGTCCAGCGCGAGCGTCCCGGTGAGCGAGACCATCGCGGCCTTCGACACGCTGTAGGCGGCTTCTTCCCCGGCGGGCTTCAAGCCCGCGATCGACGCCGTATTGACGATCGAGCCCCCTCCGCTCTCGCGCATCAGCGGGATTGCTGCGCGCGACATCAGGAACGCCGATCGGACGTTCACATCCAGGATCCTGTCCCAGTCGGCGACTTCCGTCTCGATCACGGATCGAGCTGGCAATGGATCTATGCCCGCGTTGTTGAAGAGGACGTCAAGACGGCCAAATTCAGAGCGCGCGTGCCCGACAGCCGCTTTGGCGGTGCTTTCCTCGGAGACGTCGCCGACCACGCTGCGGACGTCGGCGCCGGAATCGGCGACCGCAGCACGCGCGGCCTCCAGAGACGTGCCGTCCCAGTCCACGAGGATGAGGCGCCCTCCCTCAGCTGCAACCTGACGCGCCACGGCGTGACCGAGACCTGAGGCTCCGCCGGTGATCAGGACGACCTTTTCTTCGAACCTCCTCTTCAGAGGATCGCCCTCAGGAAAGCCTGCGTGCGCTCGTTCTTCGGGTTGGTGATGACATCGCGCGCCGCTCCTTCCTCCACGATCACACCTTCGTCCATAAAGATCAGACGATCTCCCACCTCTCTGGCGAAGCCCATCTCATGCGTGACGACGATCATCGTCATCCCCTGCACGGCCAGTTTCTTCATCTCTTCGAGGATGCCTCCGATTAGCTCGGGGTCCAGCGCGGAGGTAACTTCGTCGAATAGCATCAGCTGAGGTTTCATGGCCAGCGCCCGGGCGATCGCCACCCGCTGCTTCTGGCCGCCGGATAGCTGGCTGGGGTAGCTCTTCGCCTTGGCTCCCAGGCCGACGCGCTCGAGCTCGGCCATGCCGCGCTCGCGGGCACGCCTGCCTGGGACCTTCAGGACGCGAGTGAGGCCGAGCGTCACGTTCTGCAGAGCAGTCATGTGCGGAAAGAGGTTGAAGTGCTGGAACACGATGCCGATGTGGGTGCGGAGGACATTGAGCTCACGCTCGTAACGAATGCGCTCGATAGGGTTGAGCGGCACATTGTCTTTCGTCCACTTGCGGCCAAGGAACACGACCGTGCCGGTTTCGGGTGGCGCGACGAAATTGATGCAGCGCAGGAGCGTGCTCTTTCCCGACCCTGAGGGCCCGATCACAACGAGAACCTCCCCACGGCTGACCTCGAGGTTGATGTCTTTCAGGACGTGCGTGTTCCGGAGAGTCCCGCGGTGGTACCACTTGTTGACACCTTCGAGCCGCAGGATCATCCTGGCGTCGGCTGGACTCGGGGCAAGGTTGAGACTGCGCTCCTCCATGCGCGTGATGGGCATTCTAGCCCCGGCCGGAGACGGTTCGAACAAGCGCTAGTTCACGCTGACGCTAAGCTCTCGAGTAATCCGCTGTGAACGCAATCGAGATGCTGATCCAGCAGCTGGACACGGTCAACATCCGTCTCCACCATTCGGCAGGCGACCTTGCGCCCGAGGAGCTGGTAGCCCAGCCCATCCCAAGCGCCAACCCCATCGGCTTCATTGTCTGGCACATGGCGCGGAGCCAGGACTGGGCCGCCAACACCGCGATCAGGGACGAGCCGGAGGTGATCACCCGCGACCCGTGGTCGCGCAGCACGATCGCGGTGCCTGGCATCGGTACGGGTTTCGAGGCCGGTCAGGCGATCGACGTCTCCCGCCGCGTCGACCTGAACACGCTGCTCGCCTACGCCGACGCGGTCCATGCGGACATCACCTCATGGCTCCGCAACGAAGACGAATCGCTGCTCGACGAGGTCCCCGACGCAGGGGCCCATGACGGACGCCATCCTGAGTACCTGACGGCCGGCTTTCGCGCGGAGATGAGCAGTGGCCCTGAGCACGACGATGCCGTCGGCCGTAAAGGCGGCCTACCCGCGTGGATCTACCTGACGTCGGTCGCGGTGACGCACCTCCATCGCCATCTCGGCGAGGTTGACCTGCTCAAAGAGCTGCTGCGGCGCGGCGTCAGGTGACCAGGCTGCGCTCCAGAATGCGGCGCGCGTCGTCGAGAAAGGTCTCCGGTACGTGGAGCCCGCCGTAGAGCCAGCCCAGGTATTCGGCGCCGGTTGCGGCCGAGCCGGCCAGCGCATCGGCCTCCGCCACGAGGTGGCGGCCGAGCCAGTAGCTGTACTGATAGGTCCCCCACAAGGGATGCTCGATCCGGTCGAGCTCCTGGCTCGCCCGCTCGGCGCTCATGTGTCCCATGCGCCGCAGGTGGTCGATGGCGGCCTGACGCGGCTCGCCCTTTTCACGGCGTAAAACCGCTGCGCTGATACATGCGGCCCGGCGGAGCCACTCAAGCTTCCAGGCGAGCTCCGTCTCGCCGTCTGGTTTTGGCTCGAGCCGGAATGGCGCGACTTCCTCGATGCCTTCGGCGATCACGTTCTCGGGCGCGTTCTTGAGCTTGATGCAGGCGGCTACCCGACCCTCCTTGCCAAACGTGCGCTGCGTCAAGACCGCCATGTGCAGATAGTCGCCGGGGTAAATGTTGTGCGCGACCTCGTAGCGAATGGTCGGTCGAGTTCTGGGAATCGCGACGTTGACCTCGAACACCATTTGCTCCGGCTCGCGCCACGTCAGGTGCAGTGAGGTGATGGGGGCGCTCGTCCGACCGATGTCAAGCCTTTCCTCGAACGCGACAGGAAAGCGCTCACGCGCATACCGGCGACCGTCTCGGTAAGCGTCCAGCGCGGCGTCCCACTTCGCTTCGCCGGTAATCGTGGCGGCGGTCTCCCACCGCATGACTGCATCGCTCCCGGAAGAGCTCACGTTCGCGACGAGGACGTCGACATCGCGTGCCAGCGAGGCGACTTCGTCAGGGTCCGGAAGCACGAACCGGCACGAGAGAAGCCGCTCGACGAGCTGCAGATATGTGAAGCGATCTGGCTCGGCGTCGATTTCAATCTGGGTGGCGATCGCGCGAGTCTGCAACGCGACGTAGGCATCTCCCCCGCGGTCGGCCGCTTCCGCTAGACGCGAGGCGCGGCTCAGGAGGGAATGCCGATCCACGGGATTCATACGGGCGGTGCGCAGCCACTCGTACGGTCCAAGGTAGTCCGAGACCAGGTGCGGGAAATATGGCCATGCCGTGAGCGCGAGCATCACCATCTCGGTGCCAAGCGGGTCGTCTCGATCAAGTTGGTCAATCACGCGAGGTGCCTCCCAAGTCGTCGTTCAAGCCGCGCCGCAAGTTGGGCGACGATGATGACCATGACGAGATAGATGCCGGCGACGGTCGTGTAGAACTCAAACGGCCGCTGGTAGAAGCTGACTCGCTCGATGGTCTGATACATGAGGTCGGGCGTGCCGATGACAGCGACGATTGCCGAGTCCTTGATGATGTCGGTGAACTGGTTTACGAGCGACGGGAGCGCGATGCGCCATGCCTGGGGGAAGGTGACATTCGAGAACGTCGAGATCGAACCAAGCCCGAGACTTCGCGCCGCCTCTCGCTGACCAGGGTCGATGGCCTGGATCGCCGAACGGTAGATCTCCGCCATGTACGCGCTGTTGAGGAGCGTCAGTGAGATCACGCCCGCGGTGATGGGATCGAAGTCGATCTGGAACGCGGCCGCGATGCCGAAGTAGACGAAAAGGATGTAGACATAAAGGGACAACGCTCGAAAGACCTGCACGTAGAGGAAGCCGATGAATCCGATCGGTCCGGGCATCATTCGCACGAGGGCTACCACGAGGCCCAACACGAGCGAGAAGACGACGGATATGACTGTGATCCGCACCGTGACGCCCAGGCCTCGCTCGAAGAACACGAGCGACCGTGGGATCACGCTCCAGTCGTAGGAGTAGGTAAGGAAGACGTGCATCACGCGATCCTCAGCCTCCGCTCGAGCAGGTAGACGACCGCCGAGAAGAACAGCACCATCACCACCAGCAACAGGGCGACCGCGGCGAACACCTCGAAGGGCGTGAACAGCGTGACGTTGAGCTCGTTGGCCAGGAACACCATGTCCGGCACCGCGATCACCGCCATGATCGTGGCGCCCTTCAGGAGCCCGACAAATGTGTTGCCGAGAGGCGGTACGACGATCCGGAACGCCTGCGGAAGAATGACGTGCCCGTACGTCCTGACACGGCTCAGTCCAATCGATCGCGCCGCTTCCGTCTGCCCACGGTCGATCGCGCCCAGCCCGGCCCGAAAGATCTCGGTCGTGTATCCGGATCCGGTCAAAGCGAGCGCGATGATGATCGCCTGGAACGACGTGAAAGTGATACCGGTGATGTTCGCGACGCCGAAGTAAACCCACAGCACGAGCACGTAAAGCGGCACGCCGCGCATGACCTGGACGTATAGAAATGACGGGACCGCGAACACAGGCAGGCCAGAAGTCCTGAGCAGAGCATTGAGCAGGCCCAGGGCGCACGCGAGCGCAAAACCGATCGAGGCGACCCAGAGGTCGACCCAGGCCCCCTCGACGAACAGGCGCCAGCGGTCCGTGACAACCGACCAGTCGAAGTTGTACGTGACGAGGAAGATCACGGCGACCGCAGAATCAGGGGGCGGCCGGGGCGCAAATCGGCCGCCCGTTCAGCTCGGCTTATCAGACCTTGACTTCTACAGGCTCGGCGCCAGGGCCGACTCCATACGTTGTGAGGTGGTACTTCTGCAGCCCGGGGCCCAGCCATTTCTTCCAGCTGCTGACCAGACGCTCGTGCGTGGCGTTGTAACGCAGCCAGTTGTTCACCCAGGCCTGGAGCTTGTAGTCCCCAGTCGGCATGAGATAGGTGTTGGCGTCGACCCACAGCGGCGGGCCGGAAAGCAGCTTCAGGTTGGGGTGCGCAGAGATCGAGCTGTCGACGTCGAACTCGGACAGAACGGTCGCGTCAGCGCGGCCGCTCGCCACTTCGTTGACCGCGTCGGCGAGGCCGGCGAACGGAGAGAAGGTGGACTTCGGAAAGATCAGCTTGCTGCTGAACTCCTGCGAGCTTCCCTGCAAGACGGCGATCTTCTTGCCGTCGAGCTGGTCGGCGCTCGTGACCGTCGAGCCAGGCTTCAAGAGCACGACGATCGACTCGTAGAACACCGGGAAGCTCGAGAAAAGGCCTTTGAGAGCGCGGCTGGGCAGGATCGTGGCCGAGATGCCCATCATGTCGAACTTGCCCGCTACAAGGCCAGCGAAGAGCTGGCCGAATGGGATCTGGACGTATTCCGGCGTGACGCCGAGGTCGGTCATCATCGCCTCGGTCAGCTCCATCTGATAGCCAGTCGGCTTACCGGCTGAGTCTTTGAACTGAATCGGTGGGAAGGTCAGATCGACGCCGAGCTTGGCCTTTTTCGTCGACAACCACCTGTCCAGTACCGAGCTCTCGCCGGCCGCGCCTGCAGTCGTACCTGGATTCGAAGAGGTCTGCTGACACGCGGCAAAGGCCCACGCTCCCGCGCCGAGCGCGGCGGCGCCGCCCAGCTTGAGCAGTGAGCGCCTGCTCGGATTTGACGTGGCGGCTTCCGGCTTCAATTCCATCTCGTCGACTGACATTCGCGCCTCCCTCAATCGCCCCTTCGACGAGGCGTTGGGCCAAGGATAGTCGGATCGAATTTGGTGTCAAGCATCAAACGAACGGGCACTAGTTCGTAAAAGGAACAGTCAAACCGCTTCCCGAGCCAGTCGAGCGGCCTCTCCCCAGAGTCGAATTTGGGCCTCGACCGCCGCCGCGGCCATGCCCGGGTAATTGCACCGAAGCACGAGGTGAGCTCGATCTCCGTAGCGGCGGCGGTATTCGAGCGCCTGCCCGGCAACCTCGGATGGGGTGCCGAGCAGCAGACGGTAGTGCCGCGGAGGTATCTCGCGAGTCGGTTCGCGACCCATCCAGCGGTCGTAGTTGTGCCGCATGTAGCGGAACCCGTCCTCGACCTGCATCCACGCAGCTGCCGGCCCCGCTTCGGAGAGTCCGCCGTAGGTGAAGAGGACGAGCTCGCCTTCGCCGTCGCGGCGCTCCCTGTCGAACTTCTCGACCGCGAGATCCACGGCGTCCCAAGTTTCTGTGGGGTCGAGCATCATCATGTCCGCGAGGCGCGCTGCTCGTTGCGCCCCGCGTTCGCCGTCGGCGGCGATCATCAGGCGCGGTCCTTGCGGCGACGAGGGAAGCGGCGTGACGCTGGCGGTTCGACCGCCGGCTGTCGCCGGTCCGCCGTGAAAAGCGGCACGGAGCGCCGGCACAAGAGACTCGAGGTTCGCCTCGTCCCGGGAAGGGTCCACCATGAATCCCGCTAACTCCTCACGTCGGTAGCACAGCGATAGGCCAAGGATGAACCGCCCTCCGCTCAGAAGGTCGAGGGCGATCGCATCCTCGCCCAGGCGGATCGGATCGTGCAGCGATGCAGCCAGCCGGTCGGTTGCCACCACGATTCCACGCGTTCGGGCCAGGAGCGCAGCCGCGATCGGAATCATCGACGGCATGTATCCGTCTTCGGCAAAATGATGCTCAGACAGCCACATCGAGTCGAGCCCAGCCCGCTCGATCTGGGTGGCCTGGTCGAGCAGCTCGGCATACAGCTGCGCGTGGGTGGACTGAGAATCCGGCGGGCGCTGTCCGCTGAAGTCGCCGACGCCGAACCGCAAGTCAGACGATCTTTTGGGGGACCGCGATCAATCGCTCGGCGCCGAAGGTGACGCCCGAGAGGTGCCACGCCGCCGCGGCCGCGGCCTCCGATACGTTCCATGCAAGGGCATCGCGCGAATTGTCGAACCACAACATGTCGACCGCTTGGACTGCAAAGGCGGGCCGGCCTTCGCGGTCCGGAAGCGTAGTCAGGAGTTCGTGGCGCAGCGAACCGGCGGCGGCGACCGCCCTGGCATACGGTCCGAGAAGCGCTTCGTTCAGAGCGCCCAATGTCGTGTTGGCCGCGCGCCTGAACAGCGTGATCAGCTTCACCGCGCCAGCCTTCGGCTGTCGATCCGAGAGCACGTGCCTCGCAGTCACCGCGTATCCGGTCCTTGTCACGTCGATGAAGTTGGCTTCGTCATCGACGGAATCGCGCTCGTGGACCGGGGAGTCGATCGCCGCGTCCATCGCCGCGAGGTCATCCCAATCCAGCTCCGGCATGATGTCGAAACCCGGATAGGGCAGCAGAAAGCGGCCGTTTGCAAGAACGCCGTGGTTCTGGACGTAGGCGCGAACCCCGGGCAGGCGGGCGCCGATCGCTGAGTGCTTGCCTCGCCAGTGCGCCAGGCATGCCTCCGTCGTCAAATCGGCACGGCGCGGACCGAAAAAGAGGCGCGTGATCATCGTTTCGGCGCGCGCACGTGGATGGGGATGCCGAGTGCGATCTCCGCCGCCTCCATCGTGGATTCGGCGAACGTCGGGTGCGCATGCATCGTCAGCGCAAGGTCTTCCGATGTCGCCCCCATCTCGATCGCGAGGGCCATCTCCGCGATGAGCTCGGTCGCTCGCGGACCCGCGAGGTGTGCCGCCACGATCACACCGCTTTCGCGGGCGAACACCAGCTTCGCAAAACCGGAGGTGCTTGACTCGATGACCGCGCGTCCGAGCGCGGCGAGTGGGAAGCGCCCGATCACCACCTCGACGCCGGCCTCTCTGGCGTCCGCCTCGCTCGGTCCGACAGCCGCGAACTCTGGCTCCGCGAACACGACACGCGGCACCGCGTGCACGTCCATCGCCGCCGCCTTGCCGCCGAGGATGTCTCCCGCGATACGCCCCTGCGCCATGGCGCGATGCGCCAGGAGCGGTGCGCCCGTCACATCGCCGATCGCGTAAACGTGCCGCTCGACGCGGAGGTGGTCGTCCACCACGAGGGGCCCGGTCGCCGAGGAAAGGCCGGCGGCGTTCAGGTGCAGGTCGCCGACGTTCGGCGCGTGGCCCGCCGACACGATGACCCGCTCGAAACCGGAAGCGATCGACGCGGCGTCTCTCGCGAGTGCAACCTCGACGCCGGCCGACCCCGCGCCACGCTCAGCCGCTTGGGAGATGTCAGCGTCGAAATCGGGCAGCAGCCTGTCGCCCCGCGTCGCAATGACAACCCGGCTCCCAAGGCGGGCGAACGCGACCCCCAGCTCGAGCGAGACGTAGTCGTCGCCGGCGACCAGAAGCGTCCGCGGTCCGGAGGTCCACTCCAGCGCCCGGCTCGGCTCGACGACGCGCTCGGCGTCGAATGGAAGGCCAGGCATCGGTACAGCGCACGAGCCGGTCGCGATGACGACGTCTTTGAAGTCGAAGTAGCGCACCGACTCCTCGCCGGTCGCGACGCACACCCTCGTCCGGCCGACAAACCAGGCGTTGCCCTGGACCACGTTCACGCCGGCGGCGGCGAGAAGCCCCGCCACCCCTTTCACCAACCCGTCGATTGCGGCCGAGCGCCTGGTCTGGAAGGCGCCGAGGTCCCGCCCGCCCGCGAGCGCCGGCATGCCGGCGGATGCGAAGCGCTCCGCGCTCGACTTTGCCGCGGCGAACACCGCGAGGTGCTTGCTCGGGATGCATCCCTCGGTGAGACAAACGCCTCCCACACGCGCACGTTCGACAAGCGTCACCGCCCGGCCGTTTTGAGCGGCCCGCAGCGCGCACACATAACCCGCGGGCCCTCCGCCGAGGATCAGGACGTCCGCCGGATCGGACTGGTCGCCCGCTACCACTACGGTTCGAGCTCACCCGGGTCTTCAATCAGCCCGCGCAGCGTCAGCGCGAACTTCAGGCCCTGCTCGCCGTCGATGACGCGGTGGTCGAAGGTGACCGACATGGGCATGATCGGCCTGGCGACGACCTGGCCGTCGCGCACGACGGCGCGCTCCTCGACCTTGCCGAATGCCACGATCGCCACCTCGGGCGGACGGATCAACGAAGTGCCGAAGCCGCCGTGCCACGCGCCAGTGTTGCTGATGGTGAAGGTTCCGCCCTGCAGGTCGACGAGCACCGACTTGCCTTCTCGCGCGGCGGTCGTCACACGATCGACCTCGGAGGCGAGCGCCTCGAGCTCGAGCGTGTCTGCCTTCTTGACCACCGGGACGATGAGGCCTTCCCTGGTCGCCGTCGCGACGCCGATGTTGATGTCGTCGTGCGTCACGATCTCGCCTGCGCTTTCGTCGAGCGAAGAGTTGAAGATCGGATGCTGCTTCAGCGCGAGCGATGCCGCGCGGACCAGCAGCGTGTCAAAGGGAAATCGCCGTTCACCACCCTCGGCCGCACGCCGAAGGTGCGAAGCGAGCTCGACAAAGCCGGCGGCGTCGACCTCGTGAAAACCCGTGACGTGCGGGATCGTGCGCGCCGACAGCGCCATCGTCTCGGCCATCCGCTTCTGCACACCGCGCAGCCGCGTGTGCCGACCGCCAACCGCGGTTTGCGCCGCGGGCGCTGAAGCCGGAGCCGACGCGGTTGCGTGACGCTGCACGTCCTCGGCGGAGATGCGTCCGCCAGGGCCGCTGCCCTTGACGAGTGTGAGATCGACGCTGAGCTCGCGCGCGAGCTTGCGCACAGCCGGCGGCGCGAGAACGCCGGTTGACGCGACACTCATCGCCACCGCCGGTGGCGGAGCGTGGGTGTCGGGCGCGGCCGGGGCGGTGACCCCGATCTGGCCGTCGGTCTCGAGCACGTAGAGCACCGCTCCGGTCTTGATCACGTCGCCTTCGGCCGCGCGCTGCTCGACCACCAGACCCGCACCCGGCGCCGGAAGCTCCACCGTCGCCTTGTCGGTCATCATCTCGACCACGGGCTGGTCTTCGGATACACGATCTCCGACGCTGACGAGCCACTTCGCCACCTCGGCTTCAGCGAGGCCTTCGCCGATATCCGGGAGCCGAAACTCGAAGCGCGCCATCAGTCGCGCGTCGTGGCCACAATCGCCTCGAGCACGCGCTCGGCGTTCGGCACGTAATGCTCCTCGAGCATCTGCACCGGGTACGGGACGTCGGGTGCGGCAACCCGGCGGATCGGCGCCTGGAGCGAGAAGAAGGCCTCCTCCTGGATGGTCGCCACGACCTCAGCCGCGAAACCCGAAGTCAGCGGAGCCTCCTGGACGACGACCGCGCGGCCGGTCTTGCTCACCGAAGCCGCGATCGCCTTCACGTCGAGCGGGACCAGCGACCGGAGGTCGAGGACCTCGACCGAGATGCCCTGCGCCTGTGCATCCTCCGCGGCCTGGAGTGCTACCTGGACTGCTGCGCTCCATGCGATCACCGTGACGTCGGAGCCTTCGCGCGCGACGCTTGCCTCGCCGAGCTCGACCGTGTAGTCGCCTGCGGGGACTTCGCCCTTTACCTGGCGGTAGCCGCGAAGGGGCTCGAGAAAGAGCACGGGGTCGGGGTCGCGAATCGAAGCCAGCAGCAGACCCTTCGCGTCCGCCGGCGTCGACGGAGCGATCACCTTCAGGCCGGGCGCGTGCGTGAAATGTGCCTCGAACGCGTCCGAGTGCAGCTCCGGTGCGCGCACGCCCCCGCCGTAGGGCGCGCGGAGGGTCACCTGGGCGGAGAACCTCCCCGCCGACCGGTACCGTACTCGCGCGAGCTGGTCGACCACCTGGTTGAAGCCGTTGTGGGCAAAGCCCAGGAACTGGATCTCCGCCACCGGGACCCATCCGGCGATCGCCAGCCCGATGGCGGCGCCGGCGATGACACCCTCGGCGAGTGGCGTGTCGATGACGCGTGCCTGTCCGTACCTGGCGAACAGGCCGTCGGTTGCACGGAACACGCCGCCGGTGACGCCGACGTCCTCGCCGAACACGACCACACGCTCATCGCGCTCCATCTCGATCGCCAGCGCCTGGTTGATCGCCTCGACGACGGTGAGCTCAGCCAGGGCCGTCGCGCTCGAATCGCTTGAGCTGACCGCCCAGGCGCGTGGACGGCGAGGCGTGCACATGACCGAAGTAGTACGACGGGTCGGGGGCGGGCTCCTTCTGGGCCTCGTCCCACGCCACGCGCAGCTCCTCTTTGACCTCGTCTTCCATCCGCTCGAGCCCGGAGCGATCGATCACTCCGCGAGAGACCAGGTGGAGCTGCATGCGCCGCAGCGGATCGCGGTCCACCCACATGTCGTGCATCTCACGCGGCTCATAGCGCGTGGGATCGTCAGCGGTCGTATGCAATCCCAGCCTGTAGGTGATCGCCTCGACGAGCGTGGGGCCCTCACCGTTTCGCGCTCTCGTGACCGCTTCGCGCACAGTCGCGTAGACCGCGAACAGGTCGTTACCGTCGCACTGGATTCCAGGAAAGCCGTAGGCGACCGCCTTCTGCGCAAGCGTCTCGGACGCGGTTTGCTGCTCGACCGTCGTCGAGATCGCCCAACCGTTGTTCTGGCAGAGAAAGATGATTGGAGCCTTCATCACGCCCGCGAGGTTTGCGGCTTCGTGGAAGTCGCCCTGGGAAGTGCCGCCGTCGCCGAACACCGCGACGACGACGCCCCGAGCCCTTTTGAGCCTGAGCCCCCAGGCGAGCCCGACCGCCTGCGGCAGCTGACCGGCAATGGCGGCCTGGAACGGCAGCATGTTCAGGTCGCCAGGGACCTGGAATGCGATCGGATGGCCGACGTGCCAGAGAAACGCCAGCCTCAGCGGATATCCGTGCCAGAGCTGTCCCGCGAGCTCCCGGTACTGCGGCACGAACCAATCGGTGGTCGCGTCGAGCGCCATCGCCGCCCCGACGGTCGCCGCCTCCTGCCCGATGCCTGGCGCCAGGGTGACCATTCGGCCCTGTCGCTGAAGGCTCACGCATCGCTCGTCGAAGCGCCGGCCGCGCAGCATGACGCGGTAGCCTTCGAGCGCGAGCTCGTCGCTCATCGACTGCTTCTCCAGCAGCTCGCCGTCCTGGTCGAGATACTTGACCATCGGCGGCATCGGCACGGAACGCACGCCGTCGAGCCTGGCAGATGCGGCGCGCGCCGCCTTCTTCACGTCAGCCGTGGATTCAGGGTTTGCCGCGCTCGATGACCATCCCTTCGTGCTCATAGGTGCCCATCAGGATGCGGAGTACCGCGTCACGTGCAAAGCGCATGCCGTCGTGCTGCCCGTCCCGGTAGGGAGCGCTTTCCTTGGCCGCGTTGTACTCCATCTCGCGCTGGAGGCGGCGCACGAAATGAGTCAGCGCAGCCGCGGTGGCGTCGTCCACCTTTTCTGGCAGCGCCTCGAGCTCGGCCGGTGCCGCAAGGCCGTCGCGGTTGCTGTCGGCCGCGAAGGTCCGGAGTCCCAAAGCCTCGGCCATCCGGCGTTCGTCGAGACCGATCACCTGATTGCCGCCGACGAGCAACACTGGGACCACTGCCTCACCAGTCAGCTCCTTCAGCGACTCTCGCCAGCGCGTCTCTTTGGCGATGTTGCGCTCCTCATACTCGACCGAGTTCTGTGAGAGAAACTCCCTCACCCTGCAGCACTCCTGTCAAGTCGGGTCGGTGGTTCCGCTGTTGAGGGTGTAGAGGACGACATCGCTCCGCGGTTGCATCCGGGTCACGATAGCACAGGCTTTTCGCAAGCAAACGAACGCTCGTTTATTGCCAGTTGATCCACTCCGGAAAGGAGGGCATACGCAGCGGGCCGGCCAGCCGGCGACCGGTGGACTCCGCGTCCGACGCCGTGCCCGCCTCGATCAGGAAATAGGCGGAGGCGTGGTCTGCTGCGGCGAGCAGGTCCTCGGCCGTCACGTCATACGGGCACAGCATCATGCCCGGCCAGCGACCTGATGCAGCCGGCGCGTTGAGGCCCGGACGCCACCGCGTGGCCGCGCCGACTCCCAGATCCTGTGCGACGTCGACGTCCAAGTCCTCGACCCAGAGCGGCACCACGGGCTGCGCCGGTCTCGGGTTGAGGGCGAGCCTGTCCGGCACGGGCTGGTTGGCGGCGAGCCCGGCCGGGACGTGCAGGCTGTCGCCGTCGAAGCGCAGGTGTGAGCCGCCCAAGGCGTCGACAAGCAGGCGCAGCTGCTCCGGTGTTCCCCCGCGAAGCAGGACCTCGACCCGGCCGCGTGATGTGAGGTCGGCGACCGCGATGTCCTCCGCCATGTATAGCGGGTGATAGCCACCGAAGTCGAGGACAGCGCCGACGCGGATGGGCACCATCTGGGCCAACAGTGCGGCGGCGGCCACGCCTCCTCCCACCCCCTCGGCCCGGGACTCGGCGACCCATATGGAGTCGAAAGATGCCGCCACGGCTGCGTTCGCCAGCGCCTCGAGCTGAGGGCGCGAAGCTCCGGCCAGCGCGACCGGACCAAGTCCGATCCTCATCGGCCGACCGCCGAGCGCACTTTTCCGAGCCCTTCGACGGCGCGATGGAAAAGGTCGCGCGGCAGGTTGCCGAACTGGCTGCGGCACACAATGAGGTCGAAGCCGAGCGCCTCGAACCGGCGCAGCTCGGTGCCCACGTGGGCGGCGTCGCCGATGATCAGATTCTTCAGCTTGGTTTCGATGTCGCCCTCGAGCCGGGCCATGTACGCCTC
>VBFH01000040.1 GCA_005883575.1 Chloroflexota bacterium | reverse complement strand
CGGCAGGCGGAAGCGCGAAGATTAGCCAACCACCGCCCGCGTCTACGTGATGCAGCCCAAGCACTTCCTTGAAGAATGTTCGATCGGCCTCAGGGTCGTGGCTGTAGATGATTGCGTGAGCCCCATCAATCATTTCACCCCATCTCCTTAAGACTCCGACCCGCGCGTGACCAGCTGTTCAAGGCGTTCTAGCGATGCCTCCAACATCTTGCCCAAGTATTCGGAGTTGCCGCGCATCGCCTGCTCCTTGTCGGGATCGGCGGGCCGCTGGCGCGACTCCAGAACCACCCGGGTGGCATCGGGCCCCTGCGCCTCGAGCCTGATCCTGACGACAGTTTCAAGTGCAAACCGGGGGGCGGGCTGCCCGCCGAGACGCTCCGCCTCATGATGCCATTCGAGAAGGTGCTCGGGTTCGAACGCGGTGATCAGTTGGTCGACCTCAGAGTCTTGCCCATGCCACTGGCTGCGCAGACGCTGGCGGCGGCCGAGCCCGGCGCCCTCCAGCACCTCAGCACTGGCCGCCCTGGCGTACCACTCGGGTAGCCGTTCGGCTTCGGCCACGACCTCCCAAACGCGAGCTGCCGGCGCGGAGATGTTCCGCTCCCTTGCTATCTCAATCATCGCTCCTCCTCCACCGAACCCTTTCCGACATGAGTTGTATATTGTACGGCGTGGCGAACCAATCGCAAGCCGAACAGTTCGATCAATTGTACGGACGGCTGTGGCGGGCCCTGCTCAAGGCCGACACCGCAGACCTCTCCCAGCACGAGCGCCAGTTGCTCCAACACGTGCCTGCCGAGAAAGGCATTCCACTCGGCGTCGTCGCACGCCACCTCGGCATGCCCAAGAGTTCAGCGTCAGAGCAGGTTAAAAGCCTCGAGCGCCGCGGCTTTCTCACCCGCCACCGCGATCCTGAGGACGAGCGCCAGCTTTCGATTGTCCTCACCGAGGTGGGGGTCGCCCGAGTGAGGCAGGACAGCGTTTTGGACCTGGTCCGATTGGCGGCCGCACTGAAGAAGGTGTCGGCCGGGGATAGGCGGGCTCTGTTGACCGGCCTGGACCGGCTGGCGGCGGCGGCCGATGGCTGACGCGCCGGCGCCAGCCGCGTCACTCCCGCCATCACCAGCGTCGGCACTTTGATCTCGCCTGGCAGATCGCGAGCGGGATAGAAGCGGGCGCCGCCATCACCCGCTGCAGCTAAGCGAAACGATGCACCGTGGCTTCTGTTCACGCGGGGTCAACAAAGTCGATGACGGCGCATTGGACAGCCGCCTTAAAGCTGCCGAAGCGACGTCGGATCGTCTTTTCGGACGGGCTCATGCATGTATGGGTCCACGAAGCAGCGGTGGGCAGGGTGCCGCGCTCAGCCACAACGGCGGACCGCCGCAAGCGCTTGGTCCGAGGCTCGGCTGTGGTTGAGACCTAACCGGAGGCGCCGTCCGCCGAATTCAAAGGTGTTCGAGTGGTGTATGTCTGGGTCCACAACTTCGAAGTCTCAGGAATTGAGCGGACGTCGGCTGATCCGACAGCGGCCCGCTACGCAAGACTCTCAGACGACACGCGGAGCCATGTAGGAGACGATCCGCTCGACCTTGATCTTTCCATTGTCATCCAGCAGCCAGGTTTGAGCCGAGGGAAACAGCTTTGATCCGAGCTGGCCGCCTTCGGTGCTGACTTCATACATGATCAGAGCGTTCCGATCATCGCCCATGGCGGCAATCACGCGCAGACTGCCAGGTACAACCTGTCTCGCGAATTGAGTCAGGCCCCTCGGAGCGTCCATGTATTCGCCAATTCCGACCAAGTTCGCGGCCGGGCTGTAGAACTGGACGTCCTCCGCAAGGTTGCCTCGCGCAGTGTCAAGGTCGTGATTGGTCCACGCCTCTAGATGTGCTCGGGCAAGTGCGACCGCCGGCGAATCCGAAATCGGCCACTCTTTCCTGGATGCCACGGGTCCTCCTTCGGGTCGCCTGCAGAGGCAGACGAACCCCGACACCCATCATCGCGCTAGAACGGACCTATCGAGTTCGTCGAGGCGGTCCGAACAGCGTCGCGGTCATCGCCGTTGTCCACAAGGCGACCTTTGATAGCCCTTTTTGTCCATCCGGGGCCGTTAGCCAGCGCGCAGCCCGGATATGCCAATCGACCGAATGTCAGTCTCACGATCGAGACACGCTTCTCGATCACCTGAAGGGGAGCACGAAGTCGAACCACGGTAATTTGGGCCCCCGGTATCGCGGCCTCCACGTGTCGGAGCAGCGAGCGCTGCTCGAGGACGCGTTCGAAAAGCAATCTTTCGGCGCCGGCTGCCGAGCACCTCGAAGCGCTCCTCCAGGCCTCCCCTGGTAGTTGGCGAGGGTCACCGCCCCCAACGCGAGATTCCCTGCCGACGACGAAGAAGAGCCCGGCCAGCACGGCAAGGAGCATCGCGGTTTCGCGGTATCGGGAGATCAACGCCCGCACGCGGCGAGGATAACCCGCGTTCGGCAAGGCTCCTGCGATCGCCTCGGTGCCATCTCGCATCGCGAGCGGACTGGAACCGCCAAGTAGAAGGAGCGTCGGGGCCCGAACGTCCGCCAGGCGCCCCACATCGAGCTTGAAGCCGATCTGGATGATGCAGACATACACAACTCGAACACCGGCGAGATCCACGCCGCTGCGATCGACTTGATGTCGAGATCAGTCGGAGGGCGTCCAGACCCCGCCGGGGATTGCTACAGCCCGGCTCTTCAGCAAACCCACCGTCCGCACCGATCTCCTGGTATGCGTCCATCAAGGCGGCCAGGCGCAATGGCTGCTGCCTGGAGCGTGCGCCAGGCGACGTAGAAGAGCATCGTCGCCAGGCCGAAGTCGGGTCCCCCGGCTGGCCTCAATTCGCCGATGCATTGACATGTCACTCTTGCGGCGGATAGCATCCTGTGGCTGCTGCCAGAGACCATCGCTAAGGTCTTGGCAGCGGAGAGGGCCGAATGGGTGGAATGGGTTCTAGCACGGTCAGCGAGCGACCTGTGCTTCGACGTGTCGGCTTGGTTAGCCTCGCCGCGGTTCTCCTTGCCATGGTGGCATTCTCACTAACTCGCATCGAAAGCCGGGCACAAGCCCCTGAAACCTGGAACCTTGCCACCGACTTTGCCGCAAATCCGACTGCCAATCCAGCGCCTGACAGCCATGGAAACTCTGGCGTATGGAGTTTCTTGCAAAGCTCCAGCTTTGCGCATGACGGCAACTACACCCTGCTGCCGCACTTCACCGCTAACTTTGCCGCGATCACCGGCGTGGCCGCCTGGTACAGCGACAATCAATCCGCCTGCGCCCCGGGCCTACCGTTCGTCGGCGTCAATACGACGTCTGTCCCGCAGACCGACTGCACACTCACGATTCCCCAAGGAAGCGTCTTCATGCACGAGTGGAGTCCGCAGATGGCGATCGTCGGCTGGAAGAGTCCCGTTTCGGGCATCGTCCAGATCGATGGTGGCGTTGCGGACGATGACGCCAACGGCGGCGATGGAATTCGCTGGTTCGTCGACTCTGGCACCGTCACCATCGCGTCGGGGTCTATATCCAATGGTGGAAGCGCCACCTTTCCGAGTGGCCTTCAGGCAAGCGTCGGCGCGGGCGACTCGCTTTATTTTGTCGTCGACCCAGGGGCGGCCGGCGATATCTCCTACGACACCACCGAGCTGAACGTGACCATAACTTTCGCCCCCAACCAAGCACCCGATTGCTCTCAGATTCATGCTGATTCGAGCATCCTGTGGCCCGCCAACCACCAACTGCGACAAGTGGGATTGGTGGGTGCCACCGATCCGGACGGCGATGCGGTCACGATCACGATCACCGGCGTAACTCAAAATGAGCCGACCGACGGGCTGGGTGACGGTGACTCGAGCCCCGACGCCACTCCTGGTGGATCATCGAACACGGTCATGCTGCGCGCGGAGCGCAGCGGACTCGGCGACGGACGTGTCTACCAGGTCTCGTTTACCGCCTCCGACGGCCACGGCGGCACCTGCTCAGGTACCACGACTGTTGGCGTCCCGCATGACCCGGGAACTGCTCCCGTCGACTCGGGGCTGTCGGTCAATTCTCTCGGCTCGTAATCGCAAGCTAGCCAGGCCCGACCAGAGCCCTGGACGCATCGTCGCAGGCAGGCTGTAACCTCGGTCTCATGGAGCCGACCTACGTCTCTCGAGTGAGGATCGTGCGTGAGCGCGGCCCCATCCGCCAGGCTTACCTTCCCGTTGAAACCGAGCCGATCACCTTCGGCACCCACGGCGCGGTGCGGGAGCACTACGGAACAGCTCCCGGCCAGTATCCCGACCAGGCCACGACCCTCGACTACGTCGTGGCCGCCGCCGCGGGTTGACTCACCGGGACCCTTGGTGGCGCGCTGGAAGCGCGCGGGATTGACGCGACCGACGGGAGGCTTACCTCAGAAGCCGAAGGTGAGATCTATCTCGAGGACAAGGTCCTGGTGATCAAGAAGATCAGCGTCCATTACACGCTCAGAGACTGTCCCGGAGACAAGCGCGAAGCCGCCGAACGCGCACATTCGCACCACGCGTCACGCTGCCCTGTGGCGAAGAGCATCGAGAAAGCGATCGAGATCTCAACCGACCTCACGTTCGAGTGACGCCGATGACGAGCGCGACCACAGCGTCGTCCCGATGCGAACGTTGCGAAACACCTCCTCGCTGACCAGGAACCCGACGAAGATCAAGACCAGGCCGACGAACTCGCCGAGGAAAAACGACCACGTCACGCCGAACCGGTTGAGCCCACTCGTCAGGCCCGGGATGAACGCGCCGATCGCGATCAGGATGGTCGCCGGCACGCGCGAGTTGAGCTTGCCGTGGATCAATGCGACCACCGCTCCGGGGAGCGAGGCGACGAAGTTCACGGTGACGGCCAGTATCGCGAGGCGGGCCGGAAGCACCCGTTTCTTGGGCATGTACACGTACGCGGAGTAGATCGCGCCGAAGACAAGGCACAGCGCGCCGGCGATGTTGAACGGTCCAGTCAAGACGCGCACGTAGCCTGGAAACGCAGAGCCGACCGGAACGTGCGTGTGTGGATCGACCGCCCAGCCCGGAGCAGCGAGATGGGCGCCAAGCACCATGTATGCGACCGCAAGGGAGCCGACGGCCAGCACCCCCATCGCGATGTGCGCCGCCAATGCACGACGCGTCGCGGTCGCAATGATGACCGCTACCCCTCCGACCAGAGCGATCGCGAATGCGGCCGTGCCCGCTCCCGAGGAGCCTGGGTACAGGCTCGAGCGGCTGAACAGGAACGAGAGCAGGCCGCCTACTAGGATCGTCGCGCCCGCAAAGTAGCCAAAGCGTGACTTCGACAGCAGGTAGATCGTGCCCGCGCCCAGATACGCCGCGACGAAGAAGGCGCCGGTCAGGTACCACATGCGGTAGAGCGGTTCATTCCATCCGAACGCGCTGCCCATGAACTCGGTGCCGGCACTGAGCCCGTACCACAGCAAGCCGATTCCCCAGACGAGCTGAAAGCTGTGGCGCCTCTGCCACCACTGGTCCAGCACCATCACCGCAAAAATGAAGCTCAGCACCGACGAACCCAGCGGCAGGACGACATTCAACGCGCTCACGAAAATGCCTCCACCATCGCCACCCTCACCTCATTCAAAAACCAGCCGACGTTTTCCTCGAGGTCCGAACTCCCGACCTTCGCCGCTCCAAGCTCGCTGACACTCGACCGAACTATTCCCTCGAAGAGATGGAAGGCGCGCATCGCGTCGCCCAGCGAAAGGCCCGCCTCCCGCGCCAACTCTGCGTAGCGTCCGCCGACCTGTTTGATCTCCGAGCTCCAATCCCGCTCCGCGTCTGCGAGAAAGGCGACGAGCATCTGCACCAGCTCCATGCCCAGCTCGCGGTGGCGCTGCTTGGCCGCGTCGTCGAAGCGCGCGTACCACGTCTGAGAAGCGAGCCGCCCCCCACTGGTCGCGATTCGCGCCTGGCCGACGGTCGCATGCATGAGCAGCGATAGGTCCGGCTTCGCGTGCGCGCCAAGCTCGAGGATGTCCGACTCGCTGAACCGCCGGTGCCCGCCGGGCGTCCGAAACGTCCGGATGCGCCCCTTGTCGGCCCACTCGCGCAGCGTCGCCGGGTGGACGCTCAGCCTCCTGGCAGCTTCGTCCAGACTCAGCCAGCTCCGCACGCCCATAGGTTAAAGAATCTCAGGAAACCACGGAGTGGCGCTCAGATTTCTATAGATTCAGACGACGCTAGACGAAGAAAACCGTTTCCTCTGGGCCTTGTAGCCTGATGTCGAAGCGCAGAACCTCGCCGTCGGGCCTCGCGACCAACGTGTGCCGGCGCCCTGGGTCGACCATCTCGAGGATGGCATCTTGTTCGCCGGGAAAGTACATCCGCGTATTGAGATGTCGGAGCAGCCCACGCGCGAAGACCGTGATGTTGAGGAACCGCCTCTTGCGGGCGGTGAAACGAAATGCCCCCTCGTCATCGGTGCGGCAGCGCGCGAAATCACCCTCGCGCCACGCTTCGATGAGCGCATCCACGACTGGCTCACCCGCGCCGTCCAGCACCTGACCTTCGACCGGAATTCCGTCGCCGTCATCGACCCGCCGCAACGCGAAGCCGAAAAAGGGCCCAACGGTCTGCGATGGGGTGGGCGTCACGGCTCCACGGGCGTCGCGTCGCGACCACGTAAGACGATGTCCCATCGATAGCCCAGCGCCCACTCCGGCACCGTCGTCTCGAGGTCGAACCTCGACCACAGCAGCTGGCGACCGCGAGGATCGGGAATCGAGTTGAGGATCGGATCGAAAGGGATCAACGGGTCGCCGGCGAAGTACATCTGCGTGACTAGCCGGCTCGCCAGCGACGGCCCGAACAGTGAGAAATGCACGTGGGCCGGTCGCCACGCGTTGGCATGATTGCGCCACGGGTACGCGCCCGGCTTGACCGTGACGAAGCGATACACACCATCGTCATCCGTGAGACATCGTCCAGCGCCTGTGAAGTTCGGGTCCAGTGGCGCGGGGTGATCGTCGACCGGGTCGACGTACCGTCCGGCCGCGTTCGCCTGCCAGATCTCGATCAAAGTGCTGCGCACCGCCCGCCCGTCGGAGTCGATGACCCGGCCCGTGATGATGATCCGCTCGCCGAGCGGCTCGCCCGCATGCTGGCGCGTCAGGTCGGCGTCGTCCGGCCCTACCGGGATGCGCCCGAATGCGGGCCCGCGGGCGCGATGAAACCACTCGTCCGGAAGCTTGACCAATTCTTGCTTGGGCGCGCGCCGCTCGGTGGAGCGGTACTCCGGATAGAGGTAGGGCGGCTCGTACTCGAGGTCGTCCACAGCCCTTGACGAGGATTATGAACCGGCGCAAACTCCGATAGTCGGTACACGGAGCAATTGCGCTCCAGCCGCCTCACGCCGGGCGCGGCGCAGGGCGCACTTCTCACACAAGGGGAGGTGTCACTTGTCAATCACACGTCGCGAGATGCTCAAGACCACCGGCCTTGTCCTCGGAGGCCTGACTGTCCCCGGTGTGCTTGAGTCCTGCCTTGCCTCGACCACGTCGACATCGTCGGGCACGATCAAGATCGGCTTCGTCAGCCCCATCACGGGCCCGGCATCAGGATTCGGCGAACCAGACGCGTATGTGCTCGGGTTGGCGCGGAGCGCCTTCAAGAAAGGGCTGTCGATCGGCGGTACCAACTACTTGGTCGAGATCGTCAACCGCGACGGGCAATCGACGCCCTCGGTGGGAGCGCAGGTCGCCAACGAGCTGATCCAGACTCAAAAGGTCGACCTCATGCTCGCGACCTCCACACCTGAGACCGTGAACCCGGTTTCCGACGCGTGCGAAGCGGCGGGCGTTCCCTGCATCTCCACGGTGGTGCCCTGGGAGGCGTGGTATCTCGGCCGCGGCGCCAAGCCCGGCCAGCCCTCGCCGTACAAGTCGACGTTCCACTACTGCTTCGGCGTCGAGCAGTTCTTTCTCGCGTACACGCACCTCTGGCCGCAGGTGACGACCAACAAAAAGGTCGCCGTCATGTGGCCGAACGATGCTGACGGAAACGCGATCCGAGCTGCGCTCGGACCGCTGCTCAAGAACGCCGGTTACCAGATCGTCGATCCCGGTCCGTACGAGGACGGGACCAACGACTACACGGTCCAGATCCAGCGGTTCATTCGCGAGGACTGCCAGATCTTCAATACCTTCCCCATCCCGCCGGACTTCACCACGTTCTGGAACCAGGCCGCGCAGCAGGGGTACACGAAGCACGTGAAGATCGGTCAGATCGCGAAGACGGGCCTTTTTCCTTCGCAGGTGACGGCGGTAGCTCCACACGGCAATGGGCTTGCCTCTGGTGTGTACTGGGCGCCGACGTGGCCATACAAGTCCTCGCTGACCGGCGTCACCAGCAAGCAGCTTGGCGACGGCTATGAGTCGACCAGCGGCAAGCAATGGAACCAGCAGCTGGGAGCAAGCCTCTCGCTGTTCGACGTCGCCGCCGCCGCGCTGACCGCAAGCGGCGCGCCGAAAGACCGCTCAAAAATCATCGAGGCGATGAAGACGCTCAAAGTCGAGACCCCGGTGGGCAACCTCGACTGGTCGAAGCCGGTCTCGTTCGCGGGAGTGCCGGTGCCGCAGGTGGTGAGCACGCCGATCATCGGCGGGCAGTGGAAGCAGGGCGTCTCCAAGTGGCCGATCGACTTCGTGATCTGCGAGAACTCCGCCGACACGAACGTGCCGATCGCCTCGACCCTGCAGCCCTACCCGGGCTAGGCAGTGGAGGCGGCGGTCCTCGCCGCGGTCGACGTCCGGAAACGCTTCGGCGCGCTGGCGGTGCTGGAGGGTGTCAGCCTCAAGCTGACGCAAGGTGAGGTCGTCGGCATCGTCGGGCCCAATGGCGCGGGTAAGACAACTCTCTTGAACGTGCTTTCCGGCGCGCTTGCGCCCGACTCCGGCAGCGTCACGTTCCGCGACCGCGACGTCACCCAGAAGAGCGCGGCCGAGCGATGCAAGCTCGGCATCGCGCGGACGCATCAGGTGCCACGGCCATTCGTCGGCATGACGGTCTTCGAGAACGTCCTGGTGGCGGCGACGTCGGGCGGCGGAAAGCAAGGCCCGGACGCGTACGAGCTCTGCCTGCAAGTTCTCGACCAGTGCAGCCTCACCCATGTCGCCAACCGTCGGGCCGAGGGTCTTGGCCTTATGCAGCGCAAGCGTCTGGAGCTGGCGCGCGCGCTCGCGGTCGAGCCGGCCGTCCTGCTTCTCGATGAGATCGGGGGTGGCCTGACCGACGCCGAGTCGGCCGCGCTGGTCGAGATGGTGGCCGGCCTTCGCGACCGCGGCATCGCCGTGCTGTGGATCGAGCACATCGTTCACGTTCTCCTCCAGGTGGTCGGCCGCCTCGTTTGCATGGACGCGGGACGGGTGATCGCCGAGGGACCTCCGTCCACCGTGGTCGCACAGGCCGCCGTGATCGACGCCTACCTCGGTGGGAAGGCATGACGCTGCTCCGCGTCACCGATCTCGATTGCCGTTACGGCCTTCTCCAAGCCGTCAGGGGCGTATCGCTGGAGATCGCGGAAGGCGAAACGGTCGCGCTGATCGGCGCCAACGGCGCCGGCAAGACCACGCTCCTGCGTGCGCTCGCCGGAGCCCATCGACCGCATGCGGGGCGGGTGGAATTCGACGGCGCCGATATCACCCGAACGCCCCCGCATGGCCGCGTCGGTCTGGGGATCGCTCTCGTGCCCGAGGGCAGGCGGCTGTTTCCCGGCCTGACCGTCGAAGAGAACCTGCGCGTCGCGGCGGCCGGCCGCCGCGGCCGTTGGAAGGTGCAGTCCGTGCTCGAGGTCTTTCCTCTCCTCCAGCCGCGCCGCCACATGCCGGCGGCCAATCTTTCGGGAGGGGAGCAGCAGGCCGTGGCGATCGGGCGCGCCCTTATGAGCAATCCACGGCTCCTTTTGCTGGACGAGGTTTCGCTCGGACTCGCGCCGGTCGTCGTCGATGCGGTCTATCGCTCGCTCGGCGACGTGATCAAGGAAGGCGCGACCGTCTTGCTCGTCGAACAGGACCTGACGCGCGCGTTGAAAGTCGCAGGCCGGGTGATCTGCATGCTCGAAGGTCGCGTGGTCCTCGAGGGCGAGGCCGCCTCGCTCGACCGCGATCGTGTAGTCCGCGCGTATTTCGGGCTGAGGCGCCCCGCTTGACCATCGTCAACGCGGTCCTCCAGGGCATCTTTCTCGGCGCCTTCTATGCGGTGCTTGCGTGCGGGCTCTCGCTCATGTTCGGCGTGATGAGGATCATCAACCTGGCGCACGGCGACCTGGCGGTGCTCGGCGCGTACGTGATCTTCGTCATCGTCGAGCACACCGGCGCCTCGGCCTTCGTCGCGTTCGCGGTGGCGCTGCCCGTGATGATCGTGTTGGGCTACGTCCTGCAGGCCATCGTTCTGGAGCGCAGCCTCAAGGCGGGAATCCTGACTCCACTGCTCGCGACCTTTGGCCTCTCGATCGTGATCCAGAACCTCCTCCAGCTCGGGTTCTCGCCAGATGTGCACTCGCTGGGCGGCAGCGCCGGGAGCGTGACGACCGCGAGCTGGCAGGTGACGAGCGGTCTCTCGGTCTCCGCGCTCGGCCTGCTCGTGCTGGTGGTCGCGGTGATCGTCTTTGGCGGGCTGCAGCTGTTTCTCTCCAAGACGCGCGTGGGCTGGATGATGCGCGCGACCGCCGAGGACGCCGACGCGGCCGAGCTTGTGGGCATCGACAGCCACGCGGTGTACGCGCGCGCTACGGCGATCGCGGTGGGCATCGCCGCGCTTGGTGGCCTTTTCCTCGGCATCAGGTCCGTTTTCGACCCGGTCAGCGGCCCGACGCAGCTGATCTTCGCTTTCGAGGCGGTCGTGATTGGCGGCATGGGCTCGCTATGGGGCACGCTCGTCGGGGGAATCGCGCTCGGTGTCGCTCAGACGTTGGGTGCGCAGATCCACCCACAGCTCGCGGTGATGGCGGGCCACCTCCTGTTCCTCGCCGTGCTGATCGTCAGGTTCGGCGGCGGCCGCCTTCTACTCAGGTCTATGGGATGAAAGTCGAGCGCTGGACGCGCACCTCGAAACTGTTCACCGGTGGCTCCGGCGGGCTGGTGATCCTGCTCGCATGCGTTCCCTTGATCTTTGAGCCGGACGTGGTGCAGAAGCTCACCACGCTCCTCATCCTTGTTCTGCTGGCGGTGATGTGGAACGCGCTTGCCGGATACGGCGGCCTGCTCTCCGTGGGCCAGCAGGCGTTCATCGGCATCGGCGCCTACGGCACGGTTTTCTTCTCCGGTCTGGGCATCTCTCCTTATCCCGCGATGCTGCTCGCGACTCTGCTCGCCGGCGCCGTGTCACTGCCCATCTCGCTCTTCGCCCTGCGCCTACGGGCGGCGCAGTTCGCGATCGGGATGTGGGTGATCGCGGAGGTGATCTCGATCATCATCAGGCTGGACCAGAACCTTGGCGCCGGCACCGGCATCTCGCTGACCCAGCTGAACCAGTACGAACCGAACTTTCGTCAGGCGTACACCTTCTGGCTCGCGCTGGCCTTCACAGTGGTCTTTCTCGCCGCCTTGTTCTTACTGCTGCGGTCCCCGCTCGGCGCGTCGCTCCAGGCGATTCGCGATGACGAAGACGCCGCGCGCTCGCTGGGGGTTCGCGTGGCCGCCCGCAAACGCTTGCTGTTCGTGCTTGCCGGGCTGGGCTGCGGTGCCGCGGGCGTGCTCATCGTCGCCAACACGCTCTTCATCGAACCGGGTTCGATCTTCAGCGTGCAGTGGTCCGCGTACATGATCTTCATGGTCCTGGTCGGCGGCCTGGGCACGTTCGAAGGTCCGATCCTGGGCGCGATCCTTCTATTCGCCATCCAGACCACATTCACCCAGGGTGGCCCCTGGTATCTGGTCGGTCTTGGAGCGACAGCCGCTCTTTTCGCCCTCGTCCTGCCCCGCGGTGTTTGGGGCACTGTGGAGGAGAGATTGGGACTGCGCCTCATGCCCGTCGGCTATCGAGTGGTCGAGAAGAAGCGGGATGCCTGAGCCCCATCCACCCGAAGACCTGATGCAGCATCCCGGACACCTCTTGCGCCGCGCGGTCCAGGCGATGAACCTGCTCTGGGAAGAGGAGGTCTCGCACACCATCACTTCGCCTCAGTTCGCGGCGCTCAACGCCCTGTATGGCGAACCTAACCTTGACCAGCGCACGCTGGGACAGCGCGTATCGCTGGACCGATCGACGATGGCCGAAATGGTCTCGCGCCTGAGCGCGCGCGGACTGATTCGGACCGAACGCGACACTCGCGACGGCCGCCGCAAGACGATCAAGCTGACCACCAAAGGGCTGCAGACGGTGCAGCAGCTGATCCCACGCACGTACGCGATGACGGCGCGCCTGGTTGGACCATTGAACGCGGGACAACGAGACGAGTTGTTGAGGCTCCTGACCGAGGTCGTTCGGGCGAACGAGCGCAGGTAGCTCCTCCATACTCCGCGGATGGACTTCCGGCTGCCCAGCGGCATCGACCACCTGCCCCGGCACAAAGAGCGCCTGGTGGCGGCATGCCGGATGGGCTTGACCGAGCACGATGTGGTGGGCATGGCCATTGCAGGGTCATTCGTCGGCGGCGCGCCCGATTCCTACTCGGACCTCGATCTTCGCGTCGTTCTCGCCAACGGATCGTTTGGGCGAGTGTTCCCACGCCGCGAGGAGTTGGCCCGCGCATGCGGCCCTCTTATCGCTGCTTTTACGGGCGACCACGTCGGCGAACCTCATCTGCTGATCACCCTCTACGAGGACCTTATGCACGTGGACTTCCTGTTCACCGAACTGGCCGAAGCGGGGGATAAGAACGAAGGCAGACAGGTCCTTGTTTTGTGGCAGCGCCGCAACGACGTGACCGAAGCGCTCTCGAAGTCCTACGTCGCCGACCCGGTAGCCGAGCTGACCTACATGGAGGCACGGATCTGGACGTGGGCCTGGTACATCCAGTGCAAGACTCTCCGCGGCGAGCTTTGGGAGGCGGTCAGCGCTCTCAACCTGGTGAGGGACGTGGTTCTGTTTCGGCTGCTGGCCCTGAGCCACGAGCAGCGCTACCGAGGAGCGCGTTTCGCTGAGCAATTGGTCGGCGAGCACGCCGCTTCCATCGAGCGCACCTACGGCACTTTCGACAAGGAATTCCTGATCGATGCCATGCGCACGACCGTCCGGGTCTATCGCGAGCTCGCCGATCCGTTGCTATCGCGGTACGGCGTCGAGCCGGCTTCCAAGGCTCGCGCCACGGTGTCGCTCGCGTTGGAAGAGGGCCTATCCCTCTCTATTCAGCCTTAAGTTTTACAGCCCGTCCCTCAAACAAGTGGCGACATCCTCCGAGCCGGCCACCCCGAATCGAGAGCGGAGCCGTGAAACCCGCTGTAGCGCGACTTCACGATCACAGTGTCTCCGGGCAGCCGCGCCAGCTCATTTGAATCGCAAAAATCCCACGTCCCAAACGTCCACAGCTTTCCCCTCAGACTCAGAAGGAGCTGGCGCTGTGCCTCATGCGGGAGCGGCCAGAGCCGGCAGCTCGGCGACTCTCATCCTCCGGCGGGAGGGACGCGCACGATCCGCTGCGACTTCAGGTCCGAGCGCGGCAGCGTGCCGGGCGTGACCACCCGGCAATCCAGCCGTACGCCCAGCGCCTGGCGCAGGTCCGCCTCCAACCGCTCCGTCGAAAACGAAGCCACCGGTGTCTCGATCACCAACGCGACCTCGTCCATGAGCCGCTCGCGCCGGTGCTCGATCACGAACCCGGTGACTTCCTGGTACCGCCGGACGATGTCTTCGACCTGGGAGGGGTACAGGTTCACGCCGCGCACCGTGAACATGTCGTCGACCCGCCCCCGGATCCCACCCACCACCTTCATGAAGCTCGACCCGCACGAGCACGGCTCGCGCGAAACGACGACCCGATCCCCTGTCCGATAACGGATCAGTGGCATCCCCCAGCGACCGAGATTGGTGGCGATCAGCTCGCCGTCGGCGGCCACCTCGAAGATGAACTCCGACTCGATCAGATGCACGCCGTCGCGCGCCGAGCAGCTGAACCCGGTCGGGCCAAGCTCGGTCATGCCGGTGTGGTCGAAAGACACCGCGGAGTAAGCCGCCTCGATCGCGTCCCGGGTCGCAGGGATGCTCGCGCCAGGCTCGCCGGCATGGATGGTCTTGCCGATCCCCGCCGCTGAAACGTTGACTCCGATCTGCCTTGCCACCTCGGCCAGCCGCAGCGCGTACGTCGGCGTCGACAGCAGGACGGTGGCACCAATGTCGAGCATGTTGCGCACGCGCTGCTCGCTTGTCATCGCACCGCCAGAGATGCAAAGCGCGCCGAGCCGGTGGGCCCCATCGAACGCGGACCAGAAACCGATGAAAGGTCCAAACGAGAACGCGAAAAACAAGCGATCGGTGGAGGTGACGCCGGCCGCCCGGTATACGTGGCCGGCCCAGATCCGAATCCACCAATCCCAGGAGTCCTCGGTGTCGAGCCACCTCAGCGGTTGATCGCCACTGGATCCCGACGTCTGGTGCAGGCGCACGTAGCGATCCACTGGGAAGGTGAGATTGGTGCCAAACGGTGGATGGGCGGTCTGGTCCGCGAGAAGCTCTGATTTCGACGTCAACGGTAGGCGCTCGAAATCGTCCCAGCCACTCAGGCTGTTAAGGCGTTCGCGCCAGAACGCATTGGTGGCCAGGACGTGCGTCAGGCCCGCCCGCAGCTTCCCAAGCTGCAGAGCGCGCAGCTCCTCCTGGCTAATCTCGGACGGCTCGGTCGCCGATCTCAAGCGCGCCGTCCAGGATCTCGAAGCCCTCTTCGAGCTCGGCCTCGGTGATGCACAGCGGCGGGTTGGTCATGATCGTATTCCAGCGTACGAAGGTGTGCATCCCTCCTTCCAGAAGGGCCTGCGCGATCGCTTTCATCTCCGGTGAGGTCCCGTTGAACGGCGCCAGCGGCTCCAGGGTCTGACGGTCGCGCACAAGCTCGAGGCATCCGAACAAACCGAGCGACCGCGTCGCGCCGACGCATGGATGCCGCTCGCGCAGCCGTCGATGCAGGCGCACGAGCACTTCGCCCATGCGCCGCGAGTTGCCCACCATGTCGTCCTCTTCGTAGGCCTGGATCGCTCCCAGCGCGGCCGCGCACGCGAGGGGATGGCTGTTGTACGTCAACCCGCCATAGAAGACGTGGTCATCGAAAAAAGCGGCGACCTGCGGCCGCATGCCGACCGCGCCCAGAGGAACGTAGCTGGATGTCAGGCCTTTGGCCATCGTGATCAGGTCCGGCACCACGCCCCAGTGGTCGACCGCAAACCACCGGCCCGTCCGCCCGAAGCCGGTCATGACCTCGTCGCAGATCATCAGGATCCCGTAGCGGTCGCAGATCGTGCGCACGCCCTGGAGGTAGCCGTCTGGCGGCACGAGAATGCCGTTGGTGCCGGTGATCGGCTCGAGGATGAAGCCGGCGATGGTCGAAGGTCCCTCGAGCTGAATCGCCTCCTCGAGGTTGGCGAGCGCTTCCTCGACCGTGTCCCACCCGCGCTGGATGCCGTGGTACGGATCCAGGACGTGCACGATGCCGGCGCCGGAGCCCTCGTTCGGCCACCGCCGCGGATCGCCGGTCGCTTGCACGGCGCCGCCGGTCGAGCCGTGGTACGACCGATACCGGGCAAGGATCTTCGGCCGCCCCGTCACGGCGCGCGCCATCTTGATCGCGTTCTCGTTGGATTCCGCACCGCCGAGCGTGAAGAAAAACTTGTCGATGTCGCCCGGAAGCAGCTCGGCGAGCTTCGCGCCCAGCCGCGCCCGCGGCTCGTGGGCCATGAATGGGCTGATGTACGGCAGCTGGTCGGCTTGCCGTTTGATCGCTTCGATGATCCGCCGGTCTCCGTGACCCGCGTTGACGCACATGAGCTGGCTGTTGAAGTCGATGAACCGCCGTCCGTCCGCGGTCTGGAAGTGGACGCCTTCCGCGCTCGAGACGGGCAGTGGGTTCAACCCCGACTGGGCGGACCAGTCGTACAGCGTGTGACGCAAGCAGAGCTCGGTGATCTCTTGCGCGCTGAGTGCCTTGACGGCCTCTATGACCATGCCCGAATCGTACTCGCAAGCTTGTTTGACAACCTCAGGCCGCGGTGTTATTACGAGCGCGGTCTAGCCGCTTTTTCTGGGGAGGTACGGCATGTTTCCTGCCGCTTTTGACTATCGCGCTCCCACCAGCCTTGACGAGACGCTTTCGGTCCTCAAGCAGCACGGTGAGGCGGCCAAGGTGATGGCCGGCGGCCAGAGCCTGATCCCCCTGCTCAAGCTCCGCTTCTCGCGCCCCGAGCTCGTGGTCGACATCGCCCGCCTGCCCGGCCTGAACACCATCCGGCGCGACGACGGACACCTGGCGATCGGCGCCCTCGTCCGCCATGTCGACATCGCCGGCAGCAAGGAGCTGGCGAAGACGGCGCCGATGATGGTCGAGGCCGCCAACTGGATCGCCGATCCGCTGGTCCGCAACCGCGGCACGCTCGTCGGCTCGGTGTGCCACGCCGACCCCGCGGGTGACTGGGGCTCGGTGATGCTGGCCTTGAGCGCGGAGATCGTTGCCCGATCGGCGGCGAGCGAGCGGGTGCTTCACTCATCGGATTTCTTCAAGGGCCCGTTCGAGACCGCGCTGAAGGCGGAGGAGGTCGCCACCGAGGTCCGCATACCGGTACGCAAGGGCCCCTCCGGCGGTGCCTACCTCAAGCTCGAGCGCAGGGTCGGCGACTTCGCCACGGTCGCGGTCGCGGTCCAGGTTGAGCTCGACGGCGACAAGGTGGCGAGCTGCGGCATCGGTCTGACCGCGGTCGGCCCGCACAACATCAAAGCGACCGAGGCAGAGCGCTCACTCGACGGCAAGGAGCCCACTGACCAGGTCATCGCCGAGGCGGCGCGCCTTGCCGCCGAAGCCGCGGAACCGAAAGACGACCTCCGCGGCAGCGCCGCATATAAGAAGGACGTGGTTCGGGTCTTCGTCCAGCGCGGCCTCAAAACCGCGATCGCGCGCGCGAAGGAGGTCAAAGCGTGAAAGTCACACTCACGGTCAACGGCTCCGACCGCTCAGGCGACGTCGAACCGCGGGTGCTTCTCGTCGACTTTCTGCGCACGAACCTTCGCCTCACGGGCACCCACGTCGGATGCGACACGTCAAGCTGCGGCGCGTGCACGGTCCTGATCGAGGGTGAGCCGGTCAAGTCGTGCACGGTCCTGGCGGTGCAGGCGACGGGCCGCAGCATCACGACGGTGGAAGGGCTCGCTCAAGGGGCAAACCTCTCTCCGATCCAGATCGGTTTTCATGAGGAGCACGGCCTCCAGTGCGGCTTTTGCACGCCGGGCATGATGCTGGTCGGCACATCGCTGCTGGAGCGCAACCCGAATCCCACGGAGGATGAGATCCGCTGGGCGATCAGCGGGAACATCTGCCGCTGCACCGGCTACATGAACATCGTCAAGGCAATCAAGCACGCGGCGATGCTGCGCGAGGCGGCGACAGCGACGACGCGCGAGAAGGCCGGCGCCGCGCCGGGTGGTCAGTAATGGCGACGGAAGTCCACATGCACGGCCGGATCGGGGAGTCGATCAAGCGCAAGGAAGACGGTCGCTTCATCCGCGGCAAAGGCAACTACCTCGACGACATCGAGCTGCCGGGGATGCTGCACATGGCGATCCTGCGCAGCCCGCACGCGCACGCACGCATCAGCTCGGTCGACACCGCCGCCGCGTCCGGGATGCCCGGCGTGATCGCGGTGGTGACCGGCGAGCTGATGGCGCAGCACAAACTGGCCTGGATGCCGACGCTGAGCTACGACACCCAGGCGGTGCTTGCCACCGACAAGGTGCGTTTCCAGGGCCAAGAGGTGGCCGCGGTCATCGCCGAGAGCAAGTACCAGGCGGAGGACGCCCGCGACGCGATCATGGTCGACTACGACGTGCTCCCCGCGGTCATCAGCCCGCAGCAGGCAAAGGAGGCCGGCGCGGCGCTGATCCGCGACGACAAGGAGAACCAGAAGGACAACCACATCTACCACTGGGAGGCAGGCGACCAGGAGACGACCAAGGCCGCCTTCGCAAAGGCCGACAAGGTCGTGCGCCTGCACACGTTCTATCCGCGCTGCCATCCCGCACCGCTGGAAACATGCGGCTGCATCGCCGATGTCAACGGCGCGACGGGCAAGGCGACCATCTACATGACCAGCCAGGCGCCGCACGCGATCCGGACCGTGTTCGCCCTGGTCACCGGTCTACCGGAGCAGAACATCAGGGTCATCTCGCCAGACATCGGCGGCGGATTCGGCAACAAGGTGCCGGTCTACCCCGGCTACGTCGTCGCCACAGCGGCGAGCCTGCTCATCGGCCGGCCGGTGAAATGGGTCGAGGACCGAACCGAGAACCTGATCTCGACCGGTTTCGCGCGCGACTTCCACATGACCGGAGACCTTGCCGTCGACAAGGACGGCAAGATGCTCGCGCTCCGGGTCCACCTGGACAGCGACAACGGCGCCTTCTTCGCCGACGCCCAGCCGACGAAGTTCAAGGCCGGGCTTTTCCACATCGTCACCGGCTCTTACGACATCCCGACTGCCCACGTTACCGCCGACGGCTACTACACCAACAAGGCGCCGGGCGGCGTCGCCTATCGCTGTTCGTTCCGCGTCACCGAGGCGAGCTATCTGATCGAGCGCCTCGTGACCAACGCCGCGATCGAGCTCGGCATGGACCAGGCTGAGTTCCGGATGAAGAACTTCATCCAGCCCGAGCAGTTTCCGTACCACTCAGCGACGGGTTGGGTCTACGACAGCGGCGACTACCCGAAGGCGATGAACGTCGCGCTGGAGCAGCTCGGCTACGACGAGCTGCGCAAGGACGTAAAGGCGCGGCGCAAGAAGGGCGAGGTCACCGGCATCGGGATCGCAAGCTTCACCGAGGTCGTCGGTGCCGGACATGGCGCCGAGTTCGACATCCTCGGCTTGCGGATGTTCGACAGCGCCGAGCTGCGCGTGCATCCGACCGGCAAGGCCATCCTGCGGATGGGCACCAAGTCGCAGGGCCAGGGCCACGAGACGACCTTCGCCCAGATCGTCACCGAGGAGCTGGGCATCCCCGCGGCCGACGTCGCAGTCGAAGAAGGGGACACGGACACGGCGCCGTACGGCCTCGGCACCTATGCGTCACGCAGCACGCCGGTCGCCGGCGCGGCCACCGCGATGGTGGCGCGCAAGCTGCGGGACAAGGGCCGGAAGATCGCGGCCCACCTGCTCGAGGCGGCCGAAGAAGACCTGGAGTGGGAGTCGGGCAGGTTCTACGTCAAAGGCTCGCCGGACAAGGCCAAGACCATCCAGGAGATCGCCTTCGCCGCCTACACCAACATCCCCGATGGCATGGAGGCCGGGCTCGAGGGCGTGCACTACTACGACCCGCCGAACATGACCTACCCGTTTGGCACCTACGCGGTCGTGATCGACATCGACAAAGGAACCGGCCAGGTCAAGGTCCGACGGGTGGTCGCGGTCGACGACTGCGGGGTGCGGATCAACCCGATGATCGTCGAGGGTCAGATCCACGGCGGCCTCGCGGAGGGATACGGCATCGCGTTCATGGAGCTGATCACATTCGATCCCGAAGGCAACTGCATCGGCTCCAACTTCATCGACTATCTGCTGCCGACGGCGTGGGAGACGCCGCGATTCGAGCTCGGGGAGACCGTCACGCCTTCGCCTCATCACCCGCTCGGTGCCAAGGGCGTCGGCGAGTCACCCACGGTCGGTTCGCCGGCGGCGTACGTCAACGCCGTGATGGATGCGCTGGCGCCCTATGGTGTGACCAACATCGACATGCCCGTGACCTCCGACAAGGTGTGGGCGGCGCTGCGAGCGGCGGGAGTAAACGAATAGGCGAAGAAGCGCTCGACCTGCTGCGTGAGTACGAGGCCGCGGGCACGCCATGCGTGCTGGCGACGGTCGTGCGCTGCGAGGCGCCCACCTCCGCGCGGCCAGGCGACAAGGCCGTCATCACCGCCGACGGCCGGCTGCGCGGATGGATCGGGGGAAGCTGCTCCGAGCCGACAGTGAGGCGCGAGGCGCTCCGGGCGCTGGCCGAGGGCACGGCGCAGCTCATCCACATCGTCGGAGGGGAGGAGGTAAAGGAGTCGCGCACGCGCGGAGAGCTGATGATTGCGACGACATGCCCGAGCGGCGGCTCGCTCGACATCTTCATCGAGCCGCGCCTGCCTAAGCCGCTGCTGCTGGTGTTCGGCGAGGGTCCGGCGGCGACGACCCTGGTAAAGCTAGGCGAGCTCACCGGCTTTCGCGCCCGAACCGTAAGCCAGGCGGAGGTGGCGACGCTGGAGGTTTCGGCCCGGGACGCCTATGCGGTAGTGGCGACGATGGGGCACTACGACGAAGACGCCCTGGAGGCCGCGCTGAGTCATCCCGACCTGGACGTCGGCCTCATCGCAAGCACCCGCCGGGCTGTCGCCGTGCGGACGGAGCTCCTGCGCCGTGGCCTCGACGAGCACACGATCGCGCGCGTGCGGACGCCGGCCGGGAAAGTCCGCGGCGGGACGCAGGAGGAGATCGCCCTGCTCGCGCTAGCGGAGGTTGTCACCGCGCGACGGAAGCGCGCCTCGAAACCGGCGCCGATCGACCCCTCACCCGTGACGTTCGCCACCGACCCGGTTTGTGGGATGACGGTGGACCCGCTGACGAGCCCGCACAAGACTGTGCGCGGTGACACTACGTTCTGGTTTTGCTCGACGGGGTGTCGGTCCGAGTTCGAGCGCGATCCCGAGCGGTACACCCTCTTTCCCTCGGAGAGAGGGGCCGGGTGAGGGGCTTAAGCTCGCACTAGCTTCCCGAGTCGCTCCCGCCTAGCACGTCGCCGGCCCGCAGCCGCTCCAGGCTCTGCATGCGCATCTCCGCGCGCGCGCCTAGCTCCCCCAGGACGGCGGCGATGAGCGCTTCGACCACGGCCATCGCTCCCACCAGCGAGTCGAACGGTCCCACAGTCTCCACGCTCGTGACGAGCACCTGGCGTGCAAAAGCCGAGGCGGGCGAGAGCCACGGGTCGGTGAACAGGATCACGTCGCAACCCCGGCTCGACGCGACGCGCGCGCACTCGATCGTGTCGGGCTGGTAGCGCCTGTAATCGAAGACGATGAGCACGTCGGTCTTGCGCATGTCGATGAGCTGCTGCGCCGGCGCGCTCCGCTCCGCATCGACGAGTCCGACCCCCGGGCGCAGCAGGTGCAGCTGGCCGGCGAGGTAGCGCGCGAGCGGCGCGCTCACGCGCCCGCCGAGGATCATGATCCGGCGGCGCACGTCCGCGAGCAGCTTCACCGCCTCCTTGACGTCGCGGTCGGACAGCAGCCCGAGCGTCGCTCTCAGGTTGTGAGTGGAAACCTCGAGCGCGTCATTTACGACGGAGTCGCGTTTGGGTTCGTCGCGGTAGCGCGCCAGGGGCGAGCTAAGTCGGGATTGGACCTCGCGACGCAGGCTCTCCTGGAACTCCGGGTAGCCGCGAAAACCGAGCTTGGTGATGAAACGCGTCACGGTGGGAGGGCTGACCGAGGCCCGTTCTGCAAAGCGGGCCACGCTCTCCAGCCCTGCGATCGGATACGACGCCAGGAGCACCCGGGCGAGGCGGCGTTCGGCCGGGCTCAGCGAGTCCAGGCGCTGCCGGACGACCTCTCCGACTCCTTTCTCTGTAACAGCCATTACATTTCTGGCCTATTCAGGCCCATGTGGACGGTCCTTGACAAGTTGCCCGGTAACGCCCGTAATCTTGTCGCAAAACAATGCCCAATAACGGACGGCCTAGGATCGGCATCACGACCAGCCCGCGCCGCGGCGCGGAGTATTACGTCCCCTATCAGCGTGCCGTGGAAGCCGTGGGGGCGCAGCCCGTCGAGCTACCTCCAGGCACCGCCTCGCTGCCGCCGGTGGACGGCCTGCTCCTTCCCGGCGGCTGGGACGTCGACCCGGCCCTCTATGGAGAAGAGCCTGATCCCAAGATCGGACCCATCGACCGAGACCTGGACGACACCGAGCTCCGCCTGTTTGGTCAAGCCCGCGCCCAGGGTCTGCCCGTTTTGGGCATCTGCCGCGGCCAGCAGGTGATCAACGTCGCTATGGGGGGATCTCTCGTCCAGCACCTCGAGGGCCACGAGGTCAGGTCGTTTGGGCGCGGCCACCTGGCGCACACCATCGACGTCGATCCGGGTTCAGAGCTCGGGCGGGCGGCCGGCAAAGACAAGATCCGCGTCAACAGCCTCCATCACCAGGCGATCGGGACGCTGGCGCCCGGCCTGGTCCAAACGGCCCGCGGTGACGATGGCACGGTCGAGGCTGTCGAGACGTCGGACGGCCTCATCGTCGCGGTGCAGTGCCATCCCGAAGAGCTTGCCTGCGACCTTCCCTGGGCGCGGAGGCTCTTCGAACGCTTCGTCGAGCGGGCGCGGCGGAGTCAGACGCTGCGGTCGTAGCGGCTCTTTTCCCACTCCGTCACGGCTTCCTGCCAGGCTTTCAGCTCCCATCGACGTGAGGTCGCGTAGTAAGCGCTGAACACCTCGCCAAGCCCAAGCCGCAAAGTCGCGTCAGCCTCGAACTCCCTGAGGGCTGCTTCAAGCGACCCAGGGAGCGCTGCGAGCCCCGGTTGCGAGTACGCGTCTCCCTCCACCGGCGCCGGCACCCTGGCATTGCCGCGCAAGCCGTCGGCGGCGGAGACGACGATCGCCGACAGCGCCAGGTAGGGGTTGGCGTCGGCGCCGGGTCGCCTGCACTCGAAACGGCAGAGCTCAGGCCGTGGGGATTGGATGGCGCGAACGGCGCAGGAGCGGTTCTCCACCCCCCAGCTGACGTTTGTCGGCGCGAACCATCCCGGCACGAGTCGCTTGTAAGAGTTGATGGTCGGGTTGAGCAGCAAAGACGCGGCCGGCAGGTGCCCGAGCACCCCCGCGATCGCCGAGTTCATCACCTCGGTGGACTCGGCGAAAGCGTTGGAGCCGCCACGCCAGCACGAGAAATGCACGTGGCCGCTGGAACCTTCTTCGCCGGCGGCGCTCTTCGCAAGAAAGCTGGCTCGCATCCCCATCGAGCGGGCAAGATCCTTGACCGCGAACTTCGTGTAGGCGGCGTCGTCCGCAGCCTGGAGGCCTGGGCGAGCGGCGAGGTTTAGCTCGACCAATCCGGGAGCCGCCTCGGTGTGCACGGCTGTCATCTCCACCCCCAGGTCCTCCAGGGCTGGGCGCAGGGCGCTGACGAATGCGTCGAGGGCGGCGACCTCGCCGGCGCTGTAGCTGATCCCGCTGGTGACAAGGCGGTCCTGCGCGTCTGTGAGCCGCACCTCGTATTCGATCGCCGCCATCACGTCGTAGCCGACCTCGAGCATCTGCGCAAGCCCAACGCGGAGCACCTCGCGAGAGGCCAGCTCGCAGCGGCTGCCGTCGGGCCAGCTCGGCGTGCCCAGGCATATCCTCCAGCCGGGCCGCCATTGCAGGTCGTGGAGAGTCGAGGAATCGGGATGCACGACCAGGTCTGCGGCGCCGGAGCGGATGCCGAACTGTTCGTAATCGGCGATCGGCGTGTCCACAGGGTCGAGCGCCAACAGCAGGTCGGTCATCACAGTGCCGTGGCGAACCGCGGCTTCGAAAGCATCCGGACGAAGCGCCTTGCCGCGGAGCGAGCCGTTCACGTCGGGGATGACCAGCAGCACGAACTCGACGTGCTCCGTAGGTCGAAAATCAACGGTTCCAAGCGCAGTCTCGACCTTGGTTTCCGTCATCGGGACGCTACATCTCCGAGTGTCGCCGCAAGGCGCTCGATCATCATGTCGAGCTCCCCGTCGGAGCTTGTGAAAGCCGGCGCAAACACCACCTCGTCACCCGCGTAGCCGTCTTGCGTCGAGTGTGTCGTCGTCACCAGCAGCCCGCGCCCAAGCGCTATATCTTCCACTCGCTCGTCGGCATGCATCTCTTCCGGAAGATCGACTAGGTCGATCCCGAGCAGGAACCCGCGGCCGCGAACCTCGGCCACGATCGGATTGCCGTGCAGCGCGGCCTGCAGCTGCTCCAGCAATCGGGGGCCGCGCTCGCGCACCCGCTCGATCAATCGTTGATCGATCATGGCGTTCAGCACGGCCAGGCCGGTGGCGCACGAGATCGGTGCGCCGTCCCACGTATGTCCGAGGTCGAAGAAGCGCGAGCCCCTTTCCACGGCGTCGTAGACGTGCTGCTTGCACAGCACCGCGCTGATCGGGGCATAGCCGGCGCCCAGGCCTTTGCCGATCGTCACGATGTCCGGCTCGATCGGCAGCTGCTGATATGCGAACCAGCTTCCGACGCGGCCCATGCCGGTGACCACCTCGTCGAAGCAGATCAAAAACCCGTGCTTCTCGCGGCGTTGATGGAGCCCGAGCCAGAACTTGTCGGGCGACGAATACGCCGGCAGCGCCGCCCCGCTGACGGGCTCGCAGAAAAAGGCGGCGATCGTCTCCGGACCGGCCTCCTCCAGCCGCTGGTCGAGCTCTCGTAGGGCGGCCTCGCCCGTGACATCGAAACGCCAGGTCGAGGGCGCGATGTGGAGGTGATGCGAAAGATATGGCGTGTACGGCTCCTGAAGCGTGTGCTTGCGGCCGCTGAGCGCAAGGGTCGCCATGGTCGAGCCGTGATACGCCTGGGCGGGCGAGATCACCCTCCACCGCGCAGGCTCGCCGCGGTCGACGTGGTAAGCGCGTGCCAGCCGCAGTGCTGTCTCGTTCGCCTCCGAACCGCTGGAACCGAAGCGGACGCGCGCCATCTCCGGCGCCGCCACGGCGACGAGCAGCGCGGCGAGCTCCTCCTGTGGCTCGTTGGTGAAGTGATCCATGTAGAAGTACGCGATCCTCTCGGCCTGTCGCGCGCCTGCTTGGACAATGTCAGGGGCGCCGTGGCCGAGATTTGAGACCATGGCGCCGCCGGAGCACGCGTCCAGGATCTTTGCTCCCCTCGTGGTTGACAGCCAAACTCCCTCCGCGCTCTCGATGTTTGGGTAGGCCAGGTCGAGAAAGCGCGGAAAGGTGCTCGTCTGGTCGGCCGAGACCCGATCGCTGATCATGTCTTCCGGCGGCTGGCGATCTGGTCGCGGAACTGGTCGAAGAGCCGCCACGTCATGTGCTTCGATTGTTCTGCGCGCCGCCGGGTCTCTTCCAGCAAGCCGCGCGGATCGACCCCCTCGGCCTCCAGCTCATGCGGGTAGACGCGCACCCACTCGTCCATGATCTCGGGCGTGACCTCGGGATGAAACTGGAGGCCGAGGCTCCGGCCCGCGATGAACGCTTGGGGCCCGACATCGGTCTCGGCGACGATCCTTGCTCCCGGCGGCGCGGTGAATGTGTCGAAATGCCATTGGAACCACGGGCCGGCGCTGACGAGGTCTGGATCGTGACTTCGCACCTGAAGCCAGCCGATCTCTGACTGCTCGGAGCGATAGAGGCGGCTGCCCAGCACGCGCGCCAGCATCTGTCCACCGAAACACAGCCCGAGGATCGGAACGTCCGACTCCAGCGCCTGCTCAAAGAGCCTGGCCTCGCGGGCCACGAATGGAACCGAGTCGTCGAACGCGGCGAACTCCGAGCCTAGGGACACGATGAGGTCGTAATCGTCTGCGTTCACCGGGCGGTCATCCTCGTCGATGCGAAGCGTCTCCACCTCCGCCGATTGCTCTTCCAGCCAGCTCTTGATCAGGCCCGGAGGTGTCGCGGCTTCGTGCTGCAGGATGAGGGATCTTGGCTTCCAGCTCGGGTTCATCGCAGCTGCCCCTCGAGCGATCGCGCCACCGTCCGGATTGTGTCCGCGAACCGCGCGACCATCTGAGCCAGCTCTTCATCGGAGGAGGTGAACGGAGGCGCGAAAAGGGTCTGATCGCCGGCGAAGCCGTCGCGCGTCGGCATGGTCGAGTAAACGATGAGGCCGAGGTCCATCGCCGTCAGGTCGACGCGCCGGGCGACCCCGAGCTCCGGCGGCAAGAACGAATTCCCATCCCGAGGGTCGACATATTCGATGCCGAGCAGGAAGCCGTGCCCACGGACCTCCCGCACCAGCGGAATTCCTTCGAGCGCGGCCGCGAGTTGATGCCTCAGGTCCGGACCTCTCTCGCGCACCCGCTCGATCAGACTTTCGTTCCGCAGCACCTCGAGGACTTTGAGCCCGACCGCGCACGAGAGCGGAGCGCCGTCCCACGTGTGGCCGAGCGTGAACCTCCGCGAGCCGTCGGCGAACGCTTGATACACATGGTCTGCGCAGAGCACGGCTCCGATCGCCGCGTATCCCGCGCCCAGGCCTTTGGCCGTGGCGATGATGTCCGGGACCAGGGGCAGCTTCTCGGCGGCGAACCAATGGCCGGCGCGACCGATGCCCGTGACCACCTCGTCGTAGCAGATGAGAAAGCCGTGGCGGTCCCTCCGTTCGGCAAGGCCCTTCCAGAAGCGATCGGGCGGCGAGTAGGCCGGGAGCGCAGCCGCTGTGATCGGCTCGCAGAAGTACGCCGACACGTTCTCTGGCCCCACCTCTTCCAGCACTGAGTCGAGCGCGGCCAGGGCGGCCTGGCCGGTGAGGTCGAACCGCCACGTGCTCGGCGGGATGTGGCGGTGACGCGGGATGTAAGGTCCGAACGGACTCTGCAGCCCGGGCCGTCCCGTCAGCCCAAGAGTGGCCATGGTCGGGCCGTGGTAGGCCTGCGCCGGCGAGATGACCTGCCACCGGCTCGTGTCGCCGCGCTCCACGTGGTAGCTGCGTGCCATCTGGATCGCCATCTCGTTCGATTCCGCGCCGCCCGTCGTGAACCGCACGCGCGTCATCCCCGGAGGTGCCAGCTCGACCAGCTCGGCGGCCAGCTGCTCGCGTTGAGGATTGGTCAGCCGCTCGTTGTGAACATAGGAAAGCCGGCCCGCCTGGGCGGCCGCGGCCGCGATGATCTCGCGCCGCCCATGCCCGAGCGTCGCGGCCATCGAGCCGCCGCTCATCGCGTCGAGGTAGCGTTTCCCCGACGAGTCTTCCACCCACGCGCCATCACCGCGCACAACCACGGGGTAGCGTCGGTCGAGCTCCAGTGGGAAGACCCGAGTGGCATCGCTGGCAACCAGCGCGTCAGGCATCGAACACCGGCTTCAGCGCGAAGTACACGTCGCGGTAGCGCTGATACGCCCCGGCATAGACCGCTTCGCGTTCGGGGTCGGGTGCGTGCTCGTCGGGTCGATAACGAACGAATGCGCCGGCCGCCGTGGCGACGTTCGGATAAAGATCGGCTCCGACCGCCGCCAGGATCGCTGCCCCGGATGCGGTCGTCTCGATGTTTTCCGGGACGCGGACTGGGAGCCCCGTGACATCGGCCTTGATCTGCCGCCACAGCGCGCCTTTCGCGCCTCCACCGACGATGGTCAGGCGGCGCACATCCAGTCCCGCTTTCCGCATCGCCTCCAGGATGTCCCTCAGCGCGAAGGCGCTGCCTTCGAGCAGCGCCCGGGTCATATGCGCCTTTGTGTGCGCCAGGCTCAGTCCGTAGAAGACGCCTCGCGCCGCGCCATTCCACTCCGGCGCCATCGCGCCCTGCATGCACGGCAGGAACAGCAGTCCATCGGCGCCAGGCGCCACATTGGCCGCGGGAGCGGTGACGTCGTCGTACTCGTCGTCCTTGGAGCAGAGCTGGTCCCTCCACCAGCGCAGGTTGCCGCCGGAAACGAAGCCGGGGTTTTCGAGCAGCCAGCTGTCCGGATCGCCGTGCGGATGGCATTCGACGAGCATCGTGCGGTCTTCTCGTGGCGCGGACGAAACGGCGCACACCGGTTCCGCTGTGCCGACGACATCGCAGACCTCGCCCGGCGTGAACACTCCCGCACCAAGCGTGGCCGCCATCTCGTCGCCGCACCCCACCACCACGCGCGTCTCGCGCGACAGCCCGGTGACCGCCGCGAAAGCATCGGTCACGCATCCAACGTTTTGAGTTCCAGGCGCCAGCTCCGGAAGCATTCGAGCGTCGAGATCGGCGGCCTCCAGGATCTCGTCCGACCACGTCCGCGTCCGCGGATCGAGCAAGGCGAGTGAGGACGCGTTCGAGTAATCGACCATCCGGACGCCGGCAGCCTCCTGGAGCACGTAAGAGCCGGGCGGCATCAGGCACGCCGCCCTCTCAAAGATGTCGGGCTCCTCGTCTTTGACCCAGAGCGCTTTGAAGATCGCGTGCGACGAATCCAGGTTGGCGCCTGCGTGGTGATAGAAGTCTTCTCGCGACACGCGCTTGGCAAACGCGGCCGATTGGGCTTCGGCGCGCCGGTCCATCCAGATCAACGCGTCGCGCAACGGCGCGCCCTTGGCGTCGCAGACGACCATCCCGTCGAGCTGCGACCCGAACGAGACCGCCTTCACGGCGGAAGGTTCCGCCTGGTCGAGAACCTGCCGAATTGTCTTGTGGAGAGCCCTGATCCAGGCTCTCGGATCCTGCTCGGCCCACCCCGGATGCGGAAACAGGACGTCGTATGGCTGGTAGGCGGAGGCGACCAGCCGGCCGTCGGCGGAATAGAGGGCAGTGTTGGTGCCCTGGCTCCCGACGTCGCAGCCGATCACATACGGCCCGCTCACTGAACGATGACGACTTTCAATCCAGAACCCGAACGGATCGTGTTGAACGCTTCCCCGATTTGCGCGAGCGGAAAACGGTGCGTGACCACCGAGGCCAGCTCTTGGCGACGGCGCTCCAGATAATCCATCGTGATCCGGTACTGGCGGTGGGTGGCGCCGTATGCGCCCAGGATCGAAAGCTCCTTGTAGTGCAGCTGGTTCATGTCGAGGTGTGCGACGGGATCGTGCTTGGGAAGGCCGGCGAAATAGACGACGCGCGCCCGTTTGGCGGCCATCTCGAGCGCGGCCTGCTGCGCCTGTTTTGATGGCGCGGCCACGATGACCCGCTCGGGTCCGCGCCCCGCTGTATGCTCCAGCGCCTCGGCGACGCCGTTGTCGTCGCCTGCCACCCACGCCTCGTCGACAAAGGTCCCGACCGCCCCAAGAGCGACGTCGAGTCGCTGCCGGTTGACGTCGGTCAGGAAGACCCTGCTGGCACCGCGGTCGCGCGCCATCACCGACTGCCAGCACCCGATGGGGCCCGAGCCGATGATCACGACCGTATCCCCCAGGCGTATGTCGAGCATCTCGATCCCGTTGAGCGCGCACGCAAACGGGTCCGCCACGGTAGCGAGATCGGAGGGGAGGTCGGCGGGGAGGGGGATCAGGTTCTTGACCGCGATGGGCGGCACCGCTGCGTACTCGGCGTATGCCCCCGGGTAAGGGTCATAGCCGTACAGAAGGTGCTCGTCGCACAGGTTCTGCAGGCCTTCCATGCAGTACCGGCAGCGGCCGCATGTCAGGATCGAGCCAAGGAAGACGCGATCGCCCTTCTTGATCCCGGGCGGCAGCACCGCGCGCGGACCGACCTCTTCGAGGACCCCGACGGGCTCGTGGCCGAGGATCCACGGAGCCGGGGCGCGTGGATCGCCGTTGAAGAACGTGCGGGCGTCGGTGCCGCAGATGCCGCAGGCCTCCACACGCAAGAGCGCCCCTTCAGGGTTGAGCTGGGGCTCCGGTGCGGGCCGGATCTCGACCATGTCGACGCCAGTCATGAAAGCTGCTTTCATCGCGCCGCCACCGTGCCAAGCCCCTGTTTCAGCTCGGCGATGGCTTTGCTTGCGCTCCACCGTTCGCGGATCACCCTGGAGAGCGCGCGCGTGATCGCCTCTGGCGATCGGTGCATGAAGATGTTCCGGCCTACCGAGCACCCGATCGCCCCCGCCGACATGGCGGACTCCATTCGGCTCAGGAGCACGTCATCCTCCAGACGCGATCCACCGGCGAGGACGACAGGGATGCCGTTGGCCGATTCCACGAGGCGCCGGAAAGACGCCTCGTCACCTGGCCAGTTGGTCTTGACGATGTCTGCGCCGAGCTCGGCGCATAGCCGCACGTTGCGCCGCAGGTACTCGAATCCATAGCGCTGCTTGAGCTCGTCGACCGACGCATAGGTGGTCGGAAACTCGGCTTCCGCGATGAAGGGGATGCCGTGAGATTCGCAAGCGCGGCCAACCCCGGCGAGCATGCGGACCATGCCTGGCTCGTTTTGTCCGCCTAGGGCTGTGAACAGGACGACAGCGTCGGCGCCGAGACGGGCCGCCTCCTCGACCTCGGCGATCTGCACCACCTCGGGCTCGCCTTGCTCGGGATTCGCCGAGGCGGACAGCAACAGCGCCAGCGAGGTCGTCGGCGCAAACGCCGGCTCGGCCAGGCGGATCATCCCCTTCGACATCATGATCACGTTGGCGCCGCCGGCCACAGCCTCGGCGGTTCGCGTAGCGATGTCCGCAAGCGGCTCGAGGAACTGCGGCGAGGTCATTCCATGGTCGAGGGCGCAGATCACCGAGGCGCCCGCGTGATCGATGACGCGCTTCATGCGCATGGACTTGCCAACTCCTCTGATCACGACAACCTCCTTCCTGGGCCGCGCCGCAGCACGGTGAACTCAAAGGCGTCGGCGAGGTGGTACTCATACGATGAGAGCACCGGCACGCCGTCCTCGGAATAGTCGACCTGCCAGATCGCGAGCAGGAGCTCGCCGCGGGCGATGTTCAACCGGCGCGCGACGGTGACATCTGCCTTTACCGGACGAAAGCTGGCCACACCGTGGTGGATGGCGATCCCGAGGTCGCGCTCCAGCACGTCATAGATGGAGCGCTTGAGCATCTCGTCTGCGAGGTGGGGGGCTTTGGCCACCAGCCGGCCGGGCAGCATGTCTCTCGAAAGCACCACCGGCTTACCGTCCGCTGTGCGCACCCGCTCCACGACAAGCACGTCGGATCCGGGCTGCAGCTCGAGGCGGGCCGCTTCGCTCACCGTCGCAGGCTCCACCCAGTAGCTGGCCTGTTCGATGCCGGCCTGCATCCCGGCGGCGCGAATCGCATCGGTCACGCCGAAGTTCGCGTCCAGGCTGTTGGCCACGCGCCGGCCGTCGGCGACGAAGGTTCCGGCGCCCCACATCCGGCGGACTAGGCCTTCGTTCTCGAGCGCCCGCAGCGCCTCTCGCAGCGTCGCCCGGGACACGCCCAGCTCCGTGGCCAGCGCAGGCTCGGACGGCAGGCGTGAACCGGCCGGCAAAAGGCCCCGATCGATCCGATGAGTGAGCTCGTCCCTGACCTGCGCGCTCCGTGGGCGGGCGCGCTCGTCGACGTTACCCATGGGCATGCCTAGTATGTTGTCAGACATCTAGCCGGTCAAGGTGAACAGTTGTCTAGTCCACCAAGGCCGCCCTTGACTTGCAATTGGGCCTCGCCTAGCATTCGGGCACGACATCGGGCGTCAGACAACTTGCTCACGCGGGAGACCCGGGGAGGGGACCCGTGAAAGGGGGTAATCGACTTGTCTGAGGAGCGGCGCAAGGTAGGAACGGTTGCTTATCGGGAGGCGAGCCCGGCCTATTTCGCCAAGCGTGCTCTCAAGCGGCACGCGGCGTTCTGGTCACTCTGGTCGCTCGGGGTCGCGGCGGTCATCTCCGGCGACTTCTACGGCTGGAACCTCGGTCTGGGTGTGGGCGGGTTTGGTGGTTTGCTCATCGCGACCATCGTCATCGCCGTCATGTACTACGGCCTGGTCTTCAGCATCGCGGAGATGTCGCCGGCGCTGCCCCACACCGGGGGGGCCTATTCGTTCGCCAGGTCGGCGTTCGGGCCTTGGGGCGGATTCATCACCGGTCTGGCCGAGAACATGGAATACGTCATCACGCCGGCGGTCGTGGTGGGCGCGATGGGATTTCTATGCCAGGCCATCGTCCAGTCGCTGTTCAACGTTCAGGGCGACCCGTGGTGGAACACCCCGTATGTCTGGTTCATCATCTCTTACATCGTTTTCGTCGGCATCAACATCCGGGGCATCGTGGCCACGATGCGGTTTACGGTCGCGATCAACGCCATCGCCCTCGGAATCCTGGCGATCTTCTTTTTGTCGGTCATTTTCTCCGGCAAGCTGAACCTGAGCCTGCTGACAAACATCACGCCGCAGAGCGGCCAGTCGTGGTTCCTGCCGTTCGGCCTGGCGGGCATCTTCCCCGCCATCCCGTTCGCGATCTGGTTCTACCTTGCGATCGAGGAGCTTCCTCTTGCCGCCGAGGAGTCGCACGACCCCAAGCGCGACATCCCACGAGCCGCGGTGTGGGGCCTGACCACCCTTGTGATCACAGGCGCGCTGATCTTTCTCCTGAACCCCGCAGTTGGCGGCGGCGCAAAGGACCTGGGCAACTCGGCCACGCCGCTGTTCGACGGCTTCAAGGCGGTATTTGGCTCAGGCACCGGGGCGGCGCTGCTCGCGTTGATCGGCCTCGTCGGGCTGATCGCCAGCTTCTTCACGATCATCTACGCCTACGGCCGCAACACGTACTCGCTGTCACGCGCAGGCTACTTCCCGCACTTTCTGTCGATCACGCACCCAACCTTGAAAACGCCGCACGTGGCGTTGATCGCGGGCGGCGTGGTCGGTTGTGCTTTGGCGATTCTTCTGACTTACCTCGGAACGCAGAAGAACCTGGTCGCGGGCCAGGTGGTCGGCGCTCTTCTGTACATGGCGGTGTTCGGCGCCGTCGTCTCATACGCCATGCAGTGCGCCTCGTTCATCTTTCTGCGCCGGCGCCTGCCCAACATCGAGCGCCCGTACCGAAGCCCTGTCGGAGTCTGGGGCGCTGGGATCGCCGGGGTGATAGCGGTCATCTCCTTGATCTCCCTCTACGCCAACGAGACCTATCGGCCAGGCGTGGTCGGCACGCTGATCTACTTCGTGATCGGCATCCTCTACTTCGCGATCGTGGGTCGGCACCGACTGGTGCTGTCGCCCGAGGAAGAGTTCGCCCTGACCCAGGGTCAGCACGGCCATCCCGAGACGGAGGGTTACGGCCAGACCAAGGTGGCGGACATTCCCGCGGAAGGCGCGACTCCGCCGACCAAGCCACAGGAGGCGCCGACAGGCTGACCCAGCCGGTTTCATTGCATTAGCTTGCTGGTGGGCGTGCGCGAGCGCTCACCAGCAACTGTTTCATGATTGGGGCCACCAGGAGGTGTCGAGATGCTGACGAAGGACAAGGTGGCTCGCCCGAAACGTGAGCCGGCGCTGAGCAAAGACCAGCTCGCCGCCGACGTCAAGGCCGGCCAGATCGACACCGTCGTCGTCGCCTTCACCGACATGCAGGGCCGCCTGATGGGCAAGCGCATCGACGCCGAATACTTCATGGAATCAGCCGGCCATGGGGAGTCGGTAGAGGGATGCAACTACCTGCTTGCCCTCGATATGGAGATGGACCCGATTCCGGGATACGCGATGGCGAACTGGGAGAGGGGTTATGGCGACTTCGATCTGGTGCCTGACTTCGCCACACTGCGACTTATCCCCTGGCTCGACGCCACGGCACTTGTTCTATGCGACGTGGCCTGGCACGACGGCAAACCCGTACGGCCCTCGCCGCGCCAGGTTTTGCGGGCGCAAGTCGAGCGCGCAAGAGCTTTGGGTTTCGAGCCGATGTTCGGCTCCGAGCTCGAGTTCTTCTTGCTCAAGGAGACATACGCCGAGGCGCATGCCAAGCATTACATCGACCTCACGCCCTCAGTCCCGTACATCCTCGACTACCACATCCTCGCGACGACCTATGACGAACCCTTCCTCCGCGCCGTGCGCAAGGGGATGAAGGCGGCCGGAATCCCGGTCGAGAGCTCGAAAGGGGAGGCATGGCCCGGGCAGCAGGAGATCAACTTCAGGTTCGCCGACGCACTCACGATGGCCGACAACCACGTCATCTACAAGAACGGGATCAAGGAGATGGCGCATCAGGCGGGCTGCTCGGTGACATTCATGGCCAAGCCCGACCACCGATGGATCGGAAGCTCGTGTCATGTGCACTCGAGCCTCTGGAACGACGAAGGCAACGCGTTTGACGGCGAGTCTCTTGTGTTCAAGCAATATCTCGGCGGGCACATCGCATATGCGTCGGAGCTCGCGATCTTCCTCGCGCCCAACATCAATTCCTACAAGCGTTACGCGGCCGGGAGCTGGGCGCCGACCACCCTGGCGTGGGGTCATGACAACCGGACGTGTGGCTTTCGCATCGTCGGCCACGGGCAGCATCTGCGCACCGAGTCGCGGATTCCGGGGGCAGACGTGAATCCTTACCTGTGCTTCGCGGCGCTGCTCGCCGCGGGTCTACGCGGCATCGAGGAGAGGTTAAAGCTGCCGCCCGAGTTCAAGGGCAACGCATACGAGTCGGATGTGCAGCGGTTCCCAAGCTCCCTGCGCGAGGCCATCGGGTTGCTTGAGAACGGTGCGATGGCTCGCGCGGCTTTCGGCGACGATGTGATCGACCACTACTTGAACTACGCGCGCACCGAGCAGTCACTGTTCGACAAGGTCGTGACGAACTACGAACGCGAGCGGCTCTTTGAGCGCGGCTGATCGTTGGGACGACTCGACAACAAGGTAGCGGTTATCACCGGCGCAGCGGGTGGAATCGGCCGCGAAGCCGCGTTGCTGTTTTCGTCTGAAGGCGCCAGTGTGTGCGTGGCCGACGTCGGGCGCGAGGCCGGGGAGAAGACGGCGTCCGAGTGCCGCGACGCGTTCTTCTTTGCCGCCGACGTCGTCGATTCGGAAAGCGTGCAGGCGATGTACGCGGAGACCGAGAAGCGCTACGGGCGCATCGACGTCCTGTACAACAACGCCGGCATCATGCCGCCCGACGACGATTCGATCCTCACCACCGAGCCCGACGCGTGGGATCGGGTCCAGGCCGTGAACGCCAAGGGGGTGTACCTGTGCTGCAAGTACGGGATCCCGTATTTGCTGAAGGCGGGCGGAGGTTCGGTGATCAACGTCGCGTCGTTTGTCGCGCTGGTCGGCGCGGCGACGTCTCAGATCGCGTACACAGCGTCGAAGGGGGCGGTGCTGTCGATGTCGCGCGAGCTGGCGGTGCAGTTCGCCAGGCAGGGGGTGCGTGTCAATGCGCTGTGTCCCGGACCGGTGGAGACGCCGTTGCTGATGCGGATCTTCAACGAGGATCCGGGCGCGTATCAGCGGCGGCGAGTGCACCTGCCGATGGGGCGGCTGGCCAAGGCACGCGAAATCGCCAACGCCGCGCTGTTCCTGGCCAGTGATGAGTCGAGCTACGTCAATGGAGCGACTTTTCTGGTCGATGGGGGGCTCACGGCGGCTTACGTTACGCCCGAGTGATCAGGCGTAACCCGGCTCGGTACCGGGTGCATGCAAGCAAAAATGCTGGCCGCCGGCGCGCTGTCGGCCTTGTCTTTGCTGAGCGCGGGATGTGGTGGATCGAGCCCATCGACCGCGAGCTCGAGCCCGTCTTCGAGCCCGGCCGTGACGGGCGAGAAGATCGCCGTCGCGAACCACCCGAAGTACGGACCGATCCTGGTCGATGACAAGGGCATGACGGTCTACCTCTTCGTCAAGGACACCGGCACGGCGTCGACATGCTATGCACAATGCGCGACGTTCTGGCCGCCGGTGCTCACGACAGGCAAACCGCAGGCAGGGGTCGGCGTCGACGCGTCTCTCCTCGGGGCCACCACGCGAACCGACGGCAAGGTCGAGGTCACGTACGCGGGGCACCCGCTTTACTACTTCGCCACCGACAAGGCGCCCGGGGATACGACGGGGCAAGGCGTCAATGGTTTCGGTGACCTGTGGTGGGTAGTAAAGCCCTCTGGAGTTGCTGTCACGACCAAGTAAGGGTGCTGAAAGCGATACCCGGTTAACTTCTGCGGGTGGTAACGCCCGCGACCTCGCAACGGGCAACCCGAGGCATCCTGCGAGACGCGCTCGGGATTGCGATCGCCAGCGGCGCCTACGCGATCTCCTTCGGCGCTATCTCCACGGCCGCCGGGCTCTCGCTGCTGCAAACTTGCGCGCTCTCGATCCTGATGTTCACCGGCGCCTCCCAGTTCGCGCTCGTCGGCGTGGTCGGCGCGGGCGGAAGCGTGTGGGCCGGCGCTGCCGCGGCGGCTCTGCTCGGTTCGCGCAACGCGCTTTACGGCCTCCGGCTTTCCTCGCTGCTCGACGTGCGAGGGTGGCGCCGGCTGCTCGCGTCGCATCTGGTGATCGACGAGACCACCGCGATGGCAATCGCCCGCGACGATCCGACCCACAGCCGCTTTGCCTTCTGGGCCACCGGCATCGCCCTGTTCACACTCTGGAACACAGGCACGCTGATCGGCGCCCTGGCCACACATGCGCTATCGAATCCGAAACTGTTCGGTCTCGACGCCGCGCCGCCTGCCGCCTTTCTCGCCCTTCTCGCTCCGCGCCTCAGGGCGCGCGAACCCTTGGCGATCGCGATCGCCTCCGCGGTGATCGCCATCGCGGTGCTGCCGCTTGTGCCGGCGGGCGTGCCGCTGCTTGTAGTTGCGCTGCTGGTCGCGCTGTTTGGGATCTTCAAGAAGTGATCTGGGCCGGCCTTCTCGTTGCCTCCGTCTCGTGCTACGCGCTGAAGCTGGCGGGTCTTTCGCTGCCGCAGCGCTGGCTGCAAGACCGCCGGATCCAGCGCACCGTGCCCCTCATCCCAATCGCGCTTCTGGCCGCGCTCGTTGCGACGCAGACGTTTGCCACCGGCCGGCACCTCGTCCTCGACGTCCGGGCGGCGGCGCTCGTGGTCGCCTTGGCGGCGGTCGTTTTGCGGGCGCCATTCCTAGTCGTCGTCGCCGTCGCTGGCGCAACCGCCGCGCTCCTGCGACTGCTTTAACCTCGCGATATCGCCACGCCGCTCCGCAAGAATCGCGACTTCCAGCTCCTGTGGGCCGGGCAGGCGATCTCGGTCCTCGGATCACGGGTCTCGCAGATCGCCTACCCGCTGCTGGTGCTGGCGATGACGGGTTCCGCCGCGACGGCCGGCATCGTGGGCTTCGTCGGCACGCTGCCCTACATCCTGTTCCAGCTTCCGGCCGGGGCGATGATGGATCGGGTCAACCGCCGCCGGCTCATGATCGCGTGCGACCTCATCCGCCTCACGGCGCTCGGGAGCATCCCCGTCGCGGCGCTGCTGGGCGGACTGACCATCGTCCAGGTCGTGATCGTCGCGTTCATCGAGGGCACCATGTTCGTCGTCTTTCGCCTGGGCGAGGTGTCGGCGGTCCGCATCGTCGTTCCGCCGGAGCAATACCCCGCCGCGCTGTCCCAGAACGAGGCTCGGCTCAGGGCGGCCACGCTCCTCGGCAACCCGATCGGCGGGTTTCTCTTCGACGTCGGCCGGACCGCTCCGTTTCTCGCCGACGCGCTCTCGTATGTCATCTCGCTGGCCACACTGTTGCTGATCCGGACGCCGTTCGAGGAAGCCCGGACGGGGCAGTCGCAGCCGATGCTCAAAGAGATCCAGGAAGGAATCAGGTGGCTGTGGGGCCAGCCCTACATCCTGATCGTCAACCTGGCGGCCTCTGTGACCAACGCTTTCTTCCAGGTGGTCATCCTCGTCGTCATCGTGGCCGAGAGAGATCGCGGCGCCTCGGCATCGTTGATCGGTCTCGTGCTGGCCGGCTTCGGCATCGGTGGGGTGATCGGTTCGCTGACCGGCGGTTGGCTGTCGCAGCGGGTGCGGTCGAATCTCGTCGTCATCACGACCCTGTGGTTGTGGGTGGCGATGACACCGCTGGTGGGCGTGGTCGGCAACCCGATCCTGCTTGTCGCGCTGCTCGGCACCCTCGCGATGGTTGGCGCGATCTGGAACATCTCGGTGGGCACGATCTACATGCGGTTGATCCCCGACCGTCTGATTGCGCGGGTCTCGAGCGTCGGCTCACTCACTGCGTTCGGCGCGCTGCCGCTCGGGGCCCTTGCCGGCGGCCTGCTGGTGCAAGCCTTCGGTCCGGCGACGGCCGGACTCATCGCGGGTGCAGGAATGCTGGTCGTGGCGGCGCTGACGACGGCGGCGCCGAGCGTCCGAAAAGGGCCGGTGCTGGCACCATGAACGGGCAGCAGTCGATCACACTGCGCGACGCCCGACCTGACGACCATGAATTTCTGCGCGAGATGAGCCTCGAAGCGATGCTGTGGCGCGAAGACGCCGCACGCCCCGCTGTCGATGAGCTCCTCGCGATTCCTGAAGTGGCCAGGTACTTCTCCGAATGGGGCCGCCAAGGCGACACCGCGGTCATCGCGGCCTCCGGCTCCGGCGAGCGGCTCGGCGCCGCGTGGTTTCGGTTCTTCTCCGCAGCAGAGCCCGGATACGGCTTCGTCGCCGAGGAGATTCCCGAGCTCGGAATCGCCCTCAGCAAGCGATCGCGCGGTCAGGGATTGGGCCGGATGCTGATGCAGGCGCTCATCGAGCGCGCCAGGCGGATGGGCCTCCGCGGTCTCAGCCTCAGCGTCGAGGACGGCAACTCACGAGCCGCCCGCCTGTACACCGGCCTCGGCTTCACGAGGGTGCAAAGGGTCGGTACAGCGTGGACGATGCTTCTCGAGCTGACATGAAGATCGAAGCGGTCACCCGGGCGACACCCGAGATTCACGCCGCGCTGACCCGCCTCCTGCCACAGCTCAACCCGACGCTGACGGTCCCCGACATGGAGCGCCTTGAGCGGCTGCTCGCCGACCCCGACGTCACCCTCCTCGTCGCCAGGGACGGCGATCAGATCGTGGGCACCACCACGGTCATCGTCTACACGACGCCGTTCTGGATCAAGGCCCGACTCGACGAGGTCGTCGTCGACGATGCCGCCCGCGGCAAGGGCGTGGGGGAGGCGCTGGTCAAGGCGGCGCTCGACGTCGGCCGCGATCAAGGGGCTCAGGTTGCCGAGCTGCAGTCAGGACGCGGGCCGGCGCGCGAGGCCGCGCATCGCCTCTATCAGAGGCTTGGCTTTCGCATCCGCGAGTCGGATGTCATGCGGATCGTGCTTTGACCGTCAGCTTCTCCAGCTGATCCACCATCGACGACAGCGTTGCGAACGCGGCCTTGACCGGCTCCGGCGAGGTCATGTCCACCCCGGCCATGCGCAGACCCTCGAGCGGATACATCGAGCCGCCGCTCCTCAAGAACGCGAGATAAGACTCGACCGCAATGCGCTCGCCGGCGGCGACGCGCTCGACAAGATGATCCGCGGCCGCGATCCCGGTCGCGTACTGGTAGACGTAGAAGTTGCTGTACAGGTGGGTGTGGAACTGCGCCCATGTGGACCCGATCCGCTCGCGGTCGCGCTCGTTGACGTCGACCTCCGACCCGTAGACCTCGAGCATCAGGTCCGCCATCAGGTTGTTCAGGTACTCCGCCGTCAGGGCTCCGCCTCGCTCCACGCGCTCGTGGACCTCGAGTTCGAGCCGGGCGAGTGAGGGCATGATGAAGAAGTAGCGGTAGAAGTTGGACATCGCCTCTTCGATGACCGCGATCTGGAATTCAGGATCGGTCTTGGTGGCGAGCAGGTGCCGGCGGGTCAGAGCCTGGTGCATGTTCGAAGCCACCTCGGCCTGGAAAAGCCCGTAGTTGGAGTAGACGTAAGGCTGCGATCCGCGGGTGTGATACGAGTGCATCGAGTGCCCAAGCTCGTGGGCCAGCGTGCTCATCGAGTAGATGTCGTCGTTGTAGCTCATGAAGATGAAGGGCGGCGTGTCCATCGAACCGGTCGAGAACGCGCCCATGCGCTTGCCTTTGTTCGGATAGATGTCCACCCAGCGATCTACGAACGCGCCCTGGCGAAGGACCTCAACGTATTCGTCGCCCAACGGCGCCACGCCCTCGGCGATCCAGTCGACGGCCTTCTCGTAGGGCACCTTCAGCCCGCTCGAGCTGATCTGCGCGCGCGTGTCGTAAGGCTTCAACACCTCCAGACCGAGCGCCTCGCGGCGGATGCGCCAGTAGCGGTGCCAGGTGCTGACGTTGTCGCGAAACGTCTGCACGACGTTGTGGTAGACCTCGACGGGGATGTGGCTCGGCTCGAGTGCAGCCTCCAGCGAGGACGCGTAGCCGCGCGCCCGCGCGAAGAAGACATCGCGCTTCACCCCACCTGCCAGGCTCGCGGCCATGGCGTGGCGCATCGCCAGATGCTGGTCCGCATAGCTCTCGAACGCCGTGCGCCGGACCTCACGGTCCTGGTTCGTGAGTAGCGCAGCGACCGTGCCCTGTGCCACCTCATGGAGCTCGCCGTCGGAGCTGACAGCCGGCGCGAACTTGAGGTCGGTGTTAGCGAGCACGCTGTGCACCGAGAGCGCGGTCGCAAGGGGATCGGAGACCTGCGTCAGGAGCTCTTCGACTTCGGCGCTCCGGATGCGGCTTTGCAGCTTTTCCAACCGGTCGAAGTAGTGGCCGAGGTGCGCGAGTCGCGGGGAGGTCGCCACCCACTTGCGCAGGTTGGGGATGCCGATCGCCAGCATCTCCGGAACCGCGAACGAGGCGGCCGCGCCCAGTTGCGCGGCGACCGACCGAGCGCGGTCCGTGCGCGCCGCGGCCTCCTGGTCGCCCACGTCGACCGAGTACGACATGGTCGTGAAGACGATCACCTTGGCCATGAGCCGGTGGGCGCGTTCGTTGGCCTCGAACCAGTCCGCCAGCGCGTCAGGCGAGTCGCTCAGGTGACCTTTGAACTCGGCCAGGTCGGGCAGGCTCGAGAGGATCGTGTCGACCGCGTGGTCCCAGCCCGACTCCTCCGGGAAGACGCTCTCGGCGTCCCAGGTGAAGCGCTTGTCGATGTCGGACCGGTTCGGAAGAGGCTTCACCACAGGGATTAGTAGCATGGGTCCGATGCCACGCGCCACCGCGAACGGAATCGAGATCGAGTTCGAGACCTTCGGCGAGCCCGACGCCGCGCCCCTGCTCTTGATCGCCGGTCTTGGCGCCCAGCTGCTCAGCTGGGACGAGGACTTCTGCCGCCTTCTGGCGAGCCGCGGCTTTCACGTGATTCGCTTCGACAACCGCGATGCCGGCCGCTCGACGTGGATGCAGGACCCGTACACGCTCGACGATATGGCCGCAGACGCGGTCGGCCTGCTGGACGCGCTGGACATTCGCGCGGCGCACGTCGTCGGGGCGTCGATGGGCGGGTTCATCGCCCAGCTGGTCGCACTGAACTACCCCGAGCGCGTGCTGACGCTCACGTCGATCATGTCCGGGCCGAACGGCGAAGACCAGGTCCGGCCGACCGACGAGGGAACCGCCGTCCTGATGGCGCCCGCGCCGGATACGCGCGACGAGCAGATCGAGCTCGGGGTGTGGGCGAAGAGGCACCTGCTCGGGCCGGCCGATCCATTCGATGAGGCGTATGAGCGGCCGAGGATCGAGCGCGCCGTCGATCGGGCTTATCATCCGGCGGGTTTCGCGCGCCAGTTGGGGGCGATTATGGCGGCGAAGGGCCGTCTGCAGCGCCTACACTCGGTGCGCGTGCCGACGCTCGTCATCCACGGAGACGCCGACATCCTCGTCCCGGTTGAGAACGGCCGCAACGTCGCCGCGGCGGTGCCCGGTGCCCGCCTGGTGGAGATCGCGGGCATGGGCCATGACGTCCCCAGGCGTGTCTGGGATGAGGTCGCCGACGCGATCGCCGCGCTTGCCGGCCAGACCGCGGCCTCGTGCTGAACGCCCTCAACCCCGCGATCGCATTCCTCGCCGGACTGGCTTCGTTTGTGTCTCCGTGCGTCCTGCCGCTAGTCCCCGCCTACCTGGCCTATCTAGGAAGCAGAGGGCCGGACGATATGGTCTTCACCTCCCCACTTGCTGGGGAGGTCGCCGCGAAGCGCCGGGCGGGGACGGGGGGATATGCGCTCGCGGGTGCCGCCTTCGTCGCCGGCCTCTCCCTCATCTTCATCCTCTTCTTCTATGCGTTCTCGCTCGCCGTCCAGCCCATCCGCGCCTATGTTCCCGTGGTCGCGGGGATCTTCGTCATCGTGATGGCCCTGAACGTTGCGGGCCTGATCCGGATCCCTTTCCTGTCCACCGAGTACCGGCTGATGAAGACCGCACCCCAAGGCGGCGGCGCGGCGGGCGGCTTCCTGCTCGGCATGGGCTTCGCCAGCGGATGGACGCCATGCATCGGCGTGACCTTGAGCGCGGTGCTGAGCTCGGCGGTGACCGTGGGCACGACGCCGCAGGGCTTGAGCCTGATGATCGCGTACTGCCTCGGCCTCGGCCTGCCGTTTCTCGCACTCGCCTTCGGGTTGGAGAACGCGCGGCCGCTCGTCATCTACGTGAGTGTCCACCGCCGGGCCATCGACCTCGCCTCCGCTGCCGTGTTGGTCGTGATGGGCATCTTGCTGTTGACGAACAGGCTGACGTGGCTGTCAGCGGGGCTTACGCAGCTGATCCCCTCGTGGCCCTCGCCCTCACTCTGAAACTTCGATGGTCATGCGGCGTCGTAAGCCATCAGCCATACACCCGCCGCGTGAAGACCATCGGCTTGATGCCCTCGCGCTGGGCGCCCTCGAGGACCAGCCCGATGAGCACCCAGTGGTCGCCTGACTCGATCGTGTCGCGCAGCGCGCACACGGCGTAGGCGGCTGTGTCCTCCCGGAGAATAGGTCCCCCCAACTTGCTCGCGGGCCGATGCCACTCCAGGCCGTCGAACTTGTCGCTGAGCTTCGTCGCCATCCGCCCGGCGAGCGACTCGCGGCCGGCCGCGAGGATGTTGGCCGTGAAGCCGCCGGTGTGCTGAACTGCCGGCAGCGTGTTCGAGGTCTTGTCGATGCAGACGAGCGCCAGCGGAGGATCCAGGGAGGCGGCACAGAAGGCGCTGACCGTCAGCCCCCGCGGCCCGGCGTCGTCGCCGAAGGCCGTCAGCACGACAACACCGCTCGGAAAGCTCGCCATGACCTCGCGAAATCGCTGCGCATCGATCACGTGAAGCTCCTATGTCAAGCGGCCGCCGCAATGGGGGCGGTGGCGCGCTGTGAGTGGTCTTGCCGGAGGCGCCGGTAAACCTCGTCAGAGATTTGGCGGCGCAGCGCTCTTATGGCTTCGGTCTTGGTGTTGCCGATGGTCAGGCGACGTGCAATGTAAGCGGTGGCAGCGCCACCGAGTCGCATCTGGGTGATTGCGATTCGGTGGAGCGCAACGTTGAGCTGGCGGTTGCCGCCGCGGTTGAGACGATGACGTTCATGATTCCCCGACCAAACTGGAATCGGCGCCGTGCCGTTGTGCAT
>VBFH01000100.1 GCA_005883575.1 Chloroflexota bacterium | reverse complement strand
GAGCAGTTCTGGCTCTTGGGCGGATGACGACCTCAAGAAGATCCTTGAGATGTTCGCTTACCCGAACGGTTCGCGGCAAGTCGGCCGTATCCGCGAGCAACACACCCACACGACGAGTACGGACTATGCAGACGAGATCTACGCCCACGTGGCCGCCGGACGGCTCGTTGTCGTCGACCAGTCAAGCGGTAATCCCGAGCTCAACAAGGCCTCGGCCGAGCGGATCATGTGGCGCATCTTCGAGCGCAACCAGCAGACATTTCGCCAGGCACAAGAGCCGCCGGAGATCCTCGTTTACGTCGAGGAAGCTCACAACATTCTTCCGTCGTCAGGAGAGGAAGACACGTCCGACACTTGGGTCCGCACGGCGAAGGAGGGCGCGAAATACCGGATCGGCCTCGTCTATGCGACCCAGGAAGTCAGTTCGATTCAGAAGAACATCCTGCGCAACACGGCAAACTGGTTCATCGGCCACTTGAACAACACCGACGAGACCAAGGAGTTGAAGAAGTTCTACGATTTCGCCGACTTCGAATCCAGCATCCTCAGGGCGCAGGACAAGGGCTTCGTCCGCGTGAAGACGCTCTCCAACCCCTACGTCGTACCCGTTCAGGTGGAGCGGTTCTCAATCGCGCGCTCGTAACAGCTAATGCCATACGAGGGTGAGTTCGCCGGATACAGCCCGCTCCGGCGCATTGTGGAGACGGAGCGGGTCAAGGCGCTCCTCTGTAAAAGGCGGTCGAGAAGTGCGGAATTCTGACGTGTAGCCCGAACCGACCGATCGACCTCATCATCATCCGCGGCGAAGCTGCGTCTGCGTTCTTGCCGAGAAATTAGGTATCGTCACACCGCTGGAAAGAGGATGCCCCGGCACGGGTGAAGCCGTGGCCGGGGCGGGTGTGACAAGCGGGTGTGACGCGGAGAGCATCCCACCGTCCGGTCAGCTTGTCCAATCGGCCACGGAGGATGTTTGGGCAGGCGGCTGTTGGCTGGGATCGTCCTGTACTTGCTGACGTGCGGGCGGTGCTGGGCGCCATTCGCGGTCTGCGCGTCGTGTTACCGGGGGCATCGCTACTGCGGGCCGCGGTGTCTGCGTGGGGCACGGATTGAGAGTCGCCGCGCATCGAATCGGCGTGATGAGACGAGTCGGCTGGGCCGGCTCGGTCACGCGGATCGCCAGGCGGCGTACCGCGCGCGGCTGGCCGCCGGCCAGATCGTGACGGACCAGTCTTCACAGGGTCGGATCGAGTTTTCTACTCTCCTCGAGCGGCGCACGCAGGAAGCGGTTGCGGCGCTGGTCGTGAACGGGGTCGCGGTCTGCATGCTCTGCGGGCGCAGTGGCCCCTTCATCGACCCACCAAGAGGAGGCTTTGGTGATCGAACTCGAGACCGTGGCCCGGATTCGCCAGCTTTACTACGGCGAGCACTGGCCGGTGGGGACGATCGCGGCGGAGCTGGGCCTGCACCACGAGACCGTAGAGGGAGCACTCAGGGACGAGACGCGGGTGCGGCCGGCACCGCGGCCGAGCCGCTTCGATCCCTTCGTGGGCTTTGCCCGCGAGGCGCTGGAGAAGTATCCGCGGCTGCGGGCGACGCGACTGTGGCACATGCTTCGCGAGCGGGGCTGCACGCTCTCGGTGCGCCAGGTGCGAGACAGGGTGAAGGCGCTGCGTCCTTTTCCGCGCGAGGCATTCCTCGTCCGTCGCACGTTTCGCGCCGAAGAGGGACAAGTGGACTGGGCCAGCTTCGGCCACGTCACGATTGGCGCCGCGCGCCGTGCGCTCTCCGCATTCGTCCTGACGCTGACTTTCTCGCGCTGGATCTTCCTGCGCTTCTTCCTGGACCAGTCGATCGAGAATTTCCTGCGCGGGCATGTGTACGCATTCGCGGACCTTCAGGGATGCCCGCGACATCTGCTCTACGACAACTTGCGCGCGGCAGTCGCCCAGCGCCACGGCGGCGCGGTGCGCTTCAACGTGCGCCTGCTCGAGCTGGCATCGCACTATCACTTTTCTCCAAGGGCGTGCGCGCCGGCGCGGGGCAATGAGAAGGGTGCTGTCGAGCGCAGCGTGCGCTACATACGCGATTCGTTCTTCGCGGCGCGCTCGTTTCGGACTATCGATGACCTGAACCGCCAGGCACTGGTGTGGCGGGACGAGATCGCCGGCGCGCGCCGCTGGATCGGTGACGACAGCAAGACCGTGGCCGAGGCCTTCCGTGAGGAGGCCGCTCACCTGCTCGCGCTTCCTACCCATCCCTTCGAGACGGACCTGGTCGCCCCGGTCCGTTCCGAAAAGTCGATCTACATCCGTTTCGACCTCAACGACTACTCGATCCCGCCGGACACGGTCGGCCGGCCACTGACGCTGGCTGCTTCCGAGACGAGCGTGCGCATCCTCGACGGAGCGGCCGAGATCGCGCGCCACGCCCGCTCGTACGACCGCCACCGCAAGATCGACGACCAGGCGCACATCGACGCGCTGCTCGCCGAGAAGAAACGGGCGCACGGCTCCACCTCCAATTCCCGGCTGATCGGCGCGGTGCCCGAGGCCGAAGCGCTACTGGAAGCGTGCTTCAAGCGGGGTGAGTCCGTGTGGGCCGTCACCCAGAAGCTGCTGCTCCTGCTCGACGACTACGGGCACGTGGAGCTGCGTGCCGCCGTAGCCGAGGCGCTTCAGAGGCACACCCCCAACGTCGGCTCGATCGTCTTCCTCCTCGCCAAGCGTCGGCGCGCAGCGCAGCGCAGGATCTCCCTGCCCGTCGATCTCTCTCGCCGTCCCGATCTCAAGGACCTCTACGTCAAACCCCATTCCCCGGAGACCTACGATGAGCTCACTCGCCGCGACGATGACGACGACGAATCCGACTGACCTCAAGGGCCGCCTGCTCAAGATCGGCCTGCAGGCCATCGCGCGCATGCTCGAGGACTTCCTGGCGCGCGCCACCAAGAGTCGCCTCTCTCACGTGCAGGTGCTCGAGGAGATCGCACGCCTGGAGGAGATCGACCAGAGCCGGCGCAGCCTGGAGAGCCGGCTCAGACGGGCCCGCATCGGGCGCTTCAAGCCGATCGCTGACTTCGACTGGAACTGGCCGAAGAAGATCGAGCGCGACCTCATCGAACGCGCGCTCACCCTCGACTTCATCCGCGAGGGCAGGAATCTCGCCCTCATCGGCAGCAACGGCCTGGGCAAGACCATGATCGCCAGAAACATCGCCCACCAGGCCGTCCTCGCCGGCTTCTCGGTCGTGTGTACCACCGCCGCCGAGCTGATCGAAGATCTGCGCGCGTGCTCGCCCGAGACGCTGCGCCGCCGCCTCGCACGCTACGCCAGGCCGCATCTGCTCGTGTGCGACGAGGTCGGCTACCTCTCCTACGACTCCCACGCTGCGGACCTGCTCTACAAGGTCGTGGATCGACGCTACGAGCGGCTCGAGGAGAAGGACTCGCCTAGCCGCTCCTTGCTCATCACTACGAATCTCGCATTCCGAGACTGGAACACCGTTTTCCCAAACGCCACCTCGATCGCCACGCTCCTCGACAAGCTCACCCACCACGCCGACGTCACCCTGATCGAGGGAGACAGCTACCGGAAACACGAGAGCCAGAAGGAGGCTGCGGCGCGGAGGAAAAAGAAGTCATGACGATTTGCACTCGGCAGCGCTACGTCGATGCCGTCCTCAGCAACTACGTCCGCTTGCCGGGCACGCCGCTCCGAGCCAGTCGCCGCGATCTCGACCTCGCCGCCGCCCTCTACGATCGCGGCATCCCCTTGCCCGTCGTGTGGGCGGCCTTCGTCCTCGCCGCCGCCCGCTGGGCCATCCGCAGCCCGCAGCAGCGCAGGCTCCCGGCGATTCGCACCCTCTACTACTTCCTCCCCGCCATCGACGAGGTCCTCGACACCTCACCTGAGCCAGGCTACGTGGAGCACCTCGCCAGCAAGCTGCAGTCCCTCGTCGCAGAGAAGGACCGCCTCCTGGCGTCCGCTACCTCATCCGACCACCGCCGACAGACCCGTCAGATTTCCGCGGTTTCTCGCCGCCGCTAACATGTTGACGGCCGTGGCTGACTGCCTCAGCCTGCG
>VBFH01000102.1 GCA_005883575.1 Chloroflexota bacterium | reverse complement strand
GGCTACGGGCCGTTTTTGTTCTACGACTGGCGCGCGAGGGGCAACTTCGTGCTGGACCGTCCGGAGTACGCGGGGGCGTCCGTGCTGGTCGCCGGGGCGAACTTCGGCTGTGGCTCCTCGCGCGAGCACGCGACGTGGGCGCTGCGCGACTTCGGGTTCAGGGCGATCATCGCGCCGAGCTTTGCCGACATCTTCCGCGCCAACTGCTACAAGACCGGCTTGCTTGCGGTGACGCTGCCGGAATCGCAAGTCAGGCACCTGATCGATCTGGTCTCGGAGGATCCCTCGGTCGAGGTGATCGTCGACCTGGAAGCACAGCAGGTGCGCGGCGACGGATTCAACTATCGCTTCGAGATGGACCCGTTCGCGCGCGGCTGTCTACTGCAGGGCCTGGACGAGATCGCCCTGGTCGAGCGCCATGACTCCGACATCGGGGCCTACGAACAACGCCGCGCGGAGTGGCTCCCCTCGGTCAGGTAGCTCAGAGCCCGCCGGGGTAGCGCCCCGCGCACACGCCTTTCGCAGTCAGCGCGATTACGTCGCCAGTGACGATGCTGAAGACAGCGTCTTCAATCAGCAGGTGGTCGTCGTCGATCCACAGACACACGGCACCCCCACCGCAAGGGCCGTTCGAAAACCTGGGTAGGTCGAACACGCAGGTGGATGGCGCAGGGCTAAGAACAGGAAACACGGACATGCGTTACGCGGAATTCAAAGCAGGCCGTGCGACACAGTTCTGGCCCCCGTTGCATGCCGGGCTCGCATCGCCGGTGACGGCAAACGGCATCCAGAAACGCCCGCAGCGACGACGGCCAGGCGGGTCATTGCGTGACCACGAGCGGCGCGGTGACGGTGTGGCTCGTGATTCTGCCATCCCCAAGTCCCCACATGAGTGTTGTGGGGCCGAGCGGAATTCCCTTCGGGATCGTCATGTGTATCTCGAAGGTGACCGAGGCGCCTGGTGCGATTTTCCCCACGGGAGCGCAATTGAGTCGGTAGCTCCCCACGACCATCTTCGGGCCGAGAAACTCGTTGTAGTCAGGACATGGACTCAACCGGTAATCCAGGTGGTCGGTGTTCGTGATGGTCACGTCATAAACGAGCGTCGACCCCGCCTTCGCCTGTGGGGGCGCATTGATCGAGATGTCGACAGAGATGTACGTCGGGCCACGCGGCCACTCGATGCCAACCGGGCTGAACGGTCCGCGCGCCAGTGCCGCGTAGTGCGGGTCGCTGTCGCACAGCATGTAGTACCGCCCGGTGACAGGGAACTTGACAAGAAGGCGGCCGCCGTTCCCCGGCATGTCGACCGCGAGCTGAGAAGCACGCGGGTTTCGACAGTCGTACCAGGTCAGATTCATGAACACCTGGCCGCCCGTAGCGCGCAAGAGGACCGGCACCACCGGACCGTCGTTGAAGTAAGTGCCCCTGCCGGTCATGCCCGCAGCCTGCGCCAGGACGCCGCCGCGGCTGTCGAGCACCGTAACGTCGGCGAACCCTTCAACGACGCAATCAGTGGATCCGCCGTTGCGGAAGATGATGGGCAGGTCGACGTTGCTGCCAGTGGCCGCGCTCGACCCTCCCGTCTCGCCCCGCAGCTGCGATGCGGCGCAGGTGGGCGTTCCAGGCGGGATTGGAAATGGCGGTGCCGGCGTGGGGTTGGGGGGAGTCGGAAAAACGCCGCTCGTCGGGAGCGGCAGCCAGGGCACGGCCGACGTGGAGCTGGCTGATTGGGGGTGGACCGAACCGCATGACATCAGGGCCAAGAGCCCGATCGCCACAAGCGCCCGACCCGCAGCGCCCATCTCCTCCTACAACGCGCAGCCGTTGCCGACGGCTACGCCGTCAACGCCTTGAGTATGGCGTTACCTCGTAGCGATCGAAGCTTTCTCGATTTCGGCTAGCTCGATGAACCGGATGGTTCGGCTGACGGCGTGCTTGCTGGGCCTCGGGCTCGCTGCCGTCGCGTGCCAGAGCCAGAATCTGAAAGCTACCGTCCAACACTCACCGTCTGTCCCCTCGCGGTGGCAGCAGGTCGACCTTCCGCTCATGCCGGAAGGGACGCGAAAAGCCGTTTACGACGCCGCGCGCGACTCCCTCTGGGTCGTCAGTCTCGTCCCTCCCCAGGATCCCAGTGCGTCCGAGTACGTGACCGTGACTCGCGTCGACGCGTCGACGCACGAAGTGACACAGACCGGTCTACACCTGAAGGCCCACCAGTTCTACCAGGCGGCGGCCGCGCTCGACGCGAGCGGCGACCTGTGGATGGCATGGGATCGCAATCTGCTCCGCTACGATCCGTCGACCAACGCAGTCCAGAGCTTCGCCCTGCCTTCATTCGCAAGCTTGGGGGTACACGTCTCGCTGTACAGCGGTGAGGGCAACTTCGTCGCCGTCGCGATCGACTCCAAGGCGAGGTGTGGGGGGCCGCGGACAAGGTTGCGGCGGTGTTCGGGTTCAACCCGGCCACACGAAAGTGGGACAGGGTCATCCACCTGCCGTGGTTCCCCTACTACTCAACCACGCTCGCGACCCCGCGTCCCGGGGTGCTGACGATCAACGGCCAGCGAACACGGGATGACAAGGTGTACTACGCCATGTTCGCCAGCATCGACAGCTCAACAGGCGTCGTGCGAACCATCCCGCCGTCGGTCGTCAACTACGTCGTGATCAATGAGCACGAAGCGATCGTCATGGATCCGTCGGCGAATCTGTCGAACGTGAATCTCGATACCGGCATTGCCACGCTCCTCGCGAAGGACGCGCCGGTCTGTTGCATGACGGGCCGTCCCCGGTTCGCCACGGCCGGCGACGGGCGCGTCTGGTTCGGCATTGTGGGCACGCCTGTGGAGGGTCTCGGCGTGCTCGACCCGGCGACCGGCGCGATGGACTTCTTTTCGTTCCCGCACCCGAACTTCTCGCCACCACCGAGCTCGGCACCGTGCCCGTCAGGTGCCTTTCACTGTGTCCCGCCCGGCACCGTAAGGGGGATGGAGATGGAGGCCGTCATTGTCGACAAGCGCCAGGACGTGTGGGTGGTCAACGAGTTCCCGGGTCTGCACAACCCCAACAACGCGGCGTGGATCGCGCCCATCGTGGAACTGTTGGCGACCGGCGGTGAGCCGTCAATGACGCGAGTGCCGGCGCTCGCGGGTTTGAACCGCCTCTGAAACCCGCGACTGCCGGCACTGCGTTAAGGCTTGAGGACGGCGCCCTCCGAGGCCGAGCCGACGAGCATCGCGTAGCGCGCCAGCACACCCTTCCTGTAGTGCGGCTCTGGCGGCGACCAGTCCTTGAGCCTCGCCGCGATGTCGATGTTCTCCACCGCCAGCCTGCGCGAGTCGACGTCGATCTCGATCATGTCTCCGTCACGCAGCGCCGCCAGGGGTCCGCCCACCGCCGCCTCCGGCGCGACATGGCCGAGCATCAGCCCCCGCGTGGCGCCTGAGAAACGCCCGTCGGTCACCATCGCCACGGAGTCGCCCAGGCCCTCGCCCACGATCGCGGCCGTCACCGAAAGCATCTCGCGCATGCCCGGGCCCCCACGCGGTCCCTCGTACCGGATCACGACGGTGTCGCCCCGTTTGATCCGCCCGGTGTAGACGGCGGCGAACGCGTCCTCTTCGCGGTTGAACACGCGCGCGGGGCCGCGGTGCGACGTGGGGGTGTGCTGCGTGATCTTCGTGACCGCGCCCTCCGGCGCCAGGTTGCCCTTCAAGACGACCAGTCCGCCCTCCGAGCGCAGCGGCGCGGACAGCGGCGCGACCACCTCCTG
>VBFH01000101.1 GCA_005883575.1 Chloroflexota bacterium | reverse complement strand
GGCCCCGGCCTCGAAGATCCTGCTCGGCGTTCCCTACTACGGCTACAAGTGGTCGACGACGGGCAATGGTCCCAACTCGACGGTCAACCCGAATCAGAAGGGCGCGACGGCCGACACCTACGAGAACATCGTCAGCGAGCTCGCGTGCAGCGCGCAGTTCCGGACCGGCGGATGGGACGCGTACGCGCAGTCCCCTTACCTCGCCTGGTACAGCCCGGCCTCGAACGATCCCTGCGACGGCAACTTCGGCAGCTGGCGCGAGCTGTACTACGACAGCGCCGCGTCGCTGGGGATCAAGTACGACCTCGTCAACCAGAGCAACCTGCGCGGCGCGGGCATGTGGGCGCTGGGCTACGACGGCGGCGCGCCCGAGCTGTGGAACGAGATCGCGCAAAAGCTCACGACCGTGACGCCCTGGGACCAGGTGGGCACCGGGCTCGCCTCGTCTGATCCGGCCGCGGCGGGCGGCACCAACCGGATCGACGCCTTCATCCGCGGCGGTGACTCGGCGGTGTGGCAGTCGACGTGGGACGGCACGAGGTGGACGGCCTGGGCATCGCTCGGCGGGCGGGTGTTCTCGGCGCCGGCGGCCATGTCACCCGGCCGCGGCCGGCTGGACATGTTCGCGCGCGGCGGCGACAACCGCGTCTGGCATCGCTGGTGGGACGGCACGACCTGGCACGACTGGGAGAGCCTCGGCGGCAACATCACCTCGGGACCGGAGATCGCCTCCTGGGCCGCCGACCACATGGACCTCTTCGTCCGCGGCACCGACCGGCATCTGTGGCACCGCGCCTGGAACGGAACCCAGTGGCTCGCCTGGGAGAACCTGGGCGGCATCCTCACCTCGGATCCCGCGGCCGTCTCCTACACCTCAGGGCGCCTCGACGTCTACGTCCGGGGAGGCGACAACGCGATGTGGCGCCGCATGTACGAAATGGGCGGCTGGAGCGACTGGCAGTCGATGGGCGGCAACCTGATCAGCGCGCCCGCGGTCGCCTCCTGCGCCAACCTGAGCCTTGACGTCTACGCGGTCATGTCCGACCGCGCGCTGTGGCACATCGGGTCGAACGTGACGAGCATCGGCACCTGGGAGTCGCTGGGCGGCCAGTGGGCCGGCGGGCCCGCCGCAACGTGTGAGAAAGGCGCCTCAACCGTCGACGTCTTCGAGCGCGCCCAAGACGGAAGCGTCTGGCACTCGGCGCTCGCGTCGTCCTGAGGAGGGGAGTTCACCTCCCCACCATATGGGGAGGTGAGGCACCTTAAATTAGTGCCTGAGGGCCAGTAGCTATCCTTTGACGGTGCCTTCCGCAAGTCATACGATCGCGCCCGTCGACAGTTCGTATCCAGCAACGACAACCAGGCAAGCGGCGCTGATCGCGCTCGGCGTCACGGCCCTCGTCGCGGCGCTCATCGTCCTCGCCGGACTTGCGTCGGTGATGGACACCAAGGTCTGGATCCTCAGCGTGATCCTGGCCCTGGCGGCCGGCTGGTTCGTCAAACCGGCGCAGCGCAACGCACTCGTCCTGACGCTGATCCCCGCCACACTGCTCACCAACAGCGCGATCGTTCCCCACAGCGGCCGCTACGTCCCAGCAATCACCGTGATCGGAGCGTTGCTCATCGCGAGTCGAGCTGAGTGGCCGGGGCTCGTCTCTCGCATCCGCGCCCTGCCGCCCGCACTTCTCTGGTTGTTGCTCGCTTATGTCGCCTGGATGGGCGTGACGACCCTGACCTCGACCCAGCGCGGGACGAGCGCGACCTATGTCTTCGGCAGCGCCGTCACGCTCGGCGTCGCGTTTCTGGTCATACCCTCGTTGGCCAACCGCTCGGAGCTGGTGCGGCAGATCGTCGCCACCGTCGCCATCACCGGGGCCGTGATCGTCCTCAGCGGGCTCGTGCTGGCGCTGATCGGGTCGCTGAGCATCTACGGCGGCAGCGTCGGCCTCTACTTCATCACCGAAGCCACGGTGCTCGGCCACCCGACCGGTCTCGTCTTCCTGCAGGACTACGGACCGTTCGTCGGCCCGGAGACGACGCCGCTAGGCCTGGGCCTCGCCGGCTCGATCTATTTGTTTGCAACCACGCTCAGCCGCTGGCGCCTGCTGTGGGTCGGCACCGGCGTGATCGTCTTCCTCGGGCTCTTGAGCACCTTCAGCCGCGAAGGCTGGCTGATCGTCCTCATCGTGTGCGGAGCGCTGGCGGTGTTCGGCCGCCGCGGTTCGCCGATGGCCAGGCCGATGATCGCGGTCGCCCTCGTCATGCTGGTCGTCTTCGCGGCCGGCATCACCAACGTGATCGGCGTCAACGGACGGCTCGATCTGACGGCCGCCTGGTACGGACCCAACGCCTCCAGCGTCCTGCTCAACCCCAACCCGGGCAACCGAGGCGAGGCGCAAACGCCAGGCTCGACATCGTCCGGCGGTGGCACCCCCAGCCAGCGCTCCCTCAGCCAGCCCTGCGTGGCGGTCGAAGCGTCGGGGACCAGCAGCAGCACAAGCGTCCAGCTCAAGGGCACGTCCTCCCTGTTCGCCCGTCTGTGCCTGTGGGAGGCGGCCGCCCGCGCGATCGCGCACCGCCCGCTCTTCGGCTTCGGTCCTGGCACCGGGACCCAGGCGATCGTGCCTTACTTCAACGGCCTCGGCGCCGGCCTCATCGGCGCCACCACGCACGACACCTATTTGCGCGTCGGCGTGGAAATGGGCGTGCCCGGGCTGCTGATCTACCTGGCCCTGACGGGGTTTGCGGTCTGGGTGGCGATCGGCTGCCTGAGGGCGCGCCAGGACCGGGCGCAGAACATCCTCGCGGCCTCGATCCTCGCCATCTCGGTGGCGGAGCTCACCGACACGCTGCTGTTCGGCGGCCTCAGCTTCCCGGGATTCTGGCTGGCGATGAGCGTCGGCCTGCTGGCGGTCCGGCCCGCCGAACAGGGCGAGCGGGTACTCGACCGGGCGGGCGCAGTCGATCTGCGGAGCTCTGGCCAGACGGCATTGACTGGAGTCTGAGCGCTGGCCACAGCCAGGACCCTTGCCCTTCGGCCGGCGCCGGCCCCTGTGCTCCCCATCCGGGACGAGGTGCTCAGCTCAGCGCTGATCGTACCGGCGGTGGTCGTCGCGCTGCTGCTGCTCGCGGCCATGGCCTACGTGTCGGAGATCGCCGCGTGGCTGCTGGCCGCGGCCGCGGCGTGCAGTGCAGGCTTTTTGATTCCGCTCGTGCATCGCCGGCTGCTCGTGGTCGCGCTGGTGCCCGCGTCGCTGCTCACGGGCAGCGCGCTCGTGCCGCCCCAGGGTCGATACCTCCCGGTCGCGGCCATCGTCGCGACGCTGCTGGTCTCGAGCCGCGCCGACGTGAGGCGCTTGCTACGCACCGCCGAGGCGATGCCGAAGTGGCTCGCCCGCCTGCTCTTCGCCTACGTCGGCTGGATGTTGGTGACCACCGTCACCTCATCCGATCGTGCGCTGAGCCTTGCCTACCTGATGGGCACAAGCGCGATCCTCGCGGTCGCATTCGTGGCGATCCCTTCGTTACCCGAGCGCTCGAGACTGGTACGCGATCTGGTCGCGGCCATCGTCCTCAGCTCCATCCTCATCCTCGTCACCGGATTCGTTCTCGCGCTGCTCGGGGCGATCCCCCTTTACGGAAAGAGCGTCGGCCTCTACTTTCTCGGCCAGGCGACGATCCTCGGATACGTCACCCCCGTGATTTTTCTGCAGAACTT
>VBFH01000104.1 GCA_005883575.1 Chloroflexota bacterium | reverse complement strand
TCAGTAGTTACCGGACCGGTCCGCCATAGCATGTCTCAGGTGATACCGGACCGCCACTGGAGGTGGCGGCATGCAGTTGGCGCGATTCCTGGTCGAGGCGGTCGTCCTAGGCAAACAGAGTCCTAATCAACTCGCCCGGGAGTACGCCATCTCCCGCAGCTGGTTGTATGAACTGCTGGCCCGCTATCGCCGCGATGGGCCCGGAGCGCTAGAACCGAGATCCCACCGGCCGAGTTCGTGTCCGCACCAGACCGACGAGAGAGTGGTCGACGCCATCCTCGAGCTGCGTGCCCAGCTTTCGGCGGCGGGCCTCGATGCCGGTCCGCAGACCATCCTCCATCACCTCGCCGGTCGCTTCGATAAGACTCCCTGCCGAGTCACGGTCTGGCGCATCCTCAAGCGCCAGGGCCGGATCGCACCTGAGCCCCACAAACGGCCCAAGGCTTCATTCACCCGCTTTGAAGCTGAACTGCCGAACCAGCTCTGGCAAACAGATGCCACCGAGTGGCGCTTGGCCGACTCCAGCAAGGTCGAGATCCTCAACCTGATCGACGACCACTCACGTCTCTGTCTGGCCTCGGTCGCCGTCCCAACCGTGAAGGCTGCGGATGCCGTCGAGTGCTTCTATTTAGCCGCCGAGGAATTCGGGTTGCCGGCCAGGTTCCTCAGCGACAACGCCGCGGTCTTCAGCGGCAAGTCTCGGCGCGGACGAGTTGCCCTTGAGTCGGAGCTCGACCGGCTTGGGGTTCAGTGTGTCCACTCGACGCCCTACCACCCGCAGACCTGCGGCAAGGTCGAACGCTTCCACCAGACTCTCAAGCTCTTTCTAGCTAAGCAGGCTCCCCCTGAGTCGCTGGCTCATCTGCAATTGCAGCTCGACGCCTTCCGAACCATCTACAACCAGCAGCGACCGCATCGCGCTCTCGATGGCCGCACCCCGCTGCAGGCTTTCCACGCTCGTCTCAAGGCCTCACCTTCCCTGGCCCAGCCTCCGCTCGACTACCGCATTCGCCGCGACCGCCTCGATGCTGGCGGCCGCGTCACCCTGCGCTACCTCAGCCGGCTACGCCATTTCCACGTCAGCTACAAGCACCGGGGGCAGCCAGTCATGCTCCTGGTCGCCGGCGCTCACGTCCGCGTCATCGCCGAGGACGGCCAGCTGCTGCGCGAATTAACCCTCGATCCCAGCCGCGATTACCAGCCTTCGACCAGCCATACACTGGTCCGGCATCAGGTGGGACAGCGGTCCGCTTCTACCTGAGACATGACATTGGTCGGGGGCCCGGGATTTGAACCCGGGGCCTCACGGTCCCGAACCGGCGCAGCGGTGTGTCCTCCCGTGTCCCGCCGGTTCCTCCAGTGTCCTCGTGTACGCAATTTCGCCCGCCTGAGATGCGCAGAAATTCCGGCGTCGACGGTTGACGAGCATGGCGGCCCGGCATCACCAGCACCGTGTCGGTTGGCAACGATCTGAAGCTTGAAGTTGCGGCGCTAGCCCGGCTACTCTCCGGCCTCGTGCTCTACGCGTCTATCTATATGCTGCTGCGGCTGGCCATAAGCCTGGCAGTGCTTCGCACCAGCTCAAACGCCGAACGGGACCTTGAGATCCTCGCCCTCCGCCACCAAGTCGCCGTTCTGCGTCGTCAGGTCAAGCGGCCGGACCTGCTGCCGGCCGACCGGATGATCCTGGCTGCGCTGGGCTCGAGATTGCCGCCCGGGCGCTTGCTCTTCTCTCCCGCCACGCTGCTCCGCCGGCACAGGGAGCTGGTGCGCAGCCATTGGGCTGCCTTCGGCTTGCGCCTGCGGCGAGGCCGGCCGCCAATCTCGGATGAGCTGCGCAACCTGATTCTGCGTTTGGGTCGCGAGAACCCGCGGTGGGGCGATCGTCGCATCCAGGGCGAGCTCCTCAAGCTCGGCTGCCAGGTCTCGGCCACCACCATCCGCGGCGTCCTGCGCCGCCATCGCGTGCCTCCGGCTCCCCGCCGCGATGGTCCGACTTGGGCCCAGTTTCTCGCCGCCCACGCCGGAGCGATCCTAGCCTGCGACTTTTTCACCGTCGACACGGTGCAGCTTCGAACTCTCTACGTGCTCGTCTTCCTAGAGATCGGCAGCCGCCGCATTCTCTACGCCAACTGCACCGCCCATCCCAACGGTGCCTGGGTCGCTCAGCAGGCCAGAAACCTGAGCTGGGAGCTCAACCAACTCGAGGCTCCAATCCGGCTCGCCATCCACGATCGGGATAGCAAATTCGTCGACGAGTTCGATCAGGTGCTCCGCGGCGAAGGCGCTCGGGTCGCCCTCACCCCCTTCCGGTGCCCGAGAGCCAACGCCCATTGTGAGCGCATGATCAAGACGCTGCGACACGAGGCCCTGGACTGGCTGCTCATCTTCGGCGAGCGCCACTTGCAGTTGGTTCTTCGGCAGTACATCGATCACTACAACCGGCAGCGACCCCATCTTGCGCTTGACCTTCGCCCGCCTCAGCCGGCGGCCGCCCCTGGCTCAGGACCGGTACTGCGTCAGCAACGCCTCAACGGACTGATTAACGAATACCAGCGCGCCGCCTGAGCAGACCAGGGCCACCAACTCGCGGGGTCGCGGCCACCCTCGAAACCACTGTCGCAGCTCTACCTGACCGATTAGATTGCCCAAACCGTCGTTGCCAATCGCTCGCGCGGTGCGACGGACTTTCTGCGCACCTCACCCTAACCTGTCGCGCGAAATCAAACGGGGAAGTCTCCACCAACCTCCGGATTCAGCTCACGGCAGCCGATCGGGGATATCATGGCCGCGCGGCGGCTCGAGACTCGGAGGAGGCGAATGAGGCCAGTCCTTTTCGAAGTCGCGGGGGTTCCTGTTTACGCCTACGGCGTGTTTTACCTTCTCGCCATCTTGACCATGCTCGCGCTGGTGCTGTACGAAGCCCGCCGGCGCCACTGGCCGAAAGAGGAGCTGGTCCCCATCCTGCTTGCCGGATTCGTCGGCGGCATCGTCGGCGCCAGGCTTTCTATCGTCTTCTTCAACGGCTGGCAGACAGCGCCCGACGTGACCTTCATGGCGCTGTTCGACCCTCGAATCGGCCCGGGTTCAATTCTCGGCGGCATTGGCGGCGCGTACATCGGCGGTTACATCGCCAGCAAGGCGATCGGAAGGCCGGGCTGCGCCTGCGATGCCTTCGCGCCCGCGATGGCGCTCGGCAACGCCATCGGCCGAATCGGTGTCTTCCTTGGCGGCGTCGATGGTTTGGGCAAGCCGACGACCCTGCCCTGGGGCGTGCAGCTGCCCGGCAACAACTACCTCGTGCATCCGGCTCCGCTCTACGACGCTGCCTTTGACGTCGCCTGGTTCCTGCTCCTGATGGCGCTGCGCGATCATCCCGCGATGCAGAACGGAAACCTCCTCAAGTTCGGATTGGCCGGTTATGCGGTGGTGCGCTTCTTCATCGAGTTCGTGCGCAACAACAGAGTCATCCTTGCGGGTCTCACCGGACAGCAGCTCTTCTGCCTTGTCCTGGTCGCCGGACTCGGAGTCTGGTTCGTACTGCATCAGAAGCGCCTCGCCACAGCCTGAGGCCGATTTGAACTTCCTTCGCCCGCCGTACACAACCGTCGAAGAGAAGCGGAGAGACCTCTGGGCCGGAGTCATCGGCTGGTTTGCCATCAACGCGATCCTGGTGGTCGTGACGCTCGCCGGCTGGGTGCCGGCCTGGGTCGGTGTCGCTCAGCTCGTCGCGAACATCGCCCTGATCGTGCTGTTCGCCTTTACGCGTCGATACGTTGCGATCGGGGCGCTCTGGGCCTTCGCGGTTGCGCTCATCGCGACCGTGATCGACGCGCCTGTCGGCACCGCGGCGTGCTTCGCCATCGCGTCTGGCGGCGGATGCGGCGAATTTGGTTGCAACTCCGCCTACGCCGTCGCCTACGGCTTTGGTTTCCTGGTTGGTCTGATCCCGGGCTACTTCATCCTGCGCGGCGTCCACCGCCGGCTGGGCAAATGATGGCGCGCGTCGACCGGCCTGAAATCTT
>VBFH01000039.1 GCA_005883575.1 Chloroflexota bacterium | reverse complement strand
CAATGTAAGCGGTGGCAGCGCCACCGAGTCGCATCTGGGTGATTGCGATTCGGTGGAGCGCAACGTTGAGCTGGCGGTTGCCGCCGCGGTTGAGACGATGACGTTCATGATTCCCCGACCAAACTGGAATCGGCGCCGTGCCGTTGTGCATGGCAAAGGCTCCACTCGAGCGGAAGCGACTGACATCGGCGGTCTCCGCCACCAGCTTGGCAGCGCTTAACGCCGCGCAGCCGGCCAGGCTAAGCAAAGCTGGTGACAGCTCGCCCATCAGTCCCTGAATGCGACGTTCCAATCGCTTTATCGACTGGCTAAGCTCAGCCAGCCTGTCAATCAGCTCGCGAGCGATTTCAGCGACTACTCCGGTGTGGTCATCGAGGCGAATGCTGACCTCGGCCAGAACCACGTTTCGGAGCAGCCCACTGGCCGCAATCTGATAGCCGGGTTCCAGTTCGTGCAGATGCCAGAGCAGCCGATTCTGAATTCGAGTTCGCTCTCCGACCAGGTCCTCACGGTGGTCGACCAAGAGCTTGACCTCACGGCTCCGACCCTCCAGCTGCGCCACTGGAAGGCGCGGCTCACGCAATGCTGCCCGTGCCACCGCCAAGGCGTCGATGGGATCCGACTTGCCGAGCTCGCGGCCTGATCTGCGCGCGCTGCCCATCAGCTTGGGAGATACCTGAACGACCGCCTCACCGGCCCTCAATAGGTCCCGCTCCAGTACCCGCGACAGATGCCGGCAGTTCTCCAGCGCCCATCGTCGCTCCGGCCATTGGTGGGCCCAGCCCAAGGCCTCCATGTGACCGCTGGAAGTCGCTGCCACCGTGCGCTCTCCCAGCTGACGCCCGTTCCCGTCTACTGCCACCAGGGTGTGAGTCCGCTTGTGACTGTCGCCGCCAAATGTCACCATGTTCCTGTCTCCTTGTTCTGGGGATACAGGACCGGTCGGCGGACACGCCTGAGTTGGGGCGGATCCACGCTCCTATGAAGTCACGCCGGCCGGCCCATTTCGTCCGGCGGGCGACAATTCGCGTGAAAGCCACGTCGCGTCGACGAGCAGGGATCGTATGAGCCAACTCGCCGGACGCCACGAATCCTGACACTCAGCGGATCGTAGTTGCAGCCTGTAAAGAACACTTGTTTGTATCCCCGGAACTCGTCAAACTTGATGCGTGGTACCGGTTCTCGACCTCTTCTCGCCGCCGGCGCGCGACTGGTTCCGTGCTTCCTTCGCCGAGCCGACCGCCGTCCAGGAACAAGGCTGGCGGGAGGTGGCTGCGGGGAAGCACGTCCTCATGGCCGCGCCGACGGGGAGCGGCAAGACGCTCGCCGCCTTTCTCTGGTGCCTCGACCGCCTGACCGTAGAGCCGATGCCGTCCGAAGCCGAGCGATGTCGCGTCCTCTACGTGTCGCCGCTGAAGGCGCTTGCTCACGACGTCGACCGCAACCTCCGCTCTCCGCTCGTGGGCCTGCGCCGGCAGATGGAGACTCAGCGGCTGCAGCCACCGGACATCAGGGTCGCCATTCGCACAGGCGACACGCCCACCGACGTCCGCCGGTCGATGGAGCGGCACCCGCCGGACATCCTGATCACGACGCCGGAATCGCTGTTCCTCCTGCTCACCAGCGCGGCGCGGAAGATCCTTGCCTCCGTCCGCTGGCTGATCGTGGATGAGATCCACTCCGTCGCCTCGACCAAGCGCGGCAGCCACCTTGCCCTGAGCCTCGAACGCCTCTGCCAGCTGACCCGGGTCGAGCCGCAGCGCATTGGGCTCTCGGCCACGCAGCGGCCGCTCGAGGAGGTCGGACGCTTTCTCGGCGGCGCCGACCGCGAGGTCTCGATCGTCGACGCCGGGCGGCTGAAAACCATGGAGGTCAAGGTCCAAGTCCCGGTCGAGGACATGACCCGGCTGTCGGACCAGGACGAAGACAGCGCAAAGGGCCAGAACAGCATCTGGCCGGCGATCTACCCGCGGCTGCTGGAGCTCATCCGCGCGCACCGCTCGACCATCGTCTTCGTCAACTCACGACGCCTCGCCGAGCGCATCGCCGCCCGGATAAACGAGCTCGCGGAGGAGGATCTGGTGCGCGCGCACCACGGGTCGATTGCCCGCGAGCAGCGGCTCCTCATCGAGGACGAGCTGAAGAGCGGCCGGCTGCGCGGACTGGTCGCCACCTCGACGCTAGAGCTGGGCATCGACATGGGTGCGGTCGACCTCGTGCTGCAGATCGAGGCGCCGCCCAGCGTCGCCGCGGGCATTCAGCGTGTCGGTCGCGCCGGCCACTCGGTCGGGGAGATCTCGCGCGGCGTGGTCATTCCCAAGTTTCGCGGCGACCTGCTCGAGTCGGCGGCGGTGGTCGAGGGCATGCTCGAAGGTCGTATCGAGTCCACGGTCGTGCCGCGTAAGCCGCTCGATGTGCTCGCCCAGCACATCGTCGCCATGTGCGCGCTCGACGAGTGGGAGGTGGAGGCGCTGGGGCGCGTCGTCCGGCGCGCTTATCCGTACAGCGACCTCGGCCCGCGCGCTTTCGAATCCGTGCTCGACATGCTCAGCGGGCGCTATCCGTCGGACCAGTTCGCCGAGCTGCGGCCGCGGATCGTCTGGGACCGTGTGGCCGGCAAGCTTCGCGGCCGCGCCGGCGCGCAGCGACTTGCAGTCACCAACCCAGGCACGATCCCCGACCGGGGCCTCTACACGGTCAACCTCGCCGAAGACGGGCGCCGGGTCGGTGAGCTGGATGAGGAGATGGTCTACGAGACACGCGTGGGCGAGACGTTCGTCCTCGGCGCCTCGACGTGGCGCATCGTCGATATCACGCCGTCGCAGGTCATCGTCACCCCGGCTCCCGGTGAACCCGGCAAGATCGCGTTCTGGAAGGCGGACGCACCGAGCCGTCCGGTCGAGCTCGGCGCCGCTCTGGGCAAGATGGTCCGGGAGCTGCGCGGTCTCGCACCTGAGGCGGCGGCCACTAGGCTGCACGACCGCGCGGGCTTCGACGACCTCGCTGTCAAGAACCTGCTCACGTATCTCGACGACCAGGCTGCCGCGACCGGCGCCGTGCCCGACGACCGCACCGTCGTGGTGGAGCGCTTCCGCGACGAGGTGGGCGACTGGCGCGTGTGTCTGCATACCCCCTTCGGGGGTCGCGTGCACGCGCCGCTAGCCCTGGCCCTCGAGGCGCGCCTTCGGGAAACTTTGGGAGTCGACGCGCGTGCCCTATGGACCGATGACGGAATCGCCATGCACCTCCCCGAGGTCGAGTCGCCTCCCTCGCTCGACCAGCTCATCCTCGACCCCGAAGAGGTGCAGTCGCTCGTCGCCTCACAGCTCCCGGCTTCCGCTCTGTTCGCGGCCCGATTTCGCGACAACGCGGCCCGCTCCCTGCTCCTGCCCAAACGCCGGCCCGGCCAGCGCACGCCGCTGTGGCAGCAGCGAATGCGCAGCGCCGGTCTCCTGCAGGTGGCAGGTCAGTATCCCGATTTTCCGATCCTCGCCGAGACGTGGCGCGAGGTGATGAGCGATCACTTCGACATGCCCGCGCTGACGTCGCTGCTGCGATCGATCCGATCGCGCGAGATCCGCGTGGTCTTGGTCGACACCGAGCGTGCGTCGCCATTCGCGTCCTCGCTCCTGTTTTCCTACGTCGCCGAGTACATGTACGAGGGCGACCAGCCGCTCGCCGAGCGCCGCGCCCAGGCGTTGACCCTCGACCGCGACCTGCTTGCCGAGCTGCTGGGCAGCGAGGACCTGCGCGAGCTGCTCGACCCTGAGGCGATCGCGGCAGTTGAGCTCGAGCTTCAGGGTCTCCTTCCTGAGCGTTTCCCGCGTGACCCGGACGAAGCACACGACCTGCTGGTGCGACTTGGCGACCTGTCGCTCGACGAGGCGAAGGCACGGGGCCTGGGCGAGGAATGGCTGGAGGTGCTAGAAAAGGAACGTCGCGCCGTCGCCACTCGGATCGCCGGCCAGGCGCGCTGGATCGCGGCCGAGGATGCCGGCCGCTATCGCGAAACGCTGGGCGCCAGCCTCCCTGTGGGACTGCCCGACGTCTTTCTGGAGGCGGGACCTGATCCGCTCGAATCGCTCCTGCGCCGCTACTCGCGTACACACGTGCCGTTTGTCACAGCCGATCCGGCCAAACGCTGGGGCTTGCCCGCACAGGCGGTCGAGGCCGACCTTTCCCGTCTCGCGGCGCGCGGCGACGTGATCGCGGGTGAGTTTCGCAAGGCCGCGGACGGCCGCGAGTACTGCCATCCCGAGGTCTTGCGCACGCTGCGCCGGCGCTCGCTTGCCGCCCTGCGCCGCGAGGTCGAATCGGTTCCTCAGGAAGCCCTGGCGCGCTTCCTTCCCGCGTGGCACGGCATCGGCGTTCGCGCCGGTGGGATGGACCGTCTGCTCGAGGTTGTGTTCCAGCTGCAGGGCTTGGCTCTCCCAGCGTCGGTGATCGAGCGCGACGTGATCGCCGGCCGGGTCGCCAATTACACGCCGCGCCTGCTCGACGAGCTGGTCTCGATGGGCGAGGTGGTCTGGGTCGGCCGCGGATCACTTGGCACGAGCGATGGTCGCGTCGCGCTCTACCTGCGGGGCGACGCTCCCCGCCTGCTCGGTTCCCCGGCCGATCCACCGCACTCAGAGCTTCACGAGCGGATTCGCGCCCACCTGGGGTCACGGGGCGCGAGCTTCTTCCGCGACGTCTACAACGTGTGCGGCGGCGGCGACGAGGACGTGATGCTCGACGCCTTGTGGGACCTGGTCTGGTCCGGGGAGGTGACCAACGATACCTTTGCGCCCCTGCGACTTCTGGGGCCGACGGCACGCCGGCCTTCTCGCAAGCCCCGCCTGCCGCGACTCATCCAACCTCGCGCCACCGGCCGATGGTCGCTTGTCGCCGACCTCATCGGAGCAGGTGCCAATCCGACGGAGCGTCTGCACTCAGAGGCGGGTGTGCTCCTCCAGCGCCACGGCGTGCTGACCCGTGAGGCTGTGGTTGGTGAGGCATGGCCTGGGGGTTTCGCGAGCCTGTATCCGGTGCTGCGGGCGATGGAAGAGTCGGGCCGCATCCGGCGCGGCTACTTCGTCGAGGGACTGGGCGGCTCGCAGTTCGCCTTACCGGGTGCGGTCGACAGGCTGCGCTCGCTGCGCGAGTCCGGCGGCGGGATCGTCGCCCTGGCCGCGACGGACCCGGGCAACGCGTATGGAACGATCCTCTCGTGGCCGGAAGCGGACGGAAGGATGGCTCGCGCGGCGGGCGCCTACTGCGTGATCGATGACGGCAGGTTGATGCTTTACCTCGAGCGCGGCGGCCGCTCGCTGCTCACCAACGGCGACGTGCAGCCCGCCCACCTGCAAGCGCTGGTCGCGATCGCAACCAGCTCGGGTCGCGTCGAGGTTCAAAGGGTCGATGGGATTTCGGTGATGGACTCGCCGCTCAAGAACGCGCTGCGCGAGGCCGGCTTCTCGCAAACTCACCGCAGCTTGATCGCTTACGGAGCCCGAAGCTAGACCGGCGCATAATCGAAAGAGTTCCGTCAGCTGGTATGGGGCAACAGGAGGCAACCATGCTGAAGATCCTCAGGTCGGCCGCGGCGATTCCCGCGCAGGACATCAAGCGCGCCCGCCAGTTCTACGAGCAGAAGCTTGGGCTCAAACCGGGCGAGGCACAGCCGGACGGCAGCGTCTTTTATGCGACCGGCGAGACGATGTTCTTTGTCTTTCCCAGCGCCGGAAAGGCGTCCGGCAACCACACGCAGATCGGATTGGAGGTTGACGACGCGGTCGCTGCGGCGAACGAGGTGCGAAACAAGGGCGTCGAGCTCGAGGAATACGACACGCCGGACCTCAAGACCGAGAACGGCATCGTCCAGATGGGCGACGGCAAAGGATTCTGGTTCAAAGACACCGAAGGGAACCTGATCGCAGTGATGGAGAGGGTGCCATCGGCGTCGGCGTCTTCGTCGCGAGGAAGCACCACGACCAGCCGGTAGATCCGAGAGCCCGCGACCACAGTCCCCCGGTCAGGCCATCGGTACGATTACTGCTCCGTCGGGGAGTAGCGCAGCCCGGTAGCGCACTTGACTGGGGGTCAAGTGGTCGCGGGTTCAAATCCCGCCTCCCCGACCAGCGGAGTCTGCCGTTCAGCCTCAAATCACCTCGGGGAAGCGTGTTCCACTATGGCGATGCCGAAGGTGACGTTCGTCGGCGCCGGGAGCGCCGTCTTCGCCCGCCAGCTCATCACCGACATCCTGGCCGTGGATGGTCTCGACCAAGGGGTGTTCGCGCTGGTCGACGTCGATGCGGGGCGCCTCGACCTGGCAAAACGCATCGCGGCCCGCCTGGTCGACCTGTCTGGAAAGAAGTGGACCGTCGAGCCGGCGACCGAGCGGCTCGATGTGCTCGAAGGGAGCGACTACGTCATCAACTCGATCGAGGTCGCCGGCCTGCAGAACGTCCGCCACGACTACGAGATCCCCAAGCGTTACGGCGTGGACCAGTGCATCGGCGACACGATTGGGCCCGGCGGCATCTTCAAGGCGCTTCGCACCGGACCCGAATGGCTCGAGATCGTCGCCGACACCCAGCGCGTCGCGCCCGACGCCGTGGTCATGAACTACACCAACCCGATGTCGATCCTGACCCTCGCCGCGCTCCGAACCAGCAACCTGCAAATCGTCGGTCTTTGCCACAGCGTGCAGGGGACTTCGCGCCAGCTTGCGCAGTACCTCGGCGTGCCGTACGCGGAGATGGCATGGAGCTGCGGGGGTCTCAACCACAACGCGTGGTTCACGAAACTGGAGCGTGACGGGAAAGACCTGTACCCGCTGCTGAGGGAGCGCGCGCGAGTCCCGGAGATCTACGAGCAAGATCCGATCCGGTTTGAGGTGATGCTTCATCTCGGCGCATTTGTCACCGAGTCGAGTGGCCACTTGTCGGAGTACGTCCCCTACTTCCGCAAGCGGCCCGACCTGATCGCCAGGTACACACGATCCGGTTATCTAGGCGAGAGCGGCTTCTACGCCAACCACTGGCCCGAGTGGCGTCGCGCCAACGACGAGCTCATCGCGTCGATGCTGCGCGGCCAGACCCCATTGCCGCGGGAACGGGGACACGAGTACGCCTCGTTCATCATCGAGGCCATCGAGCTCGGACGTCGCGCGTCCATCCACGGCAACGTCCGCAACCAGGGCTGGATCGACAACCTGCCCGATGGCTGCGTGGAAGTCGAATGTGACGTCGATCGAAACGGGATCCATCCCCGCCATTTCGGCGCCCTGCCGCCGCAGCTGGCAGCGCTCAACCGCGCGCACATGACGGTGCATGACCTGGTGGTCGAGGCGCTGATCAAGCGCGACCCCTCCAAGGCGAAGTACGCGCTCATGCTGGATCCGCTGACCGCGGCCGTGTGCTCCCCCGAAGAGATCGACCGCCTATTCGATGAGATGTGGGCGGCCGAAAAAGAGAGTTTGGGCGCTTTCCCCTAGGAAACTGCCCGGCCGAACTGCCGCGCTCCGACCACCACCGCGACCACCGACAGCACCAACAGGATCACAACCCCTTTCGCAACGCTTGGATCACCGATGTTGTCGTTGAAGATGTGCCGCGCGGCGTCAACCGCATAGAGCAGTGGGTTGATGGCGGCGATGTTCTGGAGCCACTGGGGAGCAATGCTCATGGGCAGGAGAACTCCTGACAGCAGCAGGATCGGAAGTGTGGAGGTGAACACGATCGGCGCGTAACTGTCCTCGCTCTTCACGGCCAACGCGACCGCGTAGCCGATGGACGCCGTGAGCAATCCGATGAGTCCGATCAATGCCAGGACGACGACGATGCCGATCGGGTGGATGCTGAGGCCGAACGGCAGCGCGATCAGGATCAAGATGAGCGACTGGAGGATGATCGAGAACATGTCGCGGAGGGCGCGGCCGAACAGCAGCGCCACGCGGCTGACCGGCGTTACGCGCAGCCGTTCGATGACTCCCATCCGCAGCTCGGCAATCAGGCTGAAGCCGACCCCCGCCGCACCGAACATTCCCAGTTGAACGAGAAGGCCCGGTACGAAGACGTTGTAGGCCCCTCCCGGCGGAAATCCGCGCATGGCGGCGATCGGTTTGAGCAGCGGCGCGAAGAGGATCAGGTACAGCAGGGGCTGAAGTACGCCCAGCGCGACCCACACCGGATTGTGGATGAAGAGCCCGAAATAGCGTCCGAAGACGAGCCACGTGTCGCGGACCAGCTTCATGCCGCGGTCTCCCGCAGCGAACGTCCCGTCTGGCGCAAGAAAACGTCGTCCAGGCTCGGCCGGTGGAGCTCGACGGTCATCAGCTGAAGTCTCGCGCCGTCGAGCAGGCGCAAGATCGCGGGCATCGCTACCTCGCCCCGATCCACATATAGATGGACGGAGCCGTTCTCCAGCCGCGCCTCACGCACGAATTCCTGGTCCTTGACCAGGTCAAGCGCGCGCTGCTGCTCGCCGGCGATGCTGAAGCTCACGACGTCGCCCGCGATCGCACGTTTGAGCTCTTCCGGCGTGCCCTCGGCCACGATCTTGCCGTAGTCGATGATGGCGACGCGGTCGCATAGCGCATCGGCTTCATCCAGGTAGTGCGTGGTCAGAAAGACCGTCGTGCCGCGCTCGTGCATGCTTCGCACCTCATCCCACACGCGGGCTCGGCTCTGCGGGTCGAGCCCGGTCGTCGGCTCGTCCAGGAAAAGCAGCTCGGGGTCGTGGACCAGGCCGAGGCCGATGTCGAGCCGGCGCTTCTGCCCGCCGGAGTAGGTCGCCACCTTCCGGTCGGCGGCGCCCTCCAGCTCGAGCATCTCGATCAGCTCCGCCGCGCGCTTCTGTGCCGCTGAAGTCGGCATTCCGTACAGGCGGCCTTGAAACACCAGCTCCGCGCGTCCCGTGATCTCCCGGTCCGCGCCACCGGCCTGGCCGACGTAGCCGATCCGCTCCCGGATCTTGCCGGGTTCGGACGAGAGCTCACAACCTGCGACCCGTGCCGTTCCGCCGCTCGGCGGCAGCAGGGTGGCGAGCATGCGCAGCGTGGTCGTCTTGCCGGCGCCGTTCGGCCCGAGAAAGCCGAAGATCTCGCCGCGCTGGACACGAAGGTCGACACCTGCAACCGCTTCGACCTGCCGCTTACGCGTCTTGAACACGCGGCGCAACCCGCGTGTTTCGATTACCGCCTCAGAGTCGGTCCCTTCCATCGGAGGAGATTTTCCCGGAAGCCGAGGCGTGGCCGCCGGTGAGCAGGCTCCAGAAGGATTCCTGGGCCGGGCCTCCGCGAGCTGGGCGCCGGACTGCGCAGATGACGCGGACCATCGGAGGCACGGGCAGGGTCTTCAGGAGTCCGCTGCGGATGTCGGAGACGACGGCGCGCTTGGGTAGTGCGGCAAAGCCAAGGCCGGCGATCGTCGCCGCGCGCACGTATTCGTGGTGTCCGAGGTTGAGAACCTCGAATCGGTCGTAGGTGTCACCGATCATCTTGCGGACGTGGCGCTCGGCCGAGAATTCGGGCCCGCGCCTCATGTACCGGTACTTCGCGAGGTGCGTCGGGGTCACCCGCCGGAGGTGTGAGAGGGGATGGTCTGGGTGGGCCACCAGGATGAGCTCGTCTGGGGTCAGCTCGACGCTGGTCAGGCCGGGGGCGGCGTCGCCTTCGATCAGGGCGCAATCCAGCGAGCCCGCGAGGACCCGGCGGTTGAGCTCGTTGGTGGGCGCCACCGCCACGTCGAGCTTGATCGACGGGAAACGGCGGGTGAACTCGGCGAGATGCGGAGGCAGGTAGTACGTCGCGCAGGTCGGACTTGCGCCCACATGGAGGGAGCCGGCCTCGAGCTGCTTGATCGCCTTGGCCGTGTCGTCCATGACCTGCACGGCCCGCAGCGCACCGCGGCAGGCTTCGGCCAGCGAGCGTCCCGCGTCCGTGAGCCGGACACCCCGCCCGTCGCGCTCCAGGAGCTGCAGACCGACCGCCTGCTCGAAGTGCCGGACCTGCTGGGTGACCGCCGCCTGGGTCAGGTAGAGGGCGGCGGCGGCGCGCGAAATATGCTCGGTTTCGGCCACCTCGACAAAGGATCGAATCTGCTCCAGAGTGAACGTCGGCTTGCGCACGGCGACATATTAGCCTGGCTTATGAAAAACATCACGAATTGTTGATACATAAATGGTTAATGAATGCTGAATCGGGTCGTTGTACCGCTACGTTTCCACAATCGGGTTATCCACAGAAAGGAGGTGAGCAAGGTCCAATGAGAAACTGGCTTCGGCGCCCGCAAAGCGGCCAGGGCATGGTCGAATATGCCCTGATCCTCGTCCTGGTCTCGATTGTCGTTATCGTGATTCTTTTGACCATGGGCAACCAGATTCAGAACGTCTTTTCGAACGTCGTGGCGGCCCTAGGGGCCTGAAACGCACGCCGGTTGGGGCCGCGCCAGGCGGCCCCAACCCGGCGACCCGTCGACTCGCCCACCAGGGGTTTGCGCGTGATTGGAGTCTGGCTACATCTTGTCGCCTGGCGACGACTCCGAACTCAAGGAAGCCCTTAAACAAGGCCTAACCTGGGCCGCCGAGGCAGGCGGTACAGTTCCCTCGTGGCCGTCGGAGCCCACCCCGAGCCGGAGCGTTTGCCCGTCCTCGCGCCCGTCAGCTCCCGCTACATCAACCGCGAGCTTTCCCGGCTCGACTTCGATGAGCGCGTGCTGGCGATGGCCGAGGATCCGAAGCTGCCGCTGCTGGAGCGCGTGCGATTCCTCTCGATCTTCAGCCAGAACCTCGACGACTTTTTCCAGGTCCGCGTCGCCGGCCTGAAAGAGCAGGTCCTCGCGGCGGTCGCGGTCGCGTCACCCGACGGGATGTCGCCGCCCGAGCAGCTGAAGGCGATCCGCACCCGCGTCGAAGGCCTGATCCGCCGGCAGGTTGGACTCTTCAACCGCGACCTCGTGCCCGCGCTGGCCCAATCGGGCATCGAGCTTGTGCGCGGCGAGGAAGTCGGCAAGCGTGAGCTCACCCAGCTGCACACCGTGTTTCGCGAGCAGATCTTTCCGGTGCTGACCCCGCTCGCGGTCGATCCGGGCCACCCGTTTCCCTACATCTCGCACCTGTCGCTGAACCTCGCCGTGAGGGTTCGCGACCCGCAGCGAAGGCAGCCCCGATTCGCGCGCGTCAAGGTCCCGCCCGTGCTGCCGAGGTTCATTGCGCTGGTCGAGGGAGAGCGATACGTCCCGCTCGAAGATGTGATCGCGCTTCACCTCCACGCGCTTTTTCCCGGCATGGAGATCGTCGCTCACCATCCTTTCCGGGTGACACGGGACGGCGACCTCGACGATGTGGACAGCGACGCTGAGGATCTCCTCGCCGCGATCCAGACCGAGCTGCGGCGCCGGCGTCGCCACGCACGTGTCGTCCGGCTCGAGGTCGATCCCGGAATGTCGGCGGAGGTGCTCGACCTGCTGACACGGGAGCTCGAGCTGCAGCCCGCCGACGTCTACCAGATCGACGGTTTGCTCGACATGGGCAGCCTCTCTGTACTCACCCAGCTCGACCGGCCGGACCTCAAAGAAGAGACATGGACCCCCACGACGCAGCCGCGCCTGCGCGGCATCGGCGCGGAGGCACCGGACCTGTTCGCGGTGCTGCGCAGCGGCGACGTTCTCGCGCACCATCCGTATGACTCGTTTGCCACATCGGTCGAGGCTCTCGTCGACCAGGCCGCCAGCGATCCCGACGTGCTCGCGATCAAGCAGACGCTCTACCGCACCTCCGGTCCCGCCAGCCCCATCGTCCGCGCGCTCATCCGCGCCGCAGAGCGCGGCAAGCAGGTCGTCGCCCTCGTCGAGATCAAAGCCCGCGGGGACGAGCAGGCGAACATCGGCTGGGCGCGCGCGCTCGAGGAAGCGAACGTGCACGTCGTCTATGGATTGCTCGGACTCAAGACGCACGCGAAGGTGACCCTCGTCGTCCGCCGCGAGGGCGGGCATATCCAGCATTACCTGCACGTGGGGACCGGCAACTACAACCCCAACACCGCTCGTGGTTACGAGGATGTGAGCCTTCTGTCCGCCGACTCGGACCTCGGTGCGGACGTGACCGAGCTGTTCAACCTGCTGACCGGTTACAGCCGGCAAAGCCGCTACCGCAAGCTGCTCGTGGCTCCGACCAACCTGCGCGCCGGAATCACCCAGCTCATCGAGCGCGAAGGCGTGGTGGGCGGCCGGATCATCATCAAGGTCAACAACCTGATCGACCAGGAGATCATCGACGCGCTCTACGCTGCGTCGCAATCCGGGGCCCAAGTCGACCTTCTCGTGCGCAGCATGTGCTCGCTGCGGCCCGGCGTGCCCGGACTTTCGGAGCGCATTCGCGTCCGCTCGATCGTCGGCCAGTTCCTGGAGCACTCGCGCATCTTCAGCTTCGGCAACGGAGGCCGGCCCGAGTACTACCTGGGCTCGTCGGACCTGATGCCGCGCAACCTCGACCGGCGCGTCGAGGCGGTGGTCCCCGTGAGCGACTCCAGGCTTCGGCACCGCCTGCAGCAGATCCTCGACACCGCTCTCGCGGACGATATCCTCGCGTGGGAGCTCGGACCCGACGGGTCGTGGCGTCGCGTGTCCACCGTGCGAGGCATCAACTCTCACAACCGGTTCAAAGAGCTCGCGATCGAGAGCGCGCACGGCAACGGCGTAGCGCACGCTTAGTCAGTGCTAGAGCGCGAGGTCAAGCTCGGGGCGGGCCCCGCGTTCCACCTCCCCGACCTGGCCGGAGTCGTCGAGGGCATCGTGGTCGCCGCCCCCGAGACCATTCGGCTGGAAACGGTCTATTACGACACCCCGGACCTGCGCCTGGCCCGCTGGGGAGTGTCACTGCGCCGGCGCGCAGGCGAGGGATGGACGCTGAAGCTGTCCGGGCCGCCGTCGGCGCCGGGGAAACCAGCCGCGATCCTCGAGCGCGATGAGCTTGCGTTCGAGGGCAGCGCGACAAAGCCGCCCCGGGCGGCGCTCGAGGTGGTGCGCGCATACGTACGCAAGTCGGAGCTGATCCCTGTGGCTCGGCTCTCGACGGTACGCAAGCGTGTCCGCCTGCTCGACGAGGCAGGTGCTCGCGTGGCTGAGGTGGTCGACGACGAAGTCTCGGTGCGCGACGGCCGGCGGGTCGCCGCACGGTTCCGTGAGATCGAGGTCGAGGTGGCCGCCGGCAACGGGGCTGACGGGATCATCACTCCGCTCGTCACCCGCCTGCGCGGCGCCGGCGCGGGCGCCCCGGATCTCACGCCCAAGCACATCCGTGCGCTCGGCCCCCGCGCGATCGAGCCGCCCGAGGTGTCAGCGGATCCGGTACCGGCCGGCGCCGCCGCCCGCGAGGTCATCAAGCACGCGCTCGCGGAGTCGATCGCGAACCTCCTGCACCATGACCCCCTGGTGCGCACCGGACGCGATCCGGAAGCGGTGCATCAGGCGCGCGTGGCCACGCGCAAGCTGCGCTCCAACCTGCGCACGTTCGGCCTGCTTCTCGATATGGAGTGGGTGGAGCCGCTGCGCTCGGAGCTCGGCTGGCTGTCGTTGAGCCTCGGCGCGGTAAGAGATCGTGAGGTGCTGCTTGGGCGATTGCGCGCGAGCGCGAAGGCACTTCCGGCCAACGACGTCCGCTCGGCCGCGTCATTGCTGCATCTTCTCGAGGCCGAGATCGACTCGCTGCGCAACAAGCTGGCCGAGGACCTCGAATCGCAGCGCTATGTCGAGCTGCTCGAACTGTTGGTCGCGGCGGCTCATTCCCCGCCGACCCTGCCAGACGCGGATCAGGCGGCGGCGGGAATGCTCCCGGCGTTCGCCACCGCCCCATGGCGCCGCCTGCGCTCGGCCGTCCGCCACCTGCCGGAATCGCCGGCCGACCCGGAGCTGCACCGCATCCGCATTCTCGCCAAGCGGGCGCGATACGCGGCCGAGGCTGTCGCGCCGGTCGCGGGACCGGACGCCACCGCCTTCGCCCGAGCGGCGGCCAAGCTGCAGACCGTGCTCGGCGAGCACCAGGACAGCGTTACGGCCCAAGCCTGGCTGCGCGCAGCGAAGGTGAGCGGCCGCCGCGCGTTTGTCGCTGGGGAGCTGATCGCACTCGAGCGCATCGCCGCCGCCAACGCTCGTGCCGAGTGGCCGCGCGTCTGGAGCTCGCTCGACCGCAAACGTCTTCGCGACTGGATGTCGTGATCTGCGCACCTTTTATGTAGTCCGCCACGCCAAGGCCGGCAGTCGCGGCCACTGGACTGGGGATGACCGTGTCCGGCCGCTCTCCAAGAAAGGTCAGAAGCAGGCGCAGGATCTGGTGTCCGCGTTAAAAGCTCTTTCGATCAAAGCGATCTTCTCGAGCCCATATCTGCGGTGCGTGCAGACGGTCGAACCACTGGGGCGTGTCCGGCGCCTCAACGTCAAGTCAGCGATCGAGCTTGCAGAAGGACACGGCCTCGAAGGTTTGAACACATTCCTGATCAACTCAAAGCTCGACCACGCTGTTCTGAGCACACACGGCGACATTGTCTGGGAGCTGATCGAGGATCTGGTCGCCCGTCACGTCATCAGAGCCGGCGACGGCGGCTTTGAAAAGGGCTCGACCTGGGTCGTGGGTGTCCAGAATGGCGTGCCGGTTAAGGCGCGCTACCTGCCGGCGCCGTGATCCGAAAGCTGCGCGCCGAGACGGCGGCGGCCTCGAATGCCGAAAAGGCGCCGGGGATGCAGGCGTGCATGAAGAAACATGTGGAAGCGACGCGTCGCGATCATCTGCCAGCTGCGGTTCAAGCGGGACACGACCTCGAGCTGTTGTACGCGAACATCGAGCCCAACCTGGTGGACAAGGAGTTCTTCATCCGCAAAGCGATCGGTTGGGCGCTGCGCCAGTACGCGTGGACGGACCCGTCGGAGGTCGCCCGCTACGTCCGCGAGCACAAAAAGCAGCTCAGTGGTTTGAGCCGCCGGGAAGCACTTAAAAACATCGGTTAGCCTTTGAGCCGATGACCGTGACGCTGCGCGGCCCGGGCCTGACCGAGGATCAGGTCGTGGCCGTGGCGCGTCATGGGGAGAAGGTGGCGCTGGCAGCGGCGGCGCGGACGAAGATGGAGCGCAGCCGGGCGCGCGTCGAACGTGCGGCCAGTTCGCGCGACCCGGTGTACGGTGTCTCCACTGGCTTCGGCGCCCTAGCCGGCACGCGCGTCGCGCCTCTCCGCCAACCCGAACTTCAGCTGGCACTCATCCGCTCCCACGCCGCGGGCGTCGGGCCGCCAATCGACATCGAGGTCGTGCGTGCGACCATGCTCCTGCGCGCCCGCACGCTGGCGATGGGCATGTCCGGTGTGCGGCCGCTGCTCGCCGAGGCGCTGCTGGCGATGCTCAACGAAGGCATCACGCCCGTGGTTCCGCGCCACGGCTCCGTCGGCTGCAGCGGCGACCTCGCGCCGCTCGCGCACATCGGCCTGGCGCTGGTGGGCGAGGGCGACGTCGTCGACCCAAGCGGCGCGACCAAAGAGGCAGCGCACGCGCTCAGGTCCGCAAAGCTCAAGCCGGTCAGGCTCGAGACCAAGGAAGGCCTCTCGCTCATCAACGGCACCGACGGCATGCTCGGCATGCTGCTTCTTGCGTGCACCGACGCAGAGCGTCTCTTTCGCACTGCGGACGTCACTGCCGCGATGTCGGCCGAAGCGCTCCTGGGCACAGACCGCGCGTTTCAGGCTCACCTGCATGAGGTCCGCCCGCATGCCGGGCAGGCCGCCAGCGCAAGCAACCTCGCGCGCCTAATGAGCGGGTCGCAGATCGTCTCCTCGCATCGCCACTCGCAGCACGCAGTCCAGGACTCCTACTCGGTGCGCTGCAGCCCGCAGGTCGCCGGCGCCGCGCGCGACACGCTCGACTTCGCGCGCCGAACCACGGAGGTGGAGCTTTCGTCGGCGATCGACAACCCGATCGTGCTCGAGAACGGTGAGGTCGAGTCCAATGGCAACTTCCATGGCGAACCGCTCGCTTTTGCTGCCGACTTTCTCGCGATCGCCGCGGCCGAGGTCGGTTCGATCGCGGAACGGCGTGTCGACCGCCTCCTCGATCCGCATCGCTCACAGGGCCTGCCGCCGTTCCTCGCCGAGGAGCCGGGCGTGAACTCGGGCCTGATGGTCGCCCAGTACACAGCCGCCGCGCTGGTCGCCGAGAACCGCCGCCTGGCGGCGCCCGCGAGCGTCGACTCGGTTCCGACCTCGGGCATGCAGGAGGACCACGTCTCGATGGGTTGGGGGGCGGCCTTGAAGCTGCGCACCGTGATCGACAACCTGACGAGCATCCTCGCCGTCGAGCTGTGCGCAGCCGCCCGGGCGCAGGACCTTCGGCAGCCGCTCGAGGCGGCGCCAGCCACCGCAGCTGTGCGCGCGGCTCTGCGCATGCACGTCCAGGGGGTGGGCCCTGACCGCGTGGTGGCGCCGGAGCTGGCGGCCGCTGCGGCGCTGATCCGGTCCGGCGCCGTGATCGAAACCGCCGAAGCTGTAATCGGCGAGCTCAAATGACCCGAACGATTCGGGCGCCCCGCGGTGCGGACATCACCTGCAAGGCGTGGCCGCAGGAGGCCGCGATGCGGATGCTGATGAACAACCTCGATCCCGAGGTCGCCGAGCGACCCGAGGACCTGGTCGTGTACGGCGGCACCGGCCGTGCTGCTCGCTCGTGGGAGGCATACGACGCCATCGTCCTGGAGCTGCGCCGCCTCGAAGGTGACCAGACGCTGCTGGTGCAATCAGGCAAACCGGTCGGGGTATTCGACACGCACGAGTGGGCGCCGCGGGTGCTCATCTCCAACGCGATGCTCGTGCCGGAGTGGGCGACGTGGGACGAGTTCCGGCGCCTAGAAGCGATGGGTCTGACGATGTACGGCCAGATGACCGCCGGCTCGTGGATCTACATCGGCACCCAGGGCATCCTCCAGGGCACGTATGAGGCGTTTGCCGCGGTCGCGCGCAAGCGATTCGGCGGCTCGCTCGCGGGCACGATCACGCTGACCGCGGGCCTCGGCGGGATGGGCGGCGCACAGCCGCTTGCGATCACGTTGAACGGCGGGGTCGCCATATGCATCGAGGTCGACTCCGATCGGATCGCGCGACGAATCGAGCATCGCTATCTCGACGTCCAGGCCGATGACCTGGACCACGCGCTGCGGATCGCGAGCCAGGCCAGGGCGGAGAAGAAGGCGATTTCGATCGGTGTCCTCGGCAACGCTGCGGAGATTCTTCCGAGTCTCGTCCAGCGCGACTTTCAGGTCGATGTTGTCACCGATCAGACGCCGGCCCACGATCCGCTCAGCTACGTGCCGTCGGGCCTTTCCCCCGAAGACGCGGCCGAGCTGCGGCTCGACGAACCCGACGCATACGTTCGACGCGCCCGGGAGAGCATGGCCATGCACGTCGACGCAATGGTCGCCTTTCTCGATCGTGGCGCCGAGGTGTTCGACTACGGCAACAGTCTCCGTGCGGAGGCTCGGCTGGGCGGCAGCACCCGAGCGTTCGACTTTCCCGGATTTGTACCCGCCTACATCCGGCCTTTGTTCTGCGAAGGCAAGGGACCGTTTCGGTGGGTCGCGTTGTCCGGCGATCCCGCCGACATCGCGGCCACGGACCGCGCGATCGTGGAGGAGTTTGGCGACGACCCGGCGTTGGTGCGCTGGATCAAAGCGGCAGGTGAGCGCGTCCATTTTCAGGGCTTGCCGGCGCGCATCTGCTGGCTGGGTTATGGCGAACGCGCCCGCGCCGGTCATCGCTTCAATGAGCTCGTGCGCAGCGGCGAGGTGAAAGCGCCGATCGTCATCGGCCGCGACCATCTCGACTCTGGCTCGGTGGCGTCGCCGTATCGCGAGACCGAGTCGATGCGGGATGGCTCGGACGCGATCGCAGACTGGCCGATTCTGAACGCGCTGCTCAACACGTCGAGCGGCGCGTCATGGGTGAGCGTTCACCACGGCGGCGGCGTTGGCATCGGCCGGTCGATCCACGCTGGCATGGTCGTCGTCGCCGACGGCAGCGAGACAGCCGGGAAAAAGCTGGAGCGGGTGCTGACCAACGACCCTGGCACCGGCGTCATGCGCCACGCCGATGCCGGCTATGAGCGCGCGATCGAGGTCGCGCGCGAGCGGGGCGTCCGCATTCCAATGATTTCTTGAACGGTTCGGGCAAGTGGCACGCCGAGCAGGCCTGGCTCGGCCACCGCGCCGAGAACGTCCTGATCGAGGTCGAGGGCGGGCGCATCAAGACGATTGAGGAGGACACGTTTGCGCCGCCCGACGCCGTGGTCCTGAAAGGCTGGACGATGCCCGGCCTCGCCAACGTTCACAGCCACGCGTTCCAACGTTTGCTGCGGGCTGAGATTGAATCGGGCGGCGGCGACTTCTGGGAGTGGCGCGAGCGAATGTACCGGTTCACGCAGTGGGAGCCGGCCGATTACTTCAAACATGCGCGGCTCGTGTTCCGGGAGATGCTGGAGGCGGGCATCACAGCAGTCGGCGAGTTCCACTACCTGCACGGCCACGGCAACGAATTGGGCGAGACGCTGATCGACGCTGCGGCCGAAGAGGGGATCCGAATCACGCTGATCGACGCCTGCTACCTGCGCGGCGGGCTCGATGGCCGGCCGCTGGATCTCGAGCAGATGACGTTCAGCGACGGCGACGCCGACAGCTGGGTGCGGCGCGTCGATGATCTCGTGGACACGGACGGGGTTCGCATCGCGGCCGCGATCCACAGCGTGCGCGCGGTGGACCCGGAATCGATGCGTGTCGTCGCCACATACGCCCGCGAGCGCCGGGTTCCCCTGCATATCCACCTTGCCGAGCAGGCTGCCGAGGTCGACGAGTGCATGGAGATCGAGGGATGCAGTCCCGTTGCGCTGCTGGAACGAGAGGGAATCCTCGGCCCGGACCTCACGGCGGTTCATGCCATCCACATCGACCCGCATGACGTCACGTTGCTTGGCCAAAACCATGTCTCCATCTGCGCCTGCCCTACCACCGAGCGCGACCTGGGCGACGCCGTCGGGCCCCTGCAGGCGTTGAGCCAGGCCGGTTGCCGGTTGAGCGTCGGCAGCGACTCCAACGCGGTCGTCGACGTGCTCGAGGAGGCGCGGGCCATCGACCTCGACCAGCGCCGCGCCCTCGGACGGCGCGTGCTCCATCAGCCCTCCGAGCTGCTCGAGGCGGCGACCGTCAACGGAATGCGGGCCCTGGGGTGGGACGCCGGCGAGCTCAAGGCCGGCAGGCTGGCGGACTTCATCACGCTGGATCAATCACGCGACCTGTGGCGGGAGATGACACCCGCGTACGTCGTTTACGGCCTGTCGGGACGCGATGTCACGAGCGTCGTGGTGGGCGGCCAGACAGTGGTGCAGAGATGAAGCGCCTCCGCAACATCGGGCGCCTCTTCACGGGCACGCCGATCGGCGTGATAGAGGGCGCCGCCGTGATCCTCGATGGCGAAGAGATCGCCTGGTGCGGCGAGCAAAGGGGCGAGCCGCGCGAGCTTGCGGATTCCGTGACCGATGAGCACGACTGCGAGGGAGGACTTGTCACCGCCGGCCTCATCGACGCTCACACGCACCCCGTGTACGCGGGGAATCGCATGGCCGAGGTCGCGATGCGGACGGCGGGCGCGTCTTACGCCGAGGTGGCGAAAGCCGGCGGTGGCATCCGCGCGACTGTTACCGCCACGCGCAAACAACCGACGGCCGCTCTCGAGGAGGCGACCGCGCGCAGGCTTCAGTCCTGGCTCGCAGGTGGCGCGACCACAGTCGAGGCGAAGACGGGGTATCACCTGCAGCGCGACGGCGAGCTCGAAGACACGCGCCTGCTCGCTCGGCTGAGCGCGCGCAAGGACCTGCCGCGGATCGAGGTCACGTTTCTCGCCGCGCACGCAGTTCCACCCGACCGATGGGCACGAATGGCCGCCTACTCGATGCAGGTCGCCGATTGGTGCGATGACGCTCACGCGGCGGGGGCGCGATTCTGCGACGTGTTTTGCGACCGCGGATATTTCAGCGTGCCCCAGTCGCGAAGCATCTTGAGCGCGGCGATCAGGGCCAGGCTGATTCCGCGCATCCACGCCGACGAGCTGAATCGAACTGGCGGCTCACGCCTCGCGGCAGAGCTGCATGCGGTTTCGGCGGATCACCTGCTGCGCGCGAACCGCGGCGACGCGGTCGCGCTTGCCCGCGCCGGGGTCGTGGCGACCCTGGCCCCGAGTACCGCGCTCTCGATCGGCAAGCTCCCTCCGGTGAAGGAGCTGACGGAAGCGGGCGCAGTGATCGCGCTCGGCACCGACCACAATCCAGGCACGAGCGGACTCACAAGCATGAGCGTCGTGGTCGCGCTCGCGGTCGCCGTGTTCAAGATGTCGGTCGAGCGGGCCCTGCTGGCTGCCACCGCGGGCGGCGCCTTTTCGCTCTCGCGCTCTGATCGGGGCGTTGTCGCCCCGCACAAGCTGGCTGACCTCGTGCTCTGGGAAGCTGAGCACGAAGGTGCTTTTGCCTGGGCCTATGGACTCAAGCCACGCACCGTGTGGCTCAGGGGTACGCAAGTTTTTGCCGGATAAAAGGTTGCTTATTGCGTGCACTCCGTTTATAAGTTGCACCTGAACGGCCGCCCGCTCAGCGAATTCGAATCCACCGCGGTCGAAATGGAGGAACGCAGGTAAGTGCAAGCAATGGCAAAGTGGAATCCTTTGGCGCTCAAGATTCTCATGTGGTTAGTGGGAGTCCTGCTCGTCGTCGGCTCCGCGGCTAGCTTCGTGGGCGATGCGGTGTTCAACTTCGGCGCGGGAGCGGGCGTGACGGCGCCGGTGGCCGGAATCGCATTCGGCGCGGGCGTCATGATCGCTGGGTTCGACCCGATCGGCAACATCAGCTGGGTCCGCGCGCTGGTTCTCTACGCGATCCTGGAAGTCGTCTACCAGATCTTCACCCAGATCACAATCGGACGCTTCGACATCATCGCCTTCATCATCGCGATCCTGGTCGCGGTGCTCGTGCTCGTGCTCTACCCGAACAAGCCGGCTCTGTGGATGCAGGGCGGCGCCTCGGGGGCGCGCGCGTAAGCTTCGACCCTTCAATGCGGCAAGGGGCGGCAGATGCCGCCCCTTTTTCTTGCCCTTTCCCCATCGGGGAGAGGGGCTTAATTGACTATGACTGTCGTCTGGGCAATCTCGTCTTGCACAGGACGTCGCGCGAACCACGACAGCGGAAGAAGCGCGAACCTCAGCATTGATTGCGTGGGCGTGAGCCTCGATCCGTCGACTGCGACGACGCGCTGCCTCATCACAAGGCCGCCGAGCGTTTTGCCCGAAGTACTCCAGCAGACGGCGTGATAGGCGGCCGCGATCAACAGCGTTATTCGCCACCTGCGCCGCCCGGTTAAACCCGCAAGCATCAGGCAGAACGCGGCGTCGATCGTCGCCGCGTGAACCCGATCCGGCTGGTCCGCCACAGTGCCGGGTGCGGGCTCTCGTCCGCGAAGCCGCAGTAGGTAGAGCCGCGTGAACAGCTGGTGGACGTGGAGGTGGCTGACCATGTAGATGGGCCGCGGCAGCCTCGGAAGGTAGCCCTTCAGGATCGCCTCGACGTGGCCAGCCGTGGAGTGGATGCGCCAGTGTCCGCCGGGCGCTCCGGCGAGCAGCCCGCGAAGGATCGGCCAATCGACCGAGTTGCGCGTGACGGTCGGCCGGCCGAAACGGAGCAGTTCCACGGGGCCGATCACGAGCGAGCTGCCACGGACTCCGATGATGCCCAGCGTGAGGACGCTTATCGATTCGAGGTAGCTGTCGCGCAATCGTGCGCCGGTTTGAGGCTTACGGATCGCGACCGAGGCTTGCGTCGACACCCTGCCCGCCTCCCAAGTGATGCGCCCTACGCGTGCGCCGCCGGTGACCACGTACATATCTTGGTGTGATGGCTCGGCTGGAGTTCGAAGCGGCGGTCGATGTCAAGGCGACGCCCGAGCAGGCCTTCGATTACTTCGCCGATTATCACCACGTCGCGGAGGTGCTGGAGGGGGTCAGCCGCTGGCAGCCGATCGGCGCCAAAACCGGTGGTGTAGGGGCTCGCTACAACGTCGAGATCGTCACCATGGGCGTACCGCTCAAGAACATCCTTCGGCTGAACCGCTGGCGCAGGCCAGAGACGATCGGCTGGATCTCGGAATCGGGCCTGATCAAACAGGAGGGAGGATTCCGGTTCAAGCGGATCGACGGTGGGGTGCGGATCGGGCTCAGGATCGCTTACGAACCACCCGGGTCGGTGGTGGGAGCAGCGCTGGCGCACCGGCTGGACGGAATGGTCCGGCGGCGGCTCGAGCGGGCTCTGGAGCGAATTCGGCAAGTCCTCGAGGCTTCCCGATCCAGTCTCTAAAGTCTGTGGCATGAAGCTGACGCGGGAAGCGAACGCAATCCTCGGCCGAACCTCGATCGGCATGCTCGCGCTGCGGTCCGGCCGGCTTCCGCTCGTGAACCCGGCGGTGTTCAGCTTTGCCGGCGGCTCGCTGTGGATGACGACCTCTCGCTACGCAGCGAAGACCATCATCGCCAAGCGCGACCCACGCGCCGCGTTTCTCGTCGACGGCGGCGAGCGGGCGGTGCTGCTTCGCGGCGGGCTCGAGGTGTTCGACCCTCTCAAGGTCTCCAATGACATCCGCGCGGTGCTCGAAGGCCCGTCCTTCTTTCTGGGCATGGCCGGTTACGCGCTTCGCAATGCGCCGTTTGTCGCCGGCTATGCCCTGGACCTCGCGCGCCTTCCGCGCGAGTGGATGCCGTACAACCGCGTCGTGCTACGCATGCGTCTTGGCGACGCCGACATCGTTAAGGGGGCGCCATTCCCTTCGGCGCAAGCCGCGCGCGTGCCCGCGGTGCCGGCCGAAGTCAGCCGCCGCCTCGCGGGCGTCTCGCGAGGCTACGCGTGCTGGATCGAAGGAGGTCTTCCCGTCGTCCGGCCGGCGTTCTGGGAGGTCGACCACGGTCAGGTGAGCGTTGCTCCGACCAGCGGGCGGCCGCGCTCCGGCGCACCGGGAGCTCTGGTGGTGGAGTCGCATCACCGCTTCCGGCCCTCGAGGATGGTGGGTGCGTGCGTCCGGGGATCTTTTGCGGCGTCGAACGATGGAGCGGCGATCGCTGAGCGCTACGGCATCGAGGTTGCCGAGGTCCCACCGGTGATGGATCTGAAGCCGGAACGCGTTACCTCCTGGCGTGGCTTTTCCATCACGACCGCAGTGCCGCGCCCGGCTCGTCAGCTGCGGGTGGCTGAAGGCTGATGGCCAAACCCGCAGCCCCAGGCCTTCACGTCCGCAGGTGGAACGCAGGCAAGTGGACCGATTCACCGGACGCGGTCGTCACCGAGGAGCCGCTGCAGCTGGTGCTGGACGGAAATGCACTGTCGGTCGTGATGCGTACCCCGGGCCAGGACGTCGAGCTTGCGCTCGGGCTCTTCTACGCCGAAGGCATCGCGCGGTCACTGACCGAGATCCAGACGATCAGGATCAGCGCGGAGTCGGGCGAAACCGAAGCGGGCATTCGCCTCGACGCGTCGATCATGGATTCGAACCAGGTCGACATTCACATGGCTCGTGCTCCGCGCCGCCGGCCGGAACGCTCGATGTTGTCGAGCTCCGCGTGCGGTGTGTGCGGTGCGGTCCTGATCGAAGACTTGCGGCGCGACCTGGCCTCGTTGCCCGCGGGACCTGCAATCGATCCCAAGCTGCTGCCGATGCTGGTGGAGCGGCTGCGCTCAGGCCAGGGCGTGTTCGAGCGCACCGGCGGTCTGCATGCGGCGGGCCTCTTCACGAAGCAGGGAGACGTCGTTTGCATGCGCGAAGACGTCGGCCGGCACAACGCTGTGGACAAGGTAGTCGGTCGCATGCTCCTTGACGACCGGCTGCCCGCCCGCGACTCCATCCTGGTCGTCAGTGGCCGCGCCGGTTACGAGATCGTGCAGAAATCGATCACCGCGGGCATCCCGATCGTGGCCGCGGTCGGCGCCCCCTCGAGTCTCGCCGTAGCGCTGTCCCGAGAGTTCAACCAGACGCTTGTGGGATTCCTGCGCGGCGAGCGTTTCAACGTGTACTCAGCACCCGAAAGGCTCACTACCACGCCGGCAGAGCCGGCGCCCACCGATTGACGGCAGCGGTCGGCGCTCGGTCTGCGCTCCGCGCGGGCCTCATCGCCTTATTGGTCCTCCTCGTGGAATGGGCGCGAGCGTTGATGGCTCAGCAGCCGGGTCTCACGGTCGCGGCCTTGGCGCTTGGTGGGGCAGCGCTGACGGCGTTCGCGCTCGGATGGCCGCCCGAGCGCCTAGGGCTGGGCACCTCGAAATTTGGTCTTCGTCTGCTCGGCGGGTTGGCGCTGGGTGCCGTCCTGCTGCTCCCCGCCGCCGTCCGGCCAGGCGTCGCGCCCTTGCTGCCCGCGGGATTGGCTTGGGCGGCGATCGCGGTGTCGATCGGCGAGGAGCTCGCATTCCGCGGCGCCCTGTACGCCGCGCTCGATGACCTCGGCGGCGCGCCGCTGGCGATCATAGGCAGCACCTCCCTGTGGACCGCGGCGCATGTGCTGTCGCATCCGACGCAGTTTCTCGGCGCCGTCGCGGCCGCCGGCCTGCTGCTGGCGCTCTGGCGGTGGGCGTGCAAAGACCTGGTGGCCCCGGTCATCGGCCACGCGATCGCGGACCTCGCGTTGTGAAGCGGGCAGCGGCGTTGGCTATCGCGGTCATCGCGTACTCACTGGCGGCGTGGATGGTCGCGCCCGGTTTCTATGACGGTTTCGGGCCGCCTCAGCCTTACAACTTCACCTGCCCACCCCCTCAGGCAGGCGCCAACATCAAGCCGAGCTCGGGACATGCAGACATCCCCGTCAGAGTGGGTGTCAGCGAAGCCGACTCGGCGTTCACCGACGACGGCCAGCTCGTGATGGGTTTTCTCCCCGGGGCGTTCGTGGTGGGCGGCAAGACCACGATCACGGTCGAAATCAAGCCGCTCGACACCTGTCCGCAGCCGGCCGGCCTGCGGCTCGTCACCAACGCGTACCACGTCACCGCGAGCGCCGCCTTGAACCCCAGCAAGCCCGCCAATCTGGTGCTGCGTTACTCCAACCTCGAGCCGGACCCCGCCGAGATCTACCAGGCGTCGGATCCGGGAGGGCCCTGGACGGCGCTCCCTTCGCAGCCAGGCCAGCCGTTCACCATCGTGACAAAGCAGGGCACGGCGACGTTCGGCTATTTCGCGGCAGGATACAAATCGAGCTCACCTCCGCCTGGGTCGGTGACGGTGGGCGGCGGGCAGATCCTGCCGATCCTCGTCGCGGTGCTCATCGTGGTCGTGGTGCTCGCGGGCCTGCCTCTGGCGATCATGCGGCGCCGCCAGTCTGGGGATCGCGAGGACTGATCAGTCGTATTTGATCGCTTCGAACACGGTGCCGCACTTGCGGCATCGGTACTGGAGCGTCATCGCCTGGGTGCCGAAGAGCGAGATGACCTCCGCGTCTCTCTTGCCGCAGTGCGGACAGCGGGGGTCAGCTCGAGGCTTGTTTCGCGGCTGTGGGCGGCGCGTACTTCTTCTCCTCGAGGCCCCGCAGCATGCCGAAGGTGTGCTCGTCGATCGCGCCGGGCTTGCCGCGGCGGCGCACGGGGTCCCACGCCTGCCAATCGATCTCGACCCGCGGCGCCTTCATCTCGAGCTGCTGCTCGAGGCGCGCTCGCAGCTCAGCCGGGCCCATCGCGAGCTTGCCTTCGCGGTGTAGTAAGGCGGTCTCTCCGTCTGGCGGCCCAAACCACTCGATCGCTTCCCGCCACGCGCGGTCGAGCGGGCCCTTGTCGATGCCCGAGCGCAGCCAGCTCCGTCCGTGGAGGAAGTGATAGCGCTCCTCCATCAGCATCTTCCGCAGCCGGTGCTGCAGCACCTCGACAGAGCCGTTGACGCAGGCCTCGATCATGACCGTGAACGCGCTGTCCAGGATCGCGTTGGCGGCGACGAAGTGGCTCCATTCGCTCCACGGTTCGTCGAAATAGGCGAGGTTGCGGAGGCTGGCGGCGTTCGACTCCCGATCGGCGCCACGCGGGTCGGCGCCCAAAGGTTCCAGGCACCCGTAGAGAACGCGGCTGTGGCCGAGGTCGTCGAGTCCCATCGCCGCCGCGGCGATGTCGGCCTCGAGCGAAGGCGCGCGCGTGGCCCACTCGGCGTAGCGAAGACCGAGCATCTGCTTGTTGTCGGCGATGCTAAGTACCAGGTCGGAGAGACTCAAGCTTCGCCTGGTTGCCAGAGCTCGATCACGTGGTCCTTGCGCACGATCGCCATCTCGCACCAGCGTTCCTCGTCATAGGTGGCCCGCGCATAGGCCATGGCAAGGTCATCGTCGGGAGCGACGACGCTGCCGACCTGGTGCAGTGGCTCGACCCGCGTCTTGCGGGCAAAGACCTCGTATTCGACGGCGTCCCCACTGACTCGCTTGTATCCGGTGCTCAAACCGCGAGGCCCCAGGCTTCGAGCGCGTCGCGCCCGGCCTCGGTCATCCGCGCCGTCGTCCAGGGCGGATCCCACACCACGTTGACGCGCACCTCGCGCACCCCCGGCTCCTTGAGAAGGCGATCACGCACGTCGTCGACGATGAACTCAGACGCGGGACAGCCCATCGCGGTAAATGTGAGGTCGACTTCGACCACTCCATTGCGTTCGGCGATGCCGTAGATCACTCCCAGGTCGACGAGGTTCACCGGCATCTCGGGGTCTTCGACCTCCGCAAGTGCAGCCCAGTACCGCTGGGTCATGAGTCGCGCTTGTGTGTCTTGCGAAAGTTGTGGAACTCTTCCTGGAATAGCGCGACCATCTCGACGTTGCGCGGGCCACGGGCGCGCCAGCGGGCGAGCACGTCGTCCCAGCTGATGGGCTGCTTGAAGTCCCAGCGCTTGCTCTCCGCATCGAACTCGCAAGGAAACGGGTAGTCGAGCTTCCAAACGTCTTTGCCGTCGTGCGTCTCCTTGTGCGCGGGGACCTTGACGCCGATCTGCTCGCAGTAGGGAACCACCGTCGACAGCCACCACTGGCGGAGCTGATCGTTGGTCAGGCCTTTCAGCCGGTATTCGAGCTGGGTGGAGTGCATCTTCTTCGAGTCAGGCAGGCCGAACCACTCGACGCTGAGCGGAAACATCCAGTCGACGGCGCGCTGCAGCTCATCCTTGGCCGCGCCGCCCGCGGCGCTGATCCGCTTCATCCATGTGCGGCCATTGCGCAGGTGGAAGTTCTCCTCGAGCATCACCTTGTTCAAGCCGCGCTTCCACGGACCGTACGAGCACTTGTCGTGGATGTCGCCAAGGAGGCAGAAGCCGGCCTGGTCGTAGAAGCCGTTCGCGACGACCAGCTCGGTCCAGCTGTCGAGCGGGACGTCGAAGGCGTACGGATAGCGGAAGCTCTTGGGGTCGCGACTGAAGATGAGCTTCTCCTGGTCTTCGCCCAGCTCCTCGAGGATGTGGTAGGCGATGTGGGCGTGCGCGAGCTCGTCCTGGATGATGGCGATGCCCGTCATGAAGGCATTGATCGAGGGGGCGCGCTTGGCGGCCAGGTAGTAGGCGGGGGCGGAGATCAGCTCCGTGTCGCCCGAGACGATCAGGGTGTGCTTGAGCTCCCGCAGATATTCGGGCGTCATCTCCTTGGTCGACTCGATCAATTCGCCCGACTTGATCATCTGGTCGAATTCGGCGGAGCTCGGCATCAATTCAATTCTGGTACATCAGGCCCGGTAGAATCGTCTCCTTCCCCAGGCCGCCTCGTTCGGCCGCGCCGCGGTGGCTATAGCTCAGTAGGCAGAGCACCAGATTGTGGATCTGGGTGTCGCGGGTTCAAGTCCCGCTAGCCACCCCAACATCCTCCCAGGAAAGGTATGATGTTCCCGTGGCCGTCAAATGGCGTGTAGACGAGCTGGCTGAGAGGAAAGGCTGGAATGCTCGGCGCTTGGCCGAGAAGGCCGGTGTCGATATCAAGACCGCCCGAAACATACTGACGGGCCAAGCCACACGGGTCGATCTCGAGACGATTGGGAGGTTGGCTGACGCGCTAGGGGTCGAGCCGGGCTCGTTATGGCGGCGCGCCAGCGGTACATCGCACAAGGATCGGTGGGCCCCACTTGCGGGAGTCGCTGGCAAGGCGACAAAAGAGGAGATAGATAGCATCCTTCGAGGGGACTGGGACGAAACCACGGACCCTGGATTGGAAAGAGCGAACCGCGACTTGTGACGCGTTGTTATGTCGACACCAATTTTCTATTCGCCTACAGTCGAAGAACAAGCACCGATCCAGACCCACGACTCGATGGCTGGCGCAGGCTTGTCGATGAAGAGCTCGGGAACGACCCTGGCGTAATCAGCGGGCTCGTTCTCGACGAGCTGGCTTACCGGGCGGCGCTTGCGTGGCTTCGAGACGCAGGTGACACAAGTCCAATGTCGACGTTTCGGAAGTCAGCGCCGTCCGTCATGCGACGCATGCGAGGCCGACTTCGCCGCCTGTGGAAGGCCGTCGACGCAATGGATTTTGAAATTGCCGTGACAGACCGCTCGGTCACCAGTCGAGCGAGGGACCTAATGTCTGACCCGGGTCTATCTCCGCGGGATGCGTTTCACGCGGCTCATGCCCTCGATTCCGGCTGTCCCGTGATCGTCAGCTCTGATCCTGACTACGACAGGCTGACCGGAGTTCGCCGGGTCGGGCCAGGCTCGAGGAGGTAGACCCATATGGGAAACACAAACAGGGGCTTTGTGGTCCTCATAAGTGTCAACCGACGTGAGAGCGACCATGAAGATTGCCTCTCGCCGAGTCCATCCGTCCGCGAGCCGCCCTTCCTCAACCATTCGCTCGACGATGCCGGCCATTCCCGCCCTGCGTGCTGCCATTCGGTGCTCCCAGGCCGCATCGCCTGCTGAGTCGTCTCCCCTGAGCGCTTGAGTGTTGGAGCTCCGAACCTGACGCACGACTGGCTGTCCGGTTCCTGTGCATCGAGATCTGCCCGACGGATGCTTGGACTTCTTCCAGGCCGGCGCCTTCCCACACTAGCCAAAGGTGCAGTCGAGGATGACCTTGGCGAGGGCGCTCTCGAGAACGGCGAGCTCCTGGTTGTCCAGCTTCGCGAGGAATAGATCTGACACTCCACGCAGGTGGACCGGAGCTGCGACGGTCAGACGGTCCAATCCGGACTTTGTCAGCTGGACCACGATCCCCCGCGCGTCGCCATCGGCGTGGGCACGACGCACCAGTCCCTCGTGAACCAGCCGGGCGACGCGCCGAGTCATACCGGAGCGTGAGATGAGGGCCCGGTCGGCCAGCTCTGTCATCCGCAGCGAGCCGCCAGCGATGGCCAGTTGAGCCAGCACGTCGAAGTCAGCCAGGGCCAAACCGGTTTGGTTTTCGAGATCGGTCTCAAGCTGGCGCAGGAGCGTGGCGTGGGCGCGGAGTAATGCGTCCCATGCCTGCAAGCCGCGTCTGCCCGGCACCACCCTCGCGACGATCCGCTCGAACCGGGTCGCCGGGTCCGGCTTCGAAACTACTTGCATATGCAATCACCAGGAGGTAACATACTTGCAAACGCAAGTATATCGCTTACCAGCAGGAGATTGCAGATGATCACAGAAGTCGAAGTCGACCCGGATGGATCGCTGACCCGGCGGTGGGGCACCAAGGCGGACGACGTCGGAGTGAAAACAACCATGGCCGCCCTCGAAGCGAATGGAATGACGGTCATCCGGGCGTCGGACGCCGCTGAGGCAAAGCGGATTGTCCTCGACCTCATCCCCGATGCCTCCCAGGTGCACGAGGGGGCATCGCAAACGCTCGACGTGCTGGGTATCACATACGAGATCGAAAAGTCCGGTCGCTACGCGGCGCTCCGTCCGCGGATCTGGAGCATGGATCGCGAGACCGAGGCCAATGAGATTCGCCGCCTGGGCGCGGCGCCAGATGTCATGCTCGGGAGCGTCCACGCGGTCACTGAGACCGGGTCGCTGCTCGCGGCTTCCATGAGCGGCAGCCAGCTCGGACCTTATGTCAGCGGCGCTGGACGAGTCATTCTCGTCGTCGGAACGCAGAAGATCGTGCGTGACATCGAGGAAGGTCTCCTCCGCATCAACGAATACGCGTATCGGCTTGAAGACGCTCGCGCCCAGGCTGCGTATGGCATACACAGCGCCGTGAACAAGGTTGTCGTGATCAACCGGGAGATCACCCCGGGGCGGATCACAGTGGTGTTGGTCGACGAGGCGCTCGGTTTTTGAATGCACCAGACAAGAGCAGGCGAGACCACATCAGCCGTGGCAATCCCTAAATCAACGCTGGGTGTCGGGATCATCGGGGTCAGCCCTGTTCGGGGCTGGGCCACCACCGCCCACATCCCGGCATTGCGGGCGCTGCCGAACTACGAGATCGCCGCGCTCAGCGCGCATAGCGCGGAATCAGCGCGCGCAGCAGGCCAAGTGTTCGGGGTCAGCGCGGTGTTCTCAGACCACGAGCAGCTGGTGACCCAACCCGATGTCGACGTGGTCGCCGTTACGGTCAAGGTCCCACACCATCGAGAGCTCGTCTCCGCCGCACTTGCTGCAGGGAAGGCCGTCTACTGCGAGTGGCCGCTCGGCCGCGACCTCGACGACGCGCGAGCGATGGCGGCGCTCGCCGCCAAGCATGGAGTGCGCACGGTCGTCGGGTTGCAGGCACGCCAGGCCCCGGCGATCGAGTTCGTCCAAGAGCTGCTCCGAGATGGATACGTGGGCGAGGTTCTGTCAACGACCATGGTCGGACTGTCGATCCCGGGCGACGTCGTAGGCCAGCCCAATGCCTACATGCTCGACAAGACGAACGGGGCCAACCTGCTCACAGTCCCCTTCGGCCATAGCCTCGACATCCTGAATTACGTACTGGGCGAGTTCGCCGACCTCTCGGCCGTGTCGGATGTTCGGAGACCGCTGATCACCATCGAAGAGACCGGGGAGCAGATCGTGAAGACGGCGGCCGACCAGATCGCTGTGGTTGGCACCCTGACGTCCGGGGCGACTGCCAGCATCCACATCCGTGAGGCGGTGGCCGGCGGTACCGGATTCCTATGGGAGATTAACGGAAGCGACGGAACGCTCCGGATCACCGCTGCCGCCGCGCTCCCTGAAATCTTTCCCCTGACCGTCGCGGGAGCCCAGGGGCGGAACGACCCCGCCCAGCTTGCGGTCCCTACGGCGCTGACACAGAGATGGCCCAAGCTCACCAACCTGGAAGGAGCGCCTGCCTTCAACGTCGCTCGGGCCTACGCCGCCTTCGCGGCAGACATCGACAACGGGACCCACACCGTGCCCGACTTCGCCGACGCCGTGCGGCGCCACGAGGTCATCGCCGCCATCCAGAGGTCCGCGGCATCAGGGAAACGAGTGAAGGCGTGAGGTCCCAGGGGTCATGTCTCGACCTTCGCCAACGGTCTCTGATCTGGATGGGCCAATGACAACACTGGTTGTTGACATCAAGACTCATTCGTCGAATCTGATACTCGCGCTGCTTTGCGCTGCGCAGTTCATGCTGATCCTGGACCTCGCGATCGTCAATGTAGCCCTGCCCTCGATGCAGCGAACTCTGGGTTTGTCGGCTGAGAACATCCAATGGGTGGTCGGAGGCTATGCGGTCACCTTTGGCGGCCTTCTGATGCTGGGCGGTCGGCTGGCTGACATCGTCGGCCGGCGACGCATGTTCTTAACGGGTTTGGTCCTCTTCGTCGGGGCATCGATGCTGGGCGGGTTCAGCCAGTCCGGCGGAATGCTGATCGCCGCTCGCTTGATCCAGGGCTTTGCCGGCGCCCTGGTTTCACCCGCCGCACTGTCGCTTTTGACAACGACATTCAAGGAAGGCCGGGAGCGTAATCGTGCGCTTGGGATGTGGAGTGCCATGGCTGCCGGCGGAGCATCGGCCGGGTTGATTCTAGGAGGCGTGCTCACCCAGGAATTGAGCTGGCGCTTCACGCTCTTCATCAACGTACCCCTGGGGCTCATCGCGATTTTGTTATCTCCGTTGCTGCCGGCAGACGTCGCTGGCCGTGGCATGAAGGTCAGCCTGGACGTCCCTGGGGCGGTGAGCCTGACGGGCGGCGTTCTCGCCCTCGCGTACGGCGTGACCCTGGCGACCGGGCAAGGCTTTGCTTCGACGAAAGTGCTGATCGCCCTGGCTGGCTCTGCCGCGCTCTTGCTTGCATTCGTCATGGTGGAGAAGAGGAGCAGCCAACCCCTTCTGCCGGGTCGGATGCTGAGGCTGAGATCCGTGGTGGCGGGCAACTCGGTGGCGGCGCTCGTGTCGGTCGTGATGATCGGAGCCGTGTTCTTCAACTCGCTATATCTGCAGGAGATCCTCGGATACTCACCGATCCAGGCAGGTCTTGCCTGGCTGCCCCAGACGGTATTGATCATGGTCGTCTCCAACCTCGGGGCCCAGATCGGCACCAAGCTGGGGGCCAGGACCTTGATCGCATTCGGAACGCTGGTGCTGGGGGCGGGGATGCTCCTGTTCCTGCGAACCGACCTCGAAAGCGACTACGTCAGCGTGCTTCTCCCCGCCATGCTGGTTACTGGGGGCGGCGTAGGACTAGCCTTCGTGAGCGCCACCATGGCCGCCACAGCCGGCGTCCCTGATCGGGATCAGGGAATCGCATCCGGTCTCATCGGCACCGCCCAGCAGCTCGGAATGGCGGTGGGACTGGCGATTCTGGTCAACATCGCTGGGTCGGTCGCCAGGCTGTCCCATTCTCGAGGAGCCGGTGCCCTTGTCGCCGGGTACCACGAGGCATTTTTGATCGGCGCCGCCGTCAGTTTCGTTGCGGCGATAGTCGCGCTCATTGTCATCAAGCGTCCTTCGGCGCTGCCGGCAGCGGGCCTGGCGGACGCGTTGCCGCATCTGAAGTCGGCCTGAGTCGCACTGATTTTGATCGGAGGTTCTTCTTAACCCGCGAGTTCGAAGACCTCGCGCGAAATAGGTTCGACAACTCCTTGGCGCTATGCCCCGCTCCGAACATCCGGCCACCCGGCTGCAGCGCAAGCCCCCCTTTGAGCGTCCCGGCATCGGTGGCGTCGAATCCGAGGATGTCGATCAGCTGGAGCACCACAGCAACTGCGCCGCGGTCATCGCCGGCCGCTGCGATGGCGATGCGGCCCGACTGCCCCGTTGGCGCCTGCTCTTATCGAACTTCAAGTCGCCGAGGTGGTTGAGGCTTTCACGACTCGCGCGGATGAGAACCACTCCTGCACGAGCACGCTCGTGCCGGCCGGTGCGGTCGCGAGAATCTTGCCGGCGAACAGCTCACGTCCAAGCTCTCGGAAGCGGTGCATCGGTACCGCGAGGACGATGAGATCGGCGGAGCTGACGACCTCGCCGGTCGAGAGCGCGCGAGCGCCAGGAGCCAGCACCTGAACAATCAGCTCAATACGTGCCGCGGGTCCCGACCCCGATATTGCGACGTCGTATCCACCCGCCACGCGCGATCGCAGTTTAGCTGGTAGGGGAGCGTGTATTAGCCCCAGAAGGCATAGCCCAAGAAGTAGACGAGATTTAATCGGTCCCATTTGGTGGTGATGGTTGCGTTCTGGAGATGCTCCCTGGCGTCGCCGCGCTGCTCGAGGATCCCGCCACCGGGCGCCACGATCATCAAAGTGAAGGCGTCGAGGACACCAATGTCACGAGCCTCGTACGGGTTCGATGACGGTATGAGGACGCTGAACGTCGACTGTGATCCTCGCGTGAGGCGGGATGTTGATGCCCTTGAGTTGAAACAAGAGTCCCAACACAGTCACCTTGCTCTCGACCGCGGTGGCGCCTTTCAGACCGCCTCGCCGCCGTAGGCCTTGAGCGCCCGAGCCGCGGTCCGGGAGAGCTCACCTGGGGTGTGCAGGCTTGGTGGTGGTCGCCGAGCCCTGATCCAGGGCGGCAAGGGTCAGCGTGTTCTCATACACCGTCCACAGCGCGTAGCTCATGAGCAAGACGAGCAGGAAGATGAGGATTCCTGCGCCACCATTGACCAGCCGGGACATCCGTCTTTTCCGCGAGACCATGGGCGGCACGACCACACCGCGCCTCGGGATGCCCAGAGCCTCCTAGCGGCCGGGTTTCTTCATCGCCCAGGGCCCGAACCTGACCGCCGCGATGAGCATCCATACGAACATCGCCAGACTCAGCAAGGCGAACAGCTCGCTTATCAGCAGACCGCTGAAAGGGATGGCCGAGGTCTTGGGATTGCTGATCGGGCCGAGGTTGGTAAAGGCACCTATCGAGTTCAAGCCAAAGAGCACGAGCGCTCCCCAGAACATCCAGCGCCAGCCGAGGTAACTCCCAATCGCTGCCACGACCTGGAGGATCGCAAAAAAGATGACGACCCCGTAGGCGACCGCGATCCCAAAGTTGGCGGCCGTCTCCACGTCGGTTCCGGACGGAGGCCCCGACGCCTGGATTGCCTTCAGCATCGAGTCGTGGTTGATGAAGACGAACGCGACGACCACAGATGTGATGGCCGAGATCAGAAACAACCCCGCCGTAATCAGCTGCATGGGCCGCGACCATGACGTCGGCTCTCGATATGCGGGCGGAATCGGCACCCACTGAGTCCCGTCCCAGCGGAACTGGCCATCGGCCGAGATCTGGCCGACAGCCTTTCCGGCTCGCACGCTCATGCGCGACAGCGTACTCGCGAAATGCGGCCTGGTCGGCGCGGGCCGTCAGGCCGCGGCGAGACTGCGCTTTGACCGACTTCGGAGTCTTCACTCCGACGGATGACGACAAAGGAGTAGGCCTTCTGGGCGAAGTCTGGGACCAGGGCTTGTCCAGGGCGCTCTCAAGCAGACTGACCTACCCGCGCAGCGGACTTGCCCCAAGCCCGGACGGCGGCGCCGAGCCCGCACCTTCGGGGCACGCCCCGGTCGAACCGACCGGCGTCAAGCCTGACCCCTGATTGTCAGCAGGCGCCTTAGCTCCGCGTTCTCGGTGCGGAGGCGGCTGACCTCATCCTCGCTCATCGTCGCTTTCACCTCCATTCCGCATCATGCATAAGCTTTGCTGAATGTCACGGCCATCCATCTATGAGTTCGCCGGGGGCGAGCAGGGGTTCCTCGCGCTCGCGGCGGCCACGCACGAGCGCTGCCTCGCCGACCCCGAGCTCAACCATCCCTTCTCGCACCACGTCAGCCCCCGTCACATCGAAAACCTGGCCGCCTACTGGGCCGAGGTTTTCGGTGGGCCGCCCAGCTATTCGACCAACCTCGGCGGCCACTCCGGGATGCTCACGATCCACGCCGGCGAGGGCGCGCCCGAGGAGATGGGCGATCGGTTCGAAGCCTGCTTCATCCAGGCGATGGATGACGCCGAGCTGCCAAAGGACACCGCTTTCCGGCGAGCACTTTGCGACTACATCCACTGGGCGACGCGCGAGGTCAACTCGTATGCGCCGGCCGGCACCCACGTCGAGCCTCATCAGCCGATGCCGCGCTGGACCTGGGACGGCCTGGTCACGGCGTAACGCTCGGCGGTGACCGCCCGTTATCGGCCTCATATGGCTCGGATCAAGATGATCGAGGAGGCCGACGCCGAAGGGCCACTGGCCAACGTCTACACCCAGAGCAAAGCTCGCAGTGTGGCCAAGGTCGTGCCCGACATCCTCCGCACCATGAGCCTTCGTCCCGACTTCCTGGCCGCGATCAACGCCGCCTCGGGCCTCCACTTCACCGACGGCGCGCTGACCAGGGCGCAGCACGAGATGATCGCCTCGTACGTCTCGGCTCTCAACAAGTGCCGGTATTGACTCAGCTCGCACAGCTGGTTCCTGCAGTTGCAGGGCGAGACGTTCGGGCAGGTCGCGGAGGCACTGCGCAGCGGCGACCTCGACGCCGCCGGGCTTGACCAGCCCCATAGGCTGCTGCTCGATTTCGTCGAAACCATCACAAAACACGCATACCGCGTGACCGATGAGCAGGTGCAGGCCCTGCGCGAATCAGGCTGGACCGACGAGCAGATCGCCGAGGCTGCCTACGATGCGGCTCTGTTCAACCTCTTCGTCCGTCTCGCCGACACCTTCGGCATCGAGCCTCCGGCGATCTACGAGCCGAACGGGATCCCGCCGGCAGCTAAGCCAGGGTGAGGTCGGTGTAGTCGTTGACCAGGACCAGGTGGTCGGTGTCGCCGGCTAGACCCCAGCTTTTCGCGTAGGACAGCGTCTGCTGCGACAGCACCTTCCCGGACGCGTCCCTGGTCACTAGCGTCGTCGTCCCGTGCAGCGTCACGCCGACCAACCGGCGCGCCTGCGTGCTGAACTTCGGCAGGAACAGCGTCAGCTGCACGCGGTCGAAGCTGTAGGTCTTCTGCACGTACTTGCCGGCGCTGATGTCCTGACGGACGACGTCGGTGAACTCCTTCAAGGCGTCGTCGCCGGTGGCGCCTTGCCCCGCCATGGTCATGTCGTGAGCGCGGCGCGCCTCCGACTCGATCATCAGGTCGAGGACGGCGTCGTGTGCCCAGGAATTGGCCGTCGCCTGATCGAGAGAAGGATCGAAGGCGTGCACGTTGTCAGGAATCGTCACCTTGGGGATCGGAGGGAGGATCCAGACCCGCCCCGACGCCGACGTCGGCGAGGTGCCGCCAGCGGGCGGCAGCGCGTTGCCCGCTCTCTGGAAAGTCCACGACCCGATGTCCTGGCCCGCCGCCCCCACCGTCAGGGAAAGCTTCGGCGTCGAGCCGTCCGGCAACTCCGGCGCCGGCTCGGGGCTGTGCAGCGAAGCCTCAGCCGACAGGGGCAGGACGGCCATGAGCAGCAAGGAGACGCCGACCGCGCCCGGCGCCGCCCAGCCCATGCGGCGGATGCCTTCCCGCACCCCGCCTGCTTCCTCGATCGGCTCCAGGAGCCGGGCCAGGGCGAACCGGCCGGCGCAAAGGAAGACCAGACTGGCGAGGATCGCTGTCTTGGTCCAGAACTCCAGCGTCGTCGGACCGATCAGCAGCACGGAGGCGAAGGCGACCAGGACACCGAAGACCAACCTGCCGAGCTGGCCGTCGGGCACGGTCCGCGGGTCGGGAACCATGAAGAAGGCGAAGATCAGGAGCTCCGGCGAGGTGACCAGGATCTGCCACAGCTCGCGACCGCATATCGGCGTCGCGTGCCAGCTCGCGATCATGCAGTGGTCTGGAACTGGAGCCAGGGCAAGCGCGACGAAGATCGCGAACGCGACCATGTAGCCGAGCTCGAGGCCGAGCAGCTTGAGCTCCCATCCGATCGCCAGGCCGCCGCCGATCAGGATCGCGTAGGTCACGATCATCCAGGGCCCCATGGGAATCCACCACAGATCCTGCGGTTCCGTGTACTGGGGCCCGAGGGCGACGAACGCCAGCACCAGGCCCAGGTTCGACGGGTTGAAGATGTGCCGGCCCCGCCACCGGATCAGATACTTGGAGGCCATCGAGACCGCTACCACTCCGATGAAGATCCAGTAGCCTCGCGTGCTCCACCATTGGCCATGGAACGTGCCCGGCACTCGCAGGATGAACGCGGCGCTGTTGCCCGTGAGCAGTCCGCTCGCGGGCCACATGATCACTTTGTCCTTGAAGAATCCATACCCGAACTCGATCAGGGCGCCGGTGGCGAGGCAGATCAAGATCTGCGCAACGGAAAGACGGAAATCGAGGACGGTCTGGCCGAGCACCTGGAGCGTGAGGAGGACAGCCGCCACGTGAAGACGCGGGTCGCGGAGGCTCGGGAGCAGGACCGGATACTCGCGGCCGCGGATATTCACGGTCCGCCGATTTGGCGCCATGGTCGGGTAACGCGTATTCAACTCCACCCGTTACTGGAATTAGTCGCCGTGAGCGCACCAGGTTCCGTCGCAAGCTCGATCGCCGCCGCCGTGGCTGTGGCTGTGCTCGCGGCCTGCAACCCGTTCGGGCTGCCGGCGACCCGGGCCCTCGAAAACGGCGTCGCCGGCATGCTCACATCGGCCAAGAGCTTCGAGATCGCGGGCACCTATACGTCGGCTGGAACCGCGTGGACGATCGACCTCCAGGTGACCCGGCCCAGCTCCCGGCACGTCGTCGTCAGCTCGGCGACCGAAAAGGTCGAGGCGATCATCGTTGGTCCGCAGGCGTACTTTCGAGGACAGGAGTTCCTGGCCAAGCACCTGGGCAGCGACGCGCTCTCGCAGAGCCTGGCCATGGCGGCCGGCAACGCGTGGTGGAAGGACAGCGTGAGCCTTGTGCCCGCCCTGTCCGACCTTACCGAAGGCGACCTGTTCCGGACGGCCTTCCTAGGCTCGGCGGTCACCCAGCGCACCGATGACCAGAACGTCGGTGGCGCCGATGCTGTCGAGCTGTCGGGGACGAGGGCCGACGTCTTCATCGCCACGACAGCTCCCTACCGGCTGCTTCGCATCCACCTGAAGAAGGGAGTCACCGTGGACTCGATCCAGGACGCCGACCTGCGCTACAGCAACGTCGACCGCGACTTCGGCATCACCGCGCCGGCAGACGTGATCGACTTCGCCAACCTGTCGACGCTGCCGCCCGTCTACACCGTGGTGTCGGTCGACGCCTCGGCCTGCGGTTCGCGCTGCGTGGTGGCGGCGAAGCTGAAGAACATCGGGGGCATCTCTGGCGCGCGCGCGCCGTCGACGGTCACTTTCACGATGGTCGACGCCGTCTCCAAGCAGACTCTTGGCACATGCCAGGCGACCGTGCAGCCTGACGTCGGCTACAACTCGACGACCACGGTCTCATGCACGATCGCCGCCCAGGCGACGAATGCGGCGGTGGTCACCGCCTCGGCGGACAACCCCGGTCGCGGCTGACCGGGGATTCCGGTCGCGTCCCGTACGTTCTAAGCTCTGGCCATGGCCGATCACAAGCAGCCGCTGGAGCTCCCCGCCCGCGGCACTCGAGGCTCCCGCGCACCCTGGGGTCTGGTGCGCTACGTACGGCCGCTCATCAAGGGACAGATCGCGCGCTACCGCAAGAACGCCGGGCCCGAGCCTCCGAAGATGGGACCCTTCCCACTCGTGCTGCTGACGACCGTCGGGGCCAAGACCGGCCAAGAGCGCACGCAAGTCCTCGGCGGCTTCAACGAAAACGGTGACGTGTGGCTGGTCATCGCCTCCAAGGGTGGAGCTTCGACCCACCCGGCGTGGCTGATCAACCTGGCCAAGAACCCCGACAAGGTCTGGCTCGAGGTGGGGAACCGGAAGTTCCACGTCCGCCCGACCGTGCTCAAAGGCGCCGAGCTGGAGGCCGCGTACGCGAAAGTGGTCGAGACCGCGCCGCGGTATGGTGGCTACCGGACCAAAACCGACCGCGAGATTCCGATCGTCAGGCTGACTCCGATCTCGTAGACCTCGCCAGCCTGGCCAATTCGGACCGGGTTGAGTATCTTTCGCGTCAGAGAGCGATCCGGTCCACTGCGCCCCGGGCGCGCGCTGAGGAGGCAACCATGGCTGATTCGAACAACGGTCGCCGAGTCGACCTGCCCTTCCTGGACACCACGCTGCCATTCGACCTTGCGGTGTCCCGGCGCGACATGCTCAAGATCGGAGGCGCGATGAGCCTGGCTGCGTTCATCGCCGCCTGCGGCGGCAGCGCGACCCCCGCCGGAGGCACCGTGACGATGGGCAGCAACCACTCCGACGCCGCCGAAAAACGGGGCATGGACGCCATCGCGGCCGCGTTCAAGTCATCCACCGGCAACACCCTGAAGCTGAACACGGTCGACCACAACACGTTCCAGGATCAGATCAGCTCGTACTTGCAGGGCACGCCGGATGACGTCTTCACCTGGTTTTCCGGGCACCGCATGCGCTTCTTCGCCGACAAGGGATTGGCGACGCCGATCGACGATGTGTGGGACAAGGTCAAGGGCAACTACACCGAAGCCTTCAGCACCGCAGTCAAGGGCAACGATGGACACGTCTACGGCATTCCCGTCGACTATTACCCGTGGGCGGTCTTCTACCGGAAGAGCGTATTCCAGGCCCACAGCTACAAGGTTCCGACCAGCTGGGACGACCTGATCAAGCTCTGTCAGCAGATGAAGAAGGACGGCCTGACGCCGATCGCGCTGGGTGACAAGGATGGTTGGCCGGCGCAGGGCACCTTCGACATCATCAATCTGCGGCTCAACGGCTATGACTTCCACATCGAGCTGCTCACCGGCAAGCAGAAGTGGACCGATCCACGGGTGACGGCCACGTACAAGAAGTGGGCCGAGCTCACGCCGTACTACCCGTCCGGCTTCGCTGGCACGACCTGGCAGCAGGGCGCCGACACGGTCGTCCAGAAGAAGGCCGGCATGATCGTTTTCGGCCTGTTCCTCTCCCAGGAGTTCAGCGGTCCGGGCGACCTCGACGACCTGGACTTCTTCCCCTTCCCGGACCTCGGCACGCAGTACGACGCGGAGAAGGCGCTCGACGCGCCGATCGACGTCGTGATGATGAGCAAGAAGTCGCCCAATCTGAGCAAAGACCTATCCGCGGCGAAGTCTTTCCTCGAGTTCTACGCCAAGGGTTCGAGTCAGCTGCTGCTGTTCAAGAACGCGCCGGGCTTCATCCCGACGGCAACGGACACCGACAAGTCGTCCTTCAGCCCGCTGCAGACCAAAGCGGCACAGATCATCAGCAACGCCAAGCGCATCACACAATTCTTCGACCGCGACTCGCGGCCTGACTTCGCCGGCGCAAACGGTATGCAGAGCTTCCTGCTCACGTTCCTCCGGCAACCGCAGGCGGATCCAACGCAGCTCCAGGGCAAGATGCAGCAGTTCTGGGACCAGCTTCCCCAGGAGGCCTGACACACGGAATAATCAGGTCGTGGGGAACTCCACGACGGCGGCCCCCGCTCGGAAGCAGGAAGCCTCCGGTGCGGGGGCCGCGGCCTCTCGTGGCCGCAAGCGCTACAGCGTTCTGACCGGCGTCGACAAGTGGCAGCTGTTCTTGATGGTCGGGATTCCGCTCGCCCTCGACCTGATCTTGATCTGGGGCCCAACTGTGGCCTCGGTCTTTATCTCTTTCACCAACTGGAACGGCTACGGTCAGATCACCGCCGCCAACGTCAACGGGATCAAGAACTACCAGGTCCTGTTCACGCAGTACCTGTTCTTCTGGCCTGCAGTCCGCCACAACCTCATCTGGCTGGCGTTCTTCGGGCTCGTCGCGACGCCCCTTGGGATGCTGCTTGCCGTCCTGCTCGACCGGGAGATCCGAGGCACCCGGATTTACCAGAGCATCTTCTTTCTGCCCGTCGTGCTGTCGCTCGCGGTGGTCGGATTCATCTGGGAGCTGCAATACGCACCGACCGAAGGATTCATCAACAACTTCTTCCCGCTGAACCGCACCGGTCACATGATCGATTGGCTGGGCGATCCGAACATCAACCTGCTCGCTGTCCTCGTCGCAGCGAGCTGGCGGCACGTCGGCTACATCATGGTTCTGTACCTGGCGGGGCTCAAGAGCGTCGACCCGGCGCTGCGCGAGGCGGCCGCCATCGACGGAGCGACCGAACGTCAGATCTTCTTCCGGATCGTGTTCCCCGTGCTGGCGCCGATCAACGTGATCATCGTGGTTGTCACCGCGATCGAATCGCTGCGTGCCTTCGACATCGCGTACATCATCAACCACGGCAAGAACGGCCTCGAGCTGCTGTCGACGCTGATCACCAACAACAGCATCAGCGAGGCGAGCCTGGTCGGCTTCGGGAGCGCCATCGCGGTCGTCCTGCTGCTGATATCTCTCGTACCGATCGTGATCTACCTCTCGCGCGTCATGCGTCCGGAGAGGTCATGACGGTCGCCCTACCCGGCGGGATCGTGTCGGCGCCCCTGTCGCCGCGGCGCGTGCTCCTGCATGGATTCCTGATCGCGATGTGCGGGCTCTGGCTCTTTCCGCTCGCCTGGGCCGTCTACTCCTCACTCCGACCGTTCTCGGAGACGATCCACAGCGGATCTGTATCGCTACCGGGAACGCTCGACTTGAGCAACTACATCACCGTCTGGAACGACGCTGAGCTGCCTTACTACTACTTGAACACTCTGGTCGTCGTCATCCCTGGGGTCGCGCTGGCCCTGATCCTCGCGTCGGTGATCGCTTTCGCCGTCACGCAGTTCAGCTGGCGCTTCAACCTCATCGTGCTGATGCTGTTCACGGCAGGAAACCTGCTACCGCCGCAGGTCATCATCATCCCGCTCTACTGGCTGTACCTTCACACGCCGATCCCCTCGCTCGGCTCGATCGACATCGGCACATTCTCGTTCGCGATCTTCAGCGACAACGACCTGCTCTATGACCAGTACATCGGCATCATCCTGATCCATGTCGTCTTCCAGACGGGGTTCTGCACGTTCGTCCTGAGCAACTACATGAAGACGATCTCAAGGGAGTTGACCGAGTCCGCGCTGGTCGACGGCGCGAACGTGTTTCACATCTGGTGGCGGGTGATCCTTCCTCTCTGCCGTCCGGCTCTTGCGGCATTGGCGACGCTCGAGTTCACGTGGATGTACAACGACTTCTTCTGGGCTCTGATCCTCATGTTCCACGGCGACAAACGCCCGATCACCAGCGCGCTGAACAACATGCAGGGGCAGTTCTTCACCAACTACAACATGCTTGCTGCCGGAGCCGTGTTGGCGGCGATCCCGCCGATCCTCGTCTTCATCCTTCTGCAAAAGCAGTTCGTGCGTGGACTCACCCTCGGCGCCACCAAAGGTTAACGGGCTGATCCCGCCGCTGATCTACGGCGGGGACTACAACCCCGACCAGTGGACGGAGGACGTCTGGAGGGAAGACGTGCGCCTGATGCAGGAAGCCGGCGTCAACCTGGTCAACCTGGCCATCTTCTCCTGGTCGCGCATCCAGCCGTCCGAGCGTGAATGGAGCTTCGAGTGGCTCGACCGCGTCATGGATCTGCTGCACGAGGGCGGGATCCGCGTCGACCTTGCAACGGCGACCGCATCGCCCCCACCGTGGCTGGCACACGCGCATCCCGAGATGCTGCCCGTGCTGGCGGACGGCGTGCGCCTGTGGCCTGGCGCCCGCCAGCATTACTGCCCGAGCAGCCCGGTCTACCGGCACGCGGCGCATCGGCTGGCGGAAACCATGGCGGAGCACTACGCCGGCCACCCGGCGCTCACGATGTGGCACGTCGGCAACGAGTACGGGTGCCACGTGCCCGCGTGCTACTGCGACGTGTCAGCCCAGGCGTTTCGCGAGTGGCTGAAGCGAAGACACGGCACGATCGCCGAGCTCAATCGCGCCTGGGGCACCGATTTCTGGTCGCAGCGATACTCGAGCTGGGGGGAGATCCTGCCGCCGCGAAGGACGCCGACGTGGCCGAACCCATCGCAGCAGCTGGACTTCATGCGGTTCTCCTCAGACGAGCTGCTCGAGTGCTACGAGCTGGAGCGTGAGGCGCTGCAGCGGCACACGCCGGAGATTCCGATCACCACCAACTTCATGAGCTTTTTCAAGCCGCTCGACTACTGGAGATGGGCCGAACGCGAAGAGGTCGTGAGCAATGACTCCTACCCCGATCCGTCGGATCCCCAGTCAGGTATGCGGGCGGCGATGGCGGGCGATCTCATGCGCTCGCTGGGTCGCGGCAAGCCGTGGATCCTGATGGAGCAGACGACCAGCCGCGTCAACTGGCGCGAGGTCAACGTGGCGAAAACGCCCGGCCAGATGCGTTTGTGGAGCTACCAGGCGATGGCCCGTGGCGCGGACGGGATCATGTTTTTTCAATGGCGGCAATCGCCAGCCGGCGCGGAGAAATTTCACGGCGCGATGGTTTCCCACGGCCCGGTCGACACGTCGCCTGTATGGCACGAGGTCAAGGCCCTTGGGCGAGAGATCCGCGGCCTGGATCGCCTGGCCGGCTCGCGTGTCAAGGCGCACGTGGCGATCGTGTTCGACTGGGAGTCGTGGTGGGCACTCGAGCTTCCCTCGAAGCCATCCGGCCGGCTGCGGCTGCTCGATCAGGTCGAGTCTTACTACGCCGCCATGTTCGACACCAACGTCACCGCGGACTTCGCGCGGCCTGTCGATGATCTGCGCGCTTATCGTCTGGTTGTCGCTCCCAACCTCTATTTGGTCACTGACCAGGCCGCCGCCAACCTTCGCGATTACGTGCAGGATGGCGGTCACCTCGCGATGTCGTTCTTCAGCGGCATCGTCGACGCGGAAGAGCACATATTGCTAGGCGGCTACCCGGCGCCGCTGGCCGATCTGCTCGGCGTCCGGGTGATCGACTGGTTCCCCCTGCCGGCGGACACACGCCTGGCGGTTCGCTTCGAGGATGGATCGCCGGCCGAAGGCGAGCTCTGGAGTGAGCTGATCGAGCCGGCCGGCGCAGAGGTGCTGGCCACGTTCGCCGCCGGCAGCCTCGCGGCTCGCCCCGCCGTGACCCGCAACCACTTCGGCAAGGGGACCGCCACCTACCTCGGCACGCGCCTCGACCGGGGCACGATGTCACGCCTGCTGCGCTTGGTTTGCGGCGCGGCGGGCGTGAACCCAGTGATCGAGGCGCCACCCGGAGTCGAGGCTGTGAGCCGCGGGGAGTTCACGTTCCTGCTGAACCACGGTGACTCGGCGGCGAACGTTGAGCTTGGCCCGGAGAAAGGCGGCACGATCCAGGTCGGTGCGCGGGACGTCGCCATCGTCGGCTTAGAGATTCCTGAGCAAACCTCGGCGTAACCTCGATATCAATGCGGCGCCGCGCCTTGCTTGCGCTTCCTGCCGTCCTGTTCGCGGCGTGCGCGCAGTCGACATCGACGCCTTCCTCCCAGCCGCGCCATGTGTTCCTGATCGTCATGGAGAATCACTCGGCCCAACAGGCGCTGAGCGGAACCTTTATCGCGTCGGTCGCGGCGAAGTACCGAGTGGCCGACAACTACCACGCCGTATCGCACCCCAGCGTGCCGAACTATCTGGCACTCACGTCAGGCTCGACATGGGGGATAGACGACGACAGCTACCGCGCCCTCCCGCGACAGGACATCGGCAGCGAGCTGACCCGGGCGGGGATCAGCTGGCGCGCCTACATGGATGGCATGACAGACGCGGGGTGCCTGGACAGCCCGCTACCGTACGACCCAGGTCACAATCCCTTTGCCTTTTACGGGGGCGCGTGCCCATCGAACGTGGTACCGATAAGCGAGTTGGCGGGCGATCTTGGGGGCAAGACCCCGCGCTTCTCCTGGATCACTCCTGACCGCTGCCACGACACGCACGACTGCGATGTCTCTGTGGGCGACGCCTGGCTTCGCCAGCAGGTGGATCAGATCACCGCCTCGGACGCGTGGAAATCCGGTGGCGTGCTGTTCATCACCTGGGACGAAGACGACTCGAACGGTGACAATCGCGTGCTGACACTGGTGATCGCCCCGGGGATGAGCCACCGCTCGAGCACCCGCGCCTACACGCATTACTCGCTGCTGGCCACGATCGAGGACCTGCTCGGGGTCAAACGGTTGGGTCAGACGGCGAAGGCGACTCCGATGTCGGACCTGATCCAGGGGTAGCGCGCGGTCGGGGACGGGCCTCTACCTTATCTAATGTGATCGTCTGCGACGTCGGGCCTCGTGATGGCTTGCAGAACGAGGCCAAGACGCTCCAGCCATCGGTCCGCGCCGAGCTCTGCGACCGCCTCGCGGCGGCGGGCGTGAAGCGGATGGAGGCAGCGAGCTTCGTCAACCCCAAGCTCGTGCCCCAGATGGCCGGCGCCGAAGAGGTGATGGCGGCGCTTCACCGCCGGTCGGACACGGTTTACGCGGGCCTCGTGCTCAATGAAAAGGGGTACGAGCGGGCGGTTGCCGCGGGCGTGGACGAGGCGCACTACGCGTTTGCCGCCACGGACGAGTTCGGTCGACGCAACCAGAACGCCACCACCGCTGAGGGATTGAAGACGGCGCTCGCCCTGGTCGCGCGGGCGCGGAGCGACCGCATGCCGATCACTGTGACGATCAGCGTCGCCTTCGGTTGCCCGTTCGAGGGCCCAGTACCGCCGGAGCGTGTCCTGAAGATCGTGGAGCACCTGATGGCCGTACCGCCGGACGAGGTCTGCCTTGCCGACACCATCGGGGTGGGCGTGCCGCCCCAGGTGCACGGGCTGGTACGCGGCGCGCGAGGCCTGGGCGCAGCGGTCGGCGCCCATTTTCACAACACCCGCAATACGGGTTACGCGAACGCCGCGGTCGCGGTGGAAGAAGGCGTCGTTTCGCTCGACGCGTCGGTCGGCGGGACCGGCGGCTGCCCTTTCGCTCCCAATGCGACCGGCAACATCGCCACCGAGGATCTGATCTACCTCATGCGCGGCCTCGGCGTCGACACCGGCATCAACCTGGACGCCGTGATCGAAACGTCCCGCTGGCTGGGTACGCAGCTGGGCAAGGGCCTGCCTGGCATGCTTGCTCGCGCCGGCGACTACCCTGTGAGCAGTGCCTGATCGCGCCGGCTCGCACAAAGTTGCGGTCGTCCAGCATCCGCCGGTCACGTTGCACCGGCAGAAAACTCTTGAACGTGGCGTTGCGCTGCTCGAGGAGGCCGCGGCCAAGGGAGCGAGGCTGGTGTCGTTTCCCGAGACCTGGCTACCCGGATATCCCGAGTGGCTTTGGAGGCTGCGCCCGGGTGGCGATTACAGCCTGACCGCGGAGATCCACCGGCGGCTGATCGAGAACGCGGTCGACCTCAAGGCCGGTGACCTCGAGCCTCTGCAGACGGCGGCGCGGCGGCTGAAGCTGACCGTATCGGTCGGCCTTCACGAGCGCGACGGTGAGTTCAGCCGGGGAACGCTCTACAACACCGTCGTTCTGATCGGGCCGGACGGCACGATCCTGAACCGGCATCGCAAGCTCGTCCCCACCAACCCGGAGCGCATGGTTTGGGGGCAGGGCGACGCGAGCGGGCTGCGCGTGGTCGAGACGCCGATGGGGCGCGTGGGTGGATTGATCTGCTGGGAGAACTACATGCCGCTCCCCAGGTTTGCGCTGTTCGCGCAGGGATGCGAGATATACATCGCGCCCACATGGGATGAGGGCGAGACGTGGATCTCGTCGATGCGCCACATCGCGGCCGAGGGTCGGTGCTGGGTGCTCGGCAACGGCTGCGCGATGCGCGGCAAGGACATCCCGACCGACTTTCCGAAACGGGCCCAGATCTTTCCGGACCTGGCGGACTGGTACAACCCCGGCGACTCGGTGGTCGTCGATCCTCGAGGCAACATCGTCGCCGGTCCGCTGCACGCGCAGCACGGCATCATCTACGCCGATTGCGACCCCGCGACGTCGTCAGCCGCCAAGCGGACGCTGGACGTGGCGGGGCATTACGGCCGGCCGGACATCTTCAGGCTCGAGGTGAACCGCGAAGCGCGGACGCCGATCGACTTCGGCTCGGACCTTACGAACGGTGCGCAGCCTGGAGTCCGTACAGCGCCCCGAACTTCTTCTGCACGTAAGCGATCCAGGGCGCCGCGGTAAGCGGCTTGCCCGTCACGCGTTCCAGCAGCTCGTTGGGTGTGAACTTGCGCCCGTGCCGATGCACGTACTTGCGTAGCCAGCTCAGGAGAGTGGCGAACTGACCCTGCTCGATCTGCGCGTCGAGATCGGGCATGTCTGCCCGGATCTTCTCCATGAGCTGCGCGCTGATCAGGTTGCCGATCGTGTAACCGGGAAAAATGCCGAAGCTCACGAATGACCAGTGAATGTCCTGCAGCGCGCCTTCGCGGTCGTTGGGGACGTCGAGACCAAGGTAAGACTTGAAGCGCGTGTTCCATGCCTCAGGTACGTCTTTGACCTTGAGCGTCCCTTCCAGCAGCTCGTTCTCCAGCTCGAAGCGGAGCAGGACATGCATGTTGTACGTGACCTCGTCGGCCTCGACGCGGATGAACGAGGGCTGCGATTTGTTGACCGCGCGGTAGAACGCCGTCACGTCCACACCCCGAAGGGGTTCGGGAAAGACCGCCTGAAGGCTTGGGTAAAAGTGGCGCCAGAACGGCAGGCTGCGGCCGACCACGTTTTCCCACAACCTTGACTGCGACTCGTGCACGCCGGGCGAGGCGCCGTCCCACAGCGGCGTGCGGTCGATCTCGGTGCTCATGCCCTGGTTGTACATGGCGTGTCCGGACTCATGAATCGATCCGAAGAGACACTCGTTGAAGAAGTCGCGGGAGACACGGGTGGTGATGCGCACGTCGCCGGGGCCGAAGCCGGTCGAGAAGGGATGCGTGGAAATGTCCTGGCGTCCGCGCACCAGGTCATAGCCGAGCCTTTTGACGACATCGAGCGCATACGAAAGCTGCAGGTCCGGGTCGAATCCGCGATACAGGACGCTGTCATCGACCGCCTCGCTATGGCGGGCGATGTCCGCGACCAGAGGCACGATCGCTTGCTTGAGCTCAGCGAATATGGCCGCGAGCTCGGCGGTAGTCATACCGGGCTCGCTGCGGTCGATGAGGGCGTCATACGGCTTGTCCTTGTAGCCGAGTGCGTCGGCTATGCGGCGGTTGAGCTCGACGTTCTTCTCGAGATAGGGCGCGAACAGGGTGAAGTTCTCGTCGTGCCGGGCCTTCTCCCACACGGGCCTGGCCACCGAACCCGCGCGCGCGATCTCGGCGACCAGGTCGGGGGGAAGCTTGCAAGCCTGGTCGTAGTCGCGCCGGGTGACGCGCACGATGCTGGCCTCGTCGGACTCGAAAGCAAGTCCCGCGACCTCGTCCTCCAGTGACTCGAGCAGCCGGCCGACCTCGTCGGAGATGAATCGCACGTGGGACAGTCGCAGGAGAGTGGACAGCTGGTCGGCCCGACCTTGCACGCCGCCCGCCGGCATGTAGGTTTCCTGGTCCCACTCGAGCAGCATCGCGGCGCGGTTGAGGTCGGTGACCTCGGCCAGGATCTGCCTCAACTGCTGGAGCTTTTCGCTCGTGTTGCCCGCCACCCCCTGCGGGTATTCTCCCGAATAGCCGTGCCGCCCCGCTAGCTCAGTGGATAGAGCATCTGTCTTCTAAACAGAGGGTCGGGGGTTCGAATCCCTCGCGGGGCACTTTTTTGCCACGTTGTGCGATTTCGCTCGACTGCCGCGATTAGTAGGCCATCTACCTTCATGATTTGCGCTCTTCCGGCAGAGTGGACTGAGTGGTCCGAAATTCTCGGGCGAAATCAACACCTCTCGGCCGAATTGAATTAAATAAATTGCCCGCGCGCAATTTTGCGCGTAGGCTGCGCGTTGTACGGGCTACGGCACGGGCCGGGGTTGAAATTGAGCGAAACAAAAACAGTCGTCAACGAAACGGTAGTCGCGGAACGCGAGCGAGAACTCGGACGGAAGCTGAGTGAGTTGGCGCGATGGGCTCAGGATGCGGGCTTCGACTACGTCGAGCTGCAGCCTGTGATGCGAAACGGCGGTGATGAACCTGCCGGCGCGCAACTCCGAATCAGCATCGACCGCCGCGGCGCGCAGGTCCTGGTCACCGCAGCGACCGGCCTGTAGGCCTGGCTTACGCTGGTCATCGCAACCAAGCGGTCGCGACTGACCAGCGGTGACAGGTCCTACTGCACTGAGCGCTAGGCCGCTCGGCGGCTCCCCATCGACTCGATGAACATTCGATAGCTCCGCATCGTCAGCCTGAGCTGCTCGGTGTCGCCGTCCTTTTCGTCCACGTCGCGGTGCATCGCTTGCATCCGCTCGCGCATCGTCTTGGTGATGCGCTCGACGGCCTCTTCAATCAGGTGCTCGGCCTTCTTCACGGCCGACTTCGGGTCGTCGATGAACTCCGACTGAATCTGCTCGAAACGCTGGCGAAAATCGTCCATGTCAGGCCACATGTCCATCTGAGTGCCCATCGCGGGTTTGCCTTCGGCCACACGCGTTTTGGGCGTGGCTTCGGGATTGGTCCGCATCGGTTCGGTCGTCGTTTGCGGCATGGGCCGCCGCTCCTCGCGCGGCCGCTCGCGCTCGACCGGCATGTCTCTTTCCATCGTGTCGCTGCGCATGTCCCGGTCGCTGCGCATGTCTCGTTCAGTCCGCATGTCACGCGTGTCGCTCATGAAGCAACCTCCCTGCGGTAGTCCTCTCTCTTCAGTCGCGAAGGGCCGACGGCGTCATCGACGATGCGCTTGTATTGCACCATCGCGCGGCGCATTCCTTCGGTGCCCTGCCGCCCCTCGTCGCTGGCGGCGGCCTCCCTCGCGAGGCGCATGTCGTCCGGTAGTCGCTTGTTATCGTCGAGTTTCGCTCCGCGTTCGCTCAAGATCATGACCACGATCTTGTCAGCCTCCTGAACGGCCGCTCGCGGATCTTCGATGAACCGACCCTCGATCGCGTGCCACGATCGCGCAAACCGGTCGCGCGACTCATCCGGCAGTGGGCGCAATCGTGATCCGCGCTTGGTCAGCGCGACGATCAGCCCGACCACGATGAGCACGATCACTACGCCGACCACCAACAGAACCACTGTGCTCTGAGTCATTAGAACCTCCTATGTAGGGAACGGGACCGGGCCAGGCCATACTTGTTGTGCGTGGTGATGTAAAGACATGTCGAGCCAGCCGCAGCGACCGCAGATCCCGCCGGACATGAAGGCGTTCAATGCGAAGCTCATTCAGGAGTTCCGCGCAACCGGTGGCAAGCTCAGCGGCCCGATGGAGGGCAGGCAGCTTCTCCTCCTGACCACGACCGGCTCGAAATCGTTCGCGCCACGCACAGTCGTGGTCGGCTATCGCTCTTACGGCGATCGCTACGCGATCATAGCCTCGGACAATGGAGCGCCGAAATCACCGCATTGGTTCGCCAACCTGCAGGCCAATCCCGTGGCGAATGTCGAGGTCGGAGCCGAGAACTTTCAGGTCAAAGCGCGGGTTGCCGATCCGGCCGAGCGAACTGAGCTTGCGAAGCTCATCGAGTACCTCGACCAGCAGCAGAAGCTCACCTCACGTGAGATCCCGATCGTCGTCCTGGAAAAAATCTAGCTAATCGTTCCAGGGCCCGTTGCCGCTGAACCTTTGCGGCTCGATGCGGATCACAAAGCCAGGCGGAGGGTTGGGCATGGGCGGAAACTTGGCCGTCGGTCCCATGTAGACGTGAGCCAGGCGCTGCAGCACCTCCGGCGCTCCGCCCTGCACCACGCGCCCGCGGCCTGCGACGACGAGATATTCATCCAGCCCGTTGCGGCCTTTGCGTCCCGTTTCGATGGAAAGAATCACGCGCGGATCGCGCTCGATGTTTCGGACCTTGCGGTTTCGGGGAAGCGACGCCAGCACGATTTCGCCGTCGTCGACGCCGACCCACACACACGACATCTGCGGGCTGCCGTCGGGGTTGAGCGTGACGATGTGGGCAAGCCGGCCTGACCCGAGAACTTCAAATGCAGTGTCGGGAATCCTTAACGTTTGCCGCCTCCCGGCGACTTCGCCGCCGACCTCCCCGCTGGGTGGGGACGTGAAGCAACCAGATTCGCGCGAACGCCGGCCATGCGAGCTTTGCTCAAGTTTGTCTTCATGACCCATGCCACATCTTTATCGGTTGAGCGGATCCACTTCTCGAGGTACGGCTTGGCGTTGGATGGCGCGCCTGCCCCGGCAACGCTCCAGCCGTAGCCGAGCGCCCGGCGCAGGACCCGAAATCCCTCACCGCGCCGGTCGGTCGTCGACGCCAACGACCTCGTGATCCCATCCAGGATCGCGAGCACGGCGACCGTGTCGGCGTTGTTATTCAGCAGCGCCGGCTCGCACAGTCCCGCTACCGCCGCGCGCTGCACGAATGCGTCACCGCGCGCCCACACAGTCATCTCCGCCAGCAGCTTCGGCATGTTCTCGCGACCCAGACGCTGCAGCGCCAACGCGACACCTTCGCGCACGCGCCAGCGCGAGTCGGAAGCAAGCTCGCGAAGCCAGGTCATCACCGTCTCCGGCTCGAGCAGCGCGATCCGGCCGAGCCCCGCGGTGCCGCACAGCGCGAGAAACTCGTCGCTCGAGGCCGAAAACCGCCACAAGCGGTCGGGATCCGCTTCCTCGGCGACCGCAGCGACGAGCTCGAGGTTGGCCCGCGGGCCTGGCAACCCAGAGTGCTTCTTCAGGTAGGGCTCCCACTCTTCGAGTCCCCTCAGTTCCACGCGATAAGCCTCAGACCGGAGAGCCACTGCCGAAGCGATCCTAGCTAACAGACAATGCTGCCGTGGAGATCACGCGCGCAAATGCGCTCAGATTCGGCAAGCAGCTCGAGGTCGCGACCATCGCATGGATGCTGATCGAGGCGGTGATCAGCATCGGCGCGGGAGTTGCGGCGCGCAGCGTCCTGCTGACCGCTTTCGGTATCGACTCTGTGATCGAGCTGCTGAGCGGGATCGTCGTCTTCCGCCGCCTGTCGCTCGAGGCGAAGGGCGCCGCCACAGACGAGGTTGAAGATCTCGAGACGACGACCACCCGGATCTCAGCGCTGCTGCTGGTGCTGCTCTGCGCCTATGTCTTGATTTCATCGCTCGTCGGGCTGGCGTTGCGGCTCACGCCCGAGGGCTCGATCGCCGGCATCGTGATCAGCGCCGTCGCCGTCGCGGCGATGCCGCTGCTGGCGCACCTCAAGCGCCGCGTCAACCGCGTCCTGGGCAGCCCCTCGCTGCGCGCCGACATCGCGGAGTCGGTCAGCTGCGCGTACCTCGCCGGGGTGACGCTCGCCGGACTGCTCGTGAGCATGCTGACCGGGTGGTGGTGGGTGCAGTACCTGGCGGCGCTGGGCCTGTTGATCTGGCTCGTCCCCGAGGCTCGGGAGGCCCTTGCCGAAGGGCAGATAATTGGCCGGTTGAGGGGAAAAGGGGACAAGCATGAGTGATCGAGACGACGACGGCAGCATGGACGCACCGAGGGCGCATCGCGACAAGCGCCGGGTGATGCTGACGCAGCTACTGCGCAGCCCGGTCCTCAACCCGGCAGGAACGGAGGTCGGCCGGGTCGAAGACTTCATCGTCAAGCTCTCGGACGGCGCGTATCCGCCGGTGACCGGGCTCAAGGTGCGAGTCGGCGCGCAAGACGTGTTCATCGGCAAAGGCCTGATCGACTCGCTCGAGCCCGGCGGTGTGCGACTCAACACGCACACGATCCGCACCGAGGCCTTCCAGCGCCGTCCCGGTGAGGTCTTGCTTGCCACCGACGTGCTTGGCCGGCATCTCGTCGATGTGGTCAAAGGCCGGATCGTCCAGGCCCACGACCTGGTCCTGTCGCCGAGCGATGACGGTTGGTACCTCTCCGGAATCGACCGCAGCCCGCAGGCTATGCTCCGCCGGCTGCTGCCGCGACGCGGACGCCCGGACCTGCGCCGCCACGCCATCCTCGACTGGAAGGACATCCAGCCATTCGTAGGCCAGGTGCCGACCGCCAAGCTTTTGATGCCGCTCCAGCGCCTGCGCCGGCTGCATCCGGCCCAGATCGCCGACATCATCGAGGGCGCCTCACACGAGGAGGGACAGGAGATCATCGAGGCGGTCGAGAGCGACCCCGCGCTCACGGCCGACATCTTCGAAGAGCTGGATGCCGAGCACCAGGTCGAGTTCCTGAACTCGAAATCCAACGAAGAGGCGGCACGCATCCTCGAGCGGATGGCGCCCGACGACGCCGCGGACCTGCTCGGCGAGCTCGACCAGGAAAGGCGCAAACCGGTCTTCGAGATGATGTCGACCAGCCAACAGCTCAAGCTGCGCAAGCTGCTCCAGTACCACCCGACGACCGCGGGCGGAATGATGAGCCCCGATTACGTGTGGGTCGTTCGCGGAGCTACCGTCGACATGGCCCTCGAAGCCGTACGCACGGACGACAAGACGCCGCACCAGCTGCTGGCGACGGTCTTCATCACCGAGCAGGACGGTAGATACGTCGGAAGCATCGGCCTCGTCGAGCTCCTTCGCAGCGAGCACACGCGCAAGCTCGACGAGCTCGAGCTCACCCGGGTGTCGGTGCACGGCAACGCGGATTTCGCCGACGTGGCGCTGATGATGGCCGACTACAACCTCACCGCGCTCGGCGTGGTCGACGCGGCCGGAAACCTGATCGGCGCGATCTCCTCCGACGATGTCATTGCGGAGTTGATCCCGGACCAGTGGCGCGACCGCGCCGAAGCAAGCACGGGCGTTTAGACCCTCATGGGCGAGCGCGAGCCAAACCGCAAGGACTCGCGCTTGAAACCAACGTCAGCCCTTCTCGACGAGCTGAACCAGGGCGACATCCAGGGCGCGTTCGGCACCATCCGCGTCAGCGACGTCACGCCGCGCCGGACCTGGCGGCGCCGCCTCCTCACGCTCGCCGCGATCGTCGGTCCGGGGCTCATCGTCATGGTCGGCGACAACGACGCCGGCGGCGTCTCCACGTACGCCCAGGCCGGCCAGGACTTCGGCTACTCGCTGCTCTGGACGCTGGTCCTGCTGATTCCGGTTTTGATCGTCAACCAGGAGATGGTCGTCCGGCTGGGCGCGGTGACCGGCGTCGGCTACGCGCGGCTCATCAGCGAGCGCTTCGGCCGGTTCTGGGGAGTGTACTCGGTCGCGGGCATATTCCTTCTGAACTTTCTGACCATCAGCACGGAGTTCATGGGCATCAGCCTCGCCGGCCAGTACTTCGGCCTGCATCCCGTGATCGTCGTCCCGGTCGCGGCCGCGATTCTGATAGGCATCACGATCAGCGGCAACTTCCGCCGCTGGGAGCGCGCGATGTTCGTCTTCCTGTTTGCCAGCCTTCTCGTCCTGCCGCTGGTCCTTCTCAGCCATCCCGATCCCGGCGCCGCGCTGAAGGGGTTCGTCATTCCTGGCGTCGACGGTGGTCTCACGTCCAACTCGGCACTGCTGATCGTGGCCGTGATCGGCACGACCGTCGCGCCCTGGCAGCTCTTCTTCCAGCAGTCGAACGTCATCGACAAGCGCATCACGCCGCGCTGGCTCGAGTACGAGAAAGCGGACACGGTGATCGGCGCCTTCGTCGTCGTGATCGGCGCGGCGGCGATCATGATGGCGACCGCATCCGCGTTTTCGGGCACGGCCGAGTTCGGTCACTACCAGGACGCCCTGCACGTCGCGCGCGGCCTGCACATGCACATCTCGCCCGCGGCGGGCGCGATCTTCGCGCTGCTGCTCTTCGACGCATCGATCGTCGGCGCGTCAGCGGTGACGCTGGCGACGTCGTATGCATTCGGTGACGTCTTCGGCCTCCGCCACTCGCTGCACCGCGGCGTGCGCGAGGCCAAGCTCTTCTACTCCTCGTACACGGCGATGGTCGCGGTCGCGGCCGCCATCGTCCTCATCCCTTACGCGCCGTTGGGGCTCATCACCACCGCGGTCCAAGCTCTCGCAGGCATCATGCTTCCGAGTGCAACCGTGTTCGCCGTCCTGCTGTGCAACGACCGCCAGGTGCTCGGCCCCTGGGTGAACAAGCCCTGGCTGAATACGGTCGCCGGAGTCATCGTCGGGGCGATGCTCGTGCTGTCACTGATCCTGGTCGTCTCGACTGTGATTCCGTCAATCGACGTCACCATGCTGCTCATCGTCCTCGGTTCCGCGGCGGCTCTCATCCTGGCGGCGGGGAGCGCCTGGAGCTGGCTCATCTCGCGTGGCCGGCCCCGCGAGCCCGAGATCTCACGCCGGGAGCGCGAGAACTGGCGCATGCCCGCCCTGGCTCTCCTGGAACGTCCGACGTGGTCGCTTGCCCGCCGCGCGGCGATCGGGGCACTGAGCGGCTACCTCGTGCTCTCGATCGTGCTCCTCGCGGTCAAGGCGGTCCAGCTGGCGGTCCACAGGTAGGCGAACCTGGCCCCGGCGGGGCGGGCGCACCTGCAAAACTTCAGCACCGTTAACAGCTCGCTTACAAAGGCATACCGCGTCAAGGTCTAGAATGCTCACCCGTGCTCCTTGGCCTCAGACCGGGGCACCGCGTCAGAGCATCTCGCCGGCGGCTTAGCCCACTACGCACCAGCTTCCTTGTCCTGCTTGCCATCGTGCTTTCGTCGGTGGCGGGTGGCCTCGCCTATTTCCTGCCCGCAGCTCAGCTCGCGCTCGATTCCACGGGCCAGGTGATCCGCGTGCCGACGCCTTCGCCCACCGACCTGCTCACGTCGCCCGCACCCTCGCAATCGCCCTCGTCCAGCCCGATCACGGGCGCCTTCACGGTGCTGCTGCTCGGCTCCGACGACGACTCCAAGTTCATCGGCGACCACGTGCTCACGCAGTCGATGATCCTGGTCCGCGTCGTTCCGTCGACCAAGCAGGTGACGATGCTCTCGATTCCGCGCGACCTATACGTGCCGCTGTCGACCGGCGGCTTCGGCAAGATCGACGGCGCCTACTCCTATGGCGGCGCCGGCGCCGCGATCGCGACCGTGCAGCAGGACTTCGGCGTCCACATCAACGACTACATCTGGGTAGGCCTGCTTGGGCTCGTGAAGTTGATCGACGCCATCGGCGGCATCGACGTGGTCACGAGTCATCCGGTGATGGACGACTACTACCCCGCGGACATCTACAGCAGCTGGCCGTACGACTACGAGCGAGTCGCCGTACTCGGCGGGCCGCAGCATCTGGATGGCCTCCACGCCATGCAGTACGTGCGCTCGCGTCACGGCGACCTGCAGAGCGACTTCGGCCGTTCCCAGAGACAGCAGCAGGTGCTGATGGCGATCCGCCAGAAGGCGACCCAGCTCTCGCCCGAGGACCTTCCGGGCCTCACCAAGGCGATCGGCGGCGAGCTCAAGACCAGCATCGGCCTCTCGCGCGTCGCGGCGCTCCTGCCGCTCGCGGCGAGCTTCGACAACCCCGACCAGATCCGCCAGATCATCCTGCTACCGCCGTACACGCACGGAGACGGTCCTGGCGGCAGCATCAGAGCCAACTGGGGCCTGATCCTGCCGCTGGTGCACCAGTACTTCCCATGATCTCGCGCTTCGTCCTTGGCGCTGCGCTTGCCCTGCTGATGCTGGTCTGCGGTCCGCTGACCTTCGTCTATCTCGGGACCAAGACATCTAAGATTTCGGTGCCGCCCGCAAAACCGACCTCCGCGTCGCCGCGGGCGCAGGCGCTGACCCTTCCGGGCACGCTTTACCTCGCCCAGTCCGGAGCGATCTACAGCCTCGCCGCGGGGCGCTTCCACCAGCTCACGCCCGAGGCGGGGTGGACGCAACCGTCCCTGTCATCGGACGGCAGCTCGATCATCGCGGTCAAGCAGGCGGCGCTGTACTCGGACGTCTACGTCCTCAACCGGTTCGGCACGGTGGTGCGCAAGGTGACGAGCAACGCGGCGCCGCCGCGGCTTGCCTACGACACAGGCCAGAACCATTGGTCGTTCTATCCGCGCCTCAGCGCCGACGGCAAGACGCTGTGGATGGCGTACGACAAGCCGAAGTTCGACTACGACGTGGTGCTGTCGATCTGGGCGATGCCATTCGGGGGCACGATCACGCAGGGCAAGCTGTGGACCAACGCCGCGGACTACACCGGCGGCGACGTTCAGCCGGTCCCGGTCTCGGGCGGGGTCATCTACACCAAGTACGATTACGGGCCCGACGAGAAGCTGGTCGGCAGGCTGTGGTTTACCAACCGCGCCTACGCTCCGGGCAAGGCGCTGACCACTCCGGGGGAAGACTGCCGCAACCCGGCGGTCTCGCCGGATGGAACCCAGATCGCGATGATCTGCACTTACGAGAAGCAGCTGTCCTACCTGACCGTGGCCTCGTGGAACGGTTCGACACTGGGCGCCCGCAAGAACATCATCACCAATCAGCTGGTCGCGCAGCCGACCTGGGCACCGGACGGATCGGGGATCGCGTACCTCGCGCCGGGTGTGGCCGCGGGGCCGTTTCAGCTGTGGTGGCTGCCCCGAGCGGCCTACGCGCCGGTTCCGACTCCGGCGCCCACGCCGACCCCGGGCGGCCCGCACAACGGTCCGCTCCCGAGTCCCTCGGCCGCGCCCGCCGTCGTGATCAGACCGATCCAAATGACGACAAACAACGGCTTCGACGCGACCTCGCCGCCGGCCTGGCGAGGCTAAGCAAGTCTGGTCAGCCCCATCCCCGCCTTCGGCGGGTACTTCCTCATGAATGAGGAAGAAGAGGGGCTCAGCAGCCGGGCCCATTCCCGAGCACCGGCTCCGCTCCGGCCGCCTGCGCCTGCGCGGCCGAGATGTAGTGCTCCACCACCATCTGCGCCAGCACCTGGGCGCGTCTGGCCCGAGCTGCGTCCGGGTTCACCGTCGGGTCGTAGACCGACGGCGCCTGCGTCACGCCGGCCAGGAGCGCGTACTGCCCGAGGGTCAATCTTTCTAGAGGCGCGCGAAAGTACGCACACGCCGCCTCGGTGACCCCGTACCGGCCGAACCCGGTCGTGATCTCGCTCAAGTAGTCGGCCAGGATCTGCCTCTTGTTGAGGATGCGCTCCACTTTCAGCGCCAGGACCAGGTCCTGGATTTTGTTGTAGCCGCGGTCGGAACCCCCGAGGTAGACGTCCTTGACCAGCTGCTCCGTGATCGTCGAGCCCCCCTGGCATAGACAGAGGTTGCTCACGTCGTAGAGCGCCGCGCGGGCGAGGCCGATGGAATCGATCCCGTGGTGCGCGTAGAAGCGCTCGTCCTCGATCGCGACCACGGCTTCGGCAAGCTGACGCGGCACCTGGTTTTCGCCCAGCACGTCCACGCCGTGGGAGCGGGCCAGGGCCTCGACCCGAGCCTGGACGTCATCTCCGCTCGGGGTCCAGATCCAGAGCGTGGCGGCGCTGGGCGCGAGCAGAGCGACGACCACCGAGACGGCCAGCGCCAGCCGGCGCAAGGGCGCCGGCACCCTCCTCATCCCTCTTCGCCCACGCTGGGTTCGAACGAGCCTCCCAATTCAGCCGTTACGCGGTTACCGCTTAAGAGCCCGCGATTCCATGTGAGAATTGCGCATGCCCATCAAGTGGAAGGTCGCCCTCGTGGAGGACGACCGGCGCCTCGCGCGGGCGGTCGCCACCGGGCTCGGTGAGGAAGGCTACACAGTCCGTGCGGTCGAGTCGGCTGGCCGGGGGTTGGAGCTCGTTAGGGAATGGAACCCCGACGTCGTGCTCCTCGACCTGATGCTCCCCGACAACGACGGTCCAGAGCTGTTCGAGGCCTTCCGGGCCGAGACGGACGCGGCTCTCGTCGGCATCAGCGCCCGCTCGTCGGTCAGCGACCGGATCGCGGGCCTCAAGCTTGGCGCCGACGACTACGTCTCCAAGCCTTTCGCCCTGGAAGAGCTGATGGCGCGGGTCGAGGCGGTCATCCGCCGCCACCGGGGCAAGGGGGGCGCGCGGTTGGTCTCGAGTGACGTGGTCGTGGACCTGAGCGACGGCAGAGCAACGCGCGCCGGGCGCCAGCTCGGCCTGACCGGCATCGAGTTCCGCATCCTCGCTGCCCTCATGCGCAGCAGCGGCCAGCTGGTCACGTACGCGCAGCTGGCGGAGGCGGTCTGGGCGGTCACGACCGGCCCGGAGTCAAACTCCCTCGAGGTCCACGTGTCGAGGATCCGGCAGAAGCTCGAGCAAGATGGTGCTTCGAGGTTGATTCACACGGTTCGCGGTCTCGGTTACAGATTCAGTCCGGATTAGGGGGCAACAGGAACATGAAGGCGAGGAGCGTGGTGGGCGGCGTGCTGGCGGCGGGGGTGATGGTGATCGGGGGCGCCGGCTCGGCCTCGGCCAACATCGCGTGGTGCCTGTATGATCCGCCCGTCCTGGTACAGACTCCGGGCGGCTCAAACCTCACCGTGAACAGCAGCGTCAGCGTGCCCGCGTCGCAGGCCAGGTACATAAACGCCGTGGAGGTTCAGGCAGGGACAGCGCCCGATGGCAGGGGCGGAACCCTGATCACGATCCAAGTCGCCGTGCCCTCGAGCATCACCACTGCCAACGTCACCGCCACGGTGAAGAAATTCAAGGTGAGCACCTCGGCCACGGTCGCGGGCGGCGGCGCCACGACTCTCTACCTGGACGTGCCCACCAGCTGAGACCGATGGTCGCCTCCTCTTCGACCTTCGCGAAACCGCTGAAGGCCGCACTGGTCGGCGTGCCTGCTTTGGGCATTGTGCTGGCGGTCATCGCCGCCGTGGTGGGAGGCTTCAACGTCGCCGCCGGGTGGCGGCTGCTGCTGATCCTCGCGTGCTTCGCCGCTGTGGCACTCGCGGAGCGGTTCCCGGTGAAGATCGGCCCCCAGCAGAAGATCAATCTCGGCGCGCTGCCCTGCCTGGTTGCCGTCCTCTTGCTGCCCACTGGTCTCGGACCGGCGACGGCCGCGCTCAGCGTTCTTGCCGGCAACCGCTTCATCCGCCGCAGCTGGGCGGAGAGCGCTTTTAACGCCGGCAACGTGCTGGTGGCCGGAGCGCTGGCGGCGCTGGTCGGTGCGATTGGTCCGACCGCTGACGTGGCGCGAGACGCGCGCGCCACGCTGGCGGCATTCGTCTACATCGCGGTGAACCTGGGCCTGGGGGTCCTGCCGCCATCGCTCCACATGCACAGGCCCTACCTGGCGCTCCTGCGATCAGCCGCCCTGGCGACATGGCCGGCGACGGTGACGCTGGCAGCTTGCGCGGTGACGATGTCGGTGCTGCTCATCGAGGCACCCCTCGCTGCTTTGCTGCCCCTGGTAGTGCTGCCGATGATCTATCGCATGAACCGCGCAATCGAGGCGCAGGCGAAAGCGAACGAACAGCTCCAAAGCGTGCTGGCTTCGCAGCGACGGTTCCTGACCGACGTCTCCCACCAGGTGGCGACGCCGCTGGCGACGATCATGACCAACCTTTCGATCCTCAGCCGGGCCAACCGCGGCAGGCCGGCCGAGGAAGCGGTCGTGGACAGCGTCGCCGAGGCGGAGCGGATGAAGCGCATGCTGGCGCGCCTACGCTCGCTCGCCCACGCGGATGAGGACGTGCCGCTGCGCCGCGAGCTGGTCGACCTCGCCGAGCTGACGGCCGACGTCGTACGCGCCTACACGGCGCAGGCCGCGTCGTCTGGCGTGGACCTGGTCGCCGAGGTCGGCGCGCCGGCCCGCATCAACGCGGACAAAGACCTGCTTCGCGAGGCGGTGGCCAACCTCGTCGACAACGCGGTCCGCTTCAGCCCGCGGGGCGCTCAGGTGAGGCTGAGCGTGGAGCGCGGGTCAGGCGGGCCGGTGATCGCCGTCGCCGATCATGGCCCCGGCATCGAAGAGGAGCGCCTGCCGCGCCTTTTCGAGCG
>VBFH01000099.1 GCA_005883575.1 Chloroflexota bacterium | reverse complement strand
GCCGGTATTCCCAAGGCTGGGTCCGCCGCCGACCGCGCCTGTGTTGTCTTAGCGTGCTGCGCGTTCGATAGCTCTGGTCTCTCATGTTCCGGCGCAGCTCTCGGAAAACAGTCGAGGGCGCCCGGCTTAGCCGCCTGGCGATTGCCCGAATGCTCTCCTCACGCTCAATCCCGGCGTGGATGTCCTCTCGTTCCTCGACTGACAGGTAGCGCTGTCTCGACTGTGCTGGGACGTTGGGTGGCATGATCCCGCCAGCCTGCACGAACCAGCCCGCCGCCGTGCGCCTCGGGACGCCGGCTGCCGCCGCCGCTGCGGAGAAAGCCAGGCCAGCTCTGATTTGAGTCCAGAACAGGTGCTGTTTGTTCCGGTTCTGTAATCGCATGCAACAGCCTCCTTAGGGATGGGTGTTGCATCGACTCCTTGAACCCAAGAGTTCAAAATCGCCGATGTCGCGTGTTTTGTGGAGGCGCCGGATAACCGATCTTCCACGAGCTCGTCCGACGGCAGCCCAGCATGGCGGCTGCCGTCAGCCGATCTGAACTTGTGCGACGCTAAAACGGAGGCTCATGTAAGTGCCTCATTTGTTGCTGTTCGGCAGGACCGTGAGGCACCGGTCGGAAAACCCAGGCTCGCGACTCTCGACGAACCCAGACTGTTCATACAAGCTGAGCGCGCCCTCGAAGCAACTGTTGTGCTTCGAGCACTCAGGCCATGACCCGTCTAACGACGAGCCGGCCCATTCAACGACTTCATGGTGACCACTGTTCTCGCGCAGACTCGTGAATAGACAGGATGAACCATCCGATGACATGCAGGGCGGAGCGGCCGTTATGCACCTTTCCTCATGGGCTCATGTGTCCAAATTCGCTAACTGAGCAAGGCGGCTGCCTTGGCTTGTGCTCTTGCCTCCCACGTGGCCGCATTGACGCCCTTTGCAAGTAGCCAGATGGCGAGTATGAGAATCGCCAAGATCTGCGGCGCTTGAAGTATCACTGTCGGAATGTTCGGAACGAGGACGTCGGCGAAGGTGCGAAGCACAAAGCCGGCCCCACCGATGGCCCACAGTACGCCCAGGATTCGAGGGAAGTAACCCGACCCAAAGATCAGACAACCGATGCCGATTGAAGCCACTCCATAAAACACAAGCGAGATCACTCCACGACTCCGTAAAGGTTCAGGGACAGTAGCGTCAGCGTGTTCAACTGGTCAGGCGAAAAACTCTTCAGATATGTGTCGTTGCCAACGATCAGCGACGGAGCGAACTAGAACAGCTCCCCAAACGCAAATGTTGCCGTGGCCATGAGCCGAAACAGAACAATGCCCAAAGTGACGATTAGACTGACCGGTCGGAGCAGTAGGTAGAAGACCACCGTTAGCGCGACGTCACACAAAGCGTCAACCAGATAGCAGGCGAAGCCGACTCGGAACAGCGCATCGGAATTGAGGATGTGTCGCGCCGTGGCTGCGGCATCGCCTGTGGCAATGAGTTGGGCTGGCGCGAAGCCCTCACCGAATCCACCGGCCACGAGCGATACCAGGAATAGCACTCCACCGATCCGCGCGTATGTCTGTATCGACAGCCGCCTGGGCATGAGTTTCCGCTCTCCCTCCATGCGCTACTTGATGCCGAGCGATCCGCCGGTCGCGCTCACAATGAGGCAACCGGCGCGAGTAATGTCGACGAGATGCGGGCTCGTTCGGTCCACCGCGCTGCGTTGACTCCTGCAACGAGCAGCCAGACGGTGAGGGATCCTTCGCCGGCCAGAATTGGCAGCTGGATCCAGGGCACGAGATGGCCCGCAAAACCGGGGCCGAGGATGTCGACGAAGCTGTAGAGGACGTAGCTAACGCCGTCGACCGCCAAAAGGACGCCGATCGCTCGTGGCAGGAAGTTCGACCTGTAGACCAGGTACCCCGTCGTCATCAGGTCGAAGCCGAAGAACGCCGCGTATACGTCATAGGCAGGCACGACCGGGCGCTCGACCTGCACGAAGAGGCTGGCGCCCTCGATCCCTGTCGCAACAAGCGAGAAGAACGCGGCCATGAGAGCCAGCCTCCGGTTCACGATCTTGAAGAGCTCGTAGAAGATCAGGGTGAGTGCTGGGTTGGTCAGGGTCACGATCAAGTGCGCGGCGATACCGGCCCGGAACAGCGTTTCGTTGGCATGGATGGTCGGTGCGCCCGAGGAGACATATCCGATCGCGAAGGCACCGGCCAATATGTTCACGAGGTAGAGGGCGCCAGCGATCCTAGCCAGGCGTTGAACCGACCGATTCGCAGGCTGCATGGCGATGATGCTAGATACCTCCACAGGTCACGCAATCGGTGGAATTGCCGATTCTTGCCTAGCGGATTAGAAAAGCCGCCGACGCCGCTGTCCGAATCCCTAGTCAGATTTCGGCAACACCTGATCTGCTCGACGCCGCCACCCAGCCCGCGATCTGGGCCCGTTGCGTGCAGCTCTAGCAGCACCTCAGTGCACGGCGTACAGAGGGCCCTTTTGAAGCTCCGCGACACGGCGCCCGAACGACACCCTAGCGGCGCCCGCAGCCGAGAAGACGAGCCCGAGCTTGCTGCGACGGTAAGCACCGGTCCCTGTAGCAGTTTCTGTAGTAATCGTTCCGAAGAATGGCTCAAATCTGGATGACCGACAGCCAATACTCTGAAATTTCGAACCGAAATAGATCGTTTCAGCGTTGTCTGGACGGGAGATCTCAGAGTTCGGGACCGTGAGGCCCCGGGTTCAAATCCCGGGCCCCCGACCAAATGTAAGTTCAAAAGTCGGCGCTAACGACTCGCGCTATGGCGATTTTGGCCCGGGAGGTCACAGGGAGGTCACAGTCCTCCGCACCCGAGATTAGGGTTGGCCCTGCTGGGCTGTCACCGGGAGAGTGACCGGTTTTTCGGCGCCCGAATCGCCCCGGGGGGAAGTGGGCCCCGCCGAGGATTTCTCGGTTGACGCCACCCCGATCTGCAGCACAAGCAGCCAGCTGGCGAAGATGCCGCTCGACAGCATGATCACGCTCGCCAGCGCCAGCGTGGCGAATACCCACCCTTGCTCGACATCAAAGAGCGAGAAACCACCAGCACCGGCGAGGACGAATCCGAGGATGTTCCCCACAGCGCGAAACACGGTGGCACCTGGATGGGGTTGTCGAAATACGCGTTGACGAACTGTTCTAAATGAAAGAAGAACGGCTCCGCCCAGGCCGCCCACACCCACAGCCACCGCCGCCACGGCGGCGAACGGTCTCGGCGTGAGAACCGCAATACCGATGAACACCACGCTGACGAAGCACCACACCGCGTTCGCGGCCCGCAGCCGCAGCAGTGGCGTGCGTTCGATCTGGTGCGGGTCCAGCGCGATGGCGACAAAGGTCAGTCCGGTCAGCGATGCCCCGGCCCCGACCAACCCGATGTAGAGGTCTCGCCACGCCGCCGCGGTGTTCGGGTCCATTGCGCTGAAGGGTACTGCCCGAAGCGGCCAGGCCTATGACGACACGGTCGACGTGAACCAGGCCAGCGTCTGCTCGATGGCCTTTTCGAGCGGGTGGCCGGGCCCCAAACGCGCGAACGAACTTGCCGTCATCCACCACCCACGGAAACTCCGACTGACATATCGTCTCCTTGGCGGCCGCCGTCGGAGGGAGGAAAAGAACCATCAACGTGATCGCGATCTTCGGGGCGGGTCGAATCCTGGCCGGCCAACCTGGGCGAAGACCATCTCGACAAACCACCGGGTGGGCTATGTGAGATCGCTGGTAGCGACTGCTAGCCACGCAGCGCCTCCAGCCGGCGGACTCACAAGTCAGGACCGTGAGGCGCCGGGTTCAAGATTCCTCGGTCGATTGGCAGTCAGTTTTATCTGACGCGCAACCAGGCGCGGATGGCAAGTACCGCAGCGACCACTAACGCCGCCCCGCCGCCCAACACGAATCCGTGAGTCGCCAGCCAGCCTCCAGCTCCCGAGGCGATCAGCGCGCCGAGAAGCAGCGAGCCCGCGCAGCAGACCACGACCAGGATTGCTGCTGCGGGAGCGGCCCACCAATCCTTGGTTGAGTGAGCCGCCCGCGGTGGTGCATCTTGATCGGTTGTTGCAGCGGCTAGGGTCTCTTGCATCACACCCAATCCGGGCCGATGCGCGTGCAGGTTGCAAGTCGCTTCGCAACGGGGGACATGGTGTCAAAGGCTCGATCCAAAATCCCATCCAGTCCGCCTAGAGCGAGGCGATAGACGACCTCTTTACCGCGACGTTCGGTCTCCACAAAGCCACAGTGGCGCAGGCACGCGAGGTGTGTGCTGATGCGCGGCTGCGGTTGTGCCACCGCGCCAACTAGTTCACTGACGGTGCGCTCACCGTCGCCTAGGAGTTCCAGGATCTGAAGGCGGGTCGGGTCCCCCAGGACTCGAAAGAAACGGGCCGCCGCACTCCTGTCAGTTGGCATTAAGATCTGGGAATACATATCTGGAAAGCAGGATACCATTTCCTAATCGCCTGTGTGGGGCGGCATTCCCTCAAGGAGGAGTCAAGTGGCAGACCAGGTAGCGCAGAAGAAGTTCACGGTCGGCGATTTCGCG
>VBFH01000085.1 GCA_005883575.1 Chloroflexota bacterium | reverse complement strand
CGCCGACGGCTCGAGCCTCGTCAACGTCACCAACAACGCGGCGGCGGACGGGGGGCCCGTCTGGTCACCCAACGGCAGCAAGATCGCCTTTTGGACGAACCGCGACGGCAATGATGAGATCTATGTGATGAACGCCGACGGCTCGAGTCCCGTGAACCTCACGAACAACCCGGCGGCGGACAGGGCGCCGGCCTGGTCCCCCGACGGTCAGACGATCGCCTTCGAAACCGATCGCGACGGCAAGGTCGCGATCTACCTGATAAATGCTGACGGATCGGGCAGCGCCGCCCAGCTCATCAGCACCCCGGCGGACGACTGGGCGCCTGTCTGGTCTCCCGACGGCACAAAGATCGGGTTCCAAGCCGGTGGCGACATCTATGTGATGAACGCCGACGGCTCGAACCCGGTCAACGTCACCAACACCCCGGACTGGAACGACGACATCGTGTGGTCCCCCGACGGCAGAACGATTGCGTTTCAGACCCTCAGCACCTTGTCCGGCTTCGTCGAGATCTGGGTCGTGAACGCCGACGGCTCGAGCCTCAAACCGATCGCCGGTGGTGGTACGTCGAGCAGCGGTTCGCCCGCCTGGAGACCCCGGTAGGGGCGCGATGCTCGCGTGCGGCACGGTGAAAGACAACCGCTGAAGATCTTCCGCACCTGGCGTGCGGCATGGGCCCTGGCTTTTCCAGTGACTTCGAATGGGAGGGACGATGAGAACGACACGCATCACAGGCAACCTGCTGCTCGCCGCGGCCCTGCTAGCTGCCTGCAGCGACCATAACGCTCTCACAGCGCCTTCCGCACGCCCTCTCGCGGGCACAGCGACTCTCGTGGACCGGCCGTACACCTGGAGTTTCGCGTGTCACGGCGGGTTTGTTCTCGGCGCTCAATGGTCCTGGACCGAGAACGGCGCGGCGATCGCAAGCGGCAGTGCCGGCTGCACCGGCGATCAGAACCTGAGCGGCACCGGCGTGCGCCCAGCCAACGCGAACGGCTTCACCGCGCAAGTTGGGTACGACTCCAAGAGCTGGACCTTCGACCCAGCTGGGCCGTTCAAGGCAAGTCTGTCGGGCTCTGTGGCGGGTGGTGGCTGCCACCGCGTCTTGGTTTGCTTCGATAAGGAAAGCGGCAAGCTGACTGTCGACAGCTAGAGCAGCCCTCGCTCCGGGGGACTCACAATTGGAGGAACTATGAAATCGATTTGCATCGCAAGTGGCTTACTGCTCGGAGCCGCCCTCCTGGCGGGCTGCGGCGAGCGCACCGGCCAAACGGGGCCGACCGGCACAGCAACCGGAGCATTCGCGGCTGACGTTGTCGCGGGGAAGACCAGTGCGGTAACCGACCCGGTTGGAGACGCGGACAAGACAGCGGAAGCCTACCTGGACATTGTCAGGGCCGAGATCACGAAGCAGGGGACGAATTTCGTTTTCGTGATGACGCTGGCGGCCCCCATACCAGACAATCCCCCATTGCCATCGTGGGCCGATGTCATGGTATGGCAGCCGATCCTCGACACGGACCCGACTGCGTCCCCAGTGGGCTATCCTTTCACAAAGAACACCGCGAACGCCTTCGAGTTCTTTATCCAGCACCGCGTGTACCGCTCCGGGTTCGTCGACCCGCTCGACCCCGCTAGCGCGGCGGACGTCTTGGTAGACCGGAGGCCGCTGCTGAAAGGCGGACAGGCGACGGTCACACCGATAAAGGTTACCATCGACGGTGCGCAGATCACGTTTGTGGTAGATGCTGCATTGCTCGGTGACCCATCGACCTTCAGCTGGCTTTCGGTTACCGCTGTTGCGAAGGCTGGCGATGATGTGAAGAACGCCTACAACAAACACGTTCCCTTTGACTTCGCGCCAGACTTCAACTTGGGCGCGCCACTCGCCACCTGGCCGCTGTGACGAGCGAGCGTTCTGGAGGCTCAGTTCTTGACTGCGACGAGGCGCTGAAACCTCGGGCTGCCCCGGAGCGGATCCCAGAACGGATCCGCCCGGAGCCAGCCGGCCGAGAGCGGGCCCGGGCGCGAAAGGACGATTTCCAATTGCTCGATCGCTTCGTCCTGCTGGTCTAGCAACACGTAGATCCTCGCCAGGTTCGCCCGCGGATACCCAGACCACTCGGCGTTCTTGGATACCGGTACCAGCTCCACCGCTCGCCTGCCCTCGCGGACCGCGTCGGCCGAACGGCCGAGGCCGGCTAGGGCGAGACCGAGCAGGCCGGCATAGTAGTCATCGCTCGGCCAGTGGTGCATGGTGTTTTCCAAAAACATCCGCGCCGAGTCGAACTGCCCTCGAGCGTCGAGACTTCGGCCGTTCGCACGCAGCACTAGGGCCTTTGTCAGCGCAAGGACGGCGCTGTCACCCTCCAAGGCTGGAGGTGCAAGAGACAGCACCTGCGCCTGCCGCTTGGCGTCGAGCAGCGTGGCGATGTCACAGAGCGCAAACACCGCCGCTCCTCCACCGGCCCCGTCCAGAGGGCGCGACATGTTGGGCAGCAGGCGTTGCGCGCCGGCCAAGTCGCCTGTGTGGCCGAGGTAGGCAAGGGCCTTGCCGAGCTGGGCGTCAAATGACTCCGGTCTCATCGCGAGGGCGCGGTCGTAGTAGTAGGTCGCCTGCGTGAACTGCCGCAACTCGGCGTACGTGAGCGCCGGCCCGGATGCGAGATACATGTTGAGCGGGTCCAGTGCCGCGGCCTCGCGCCCGTACACCAGCGCATCGTTCCAGCGTCCCTGATCGTCGGCGATGTCCGCAAGGACCGCTGCGAAGTACGGATCATTCGGGCGCATGCGCCGGGCTCGCGTCAATTCCTCCAATGCGCGGTCGTTGTCCCCCACGACCTTGGAGTAGTAGAACCCAAGTGCGGCGTGGGATTCGGGCAGGTCGGGATCGAGACGCAGCGCGTGATCCAGCACTGCCTTGCCGCGGCTGAGGAGATCCGGTGACCGATCGGTGTACGTCACGTGTAGCCACACGAGACCCACCGACAACCAGGTATAGGCGAGCGCAAAGTTCGAATCGAGAGCGACTGCCCGCTCATACAGGCCGATTGCCGTCCGCACGCTGGCCGGAGAGAGATACTCACGGTCCACCAACTCTCGTCCCCGCAGATACAAGTCGTATGCCTGGAGGTTGGTTGTCTGGCGCGCCTCGAGCAGGCGGCGCTCGGCGTCCAGCACGGCGATGTCGAGCGCCCCGGCCACACGCGTCGCAAGCTTGGTCTGCACGGCGAACACGCCCGTCAGCGTCGTGTCGTACTGATCGGCCAAGAGCTGCGCCGCATCGGAGGCGCGGATCAGCGTGGGGCTCACCCGGATGCGACTCGTGGCGGAGCCTTTGTCCCAGCGGACGGAGCCCTCCAGGATGTACTGAACGCCGAGCTCCCGGCCGATCTGCTGCGGGCTCTTGCGGGTCCCCTTGTATTGGCTGGCGCTCGGCCAGGCGATTACGCCGAGGCGCTGAATGCTGCCCAACCGGGTGGCGATCGCCTCGGTGAGCCCGTCCGCGAAATACTCGTCGGCGGCCGCGCCGCGATTCTCGAATGGCAGCACGACGAGCATCTTCCGGCCCGGCAATGCCACCGCGTCGGCCGTGTCGGCGGTCGGATGCCACCTCCACATGCCGAAGCTGAGGACGCCGAGTCCCACCAGCGCGACCACAGAGATCGCGGCGGCGCTGAGCGTCCTCGCTCGGCGCAATTCCCGCCGCAGCGCGCCCGGCAGCGCCGCCACCACGACATCCCGCGTGAATTGGCGTCGCCGCGTGTGCGCGCCCTCGGCCTCTGAGGGCGTGCCCCGCGCGGCCTCGTCACACAGCTGCTTCGCCAGCGTCAGCACGGCCGAATCCGGCGCGGCGCCGAGCTCTGCTTGAAGGAAGGCTTCGTGCACGCTCGCGTGCTGGATGGCTCCGGCTGGCTCCCCCGCGGCCACGAGGGCGGTCATCAGGCCGAGCGCAGCCTGGGAGCTGAACGGATCGAGCGCCACCAAGCGACGCCACCACTCGACCGCCGCCCGACGGTCGCCGCGGGCGGTCGCGTCGGTCGCGAGGCCCTCGATCGCCTTGGAAACACACTGGGTTATGCGGGCCCGCTCGACCTCCACCCAGTGCTCGAATTCACCGGTCCCATTGAGATAGAAACCGTCGAGGAAGGGCCCCGTGTACAGCGCGAGGGCGCGCTCGGAATCGCCGTGCTCGAGCGCCCGCTCGAACGCGTCGACGTCGCTAGCGATGACTGCCGGATTGAGGTGCAGCTCGGTCGAGCCCAGGAACAGCCGGGGCTCGTGCAGGTCGCGACGCAGCGCGTAACACGCCTGTTTCAGCAGGTCGCGCCCGTGCACCGCGTCGCTCTCCGGCCAGAGGTGAGCGACGAGCTTGTCCCGACTCATTCCTTTTTTGCCGGCTGCGGCAAGCAGGGCGAGGAGTGCGAGCGTCTTGCGGCGCGAGGCGGCACCGCCGCACTGGGTGCCGTCCTGCTCGACTGAAAGCCCACCGAACGTCTTGACC
>VBFH01000094.1 GCA_005883575.1 Chloroflexota bacterium | reverse complement strand
TCTATCTGGTCTTCCTCGAGATCGTGCGCCTGGGCACGATCTGCCTGTGGTGCACCGCCACCCACGTGCTTGTCGTGGTGCTGCTTCTATTCGCCCTGGTTGCGCGTTCCGAATATCAGAAAGCGCCTTCTGTCTAAGTTAGATCTCCTCGGGAAAGCGGCCCGCGCAAATTCGATCAGTTGGTAGATCGGTCATTCCTAGCGAGACGTATCCGGGGAGTGCCAAGCTAAGTATCGAATCCGGAGCCAAGAGATGATCGTTATCAATCCACAGGCACGCGGCACGGCCATCCAGCCTCAGGCCCATGTATGCGTCACTCCCTGCGACGAACGTGTACGCCATCGGGCTTGCCGTCCTTCCACGACATTCAACAGGTGTCACGAAATAAAACCAGCGCTTGCCAGATGGTGAAAGGCCAACCTGGGTGGCGCAAGAGGCAGTAGAGTAGCCGCCCAGCATTTTTCCATTCCAGTCGTAGAGACCAATCCCTCTTGGCTCCGAGCAGGCCATCCCGGCAGGCGATGGCCAGAGATTTAACTTGCCGCAGTTCACTGCCTCTAGGGAGGCCACGCGACGCGCACTCGTCGGATCGACGACATGCCACGCCGTCGGCGAGTCGCCGATTTGATCCAAGCCACAGGCTGTCATGAGAGCAATCGTGAGCAATCCTCGATGCCAGCCCATCGGCCACAGCGTTGTGCCTCCGGATTTAGAAACGGTCGATGTGTAAATATCGGCGTGGTGGGCGCCATCCCACAAGTCTTCGACATAAAGTCGAAGATTGATCGACTTGACCGGTGAGAAGTCCTCAACGAGGACCGCAATCCGCTGATCATCGGGGCTTACTGAAAAGAAGCTGACCGTGCTGGGGCCGCCTGGAACGGTGGTCACGTCGGATGTTTTGCCGTCGAGTCCCAGTGAGCGAATCTTCGTGTCGCCGTCCCGAAAATAGACCTTGTCGCGGGTCGCGCTTACCGGCGGCCGGAGCTTAGCCATCAGGCCAGGCGAGCAGGCTCCAACGGATGAGGCCGCGATGGAGGTGCTGGCCGAGACCCTCCCGCAGGTGTCGATCACTTCGAGGTTGCCATTGGCGATCAGCAGCCCGTAGCTCGTGGCAGCGACGCACGACGCGAGGGTAGGGATCGGCGAGTGCGCGGAGTTGCTGGGGCTGGCGGTCTGGCGCGGACTCACGTTGGCGGTCGGGTTTGACACCTGGCTGCACGCCAGCGTTACGGCCAGCACAACGGCGAGCACAGCTAAGCGTTTCATGGCTCAGACGCTGCCTGGAAAGCGTCCCGCGCACGTGCCGCGGCCGTGGCGGCCGTGGTTCTGGGAGGTCCTGACGTTGGCGGTTGGAGTCGAGGTAGGGCTGCATGAAAGCATCGCCGCTGCCCCGATGGCGAGGCTCGCCCAGCCTTTCATGCCAGTTCAACTCAAGATCGATTGGATCGTTACGGTAGGTGCGTGGTCACCTGGCCGTTCGACCTGACGGTCTACGCGGGCCTGCTGGCGCTCTATTTCGGCCACGCCCTGCTCGCCCGCGGCGCCCCCGACGCCCAGCCCAAGCACACCCTCTATTTCCTGTTCGGGCTGGCCACCATCTGGCTCGCGCTCGAGACCCCCATCGACACCATCAGCGACTACTTCCTGGACAGCGTCCACATGCTCCAGCACGTCCTGCTCGCCTTCGTCGCGCCGCCACTCCTGCTGCTCGGCCTGTCCCGCGACATGGCCGGGCAAGTCATGCGCTTCCCCGGCCTGCGCGCCGCGACCGAGCCGGTCCCGGCGCAGGTGATGGCGGCCATGATAATGATCGTCTGGCACCTCCCCTTCCTTTATGAGCTGACGCTCTACAACGAGTCGGTCCACGTGCTCGAGCACCTGATGTTCGTCGCCAGCGGCGTGATCCTCTATTGGCCCATCCTCGAGGCGACCTCAGCCCACGCCGGGTGGACCATGTCGGCGGGGGCCAAGCTCGTCTACGTGCTCCTGGCGACCCTGCCCCAGGACGGCGTCGCCCTCGCCCTCATCTTCTCGCGGGTGCCGTTTTACGAGTACTACACGAACGCACCGCGTCTCATCCCCGGCTACACCGCGCTCATCGACCAGACGATCGCGGGGGCGCTGCTGATGATCTTCGGCAAGGTGACGCTGGGAGTCGCCGCGGGCGTCGTTTTTTTCCGCTGGTTCGGCGCCGAGCACCGCGCGGATCGAGGAATAGAATCCGCGATGAGGGTGCCGCCCGCCGCGCGCAGGGTGGAAAAAAGATGAAATTCTCGGAGTCCATTCTCGACCTCGTCGGCAACACACCCCTTGTGCGCCTCCACAAGGTCACCGCCGGAGTCAAACCGACCATCCTTGCCAAGCTCGAGGAGCTCAACCCGGGCGGCAGCGTCAAGGACCGCATCGGCCTGACCATGATCGAGGAGGCCGAGCGCACCGGCCAGCTCCGGGCTGGCGGCACCATCATCGAGCCGACCTCCGGCAACACCGGCCACGGCCTGGCCATGGTGGCCGCGATCAAGGGCTACAAGATGGTCTTCGTCATGCCGGACAAGATGTCGGCGGAGAAGATCAGCCTGCTCAAGGCCTACGGCGCCGACGTCGTGGTCTGCCCGACCAACGTGGAGCGCGAGTCGCCTCAGTCCTACTACTCGGTCGCCGACCGGCTGGCGCGCGAGATCCCGGGCGCCTTCCAGCCCAACCAGTACTTCAACCCGCGCAACCCCGAGGCGAAGGCGCGATCGACGTCTTCGTCGCGGGCATGGGCACGGGCGGCACCATCAGCGGCGTCGCGAAGTACCTGAAAGAGCGCAAGCCCGTGCACGTCGTCGGCGCGGACCCCGAGGGCTCGCTCTACTCGGGCGCCATCGCGCCCTACAAGGTCGAAGGCGTCGGTGAGGACTTCATGCCCGGGACGATGGACATCAAGATCGTCGACCAGATCGTCCAGGTTACCGACAAGGAATCGTTCGTCGCGGCGCGGCGGCTGGCACGCGAGGAAGGCATCCTGGTCGGCGGCTCGTCAGGCCTCGCCCTGCACGCCGCCCTCGAGGTGGCCCGCGACCGCGGCCCCGACGACGTGATCGTCGTCCTCTTTCCCGACACCGGCCGCAACTACCTGAGCAAGTTCTTCAACGACGAGTGGATGCGCCAGAACGGGTACCTCGCGCGCCTGGGCGCCGTGCGCATCCGCGAGGTGCTCGCCTCGCATCCCCGTGGTCTGCCCCAGCTCGTCACGGTCGAGGCCGGCAAGTCGGTGGGCGAGGCCATCGACCTCATGCAGCGCTACGGCATCTCTCAGCTGCCGGTCGTGGAGGACTCCAACGGGCACGGCGTCGTCGGCGCGCTCCAGGAGCGGACGCTGCTCGACCGCGTCTATCGCGACCCTGCGGTGGTGACCACAGCTGTGTCGGCCGCGATGGACGCGCCGCTAAGCCAGGTCGCGGTCGATTCATCGCTCGACGACGCGTTCGAGCCGCTGCTGCGCGGCGAGCAGGCGGTGCTGGTCATGGACGCGGACAAGCCTCTGGCCGTGATCACGCGCGCGGACCTGCTCGAGTTCGTCGCCCACCGCGGCCGGAGCTGATGACCGAGCCAAACAAAAACTGGGGGTTCTCCACCCGCGCCCTCCACATAGGTCAGGGGCCGGACCCCGAGACCGGCGCCGTCGTCCAGCCCATCCACATGGCGACCACCTTCGCCCAGCAGGGCGTGGGCAAGCACAGGGGCTTCGAGTACTCGCGCACCGGCAACCCCACCCGCAACGCCCTCGAGGAGTGCCTCGCCGCGCTCGAGGGCGCCAGGCACTGCCTTGCGTTCTCCTCCGGGCTCGGCGCCGAGACCACCCTCATGCTCCAGCTCAACCCCGGCGACCACGTCGTCTACATGGAGGACGTCTACGGCGGCACCTTCCGCCTGTTCGACAAGGTCCTGAAGCGATACGGCCTCGAGTTCAGCGGCATCGACGCCTCCGACCTCGACGTGGTGGAGAAATCGCTCACGCCCCGCACCCGCATGGTGTGGCTCGAATCGCCCACCAACCCCTTGCTTCGCATCGTCGACATCGACGCGGTCAGCGAGATCGCGCACAGCCGCGGCGCCATGGTCTGCGTCGACAACACCTTCGCGACCCCTTACCTGCAGCAGCCGCTGCACCTCGGCGCTGACGTCGTCGTGCACAGCGCGACCAAGTACATCGGCGGCCACAGCGACGTGGTCGGGGGGGCGATCATGACCAACCACGACGAGCTGGAGAAGCAGCTGCGCTTTCACCAGAACGCGCTGGGCGCAGTGCCTTCGCCCTTCGACTGCTGGCTCTTGCTGCGCGGCGTCAAGACGCTCGCCCTGCGCGTCGAGCGCCAGAGCGAGAACGCGACGGAGATCGCGACCGCCCTATCCAAGAACCCGGCCGTGAAGCGCGTCTACTACCCTGGGCTCGATTCCCATCCCAACCGCACGGTGGCCGCGCGCCAGATGCGAATGTTCGGCGGCATGGTCAGCTTCGAGGTCGCCGACGAGCCCACGGCGTTCCGCACGCTCGAGCGGCTCAAGATCTTCGCCCTCGCCGAGTCCCTGGGCGCGGTCGAGTCGCTGGCCGAGCACCCCGCCCGGATGACGCACGCCTCGATCCCTGCCGCGGAGCGGCAGAAGGCGGGGGTGGGGGACGGCCTGATCCGGCTCTCGGTCGGGGTCGAGGACGTCGCCGATCTGATCGCGGACCTGGAATCGGCTCTCAGTTAGGAGCGCGGCCTACGCGTTCTACTGGCATATGGCGCGAATTGCGCTCGTCCACGACGTCGCGGGAGTTGCCGCAACCCAGGCCGAGATCCTGCGCGCAGCCGGCCACGACGTCGATCACATCCGGATGCCGGACTTCGGCAATCGCTGGGGCTGGTTCGCCAAGGCCCTGACGCTGCCGGTCCGCCTGCTGCTTTATCTGCCGGCCGTGCTCAACCTGCGCCGCGGCGGCTACGACGTCATCCACATCCACTGGGTGCCGCGCGGGATCGTGGGTCTGCTGTCCGGCAAGCCCTTCCTGATCCAGGCCCACGGCTCCGACCTCCATGTCGAGATCAATACTCCGGGCCTGTTCCGGCTCAACCGGCGAGTGCTCGAGCAGGCCCGCACCATCTTCTACGTCACGCCGAACCTGGAGCCTTACATCCACCGGTTCGACGGCAAGCTCTGCTACCTGCCCAACCCCATCAACCTCCGCGCGCTCGCGGACTCGCCGCGCGCCCCCAAGCGGGTGCGCTCGATCGTCATCTTCATGCGGCTCGACCCCGTCAAGGGAGTCCATCGCGTCTTCCCGGCCGTGCGCCGGCTGGCGGCGACGATGGACGTGACCGCGCTCGCGTGGGGACCTCTCACGAGCGAGTTCATCTCGCGCTACGGCGACGTCGTGCGCTTCGTGGAGCCGGTGCCGCACCACCAGATCGGCCGCTTCCTCGGCCAGTTCGACCTCGTGGTCGGTCAGATGGAGCAGGGCGCCCTGGGGCTGTCGGAGCTGGAGGCGATGGCCGCGGGACGGCCGCTGATCAGCGGCATCGACCGCTCCATGTACCCGGGCGACAAGCCGCCGGTGGTGTCTTCGCACAGCCCCGACGAGCTCGTCGACCAGATCGAAAGATTGAAGGACGATGCGCGCCGGCTCGAGAACCTATCGCGCGAAGGACGGGCATGGGTGCGGCGCAACCACGGTTACGAGCGCCACCTGCAGCTGCTCGAGGCGGCTTACTTCGGCGCGGCGGCGCGCGTCTCGGAGATGCCGATCGCGATGTAGGCGGCGCCGGCCTGGCGAATCGCCGCCGGATCCACGCTGCCGCGGCCGTCGAGCACGGCCTTCAGCCCCTTGAAGCGCCTCCAGTCGAGGTGGCGGAAATCGCGGTGCCAGGCCTGCACCACGATCGCGTCGACAGGCTGGGACGTCGCCGTGTCGACGTCGTCGACCACCTCCGCCTCGAGCGCCTGAAGCTCCTCGCGCCGGAAGAGAGGATCCAGGACCAGCACCTGCGCGCCCGCGTGGTGCAGCAGCTTCACCACCGGGAACACGGTCGAGAACGCGAGCTCCTTCACGTCCTCGCGGTACGACGCGCCCAGGACGAGCACGCGTCGCGATTGCAGGCCGCCCAGCAGGCGGTCCAGCTGCTGCAGGCCGACCTCGGCCATCCGGTCGTTGGTGTCCCGGCCGTCGCGCACGAGGCTGAGCTCGCCGTTAGTCGCATCTCTGAGCAGGAAGTGGGGATAGACCGGGATGCAGTGGCCGCCGACGCCGAGGCTGGGCCGGTGGATGTGCGAGTAGGGCTGCGAGTTGGCCGCCTTGAACGCCTCGTTGACGTTGACCTCGCGGCTCGCCGCGTACAGCGCGAGCTGGTTGGCGAGCGCGATGTTGACGTCGCGATACGTGGTCTCGGCGAGCTTGGCGAACTCCGCGGTCTCGGTGTTCTCGACCGCCCAGACCTCCGCGTCGAGCACCGATCGGTAGAAATCGACCGCCGCCTTCGTGCTCGCCTCGTCGATGCCGCCGACGATCTTTGGATACCTGCGCAGGTCTTCGAAGATGCGCCCGGCGTAAAGGCGTTCGGGGCTGAAGGCGAGGTGGAAGTCGGCTCCGGCCTTAAGGCCTGATTCCTTCTCGAGCATCGGCCCCAGGCGCTGTCGCGTGGTCCCGACTGGAAGCGTCGTCTCACACACGACCAGGGTTCCGCGCCGCAGGCCGCGGCCGACGGCGCGTGTGGCCGCGTCGATGTTGCGGTAGTCCATGCTGCGGTCTGGCGCCACGATGAGGGGAACGATCACGACCACGACGCCGGCCTGCTTGGCCGCGCCGGTCGTGTCCGTGGTGGCGCTCAGCGTCCCCGCCGCGACCGCAGCCGCGACCGCCTCTTCGAGCCCTGCCTCCTCGTGGATGTGCGCCAAGCCGGCGTTGATCGATTCGACGACTTCGGCCAGCACATCGCAGCCGATCACGCGCATGCCCTTGCTCGCGTACTGCGCGGCAAGCGGAAGGCCGATCTTGCCCAACCCGACCACCGCCACCGTTTTCACCGGATAGTCCGGACTAACCGAACTCTCCACTTGCGAGGATCCCGGATAGTCCGGACTATCCGAGGGTTGGCGCGAGGAGTTTTCACCCGTTCCGGGCATGGCTTTGCAGCATAGCGGCTGCTTTCAGGCGGCTTCGACCGAGCTCCTCGCGCGTGCCGCCGGCTCCGCCCGGACGGTGATGGTCTGTCGCAGGGCGATCTGCTGGGCTCCGTAGAACAGGCCCAGCGCCAGCCAGAGATACGGCTCCTGCAGGAGCCTCCCCTCGAACTGGCTGTAGAGAAAGATCGGGACCACCATCGCCGCCGAGATCGTGCTCCAGACCGCCCAGTCGTCCTTTCGCCGCCGCGCGGCCCACGCCTCGCGTGCGAGCTGAAGCAGGAACGCGAACAGCAGCAGCGCGCCCACGACTCCCTGCTCCGCCAGCACGGTGATCACCGATGTGTGCGAGACGCTGTCCGTGTAGCCGGTGGGGAGGAAGCGGCGGTAGGTGGTCAGCAGCGCGTGCTGGTAGCCGCCGTAGCCGACGCCCAGGAAAGGATGGTCGGTGAACATCTTCACGCCCGCGGCGACCAGGAACACGCGGTTGTCCTCGAGCGCGATCCCGTTATCGATGGCCGGTGTCGACGAGGTGGCGTGGTGGGTTCCAGTGACGAAGTCGGCCATCGTCATGGTCGCATCCGCCGCGCGCTGCCGGGTGTCGGGATTGAGCCCTGTCGACAGGCCAAAGGCGATCAGCGCCACGACCGCGATAGCAGCCGCCCGCCGGCGGTTGAACGCCAGCGGAACCATCAACGCGACCATCAGGATGAAAAGCGCCAGGCCAGACCTCGAGAAGGTGAGGGGCAGCACGACCGCGCACGCGACCGCTGCGGCGAAAGCCAACCAGGGCGGAGACTTACGCGCGGCGAAGAGCAGGACCGCCGCGCACGCACAAAGGGTCAGGAAGCGCGCGGTGATGTTTGGGTCGGCGAAGGTGATGTTGACGCGGTGGGCGACGGCCGGGTTCGGGGCCCAGATCTGCGCGTGGGCCAGGTAGAGCACCGCCCCCAGCGCGGCGACGGCCAGGCCAGAGACGATGAAAGCGATCCAGGCCCGCCGGTGGTCCTCCCGCGTGACCACGAGATTCGCGATCAACAGACCGACGAACGGATAGAGCGCGATGTCGAGCAGGGTGTTGGTCGAACCCGGGGCGCGGGTCACGAGCCAGCTGAGGATGGAGACGATGACCAGGACCAGCAGGAGCCACACGCTGGCGAAACGCGGAATCACAAGCGTCCGCCGGCGCTTAACCACCAGGTAGCCGAACGCCACCAGCACCACCAGGATCACAAAGCGGCTGAGCTGCTGGTCCAGGAACTTGGCCGTGAACTCGAGTGGCAGGGTGAGGACGATCACGGCCACTCCGAAGGTGGCGATCAGCTCGGCTGCCCGGTCAAGCCTCGAGGCGCGGCCCCATGTCAATCCGTCAAAACCCCCCAAGAACACAACGTATGGCAAGCTGAAAGTGTGTGTTCGAGCCGCCCGCTGAGCCTGGCGGCTCGATCTCGTTAGAGCGGTTGGCCACCGAAGCCAAAGCGCGCCCGGGAGGCCTTGTCACCTCCGCGACGCTCACGCTCGCGGCCCGTTTCGCGGCGTTCGGCTTCTCGCTCGCGACCAACGTGATCCTCGCCCGGAGCCTTGGGCCGGAGGGACGAGGCATCTACGCCGTGGCCGTGCTGATCCCCGCCCTCATCGGCCTCTTCGCCCAGCTCGGCATCGGCCAGGCGAGCGTCTACTACTTCAGCAAGGGCCTGATCTCGGCCGACGAGCTCATCGGCCATGCGACCTCGCTCTCGGTGGTGCTGGGCCTCCTCGGCTACCTCGCGGTGCTCGGCTACACGGCCGTCTCGCGCAGCGACACGTTTGCGGGAATCGCGTCGCACTTCGTGCTGATCAGCTGCATCGCGCTTCCCTTCTCACTGCTCACCGTCTTTCTGCAGGGCATCCTCAACGGCGCGCAGCGCTTCGCCTACTTCAACCTCGTGCTGATCGCGCAGTACGCGTCGCCGACCTTCCTGCTCACCGGCGCGCTCCTGCTTTTCCGAGGCTCGACTACGGCGGCGGTATGGGCCTGGATGATCAGCACGGTCATCACGGCGGCGGTGGCGGTGTACAGCGTCGCGCTGCTCGGACGCTTCTCGTTTCGGTTGCGCGCCTCGACGCTGAGGCCGCTGCTGCGGTTCGGCCTCATCAGCTATCTGAGCAGCCTGACCTCGTTCGTCAACTACCGGTTCGACGTCCTGATCGTCAACCTGTTCGCCGGGGCGCGCCAGGTCGGGCTTTACTCGGTCGGCACAGGGCTGGCGGAGATCGTCTGGTACATCGCCAACGCCGCCGGCATCGTCCTCGCTCCGCGAGTGGCCGCGGAGAAGGCCGAAGAGGCGGACCGACTGACCGAGGCGGTCTGCCGGGTCGTCGCTTTCCTCGCTGTGATCGCCGCCGGCTTGCTTGCGGTCTCAGCGCCCTTTGTCGTCGTCTTGTTCTTCGGCGAGGCCTTCGCCGACAGCGCATGGGCCGTGTGGTTGCTGCTGCCCGGCATCGTGACGTTTTCGGTCGCGCGAGTCCTCTCGATGTACCTGCTCGGGCGCAACCAGCTGAGGATCGACCTCCTGGCGTCGTTTGTAGGGCTCGTCGTCACGCTCGCGCTCGACTTCCTGCTCATACCGCACTACGGCTTCCGCGGCGCCGCGATCGCCTCGTCGATCGCCTACACGTGCGCGATGGTCGTCGACCTGGCGTGGGTGACGCGGACGTCAACCATCTCGCTGGGCGCGCTGCTGATCGTCCGAGCCCAGGACATCCGCATCCTGATCAAGCGCGCCCGGGAGTTTCGATCTGGGGGCCTTGCCGCCCTGCGCCGCTAGCGGCCTCTCCAGCCCACGACCGTGCCGAAGGTGCTGACGAGGATCTGCAGGTCGAGCTGCAGCGAACGATTCTTGATGTAGAAGAGGTCGTACTCGAGCTTGCGAGTGATCTCGGCCATCGTGCTCGCGTAGCCGCCCTTGATCTGCGCCCAGCCGGTGAGTCCCGGCTTCACAAGCAGCCTCGAGCGGAAATGCGGGATCTTCGCCTCCAGGTCACTCTCGAACTCGGGCCTCTCCGGGCGGGGACCGATGAAGCTCATCTCGCCGCGCATGATGTTCAGCAGCTGCGGAAACTCGTCCAGGCGCGAGGCGCGGAGAAACCTGCCGACCCTCGTCACTCGCTGGTCGCCCTCTTCCGCGTAGCGCGCTCCGCCGGCCTCGGCGTCCGCGGTCATCGTCCGCAGCTTGAGCAGGCCGAAGTCGCGGCCGCCCTCGCCGATCCGCCGCTGCGTGAAGAAGACCGGGCCGCGCGAGTCCAGCGCGATGATCAGCGCCAGCACGGGGAGCAGGACGAGAAAGGGGAGGCCGAACAGCGCCGCGAGCAGCAGGTCGGCGACCCTTCGCGCCACAGCGTAGGGCCGGCGCCACACGTCTCGATCGGGAAGGCTCAGGTACCAATGCACGTCGATCGATTCGACGGGAACGCGGCCCGTGTATCGCTCGACCAGCTCGCTGCCGGAGACGAGCCTTACGTCATGCGTCAGGCACTCCTCGACCAGCCCTGGCACGAGCCTGAGCTCGTTGTTGGTAACGACCAGCTCCTCGGCGCCGGTCTTCGCCAGCAGCTCTCTCAGCTGCGGGACGAGCTCGCCCGCCGGTGCGCCGATCAACGTGTCGACAACACGATATTCATACCTGGCCGCGGACAGCGCGCCCATCAGGTCATCGCTCGGCCGCGCATCGGCGACGAGGATCACGCGCGTCGCCAGCGATTCGTGGAGCAGAAGGCGAGCGGCGGTGATTCGAAAGAGGATCAGCAATGCCGCCCCCAGCAAAAGCGCCACCGCGATCACAGACCTGGTCAGCACATACGGGTGGAGGAAGAAGACCAGCACCGTCAGCAGCGCCGCGATCGGCGCGGCCTTGACCACGGCGAACGCGCTGTTACTGCGATTGCCCGGAATCTCGGAGGCGTAGCCATCAACGGCCAGCAGCGACACCACCCAGAACACGCCGATCACCAACGGGTCGTAAAAGCTCAGCTGCGGCAGATGTGGATGGCGAAGCACGACGAACGCGATGTAGCACGCGAGCGCTCCGATCACGAAGTCCACGAGTGCGATGACAACCCGACGCTCGCGGTTGCTCAGGGCAAAGCGGCGCGCGGTCGCCTCCATCGGGCTGACCGGAACCACGCGGACAGCGTCTTGCGCCTCTTTGAGTTCTAGAGCGTTCATGTGTGTGTGCGACGAGGCCGCCGCGGGTCGGCGCGCCATACGGTCAGGCAGCCATCAAGCCGTGATCCGGATGTTACCGGCGGTGCAAATAGCCGTCAAACCCTCCGGCCGGGCCGCACGTTTTCCACATATGAACTATGAGCCGTTGCCGTAGGCTGATCCGGATTCGATGAGATCCGCAGTGGGACGCCGACTTTCCCGCCTGGTCAGGGGTTCGATTCGCTACGGGCCGCTGTTCGTGGTCGAGGTGCTGGTCTTCTGGCTCATCCTCATGGCCGTAAACGAGAGCGGCTACGGTTCGGGCACCCCGTCGAACCCGCCGCCATGGTTCTATCTCGGTTCGCTGGTCATGGTCAGCCTGGCGATGGGCGCGGGCGAAGCACGCTTCCATCTGTATCGGCGCGTCTGGTCGGTCGCGAGCCTGAACGACGCGTTCGCGGTGGGGTTGGCCGTGGTCGAGGCCACCCTGCTGGTCACGATCATCAACCTGCTGTTCCCCGACGGCTACCGCCCGCTGCGCGTGCTGGCTCCGGTCTTGGCCGCGCCGGCGGTCGTGATCGCCATCGGTCTGGTCCGCTTGCTGCCTCGGCTGGTCGCCAGCTCGAGACCCACCGGCAACCGGCTCCTCGTCGTCATCCCCGACGTCAGCGGCTACGCGACCGTCAAGGCGCTGCTGCAGCATCCCAACCCGGACTGGACTCCGGTCGCCGTGGTCACGACGGGCCTGGCTGACGTGGGACAGACCTTGATGGGCGTGCCCGTGCTCGGCACCGCCAACAACCTCCGGCGCTACATCCGCGACTCGCAGGCCCAGGGCGTGGCGTTCGTCCAGGGGCGGTCGCTCGATCGCGCGCAGTCGCGGCAGCTGTACACGGAGATCCTGGCCGAACGGCTTCCGGTCTTCATCATCCCCGCGACGACCGAGTGGTTTCCCCGCCCCTCGACCTCGAGGCTTCGCCAGCTGTCCGCCGACGACCTCGTCGGCCGCGACGAGCGGGAGATCGAGCTCGAGATGTCGGCGAACGAGATCCGCGACAAGACCGTGCTGGTCACCGGAGCCGCCGGATCGATCGGCTCCGAGCTGTGCCGGCTGCTGGCGGCCATGGGCCCGCGGCGCCTGATCCTCCTCGACAACAACGAGAGCGGGCTCTTCGACCTCGCCGAAGAGCTCCGCGTGCCCGCGAGCCTCGAGCTGCGCGAGTCGCTGGTCTCGATCGCCGAGCACGACCAGCTTCTGGGCATCTTTGCCGAGGAGCGGCCGGACATCGTGTTCCACGCCGCTGCCTACAAGCACGTCCCGATGCTCGAGTCGCACCCCATCCAGGCGGTGATGACCAACGTCGTCGGTACGTGGAACACGCTGCGCTGTGCCCATGCCGCGGGGGTGCAGAAGTTCATCCTCATCTCCACCGACAAGGCGGCGACCCGGCACTCGGTGATGGGCTGCACCAAGCGCCTGTGCGAGCAGCTGGTGCTCGCGTATCGCGGGCCCATGACCTGCTGGGCGGTGCGCTTCGGCAATGTGGTCGGAAGCCGGGGCAGCGTGGTGCCGCTGTTCGAACGGCAGATCGAGCACGGCGGTCCGGTGACGATCACCCACCGCGATGTAACCCGCTACATGATGACCATCCGTGAGGCTGCTTCATTGGTGCTCAGCTCGGTGACGATCAGCAAGCCGAGCCACCTCTACATGCTCGACATGGGCGAGCCGATCCGGATCTTCGACCTCGCCAACGACCTCATCCGCTCACGCGGCATGCGGCCCGAGATCGACATCAAGGTGGTCTTCACCGGGTTGAGGCCCGGCGAGCGTTTGACAGAAGACCTGCTCGCGCCGGACGAGGGCTGGCGCCCGACCGCGAACGCCTCGATCCGCGAGGTCGTCTCGCCCGCGGTGAGCAAGGAGGAGGACCTGGCCTGGGTCGTCGAGCGGCTGGAGCAGCTGGCGCGCGAAGGCAAGTCGGACGAGCTCGTGCGAGTCCTCAAGACCGCCGCCCAGGGCCACGCCGAACCGATCGAGGAACCCGAGGTGACCGAGCCGACCCGAGCGCCCGAGGCCTTGCCCCAAGATAAGGCGGAGTGACCGAGGCCTCCGTCTACATCCATCCCACCGCGGACGTGTCGAGCGAGGCGTCGATCGGCGCCGGCACCAAGGTCTGGCATCAGGCGCAGGTGCGAGAGGGCGCGCGAATCGGCAGGCAGTGCATCCTCGGCAAGGGGTCCTACGTCGACAAGGACGTGACGATCGGCGATTTCTGCAAGCTCCAGAACGGGGTCTGCGTGTTTCACGGCTTCAATGTCGAGGCTGGTGTTTTTCTCGGTCCCGGGGTGATGCTGTTGAACGACAAGCATCCGCGCGCCATCAACCCCGATGGCTCGCCCAAAGCCGACACCGACTGGGATGTGAGCCAGGGCTTGATCGGCTACGGCGCGGCCGTCGGCGGCGGGGCGGTGGTGCTGCCGGGCGTCAACGTCGGACGCATGGCGCTGGTAGGCGCCGGCGCCGTGGTTACCCGCGACGTCCCGGAGCGCGCAATCGTTGCCGGCAACCCCGCGCGCCTGCGCGGTTTCGCCTGCGACTGCGGCCGGCCTCTGCAGAAGCGCGGCTCGGGCTACGTTTGCGGCCACGACGGCCGGACCTACGAAATCGCGGAGCCCATCGAGGCCGCTTCCAGGACGTGACGGAGACCGACCGCATCGCTCGCGCCTACCAGGAGTTGGAGGCCCGAGCCGGCGCCCGCTGGAGCCTGGCCAACCGTGGCAACCAATCGATCCTCAACGAGCGCCGCCGCGTCTTCCGCCGCCTGCTCGAACGCGCGGGCTGGCTGCCGCTCGGAGACCGCCGCGTGATCGAGGTGGGTTCGGGGACGGGGTGGGAGCTGGCGCAGATGGTCGAGCTCGGAGGGAAGCCGGCGCGGTTGGTCGGGGTGGACCTGCTCCCCGATCGCGTCGCGACCGCCCGCCGCGACTATCCGGAGATCGAGTTCCACCACGCGAACGCGGAAAAGCTCGACTTCCCGGACGCGAGCTTCGACCTCGTGATGGCGTTCACCATCTTCAGCTCGATCCTGGAGCGGGCGATGGCGCAGAACGTGGCCTCGGAGATCGCTCGCGTGCTCAAACCAGGAGGGGGTCTGCTCTGGTACGACGTGCGCTACGACAGCGTCTCCAACCCCAACGTCAAGGCAGTTCCGCGGTCGCGCGTCAAAGAGCTGTTTCCTGGATTGAGCGGCGAGCTCGAGACCGTGACGCTGCTGCCGCCGCTCGCCCGCCGCCTGGGCCCGGCGACGCCGCTCGCCTACCCGGTGCTCGCCGCGCTCCCGCCGCTGCGCAGCCACCTCATCGGCCTGCTGCGCAAGCCGCGCTGATGCGCTCCGAGTTCCTGCATTTCTCTCCGCCGCTGATAGGCGACGAGGAGGTCGAGGAGGTCGTCCAGACTCTGCGCGGCGGCTGGATCACGACCGGCGAGCGGGCGCAGCGTTTCGAGAACGACTTTCGCGCCTACGTCGGCGCGCCGGCCGCGCTGGCGGTCAACTCCGCCACCTCCGCCTTGCACATCGCGCTGGCCGCGCTGGGCATCGGTGAGGGCGACGCAGTCGTCAGCACGGACATGACATTCGTCTCTTCGATTCACGTGATTGAGCACCAGCGCGCGCGCCCGGTGCTCGTGGACGTGGAGCCGGACACGCTGAACATCGACCCCGACCAGGTCGAGGCGGCGGTCAAGCGCATCAAAGGCGTCAAAGCGATCCTGCCCGTGCACCTGTACGGACATCCGGCGGAGATGGGCCGCATCTACGACATCGCCCGCCGGCACGGACTTGCCGTGGTCGAGGACGCGGCGCACTCGCTGCCCGCGCGCTACCGCGGCCGGATGATCGGCGCGCCCGCCGACGGCATGGACGTCCCCAACCTGGTCGCGTTCTCTTTCTACGCGACCAAGAACCTGACCACCGGCGAGGGCGGGATGCTGACCGGCCCGCCTGAGCTTCTCGACGAGGCGCGCGTGTGGAGCCTGCACGGCATGAGCCGTGACGCGTTCAAGCGCTACACGTCCGAGGGCTCGTGGCGTTACGACGTCGTCCTTCCCGGCTTCAAATACAACATGCCCGACGTCCAGGCCGCGATCGGGATCCACCAGCTCGAGCACCTCGACGAGATGCAGAAGCGCCGAAGGGCGATCGTCGCCCAGTACGACGAAGCCATCGGCCAGCTCGAGGAGCTGGAGACGCCGGTCGCGCGGCCCGAGGTGGAGAGCGCGTGGCACATCTATCTGCTGCGGCTGCGGCCGGAACGCCTCCGCATCGGCCGGGACCAGTTCATCGAGGAGCTGCGCCGGCGAAACATCGGCGCGAGCGTCCACTTCATCCCGATCCATCAGCACACCTACTACCGCGAACATCACCAGCTCCGGCCCGAGCAGTTTCCCGTCGCGCAGCGGGAGTTCGAGCGCATGCTCTCGCTGCCGCTCAGCCCCGCGCACAGCGACCAGGACGTCGCCGACGTGATCGAGGCGGTGACCGACGTGGTGGAGAAGAACCGCAGCTAGGCGGCGAACGGGCGGCGCAGCACCATGCCGGCCGTCTTCAGAAGGATGCCGAGGTCGCTGCCGAAGCTGGCCTTCTCCACGTAGCGCAGCTCGAGGGCAAGCTTCTGGGGCATGACCTCGTCGATGTAAGCGGCCTCGCCGCGCCCGCCGCTCAGCATCTTCTCCTCGTCGATGAACGCGAGCGTCGCCGGTCCTGTGATCCCGGGCCGGACCGCGAGCAGGCGTCGCTGCTCGGGTGTGTAGCGGGCGACGTAGTCGGGATGCTCGGGCCGCGGACCGACCAGGCTCATGTCGCCCCTGACCACGTTGAAGAGCTGCGGCAGCTCATCGATCTTGGTCCGGCGGAGAAAGCGACCGACCCTGGTCACTCGCGGATCGTCGCCGCTCGTCACCGCCGGTCCGGCCTTGTCGGCGCCTGTGCGCATCGTGCGCAGCTTGTGCATCTTGAAAACGACACCGTCGCGGCCCACGCGCGGCCCGCTGAAGAACGCGGGTCCGCGGGAGTCGAGCTTGACCGCGATCGCCGAGACCAGAACGATCGGCGAGGTGATGACGAGGCCGACGAGGGCGGTCGCGAAATCGAAGCTCCGTTTCACCTGCGTTTGCGCGCGACCTCGGCGAGCAGGTCGTGCAGGCGCTGGGCGATCTTGCGCCGGTTGAAGTGCTCGTCGACGTACTCGCGGCCCTTGCGTCCCATCGCCTTCGCGCGCTCGGGATTGGCGGCGAGCGCCTCGACCGCCTCGCGCAGCTGCGCGGCGTTGCCGGGCTCGGTGACCAGCCCGCACCCGGCGGCCGTGACCAGGTCAGCGCCCTCGCCCCACAGCGCGGCCACGAGCGGCTGCCCCACCGCCATGGACTCGAACATCTTCGAAGGCAGCGCGGAGCGGAAAAGGTCGAGCGGCTTCAAGGAGATGATCCCCGCGTAGGCGAGGTTGAGCAGCGCGGGCATCGACGATTTCGGCTGGTTGGGCAGAAACCGCACGTTGGTGATCCCCTGCGACCTGGCCTTGGCGACCAGCGCCGCCTTGTCGGCGCCTTCGCCGGCCAATACATAAAGGACGTCGGAGTCGTGCGTGAGCTTGGCGGCCTCGAGGATCACGTCGAGCCCCTGGGACAGGCCGTGCGTCCCCGCGTAGAGAAAAACCTTGTGGCCGTTCAGCCCGAGCTGCGCGGCCAGGTTCTCATCCGGCGGCTGCGGCTGATAGGCGGCGGTGTCGACCCCGTTGGTGAGCAGGACGAGCTTTTCCCGGGGCACCCGGCGAGAGGCAAGCCGCTCGAGCATCCCGGGCGTCGGCACCGTGACGCGCGAGGCGCGGCGGTAGATGTGCATCTCCAGCATCTCGGCGAGCCGGATCGCGAACTTGCTTCGGAGCATGCCCAGCTCGACCGCCGACTGCGGCCAGATGTCGCTGACGTTGAACACGAACGGCGCCCGTTTGAGACGCGAGAAGGCCAGCGTGGCGATGCCGATGGGGAGCGGGGGCGACTGGACGAAGATCACGTCGACGGGGCCGACCTGGCGCAGCGTGGTGAGGGATGTCACGACGAACGACAGCCAGTTGAGGATGCGCTTGAAAAATCCCGAGTTGGGCGTCGCGAACACCCAACGCCTGATGACGCGCACGCCGTCCATGCGCTCTTCCATCGCGAAGCGGTCGCGGTATCCCTCGTGGATCACGCCGGTCGGGTAGTTCGGGAACGCGGTCACGACCGTGACCTCGTCGCCGATCTCGTCGAGTCGTTTGGCCAGCTCGAACATCCGGGCCTGGGGCGCACCGATCTCGGGCGGAAAGTAGTGCGTCAAGAACATGATCCGCATGCCGCGGTCCATCATGCCTTTCCGGCCATGATAGTTGCCGGATGAAGATCCTCACGGTGGTCGGCGCGCGGCCGCAGTTCATCAAGGCGGCGCCGGTGTCGCGGATCCTGAGGCAGCATCACACGGAGTTTCTGCTCCACACCGGACAGCACTACGACGACGCGATGTCGGACCTCTTCTTCCGCCAGCTTGCGATCCCGGCGCCCGACCTCAACCTCGAGGTGGGATCGGGGCGGCACGGCGCGCAGACGGGGGCGATGCTTCCCGGGATCGAACTGGTGGCAATCGAGCAGCGACCCGACTGGATCCTGATCTACGGCGACACCAACTCGACGCTGGCCGGCGCGCTGGTCGGCGCCAAGCTGCACATCCGGGTGGCGCACGTCGAGGCGGGCCTGCGGAGCTACGACCGGCGCATGCCCGAAGAGGTCAACCGCGTCGTCGCCGACCATCTGAGCGACATTTTGCTGAGCCCCACCGACGCAGCGGTGGCCAACCTTGCCCGCGAAGGGATCACCGAAGGCGTCCGTATGGTCGGGGACGTGATGTACGACGCCTTCGCGCAGAACCTCGAGGTGGCGCGCCGCTCTCACGGCATCCTCGCCGAGCTGGGCCTCGAAAGGGGCGGCTACGCGCTGCTGACGGTGCATCGCGCGGAAAACGTCGACGATCTCGAGCGGCTGCGCACGATCCTGCAGGGCGTCAGCGAGGCCGGCATCAAAGTCGTGTTCCCGGTGCATCCCCGAACTCGTGCTGCGTTCGGAAGCGCGGGCGCCAAGCCGGGCCCAAACGTGATGCTGATCGACCCCGTCGGTTACCTCGAGATGCTGGTGCTGGAGGAGAACGCCGAAACGATCGTCACCGATTCGGGTGGCGTGCAGAAGGAGGCGTACTTCGCGGGCCGGCCCTGCATCACGCTGCGCGACACCACCGAATGGAACGAGACCGTGGCCGCGGGATGGAACGTGCTCGTGCGCATCGACAGCAACGCGATCGCGTCCGCGATCCGCGAGTTTCGGCCCAAAGGCGAGCGGCCGAACCTGTTCGGCGACGGTCACGCGGCGGGGCGTGTGGTTGATGCGCTGTCTGCTGTGAAGGTGGCCAACCCATAACATGGATTCGAATTGGAAACGCTGAAGACGATCCCCATCGCCGCGCCGCAGCTCGGCGAAGAAGAGCGGCAGGCGGTGCTCGCCGTGCTCGACAGCGGCCAGCTCGCGCAGGGCCCGGTCGTCGAGGCTTTCGAGCGCGAGTTTGCCGCGTGGTGCGGCGCCAAGCATGCGATCGCCGTCAACTCAGGAACCGCCGCGCTGCACCTGCTGATGCTTGCCCACGGCGTCAAAGACGGCGACGAGGTCATCACCAGCCCCTTCACCTTTGTCGCCTCGGCCAACGCGGCGCTTTTCGTGGG
>VBFH01000038.1 GCA_005883575.1 Chloroflexota bacterium | reverse complement strand
TCGACGCGTTCCGCACCATCTACAACCAGCAGCGACCACATCGCGCCCTGGACGGCCGCACACCGCTGCAGGCCTTCCACGCTCGTCTCAAAGCCTCACCTTTGATGCGCCAGCCCCAGGTCGACTACCGCTTCCGGCGCGACCGACTCGACGCCGACGGTCGTGTCACCCTTCGCTATCTCAGCCGGCTGCGCCACTTCCACGTCAGCTACAGACACCGCGGCGAGCCAGTCATGCTCCTGGTCGCCGGCGCCCATGTACGCGTCATCGCAGAAGACGGCGCCCTCCTGCGTGAGCTGACGCTCGACCCCAGCCGCGATTACCAGCGCTCAACTGCGCCTACACTCGTCCGGCATCAGGTGAGACAGCGGTCCGCTTCTACCTGAGACATGACATTGGTCGGGGGCCCGGGATTTGAACCCGGGGCCTCACGGTCCCGAACCGTGCGCGCTGCCAAACTGCGCCAGCCCCCGACGCTATGACGGCTTCGACGAACTCGGTGATTCTACCGGCCGGTCAACTTTCGTCTCGGCCCGCGCGGTCCGCGCGGCGTGCGCCGCTCGGGCCTGCCGCAGCCGCTGGCGCACGAAGATCGACAGGACCAGCGCCACGACGATCGCCCCCCATACGAAGTACAGCTGCGTGTGCGCCCGCAGCAGGTTCTCCAACCGCGGCCCGAAATTGATCCCAATGATCAGCACCACCCCGGCCCAGATCGCGGTCGAGACCGCGACGCTGGCCGCGAACACCGGGTAGCGGACCTCGAAGATTCCCGATGCGACCGTAATCGGGATCCGAAAGCCCGGGATGTGCCGGCCGAAGATGATCGCCAGGACCCCGTATCTCTTGAACCACTCGTCTGCCTTGGCCAGGCGCTCCGGGCTCAGGTGGATGTACTCCGCGAACTGGCTGTTCACCAGGCGTCGCCCGAAGCGGCGCGAGATCAAGAACAGGTTGGTGGCGCCGAGCACTACGGCCAGGATCAAACCCAGCCATGCGAGGATCCAGGCGGCGAGGTGGTGTGGCACCCGTGTGCCCACGTACATCACGAACACATCGCCCGGCGCGGGCAGCGGGACCCCCGACTCCTCGATGTAGAGCAGCGCGAACCCGGGAAGAAACGCGTTCTGGCGCATGAACTCGCGCAGCTGGCGGCCGCCGGCGTGGACGAACTCCGGCAGGTCCCCATACAGGAGGGCCAGCACGATGGCCGCGGCAAGGACGATAAGCGCCACCGCCCCCACCTGCAGCGGCCGGCCGCTGCGAAGTGAGTTCAGGAGACGCCGGACCGCGACTGGAACGTCGACCGTGCGCACTTTACGGAAACGAATTGTGACTACCGGTCGATCGAGTCGATTACGGTCTTGACCTCCACCAGCGTCGCCGTGGCGTCCGCGACCCGGGAGCGGTCGTCAGCGTTCTCGACGAAGGCGCTCACGTACACCAGCGTCCGGCGGACGTTTTCGACCTTGCCTACGATCCGTACCCGCTCGCCAAGCGTCAGCGGTCGCCTCAGGCTGACCTGCAGCCGCCCGGTCACCCCCGGGTGCCCGCCGTGCCAGGCGGCCCAGCCCACCGCCTCGTCGAGCATCAGGGAAACGATTCCGCCGTGGGCCATCCCGGCCCAGCTCTGAAAGCGCGCCGGCACCTCGTACTTGGCCACCGAGCCCTCCGGCCCGGGCTCGAACTTCAGCTGCAGTCCGTCCGGGTTGAGAGGGCCGCAGCCGAAGCAATGGCCGTCGAAATGGACCTCCACCCCGCCTCAGCCCCGGCAGTTCCAGGTGCCCGTGATGTGCTCCGCGCCGCGTTTGCCTGACGACGCGTTGGTCAGCAAGGCATCAATCGAACCCGATTGCAGAGTGCGGTCGATCGTGAACATCACTTTGTCTGCGTTCAATTTATTGGTCGGGTCCGCATCCTGGTTCAACCACGCCTTCGAGTTGTCCGGCGATTGGAGCGAGATCTTCACGTCCTTGTTCGTGTAGGTCCCAGGCCCACGGAAATTTTCGACGATGATGTTTAACTGCCACTCGTCGCCGCTCGTGTCCACATTGGCGTAGAAGCTCTCCGACCAGATCTCGCCGTTGCGGACCTTCGCACCCGAGCAAAACGTTTGCTGCGTCCCCTGGTCGGGCACGATGGTCGTGATCCGACCCGGCAGATCGCCGGTGAGGGTCAGGTTCTGAGTCCATGTCCCCTGGGCGATTACAGGCGAAGGGGAGGGTGCGACTTTGGCGGTGTTCTGGCCGCAGGCTGCAAGGACGAAGAGGGCGACGATGCCCGCACACCGGAGCATGTGGTCGAATGTTAGCCGTGGCAGCCGGCTCGGAGTACGTAACCCGAGCCATGCTCGCTCTCGAAGCCGCATTCCTGATCGGCGTCGAAGGCGTGACCGAGATCTGGCTCGTGCGCCACGCAGATTGCTATCGCGACATGGCGGTGGTCGACGATCCCCCGCTCAGCCCGGTGGGTCGGGAGCAGGCCGCACATCTGGCGCGACGCGTCCAGCACGCGCAGCCCGCCGCGGTCTATTCGAGTCCATATTTGCGTGCGATGGAGACCGCGCACGCGATCACCGACGACGTGCGCGTCGATCCCCGACTCGTCGAGATGACGCTGGAGATCAGCGAGGACGGTTCGCTTGATTTCCAGGAGACACCCGCCTCGGCGGTGACCCGGATGCGGGCGGTCATCGACGAGATCGTGGCCGAGCACGAGGGCAAGCGGGTGGTCTTGATCACCCATGGCGCCTCGATCGTCGCCTGCCTTACCGACGCGATGCGCCTCGAGCCCGGGCAGCTGCGCCTGTTTCCGTACTACACGAGCATTAGCACGCTGCGCGTGCTCGGTGATCGCCGGATGGTCGGCACGTTCGGCGATGTCGCCCACCTCGAATGACAGAAAAGATCCGCGCCGACCTCGAGGCGGTGTTGTCCAAGCGGGTGACGGCCATCGAGCCGATCCCCGAAGGGCACTCTGGTTTCACCTATTTCGTCGACGCCGAAGGGGCCGCCGGGCCAACGCGATACGTGCTCCGGCTTCCGCCGCCGGGGGCGCGGATCGCCGGACCGGCCGACGTCGTGCGCCAGGGCCGGATCATGGCTGCGCTGCACGAGGCGGGCCTCCCTACTCCCGCGGTGCCGCTCATCGTGGACCAACCGGTCGTGGATGGCCGGCCGTTCATCCTGATGGAGCGAGTCGACGGCGTCCGGATCGAAAAGACCGCGCAGGAGCAAAAGCCGATCGACATCGCAGCCAACGCGATCGAAGTCCTGAAACGGTTGCAGGCGCTCCCGCTCGACAGGACGGGCCTCGGCGACGAAGACGCGATCGGGCTGAAGGTCGAGATGATGCGCTGGGCCATGCTCATGCAGCGCGCGCCCGAAGAGTTGACCACGCGCGCCGGCGAATTCGGCGGATTACTTGCGGGGCAGGTCCCCGTGGAGCGGCGGCCGACGCTCGTCCACGGCGACTACCACTACGGCAACATGCTTTTCCGCGGCGCCGATGTGGTTGCGGTTCTGGATTGGGAGATCGCGCAGATCGGCCAGCCCCTTCTCGACCTCGGCTGCCTGTGCATCGTCGCGATTCGGCGCCAGTACCAGGGCGCCCCCAACCCAGGGGGCGCGATCAGCGTCTCGGTGGAGGAGCTTTACCGGCTCTACGGCGTCGACGCCGGCGAGATGCGCTGGTTTGCCGCGATGAGCCTCTATAAGTACGCGTCGATCTTCGGTTACAACCTCATGCTCCACCGCAAGGGCCGCCGACCCGACCCCATGTACGAGGGGCTGACGGATACCATCGTCGGCATGATCGACGAGGGCATCACCTTGCTCGACACCGGCGCATGAGCTGGGACTTCTCGACCGAGCCCGAGTTCGAGAAGAAGCTCGAGTGGATGCGTCGTTTCATGCACGAGGAGGTCTATCCGCTCGAGGTCCTCGATGTCGACGAGCGTGCTTTCATGCGGGCGATCAAGCCCTTGCAGGAAGAGGTCAAGCGGCAGAGGCTGTGGGCAACGCACCTTCCGCCCCAGCTCGGCGGCCAGGGTTACGGGCAGGTGAAGCTGGGGCTGATGCACGAGATCGAGGGCGCCTCGGTCTGGGGGCCGATCGTCTTCGGCAACCAGGCGCCTGACTCGGGCAACTCCGAGATCCTCGCCCACTTCGGGACCGAGGAGCAAAAGCGGCGGTGGCTCCATCCGCTGCTCGAGGGAAAGATCCGCTCCGGATTCTCGATGACCGAACCGAACACCGCGGGCTCAGACCCGACGCTGCTTTCGAGCACGGCTGAGCTGCAAGGCAATGAGTGGGTGATCAACGGCCACAAATGGTTCACGTCGAACGGCATGATCGCGGACTTCCTGATCGCGATGGTCGTCACCGAGCCGAAGGCGGATGCGTACGAGCGGGCGTCGATGATCATCGTGCCCACCGACACGCCCGGCTTGAAGCGGGTGCGCAACGTGCCCACCCTTGCAGGCGAGCACGAGACGTTCGGCTACGGCCACGCCGAGATCCTCTACGAGAACGTGCGCGTGCCCAGCGAAAACCTGCTCGGCGAGCGCGGACAGGGTTTTCTCATTGCGCAGATGCGGCTCGGCCCGGGTCGCATCCATCACTGCATGAGGTGGCTGGGCCAGGCACGGCGGGCTTTCGACATGCTGTGCGAGCGCGCGCTGCAGCGCGAGGCTTTCGGCAAAAAGCTCGCGGGTCACGAAACCGTGCAGAACTGGATCGCGGACTCGGCCGCCGAGATGCAGGCGGCCCGCCTGATGACGCTGCACGCTGCGTGGGTCATCGACACGCAGGGCGCGTCGGCGGCGCGCAAAGAGATCTCGCTGATCAAGTTCTTTGGCGCCAAGGTGCTTCATGATGTGATCGACCGCGCGATCCAGATCCACGGCTCGCTCGGATACTCGGCGGACCTGCCTCTGGAAGAGATGTACCGCCACGCTCGCGCGGCGCGGATCTACGACGGGCCCGACGAGGTCCATCGGGTAGCAGTGGCGCGACAGGTTCTGTCCGGATACCGGCCGCCCGACGGCATGTGGCCGCGCGAGCACGTCCCGACGCGACGCGAGGCGTCGCGGCGCAAGTTCGCAGCGCTGCTGGAAGCGGCCACGACCGATGCCTGAGAAGCTGCCCGACTACGCGCTGACGGCACGCGCGCTGTGGACGAAGTCCAACGCCGAGTACACCGCGGGCAGGGCCAGGGAGAAGTGGGCGCAGGACCAGATCACCTGGGGCGTTTGGAGCACTCCTGAGTCTACGGTTCGCATTCTTCCCGACGTCCACGGACTCGACGTCATCGAGCTGGGCTGCGGCACCGCCTACTTCGGCGCCTGGCTGAAGAAACACGGCGCCCGGCGCGTCGTCGGCATCGACATCACGCCGGCGCAGCTCGAGACCGCTCGCGCGATGAATCAGGAGTTCGGGCTGGGCCTGGAGCTCATCGAGGCGAACGCGGAGGAGGTGCCGCTGCCGGATGCGACATTCGACCTCGCCTTCTCGGAGTACGGCGCGTCCATCTGGTGCGATTCCGAGCGCTGGATCCCCGAGGCCGCTCGCCTGCTCCGGCCGGGGGGCGAGCTGGTCTTCGTGCGCAACACCGACCTGGAGATGGTGTGCTCGCCGGACGAGGGCAAGGTCGTGGAGCGGCTGGTCCGGCCGCTGCGAGGAATGAACCGGCTGGACTGGTCCGAGGACGGCCAGCCATCGACCGAATTCCACCTCAGCACCACGGACCTGTTTCAGCTCCTCCGGCGGACGGGTTTCGACGTCGTGGACTACCGCCAGCTCTATGCGTCGGACGATTCCGTCGACCATCCGCGCTACGACTTCGTGCCGGCCGAGTGGGGGCGCCGGTGGCCATCCGAGGAGATCTGGCGCGCCCGCAAACGCTAGAAGAAGATGTCTTCGGGTCGCTAACCCAGGTCGAACGGACGCAGGAACTTCGGCGATGCGTAGTCGATGTAGGACGCAGGTGCGAGGTTGTAGGTCGTCCCGAGAGCCGTGGCCGCGGCATTGAGCGCCGCGGGGTCGGTGACGCCCGCCCATCGGCCGGTGTCGAGCCGGCTCACCAGGGCCTGGAACGCGGCGATCGTCTCGGCCGGTGTGAACTCGCAGTGTCCCGCCCGATGCACGAACGCCTCCCGCAGGTGGGGCGCGCTCTTGGCGCGCTGGGCCGACGAGCGGTACGCCTGCTCGTTTTCCGGCACGACCAAGCCGTCGCCGGTGGTGTGGAGCGTGAGGACCGGCTTCCCGCCTAGCTCGCCGTTGTAGACGATGTTGTCGGTCAGGTAGCCCACGGCTCCGCTGTCGGCGCTGATCCTCGGCGCCGCGGCGAGCGTTGCGAGGTCGGCGTCAAGGCTCAGCCCCGCTTGTGCGTACAGCGCCTGCACCTCGGCGATATCGGCCGACATCGCAAGCTGTTTCGAGTAGTCGACGCCGGTGTTCCAGGACGGGTTGCCGCCGGCCCTGGCCTCCATCTCGCCCCTCAAGAAGAAAAGGAAGAAAGCGTTGATCTGGGTGATCCAAAGGTACTGGTTGTATTCCTGCGCCCCATAGTCCGTCGCGGCCGGCTCCACGGATGCCGGGCTAAACCACCCCGGCAAGTCGCCGAGCGCCGCCGCGAGAGCGATGCGCGCATGGCCGGCGGGCGTCGTCTGCGCCGCGCCGACCGCCGACTCGGCCAGGCCGAGGTTGGCGAAGTTCGGGAACCCGAGGTTGACGACCTTCAAATTCGTGCCGGAAGCCAGGAGTTGCTGGATCGCGAACTCGGCGTCGAGGGCCTGGTTCCACACTCCAACCCCTCCGCCGACCACACCGCACATCGGCAGCGCGGCGTCGAAGCGGTCCGGATGCGTCTGCAAAAGCCCGGCGGTGATCATGCCTCCGAGCGAGTGCCCCCACGCGATGGTCCGTGTCGGCGCGCCGAAGAGGCCGGTGAAGGTGTCGAGCGTTGCGATCTGGTCGGGGATCGCTTCCTCGAGTGCCCACCCGGTGCTCGCGTAGGAGGAGCCCGCGAGCGCGTAGCCGTGGCCGAGCAGCCACGCCCCGGTGAGCGGGTCGCCGACGTCGGGCGCGGGATTCGGCGAGCCCGGCACGACGTAGCCATGGCTGTACAGGACGAGCGCACCGTTCCAATCGCTCGGCTTCTGGATCAGGTAGGTGGCTCCGTCCGTGAAGCTTCCGGAGCGTGTGTCGATGGATGCAGCGACCGCCGTGAGCGGCACGATGCAGATGGCGAGCGTAGAGCCTACCAGCGAAACGAAGAGCTTCCTGCCCAACCCGGCCATCGGCGTGACCTCCTGCCCCCAGACCCGCCAGCTTTCCGGCTAACTCTAGACCCTGCTCTGAGCCAGATGAAGGCGGTCCCAGTCCGAGTACTCGCCGTTGACGTGGATGATCCGCTTGAGGCCCGCCTGCTCGAGCAAGCTGGCCGCGATGCCCGCGCGATAACCCGAGGCGCAATGCACGGCGACCGGCGCATCGTGTGGAATCTCGGGCGCGCGACTGGGAACGTCGGGCACGTACATGTGCACCGCGCCGGGGACATGGCCCGACGCCCACTCATGCTCGTCGCGCGCGTCGACCACCGTCATCGGCTCGGCGCTGAGTACCCACTGCGCCATGTCTTCGACGTCGACCGTTTCGAAGCTCGAGAGGTCGCGGCCGCTGGCGCGCCACGCATCCATGCCGCCGTCGAACTCACCTGCGATGGTGTCGAAGCCGATGCGCAGGAGCTGGCGCTGCGCCTTGCGATGCTGGGCTTCGCTGCCGCCGGCGAGCACGATGGGACGCCCGCGCGCGATGAGCCAGCCGACCCACACGCTGACCGGGCCGTCGATGCCGACGCTGTAGCTGCCTGGGATGTGGGCGCGGTCGTAGTCGCGGCCTTCACGCACGTCGACCACGGCCGCGCCTCCGTCCATCATCCGCGCGACCTCGTCGGCCGCGAGCCTGGTGAGCGGTGGAAGAGTGAGCCCGATCAACGCCGGGCCTCCCCGGTTGACCGCCGCCATGTCCCGGTAGTAGGTCGGATACCGCGGTTGGTTGAGGACCCGCGCGAGAAAGGGCATGACCTCTGCGGTCAGGAAGAACGGGTTGGTCTGGCGCTCGTTGCCCAGAGTCGTTTCGTGTCCGCTGCGACCCCCGGTGCCGCAGAAAGACCCGCCGCCGTGGGTCGGGAAGACCTTGATCTCGTCGGGCAGCCCGCGCAGGCGCACCTGCAGCGTGCTCAGGGCCTCGAGGGCAAGATGCACTGCCATGTGGGGGCCGAACAGGTCGGTGCGCGCAATCGCGCCGAGCATTACCGCCCCGCCAGAGAAGAGGGCGCGCGGGCGGCCACCTTCGTTGAGCTGGTAGCTCTTGTGGTCGGGCGTGTGGCCGGGAGTGTGGATCGCCCGAATCGTCAGCTGGCCCAGCTGGAGCTCACCGCCCGGTGCGAGCTCGTCGACGTTCGCTCCGACCTCGGCCGCGAGCTCGCGACGGCCGGATACGTAGTCGTTGTGCAGGTGGGTGTCGAGGGCGTGCGTCAGCTTGACGTTCAGGTTCTTCGCAACGGTCAGGTAGCGCTCGATGTCACGCAGCGGGTCGACGATCAGGCCCACTCCACGATCCGGGTCGGCGACGACAAAGCTCGCGTTGCCCAGCTCAGACGCCGGGATCGCCTCGACCGTGTACATGCTCTCAGCCGAGCGAGATCGGGATGGTCGTCAGTAGAACCCAGATCGTGACGAGCGTGACCCCCACCGCCCCACCATAGAAAAGGGCCTGCGCCGGCACGCCCTTGGCGGCGGGAAGGCCGAGGTCGACGAGCAGGTAGCGCAGCCGGTGCGCGAAGTGGAAAAAGGGGAATGCGATCAGAACGAGCAAGTAGAGCTTGACGATCGGGTTGCCCAGCATGCTGACCCACGTGTCGTAGTGGCGATCGACGACAGGAACGATTCCGAGCGGGCCAAGGATTCCCTGGACCAGAACGTGCACCGGGATCAGCACCGCAGCGATCACACCCCCCTGGGCGAACATGAACCACCAGAACAGGTGCATCAAGGCCGGCCTCTGCCTCGCTTCGGCCTTCACCGCGCGAACCAGATCAGGGCGAAGCCCACCACCACCGAAGCCGCGGCCCACAAGCCGAACTGCGAGAGGACGATGAGGCGAGAAGGCACGGGCCGGTCGAAAACCTTGAAATGCAGGATCGTGCCCGCGAGGCTCAGGAACGTGTAGCTGTGATAGAGGGCGAACAGCAGCACGACGACGCTGAAGACCACGAACGGCATCGACCCGTGTGGCGCATAGCGGCCCGGTCCATCACCCGCGCGCTTGATCTCGACCAAAAGCCACAGCAGCCACAGCGCGAGCGGCAGCGCGGTGAACTCGCGGACGACATACAAGAAGTAATGACGCTGGCGGGCCCACCAGTCCGCCGGCATGCGCCAGCGGTATTCGGGCTGTGCGGTATGCGCCTCCGTCGTCAATCTCGGTTTCCGTAAGGCAGGACGAAGCGCATCGTCGTGTCGAGCTTGGTCTGTTGGATCGCCTTCGCGGGGTCGACGCCCTTGGGGCAGACGACCGAGCATTCGCCCACGAAGCTGCACTCCCAGATCCCTTCCGCGCCGCCGATCACCGGCAGCCGCTCCTTCAAGCCCTGGTCGCGCGAGTCGAGGTTGTAGCGGCGCGCGAGCGCGGTCGCCGCCGGGCCGAGAAATTCGCTGTTAAGACCGTAGACAGGGCACGCCGCGTAACAGAGCATGCAGTTGATGCACTCGCTGAACTGCCTGAAGTCGTCGATCTGCTCGTTGGTCTGACGATGCTCGCGCGCGCCAAGCGGAATCTCCTGCTTGCGGATGATCCACGGCTTGATCGACTTCAGCTTGTGCATGAAGTCGTCCATGTCGATGACCAGGTCGCGGATGACCGGAAAGTTGTTCAGCGGCTCGACGACAATGGGGCGCGGCCAGTAATCGCGAAGGAATGCGTTGCACGTCAGCTTCGGCATGCCGTTGACCATCATCCCGCAACTTCCGCAGATGCCCATCCGGCACGACCAGCGATAGCTGAGGCTGCCATCGACGTGCGACTTGATGTGGTTGAGCGCGTCGAGGACGACCATGCTTTCGTCGTAAAAGGGGACGTCATAGGACTGAAGTCGCGGCTTCTCGTCCTTCTCGGGGTCGTAACGGGTGGCGCGAATCGTGATCGTCTTGTCGGGCATCTCTCAGTAAGTCCTCGCCTGCGGCTTGAAGGTGGTGATCTTGACGTCGCGATACTCGAGCCTCGGCGCGAGCGTGTTGGTGTGGAAGGCGAGCGTGTGCTTGAGGAACTTCGCGTCGTTGCGTTCCGGAAAATCGCGGCGGGCGTGAGCGCCGCGCGACTCCTCGCGGGCCAGCGCGGAGAACGTGATCGAAGACGCGACCTCGAGCATGAAGTCGAGCTCCAGCGCAGCGGTGATCTCGGTGTTGAAAGTGCGGCTCGAGTCATCGACCTTGACCTTTTCGAACCTCTCCCGCAGACCGCCGAGGTTACGCGCCAGTCGAGACAGACTCTCTTTGGTTCGAAAGACGCCTGCGCCCGCGTCCATCTCGAGCTGCATCTCCTCGCGGATCGGGCCGATTCGCTCCACGCCGCCCTTCTTCTCGAGGTACTCGGCCTCGACACGACGCGCCTCGTCCCAGAGCATCGCGTCGACTGGATTCGCGGTCACCGGCTTGGCGGAGCTCGCGTAGTGCGCCGCCGCGCGGCCTGCCGCGGCGCCGAACACGAGGCACTCGGAGAGAGAGTTGGAGCCGAGGCGGTTGCCGCCGTTCAGACCGACGTTCGCGCACTCGCCGGCCGCGTACAGCCCGAGGATGGGCGTCTCGCCCGAGATGTCCGCGTCGACGCCGCCCATCATGTAGTGCTGCACGGGGCGGACGGGAATCGGATCGGTGACGATGTCGATGCCGACGAACTCGCGACCGAGCTCGCGCATGAAGGGCAGCTTGCGGTCGATCACTTTCTCGCCAAGATGACGGACATCGAGGTGCATGTACTTGCCGTGCGGGCCCTCGAAACCTCGCCCTTCCTCGAACTCGGTGACCATCGCGCGGGAGATGATGTCGCGCGGCCCGAGCTCCATCTTGTTGGGCACATACCGCTTGAGGAAGCGCTCGCCCTCGCTGTTGAGCAGGTAGCCGCCCTCGCCGCGCACCGCCTCGGTGATCAGGATGCCGGTGAAAGGCAGCCCGGTCGGATGGAACTGCACCATCTCCATGTCCTTCAAGCCGACGCCCGCGCGGTACGCCAGGGCCATGCCGTCGCCGGTGCAGATGTTGCCGTTGGTGGTGAAGGCGTAGACCCGGCCCAGCCCGCCGGTCGCGAGGATGACCGACCTCGCGGTGATCGCGTCGAAGCGACCGGTGCGGATGTCGAGGGCGACGACACCGACGCAACGGCTGTCTTCGACCAGGAGCTTGGTCACGAAAGCTTCGTCGTGGCGGGTGATCTGGGGGTATTTGAGCGAGGTCTGGAAGACGGTGTGAAGCATGTGGAAGCCGGTTTTGTCAGCGGCGAAGCACGTGCGCCATGTCGTCATGCCCCCAAACGGCCTCACCGCGATCGTGCCGTCCGGGTTCCGGCTCCAGGGGCAACCCCAGTGCTCCATCTGGATGATCTCGACCGGCGCCTCGCGCGTGAACGCCTCGACCACATCCTGGTCGGCGAGGTAGTCGGAGCCCTTGATCGTGTCAAAGGCATGGGTGTCGTACGAGTCGTCCGCGGACATCACTGCGGCGGCGCCGCCCTCGGCGGAGACCGTATGGCTGCGCATGGGATAGACCTTGGAGACCATTCCGACCTTGACCCGCGGATTGGCCTCGACCGCAGCTATCGCTGCCCTGAGGCCGGCGAGCCCCCCGCCGACGACCAGGACGTCATAGCTCTCAAAGTCCACTTGCCTTCTGATTCTATTGGGACTCATGAGCACGCCGTTCTGGGCTCCGCCGCCCGAGAAGTACCCCGGGCGACCGCCTGCAAAGGCGGACGTGCTGATCATCGGCGGCGGGATCGCGGGCACGAGCCTGCTGTGGCACCTGACGAATCGCCGCGTCGACGCCGTCCTCGTCGAGCGCGAACACATCGCGTGGGGCGCGAGCGGCCGCAACGCGGGCTTTCTGCTCGCGGGAGTTGCGTCGAGCTACGCGGAAGCCGTGCGCACATACGGCCGCGAGAAGGCGCGCGAGCTTTGGGAGATCACGAACGAAAACCACGACCGCATGATCGAGGCCGCGCGCGGGCAGGAAGTCGGCCACCGCCGGCTCGGCACCGCGATCCTTCCCTCGGGCGAAGACGAGCGGGCGCTGCTGATCGAGTCGGAGCAGCTCTTGCAGGAAGACTCGTTCCAGGCGAGATGGGACGGCAGGCGGTTGATCAACCCGCGCGACGGGGAGATCAATCCGGCCGCGATGGTCGGTGCGTTGGCGCGGCAGGCGAAGCCAGGCGCGATCCGCGAGGGTGTGCACGTGACCTCGATGACGCCTCGCGCCCGGGACGTGGTGCTCACCGCCGGCGAGGATGAGTGCGAGGCGGGTGTCGTCATCCTGGCCACGAATGCGTACACACCGCAGCTCGTGCCGAGCGTGAAGATCCAGCCCACTCGGGCACAGATGCTCGCCACCGCGCCCGAATCGACGACGACCATCGACATACCCGTCTACTCCCACTTCGGCTATCGGTACTGGCGCCAGCTCGCGACCGGCGAGGTGCTGATCGGCGGGTGGCGCGATACCACGCTCGAGACCGAGAAGACGCTCGACGCCGAGCCCACTGCAGAGATCCAGAAGCAGCTCGACCGCGCGGTGCGCGAGCTGGGCGCGAAGGCTGAGGTCACGCATCGCTGGGCGGGGACGATGGGGTTCACCGAATCGGGCCTGCCGATGGCGGGACCGCTCGAGGGGATGCCGCACGTCTACATCTGCGCGGGCTTTACAGGGCACGGCATGGGCTTCGCGTTCATGACCGCGAAGCAGGTCGCGGAGATGATCTAGTCGGGGAGGCTGCGCTCCAGAAAGCTGAGCCAGTTTCCGCCCATGATGCCCTCGACCTGGGAGCGGTTGAAGTGCAGGCGCAACCGGGCCGGCAGCTCCTTCAGCTTCGCCAGGTTATCGATCGGCGCGTGGCGCGCGTCGAAGCCTCCGTCCAGGTCGGTTCCCAGCCCGACATGCTCGGGCGAACCCGCCGCCCGGGCGTGGTGGACGACGTGCCTGACGACGTCCTCGAGGGTCGCCCGGCCGAACCTGCGGAGATGGTGCTGGTAGAAGCTCACGCCCACCACACCGCCCCGCCGCGCGATCTCCGCCACCGTCTCATCCGTCACCTGCCGGTCGCCGGGCACGATCGCGCGCGCGTTGCTGTGCGAGGCCATGATCGGTCCCCGCCAGAGGGCGAACGCGTCGGCCACCGACTGGTCGGCCATGTGGCTCAGGTCGAGGATCACCTTCTTGCGGCGCATGGCCTTGAGCAGCTGCCGGCCGAGATCGGTAAGGCCGCCCGGCGCGCCGGTCCCACCGCTGTACCGCGTCCTCCCCCACGCCGGGCCGATGATGCGGACCCGGCGGTCGCTCCAGGCGCCGAGCTGCGATGGCGTCTCGACGGGGTCGGCGCCCTCCATCAGGAGGATCGCAGCCAGACGTCCGTTTCGCCAGCCGCGCGCGTAGCCGGCGAGCTCCGTGCGCGTGCCCAGCAGGTCCAGCCCGGACGCCCGGTAGTAATTGACCTGGGCCGTGGCCATGAGGTTGGCCTCGTGGGCATTCTCGTAGACGAACCGGGTGCGCATCGAGCGTCCGGCGCGGGCCGGCGCCGTATATAGCGTGGCGAAGACCAGCCCCACCCCGGCGGCGACCAGGGATGACCGGCTGATGACGTAGCCCTGCGCCGGCCGCGCGAGGAAGCCACGGCCGGCCGAGATCGCGTTCCAACCGATGTCGAGGTGGGCGTCGACGATCACCGGCGGAGAATAACTTGCGCCCGAACCCTGTATTGGGGAATAATGAAGTCATTCACTATGAAGACTGATGAATTGAAGCATCCCGGCCTCCCCAAGCTCGGATTCGAGCTCGAGCGCGACGAGAACGGCCGGCTTTACATCAAGCGGTTCCGTGAGCTTTTCAGCCCGCTCAAGATCGATGTCGCCGCGGTCGAGGCGCTATCAGCACTGAGGGTCGCGGGGCGCCATCTCCACCTCTTGCAGGAGCGATGGGCCGACAAGCGCGGGTTGAGCGAGGGACGCCTTGGCGTGCTGTTCCGCCTCTACCGGTGCGGCGACATGCCGCTGGGCGACCTGGCCGACGACCTGGACTACACGCCGCGGAACATCACCGGACTGGTCGACCATCTGGAGCGGGACGGCCTCGTCGAGAGGGTGCCCGATCCAGCCGACCGCCGGTCGGTGCGGGCACGCCTGACCGCAACCGGCCGGGAGCGGATCGACGGCATCTGGAAGGAAGGACTGGAGCACCAGTTCGATTTGGTTGAAGGACTGAGCAAAGACGACCTGGCGCAGCTTCGACATCTGTGCCTGTTGCTGGTGGAGAACGCCAGGAAGGAGCTGGGGAAATGACCGAAGAAGCCGTAATGACGAGATCCCTGACTCACGGACTTTCCAGGGGCAGGGTGATCCTGGCCACGGCCGGGACGATGCTCGCGCTTCTGCTGGCCGCGCTCGACCAGACGATCGTCGGCACCGCGATCCCGCGGATCGTCGCCGACCTGAACGGGCTCGACCGCCTGGCGTGGGTCACCACGGCCTACCTGGTGACGTCGACCACGATGACCCCGATCGCCGGCAAGCTCGGCGACCTTTTCGGCCGCAAGCCATTCCTGCTCGCGGGCATGATCGGCTTCGTCGCGGCTTCAGCCCTGTGCGGTCTGTCGCAGGACATGACACAGCTGATCGTCTTCCGCGGCATCCAGGGCATCTTCGGCGGTGTGCTCTTCGCGACCGTGTTCACCGTCATCGGCGACCTCTTCCCGCCCGAGCAGCGCGGCCGACTTGCCGGCCTCTTCGGCGGCGTCTTCGGCCTCAGCTCGATCGTCGGCCCGACGACCGGAGGCTTCATCACCGATCACTGGAGCTGGCGGTGGGTGTTCGAGGTGAATATTCCGGTCGGCGTCATCGCCGTCCTGGTCGTGCTCGCCGGCCTGCCCTACGTGCGCTCCAAGGCGTCATGGCGTGACATCGACTTCTGGGGCGCGTTTACCCTCGCCGCGGGCATTGTTCCCCTTCTGATTGCGCTGTCGATCACGCGCGACCACGCGTGGACGTCGCCCCAGGTCAGCGGGCTGCTCACCATCGCGGCGGCGATGCTGGCCGCATTCATCTTCGTCGAGTCGCGCGTCGAGCACCCGATCGTTCCGCTGCATCTTTTCAAGAACTCGACGTTCAGCGTCAGCATGCTGGTCGGTTTCATCACCGCATTCGGCATGTTCGGGTCGATCCTCTTCACGCCGCTCGTGTTCCAGGGTGTCCTGGGCATCAGCGCCACCAACTCGGGCGCGCTGATCACCCCGATGATGTTCGGCCTGCTGGGCGCGAGCACCCTCACCGGTTTTGTTATGCGGCGGATCAAGTACTACCGCTTCCTCGGCACGTTGGGTGTCGCCGTGATGATCTTCGGCATGTGGCTGCTTTCTCAGATCACGCCTTCGGTGCAGGAGTGGCGCGTCGTCGCAGCCCTGATCGTGGTCGGGCTCGGCATCGGAGTCACCTTCCCCCTGTATCTGACCGCGGTGCAGACCGCCCTGCCCCGCCAATACCTCGGCGTGGCCTCGAGTCAGATCCAGTTCTGGCGCAACCTCGGTGGCACCGTGGGCAGCGCGATCCTGGGCGCGGTCCTCTCGAACAGGCTGCCCGACTACCTGACCACGCGCGTGGGCGCGGCGGGCATTCCGCCCCAGGCCCTCAACAACCTGCCGAACACGGGGAATGCGAACGCGATCCTAGACCCGACCCTGCTGGCCAAGCTGCCGCCGGCCATCATCACGGCCATCCGCGCCGCGCTGGCCGACTCGCTGCACGACATCTACGTCTTTGCCGGGTTCGTTCTGGTCCTGGCCCTGATCGCGACGATCTTCATGAAAGAGGTGCCGCTCAAGGCGGGCCGCACAGGCATGGGCTTCGAAGCGGCGCCAGTCGAGGTCGAGGAGGAGGAGCGCGCAGTCGCGGCAGGGTAAAGGCCTGTAAGGAGATACCTCCAAATGTTCGCCAACCGCGCTAGAATCGCCGCGCACGCTGGAGGGAGTCCGGCCGGCAATGTCCGGGCCTCGGCGCGATTTACAAGGGGAGGCCTGTACGGTGACGGTGAGCTTCGTGGATCGAACTTTGACGTGTCGCGACTGCGGGCGTGAGTTTCTGTTCACAGCCGGGGAGCAGGAGTTCTATCAGTCGCGGGGACTCCAGAACGAGCCCCGCCGCTGCCCGGAATGCCGGGCGGCCAGACGGGCGGCGGACGGCAACGGCCGCGCGCGGGTCATGCACGACGTGATCTGCTCGAACTGCGGCAAGCCGACGCAGGTGCCGTTCGTGCCCACAGGGGCGCGGCCGGTCTACTGCCTGGACTGCTTCCAGACCGTGGGGAGACGCTAAGGCCGGCAGTCACCCTCTAGGCGATCGCGATCGGGCGGACCGGCGAGCCGGTGGCCCCGCGCATCTTCAGCGGCAGACACACGAACAAGAACTCCTCGACGCCGGCGGCGGCCAGCTCCTCCAGGTTCACGTTTTCGATGATCGGAATGCCGGAGCGGACCAGGAGCAAGAGGTGGCCCGGCAGCGTGACCTTGAGCTCGGGGTCGGCCGGTCCCATGACGTCGAAGGCCATGTTGTCGGCGCCTACCGCACCGACCTTCTTGTCGATCAGCCAGCGCGAACCGGCGGCGCTGACGCCGGCCGCACGTAAGTACTCGTCAGGCTTCGACCAGAGCGCCCCGTAGCCGGTGCGGACCAGGACCGCGTCGCCCGCGCGGACCTCGGCACGCTCGGCGCGTTCCAGGTCGGCGGCCGTGATCGCGTACTCGGGGTCAAGCCGGCGCTCGCCCGCCACATCGAGCAGCACACCGCGCGACACGAGGGGCGCCATGGTTTCGATGCCCAGCTTCTTGAAGCCGGCCGAGGTCTGCACGCCCTCGTCGACATGGACGCCGCCATATAGGGTGAGGTTCTCGGCCTGGTGCGCCAGCGCGTCGATGTGGGTGCCCGAATGCTCAGGAGTGACGATGATGCCTGACGCGCCGGTTCGGGCCTCAGGCGCTCCGCGGGCGTGATGGCGGTGGAGGAAGTAGTTGAAGCCCGGCGTGTGCGCCGGATGCGACGGCGCGCCGGCGTAGCGCAGCTGCTCGAGGTCGAAGATCCTGGCCGCCTCGACCGCTTCGAGGAGCACAGGGATCAATCGCGGTAGCGGTAGACGATGCGACCCCGGGTGAGGTCGTACGGCGAGAGCTCGACGCGGATCCGGTCGCCCGGCGTGATGCGGATGAAGTAGCGCCGCATGCGCCCGGCGGCGTACGCGATCAGCTTGTGCCCCCCCTCGACCTCGACCTCGAACATCGCGTTTGGCAGCGCCTGAGAGACGACAGCGTCCATCACGACCGCCGGCTCTTTCTGGTCGCCGTCATCGCGGTCGGCCTTGCGGGCCTTCTCCGGACGACGCGGCGCTCTGCGGCCTTTGTTTTTTCCCAAAACGGTTGAAGTCTAAAGGCGCGAGCGCCGGGCGCGCGTAGGGCGCACGCCTAGGACACCTTGGCGGTGAGCTTCGCCTGGATCTCTTGCGCGAGATCCGCAGGCAACCGATCAGCCGCGACGAGCCTGTGTACGGTCTCGATCCACCGCCGGTCTTTGTGGACCGCGTGCATCATGAGCTCGCATCCGGCGTCGACCATGCCCGCCTGGGCCATGCCCAGACCACCCCAGAAGTGAATCTCGACCATCTCGGGAGCGAGCGTGATCGCCTGTTGAAGGCTGGTCGCAGCGTCGTCCTGGTTGCCCTGGTCCGCGAGGCGATCGGCGTCGTTCATCGCCATGTACGCGCGCTTCACGCGCAGCAATCGCCGCAGCTCGGCCAGTGGGTCGGGCGCGTCCTCAACGCGCAGCTCGATCACGCGGTCTTCCCACGCCCGGCCCGTCGGTTTTCCCGACACCACCAGCATGGCCGCGGACTGCTTGCCGCGGATGTCACCGCCCTCGGCTTCCGCGGCTTCGAGTGCGACCAGCATCCGCTCCGCGAGCGGAGCGTCGGTCGACAGGTAAGCCTCGTACATCGCGTCCCAGACGGTGCCCTTCTCCATCAGATTGGCCTGGACGCTGAAGCCGTCCCCGGTCCTATGCCCCGCGGCGGGAATGCATTTGCTCCCTGTGTGAGCGGCTACGTTGCCAGACGCGTCGACGAGCGCGACCTGCCTGGAATCGGGCTCGGAGTCGCCCGCGAGGAGCGCCTTCAACGCCTGCTCCGCCGTGTAGCCCGCCCGCATGTACTCGAGACCAAGCGGTCCAAAGCTGATGTTGACCATCGACTGCGTCGCCACAGCGCCGACGGCGGCGAGCGCCCACGGAACTACTGGACCGACCTGGAAGTAGTGCGACTGGACGGCGACCCCAAACTCGTCGCTTTCCTTGTCGCGCGCGACGATCGAGTACGTCACTGGTGGCCCTATCGTAAGACCCGATGGTCTACTACCGAAAACCCGGCTGGTTCACCAACCACATCTTCAATCCCATCGTCCAGGGTTTGACCAGGCTCGGGGTCAGCGTCTGGGGCTCGCGGATCCTACGCGTGCGGGGACGGAGATCAGGTGAGTGGCGCAGCCAACCCGTAAACCTGCTCACATTAGAAGGCAAGCGCTATCTCGTCGCGCCGCGCGGCCTCACGCAGTGGGTGCGCAACATCCGCGTCACAGGCGCGGGCGAGCTGGTGGTGGGCGGCAGGGTAGAGCCATTCAAGGCGGTCGAGATCCCCGACGATCAGAAGGTGCCGATCCTCCGCGCCTACCTCAAGCGGTGGAAGGCGGAGGTCGGCATCTTCTTCGGTGGCGTCAGCGCCGACTCACCGGACGGCGAGCTCCGCCGGATCGCGCCGGACCACCCGGTCTTCCGAGTCGACCCGGCTTAGGCGCGGGCGTATCGCGATGTGGCGCGCGATGTAGTTCGCGTCCCGACCGACGCCAGGCAGCACCTCCGAGACCGCGGCGTACATGTGCTCGAGGCCGACGAAGTAGAGCCCGGGCTCGGACGCCACGACGCCGCGATACTGGATCGGCTTCCCAGCGGGTGTGAAAGCGGCAGGCAGGTGAACCCAGTCGAAGTCCGTCCTGAAACCCGTGCACCAGATGACGTTGGCAACTTCCAGCGTGCTGCCGTCCGCCAGCATCGGCAGGCCTTCACGGACACCCGTCACCCTGGCCACCCGTTCGACGCCGGCGGCCTTTAAGTCGTTCAGCTTCATCCTGATCAGCGGCGTGCCTTTCATTTTCGGCAGCACGCTGCGGCCGACCGGCGTGTCCATCGTGAGGACGTGCATGCCCAGGAACTTGACGAGCGGCAACACCAGCGCGGCCATTGCGGGTCCGTGCGGCACCGGCAGCTGCCCAGCGGGCGTGCCTGACAGCAGCACGTGGTGTCGCGTCGCGAGGTCGAACGAGATCTCAGCGCCCGAGTTGCCCGCGCCGACCACGAGCACCGCTCCCTCGCGAAGCTGCTCTGGGTGCTTGTACGCGCTGGAGTGCATCTGGACAATCGACGTGTCGAGCCCTCGGGCGAACTCGGGGACCCGTGGAGTGTGGGTCGCGCCGGTCGCGATCACGATGTTGTCGGCCATGAGCGCCTCCGCGCTCGTGGTCACCACAAATCGGTTGCCGGCACGGGACACGCCGTCGACCCTGACGTTGTTGCGCACCGGGAGCTCAAACCTCGCCGCGTATGCGGCCATGTAGTCGGCGACCTCGTCCTTGGTCGGAAACGAGAGCCTCGGCGCAGGGAATCGCATGCCCGGAAGGCCATTGAATTTGGCCGGCGTGAACACGCGCAGCGAGTCCCACCGCCCTCGCCAGGAATCGCCGACCCGCGCGTTGGCGTCCAGAATCACGAACGATTGGCCGAGCAGTGCCAGCTGATGTCCGACCGCCAGCCCGGCCTGCCCGGCTCCGATCACGATTGTTTCGAACTCAACTTTCATCGCTTCCTCCAGCTGTTTGCTGGCGGTGAAGGTAGGTGTCTCGGGCCACAGCTCGCATCCGGCGAAATGTCCAATTTGTGTCACGGCCGCGATGGGTAGTTCTATGTACGCGCCGTAAGTCCGTGCTCGTACGCATAGGCGGTGGCCGCGGCGCGAGAGGAAAGGCCGAGCTTCGTGAAGATGTTGCTGACGTGGCGCGCCACGGTCTTCTCGCTGATGAAGAGATCTCCGGCGATGGCGCGATTGCTCTTGCCCGCGGCCAGCAGCCGCAGCACCTCCACCTCGCGCGCCGACAACCCTCCGGGAGCGGTTGATTCGCCTCGAGCTAGCACGGCGACGTGGGCCAGGTCAGGCGCCGCCCCGAGGCGGTTGAAGACGCGGCGTGCAGCGTCGAGCTCCATCGAGGCGGCATCCGCGTCGCCCATCGCGCGGCACGCGATCGCGATCAGCACGCGGGTCCGCGCGCCTTCATAGGGAGCTTCGACCTCACGCCAAAGCGCGGCCGCCGAACGCAGCGACTCCAGGGCGCGGCGATGGTCGCCGTTCGCAAGCAGCGCTGAGCCTTTGGCATGGCCGGCGAGAGCCCGCAGATATGGAGCCTGCAGTGCGCCGGCCGCGGCCTCGAGCTCTTCCGCGCCCTCCCCGGCCGCCTCGAGGTCATGCGCCGCGAGCATGATGTCGACGAACGCGGGCAGGACCGCGCAACGGTCAGGCAGCAATTGCGCCTCGTCACGCTCGCGGCGGATCGCGGCGGCGGCCGGCCCGATCTGGCCTTGGGCCAATCGCATCAGCGCCAGACCCGGCTGAGCCGACGTTCCAGCCTCGCTTGCCTGACGGAACGCCGCCTCGGCCCTCGAGAACTCTCCGCGCAGCCTGTACAGCTCGGCCAGTCGGTAGAAGGCGTCGCCCGCGGCAGGTTGAAGGTGGGGCTCCGAGAGCCGCACGCACGCCCTGTCCGCCTCGGCCAGGGCCTCGGACCATTCGCCGTGGATCTGCATGATCTGCGCCCTGAAAACGAGACAGTTGCCGCGGTACAGCACGAGGCCGGGCTGAGACTCGCACCAGTGATTCAGCGCTTCGGTCCACTCGTGCGCTCGCCGGAGGTCGAAGATGCCACGGCAGCCGTCGATGACCGCGCAGTAGATCAGGCCCGAGATGATGGGAGCGATCTCCCCCGAGGTCACGGCGACCATGTTCTCGTCGAACAGGGCGACGCCGGCGCCGATCTGTCCGAGGGCGAGCAGCGACTGGCCGCGGCCCAGCCGGCCCAGGGCCGCAAGGTCGGGATCACCAAAGCGTCCGGCGATGTCGATCACGCGCCCGAACATCTCGCTCGCGCCTTCGACGTCGCCCTGCATCAGGGTCTGCAGCGAGGCCGGGACCATCAGGTAGCCGAGCTCGACGCAGTCGCGCTGTCCGTCATCTAGAAGTCTCCGGCTTCGAGCGAGCCATCCGCCCGCCCTGGCCATCTCACCTCGATTGACGAGGTTCATGACCATGTGCACCGCGCAGCGGACGGCTCGCTCCACATCAGCGGCTTCGAGATAGGCGTTGTGCGCCCTTTGCCATACCTCAACGGCCTCTTCGTCGTGGGCGAGGAGCTGCGCCGAGATCGCCAATCGTTCCAGGTCTTCGGCCCCGAGCTGCGACTTCGCGCCGGCGGCCGTGAGGCTTGCATGCGCTTGCGTCCAGTCTTGCCGGTCGTATGCGCGGCGGCCGCGCGCGAGCTCACCCGCCGCGGTCATGGCACCGCTAGTCGCCGTACTTGAGCTGGCGCGGCTTCGATGCACGCCAGCGTTCGATCCAAGTGCCCTGCAGGTCGGGCTGCTTCGGCTCGCTCGCCAACGCACGAACCGCCTTCTCCACCCGGGCGGTGAACTCGCGCGTACCTTCGTTTGCATCCAGGGTCATGGGCTTGCCGATACGCACGCGCACCGGTCCGGGCACCGGCAGATTCTGATGTCGCGGCATCACCTGAAATGCGCCCTGAATGTGTAGGGGGACCACCGGCGTTCCGGTCTCTTTGGCGAGAAAGCCGACGCCCGGCTTGAACTCCTGGATGCGTCCATCGGGTGAGCGGCTGCCCTCAGGAAAGAGGACAAGGTTCCATCCCGACTTCAGGAGCTGGCTCGAGCTGTGCAGCTGGCCCTGCGCACCCCCGGTGCGGGAGAAGGGGAACGTGTTGAGGAAGAGGCTGACGATGTTGCCGAGGATCGGGTGTTTGAACCAGTAATCCGCGGCCGCCGCCACGACCGTGCGGTCACGCACCGCATCCGTCAGCGAATAGAGGATCAGCGAAGTGTCAGCGTGGCTCGAGTGGTTGGCGGCGAAGATCGCAGGACGCTTGAGCTCCCTCACCCACTCCCTGCCCTCGACCTTCGGATGGACCATCGCCTCGGTGAAGGGCATGAGCAGTAGACGCTGGATCAGGTAGCGGATCGAACGCACAGGTTCCACCCGCGCCCAGCCCAGGTCGCTGGGTGGAGCCGGCACCACCATACCCTGCTCGGGCCACGTGCGCGGCCGAGGGGCGTTCCATTTCCAACCCCGGCGCACGCGCATCACGTCGTCGAGGGTTCGGCCGGCGACGCCGGCAAGCCTGGTCACCGGGCCTTCGGAGTACCAGGCCACTAGTGGATGCGGTCGTTGATCTTTTTGCTGGCCGCCTGGCCGTCCGCGACCACCAGGTTGTACGCGATTATCGCCACCTCGAACTGCCTGTTCTGCCAGAAGGCGATGTAGAACGATGTACCGGCGATCGCCAACGAGACCGCGACGGAGTTGTCGCCGAGCCCCGTCGTCGCACCCTGGTCGACCTTGCCTCCGGCGGACTTGATGCTCTGGAGGTCGGAATCGCTGAGGTGGAAGTCCTTCGAGTTGGTCTTGAAGTTGGCGGAGGCGGATGAGGAGTCCTTGAAGCGCACCGCGTAGACGTCGACGATCTTGCCGGTCGCCTGGTCCGAGCCAAAGTTGCCGCAGTGCGAGGAGTCGTCGGCGTACACACCGACGTAGCTGTCGTTCGCGCCCGCGGCCTTCAGCGAATCCCAGTCTGACTTGTCGCTCTGGAACTGGGTCGGATCCTTGGCTTGCTCGGCTTTCAGGTAGTTGTCCCACGACCCGCTCTCAGGACACTTCTGCATGCCCGGAAAGTCCGAGGAGTTGGAAGCGACGCTCTGGGCGGACGTCTCCTGCTTTGGCTGCGAGCCAGAGCCGCTGCCGCCGGTCGAACCGCCGCATGCCGCGAGCAGCAGGGCGCACGCGAGGACGGTGAGGCGGTTCATTGCTTCTATTCGACCTCGCAAAGCATTATCGGAGGGGTTCGAAGGTGGGTAATGCTCGGGTAACGGCCGACGGTCTGCTCGGCCATCTCGAAAGCGTCCTCGAGCGTGGTGGCGCATTTCAAGCCCAGGTGATGGACCACGTCACGATCGCCGCCGACGATGATGATGTCGCCCGCGTGGTCCATCGCGTGGGCGGCCCAGTAGAGCGCGTAGAAGGGATGCGCTCCGTGGTACGCGTGTGACTTCCGGTATAGCTGGCGAAACCAGGGGTCTTCCGCAAACCGAAGCTCGTACTTCTTCTCGATCTCGGCCGGGTCCTTGGTGTCGGCAAGGACCTCGTCATAGAAGTCGATGTAGCTCGGATGCTGCACGGCATCGAACTCGTAACGACAGGGATGCGTGAGAATCAGGACGCCGCCTTTCCTCAGGACCGGCTTGTTGCGGTAGAAGTTGAACAGGTAGCCGGCGCCCATGCAGAGAACCAGGACCGGGTTCATCGCCGCATTGACGTTGTAGGGCCCGAGGTAAGGGACACCGATGGTGACGATGTCCGTCTGGCCCTCGACCCGCACTGCAATCTGCCGGTTGACCGCGTCCAGCGTCTTGTCGTGCACGGCATCGACCTGGCCGGCGTTGACGGCGGTCAATCCGTAGGGCGCTCGCATGGCATGAAAGACGTTGCGCTTGAATGCCGGGGGAGCCAGATCGGTCATCTGCTTGGTGGCGAGAAATATCGCTTGGTCCTGAGCGGTCCAGTCGGTCTCGCGCTTCTGCATGAAGTTGGCGATCGCCGGAAACGCGTGATTGTTGACGGTAGTCTCGATGTGGAACACGCGCACGGTGTCTTCGATCAGCTGCCCCTGGCGAATACAGGAGTGATGGAGCGCGGAGTCCGGCGGGTTCATGTACGAGCGCGAGCCCAAGAGCGTCTTGACGTTGTGATGCGCTCGGATACCCCGGTAGGACGCCAGTCCCGTCGACATCGACTTGTGGCCGCCGTCCATCGGCACCAGGGTGAGGTTGACGTAGATGACGAGGTCCGACTCCGCGGCGCGCCGGTTGAGGGTGACCTCCTCTCCCTGCGCGGTTTTGCCCACGTAGACGTTGTTCTCCGGGTCTTCACCATCGTGCTGGTAGAGGCGCTCGGGATGGAAGGTGCTGAAGATTCGGTCACCGACGATGTGGCGCAGCTCGTCCTCGGTCATGCGCCGATGCAGACCGAGCGCGGCAATGATGTGCAGGTCGTCGATGCCCGCCTCCGCGGCCATGTCGATGACCTCTTCCATGACCAGCTGGCGCACGTCGGGCGCCGCCATCGGCGGCAAGGGAAGCGAAAGATCGTCGAACGCGATCGTCAGCTTCATTCCGCGCCGCAGCAGCGACTTCAGCGGATCGTCTTCGAGGGGCTTGGCGAGCGCGCGCTTGATGGCGCGCTCCGGATGCCCGATGGGTTCGAGCGGGTCAGGCGGGTAGACGATGCGCGCACCAAGCGGCATCTTTTCGAGCCGGATGCCTTCGCCGAAATGGAAGAGCACCGGCGGCGTGTTGCGATCGACTTCTATGACTGCTCCGGGGCGAGGCATCTAGGCTCTCAATCGTCGCAGATCAAATGCCACCTTCACGGCGCCTAAGCGTCCAGCGCTCATCGCGTATGAGATCGCGTCGCGGTACTCGCCAAGCCCAAACAGCGGCCCGGTCAGCTCCTCGAGGTTGATCTCAGGCGCAGCCTCGAGCGCCAGCTCGAACGTCTTGCGGCCATTGCGCTTCGGTTCGGCACCGTAGGCGTAGGCGCCCATCACGGTCAACTCGCGCTGCCAGATCGGAGCCCAGTCGACCTTCTCCTCGCCCGGCATCCCGACCGCGACCACCGTTCCGCCCTCGCGTGTGAACCTCACCGCGTCGTTGAGGCTTTCTGCGCGTCCGACGCATTCAAAGGTGACGTCGGCGCCGCCGAGCAGCAGGGAGCGGTTCATGCTGTCGAGCCGCCGGGCGGCCGTTGCGAATCGCACGCGCTGGAACGCTTCGGCCGGGGCCACGACCTGGTCGGCGCCTAGCTTGCGCGCCAGGTCACGCTGGGTCGGGTGCTTGGCGATCGCGATGAGGCGCTTGGGCGGGGTGAAGAGCTTCACCGCCGCGATGGTCAGCAAGCCGATCGTCCCCGCGCCCGAGACCACAATGATGTCGTCCTTGGTCGCAGCGCCACGCAGGGCCGCGTGGATGCAGCACGCCAGGGGTTCGACGAGGACCGCCGCCTCGTCGCTCAGGGCGTCAGGCACGGCATGGATCTGGCTCGGGTGCGCGACCAGCACCTCGCCCCAACCCCCGCCGGTGTCGGCGCAGTAGCCGGTTTGGAGCCCGACCTCGATGGGGCCGTCCGTCACGTTGTAGCAAAGACCCGGGCGCCCTTCGGCGCATCGCGGGCAAGGCGGATCGATGCCCCGCACCACGCAGCCGAGCGCGGGCTCGATCACGACGCGCGATCCGTCTTCGAGGACGCCCACGACCTCATGCCCGGGCACGAAGGGATAGCTCGTGAGGGGGTCGAGGTAGAGGGATACATGGCCGCTGATCGCGGCAAGGTCGGAGCCGCAGATGCCGCTGAGGTTCGGCATCACACGCACCCAGTCATTCGCGGGCAGGGGCGGTTCGGGTACGTCGCCGAGCTTGAGCATCGACAGCGCGCTGGTGGCGACGTCCGGGCGTCCGCCCGCGGCCTTGACCACGGCGAAGGACGGGATCGAGCGCACGTACTGCAGCGCTAGCACCGGCTCAAGCCCTTCTCCCTTCGCCCTCTCCCCGGAATGGCAGTCACCTTCGGACCGCCTCGAGGTACTCCGGTGATCGTGGGTCCGGCATGGGCAGGCGCCAGTTGCCGGGCGCCATCCGCCACCGCTCGATCCGCCAGCCGCGCTGTCCGGCGACCTGAGACAGCCTGGCGTCGGGATTTACGGCAACTGGGCTGCCCACCAGTTCCAGCATGGGCAGGTCCGACAGAGAGTCTGCGTACGCGAAGCTCTCCGACAGCACCACGCCGTTGCGGCCCGCGTACTCCTCGAGCAAGGCGCTACGCGCCTCGCCTGCGGGCGGCGGCGACTCCAGGTCGCCCGTCAGGCGGCCGTCGTTGACCAGCAGGTGCGCGCAGTCCACCTCGACGTCGAGCAGCTCGGCCAGAGGTTCGACCACGACGTCGAGCGCACCGGTGAGAAGAAGCACGCGATGCCCCGCCCGCTTGTGCTCGCGGATGCGGCGCATGCCCTCGGGATAGATGCGGCGCAGCGTGACGGCGTCGAGAGCCTCGCGCCCGAGCCGCTGCATCACTTCGGGGTCGAGCCCGTCGTACTCGCGGTAGAAGCTGCGCTGAAACTCCGCGCGCGACCGCCGCTCGAGGTAAAGCCAGCGCGGAGCCTGGCGCAGCATCCGCGCCATGAACGACGGCCACTCGTCGAGCGGCTGCGCCCGAAGGCGCATCCAGAGGAAATACTCGACGACATTGGTCTCGACCAGCGTGCCGTCGACGTCGAACACGGCCAGCACGTCGGCGCGTCCGCTGCGGCGCTCGATCGTCGCTCGCACCGAGCTCGACTCCGTCTTTGGCGCCGTGCTTCCACTCGGCTGCTTGCCCCTCCGCGCGGTCGTCTCGGCGCGAGACATACGCACGACGGTCGGGAAATGCACGTTCTGGAAGTAGTGCGACCAGTCGTACAGGGCGGGGTCGAACGGAAACTCCGTGCGTTCCGCCGCGGGCACCTTCTCCCACAGGGCCATCACGTTGCGTGTGTCGAAGATGCAGTCGACCTCGGTGTAGACGCCATAAAGCTGAATCAAGTTCAAGCCGCGGTCGAGACGGTCACGTTCGGCGTTGAGGTCGTCGGAAACCTGCGCCACGCTCGCGCCAAGTGGCAGACGTTCGACGACCCATTGCGCCGCCTCGACCAGACGGAGAGCAAGGCGGGCTTGGGTCGCGATCTCCTGCCGGGTCGGGAAGGTCCACGACGGCGTGCCGATGGCCTGGCCGTAACGATCGCGCAATGGGTGCGCGGTGAAATAGATCCCGGCCTCGCCCGCCATGCGTCGCAGCCGCAGCGGGTTTCGGCTGCCGGAAGCGGCGTGATACACACGCGGCTCGGTATCCGGCGGGGGGTTCGCGGCCACCGCGAGCACCGTATTGACCACCAAGTCCGCCGGGATGATGTCGAGCAGCGAGTCGGGCAAGCCCGAGAAGTCGCGCAGGATGTTGCGGCCGAACGCCAGGATCAGCGGCTCGGCCATGCGAAATCCTTCGAGCCAACCGGCGAACGGCTCGGCCAGCGCGCTCTCGATGATCGACGGCCGCACGATCGAGAGGGGAATGTCGCCATGCAGCTCCACGACCGCCTGCTCGGCCATCGCCTTGGTGAAGGAGTAGATGTCCGAGAACCCCATCGCGTTGGCGTGCGTGCGACCCCGTTCGACGAGGCGGTCCTTCACCCACCGATCGCGCAGCCTTTCCGTCGCCCGCGCGACGGCGGGCGTGCCCGCGGGTCCCATGCGGGACCTTGCCTCACGGCGGAGCTTGTTCAGCACCTCGGGTCGCCTGGACTCCTCCTCGACCGGAGCGCGCAGGCTCGACATCACCTCGGCCTCGTGACGCCAGTTGAGGCCTGGATCAAGCGGCGGTTCCTCTCGCACCCGCCCCCGCAGCATGCCTCCGACATACGCGGTTGAGATGTGCACGAGATGCGGCCGCGCGCCGCTCGCACGCAGGGCCTCGACGAGACGTGCGGCACCCAACAGGTTGGTCTGGGCGGAGAGATCGGCGGGGTTGTCGAACTCGACGGCCGCCGCCGAGTGGATCACCACGTCGCACGCGCGCAGCTGTTCGCGAGCGGCATCGCTCAGGCCGAGCCCGTCGCGCCCCAGGTCGATCTCGATCACGGCGAGCTTCTCGGAGGCAAGCTTGCCGAAGCGCTCCTCGCCGAGCTCGTCTTTCAGGCGTTTGAAGGCCGGGCTCGAAAGCACCTCGCGCTCGAGGCGCTCACTGGCCGGCCGCCGCGCGCTGGACCGGATGGCAAGGTTGATGCGCGCGACGTCCGGGATCGAGCGCAGACACTTCTCGACGATCGACTTGCCGAGGAAGCCGGTGCTGCCGGTGACCAGGATGGTCTTGCCCTTCAGGGCCTCGGCGATCACGACCGACTGAGTCTAGGAGGTTATTGTTCCGTGATTCAGGTGCGGAACCTGTACCAGCAGCGATCCGCTACCGTCGGTCCAACCCAGCGGCGACGTCGCCGACGCCCAGAACCAATAGCTCTGGCCGGCCTTGCCGTAGAACGTGGACGATCCGTTCACCTGGTTGCTTCGCCACAACTTGCGAGACCCATCCTGGGTGACGAGATAGACCGAGAACTTCATCCTGCCTGGACTCGACCACGAGACGTGGATGGTCGATGGGTCTTCCGGATCGGAGACGGCCGACACCGTGACGTTGGGCATCTGGATCGAGGCAAAGCGGGGCGAGCCGCCGAGCCAGAGGTCACCGAGGTCCTTCGCGTACGGGTCGTCGCCCGAGCCCGCCCACCCAAACGGGTCGACCGGTCCGGCGCCATTTGTGTAATAGAGGCCGAAGTGCAGATGCGGGCCGGTCGCGGTGCCGGTCATGCCTGAGATTCCGATCACCTGGCCGCGCGAGACGTACTGACCCTTGTCGACCCAGATGTGCGCGAGATGGCCGTAGAAGCTCATCAGCCCGTTGCCGTGCTCGATCTCCACCGTCTGGCCGCTGAGACACGTGTGGCAGCCGGGCACCAGCCAGTTGGCGAGGATCACCCGGCCCGGCGCGGCGGCCGCGACCGGCTCGTAGTAAAGGCCGTAGTCGTAGCCGTCGTGGCCCGAGTAGTACAGGTAGTCGTGCCCGCCGGGGGTCTGAGCGTAGCCCGCGCCGAAGCCGGGGTCAGGACCACCGACCCCAGCCGAGGCGACGGCTCCGTCGTAGCGGCAGATCCGGCCGCTGACGTTGTAGTTGGGTCCGCAGTGGTCGAAAAGTGACGTGATGTAGTGCGGGCCCATGAACGGGAGGGTGAGGAAGGCGCCCGCCGAAGGCGCCTCGCCGATGTTCCCGGCGCCGTTCTCGATCGGTCCGTAGGTCATCTGGCTCGGATAGGCCCAGCGCGTGTACTTGATCGGCTGATGCCCCGGCGGCAGCGCCGAAGCCGCCTGGGCCGGAAGCGCAGACAATAGAAACAGGCCGAGTGTGAGAAGGAGGACGACAACCCGCATAGCCTTTGAAAGGAGGTTACTCAGCGTAGGGTTGCGCCCCAGACGACGCGGCTGAGATTTGGTTAAGTTTCGCAAATGACCCCTGCGCGGGCGACCGGGATCGCGGTTTTGAGCCAGGGGCGGGCTGCGGTCTTCGAGGAGCCGATCGGGCCGGCCGGGATCCGAGTCCGCGAGCGGCCGCGCTCAGAGCCGGTGCCGGGCGCGGTGGCCGTCGCGATTCGAGCTGCCTCGATCAACCATCTCGATCTCTGGATGGCTCACGGGGCGCAGCGCATCACCTCGCCCAGGGTCATCGCCGCCGACGGCGCGGGCGTGGTCGAGGCGTCCCAGGACCAGGCCTGGCGGCCCGGCGACGAGGTCGTGATCTACCCCGTCGTTTGCTGCTGGGAATGCGAGTGGTGCCGCCGAGGCGAGAACGTGCGCTGTGCCCGGTTCGGCGTCATCGGCGAGCACTCCGACGGCACCGCTTGCGAGCTGTTCCACGTCGATGCCCGCAACCTCTTTCGCAAGCCGCAAGCACTCTCGTGGACTGAGGCGGCCGCGTTCCCTCTAACCTTCCTGACCGCATGGCGGATGCTGACGTCCCGCGCGCGGCTTAAGGGCGGCGAAAAGGTCCTCGTCGTCGGCGCGGGAGGTGGGGTCGCGGTTGCGGCGATCAGAATCGCGCAGCACCTGGGGGCGCACGTGTATGCCACGAGCCGCTCCGAGGCGAAGCGAAAGCGCGCTCTGGAGATCGGAGCGGAAGCCGCGTTCGACTCCGCCGACTTCAGCAAACCCCTGCGCGAGGCAAGCGGCGGTGGGGTCGACGTCGTCATCGAGTCCGTCGGCCCGGCGACCCTAAACGAGTCGATGCGGTCGGTGGTGCAGAGCGGCCGCGTGGTGATCTGCGGTTCGACATCAGGTGTGAAGGCGGAGATCGCGATGCCGAGGTTGTTCTGGGGCCAGCTCGACATGCTCGGTTCGACGATGGGCAACGCGAGCGAGTTCGAGGCGGTGCTCGAGGCAATCGACAAGGGACTGCGACCTATCGTCGATAGGGTCTATCCGCTGGATGATGTTCAGGCCGCGCTGACGCGGCTTGACTCTGCGGAGCAGTTTGGAAAAGTCGTCCTTTCGGTGTCGTAAGGGGAGGAGCGAATGCGGGGTTTCAGAGCCTTTCTGCTGCGCGGAAACGTCGTCGATCTCGCCGTCGCCGTCGTCATCGGCGTCGCGTTCGGCGCGGTGGTGACAGCTTTCGTGAAAGACCTCGTGACGCCACTCATCGCCGCCCTGGGCGGCAAGCCAGATTTCTCGAGCCTCTACTTCACGATCAACAACAGCAGGTTTCTGTACGGCGATTTCATCGACGCGGTCCTCGCCTTCGTGATCATCGCGGCGGTCATCTACTTCTTCGTCGTGGTGCCCTATGGCGCCTTGCTGGCCCGCTCACGAAAAGAGCCGCCGGCCGACCCGACAACCAAGAAGTGCACCGAGTGCCTCAGCGAGATCCCGATCGGCGCCCGAAGGTGCGCTTTCTGCACCTCGCCGCAGCCGGCCTAGAGGCCTATCGGCGATAAAGCCTCCGCGCAAGCGCCGCGACCCGCTCGCTGCGCCCCACGAACAGCCACATCCCGATCAGCAGCGCGGGGATCCCCACGACGATCGGGATCGCATTCTGCAGCCAGACCGAGAGCATGGCGAGGACGATGAGAGAGGGAAGCCAGACCAGCATCGCGATCCTGCCTCGAACAAACCGGTCGTCGCCCTTGCCGTTCAGCGCTCCACGCGCGAACCACAAGTCGGCGAGGGACTCCTGAAGCGGTGCGTCATCCGAACCGAACATCGCGTCCTCTCTCGACCATCCTTAAGCGGGAATGGCCCAAATCTTAGAGGCCGTATCGTGGCTCAGTGTCACGTCCTGCTCCGCCACTCGCACTGTCATGGTGTTGCCCACTTCGTCGGCCTCCAAAACAACTAGTTGGCGGCCGGGAGTCAGGTCGCGCTGCATCAGATACGCCAGCAGTCGAGGTGCCTCCCGCTCCGCGACCTCGGAGACGCGGGTGAGCGACGCCCTTTCGCCCGGGCCGAGCGACGAGAGCCGCACCTCCTTCGCCGACGCCTCCGTGTAGCCGGGGATCGGGTTGCCGTGCGGGCAGGTCGCGGGCCGGCCGAGGACCTCGTAGAGCCGCCTCTCGACCACATCGGAGACCGCGTGCTCCAGGCGGGCAGCCTCGGCGTCGGCCGTTACCCAGTCCAGGCCGAGACCGTCGGTCAGCCAGCGTTCCATGATCCGGTGACGGCGCACGATCGCCTCGGCCGCGCGCATCCCACCCTCCGTCAGCTCGATCTCCTTGCGTCCATTCATGCGGACGAGGCCGTCGCGGGTCATGCGGCGCAGCCCCACGGCGACGGTGGGCCGGCTCACGCCCAGCCAGTCGGCAAGCCGGGCGCTTCGGAGCGGCTCCTGTTCCGACCACATGTAGTAGATCGCCTCGAGGTAGCGCGAGACCACCTCGGAGGGCTCCCTCGCCTCGCCGTTAGACTGATCTAATTGCATCTGTTGTGCGTACTAACCCACTGACGCAACTATGAGCCAAAGCGCGGCCGTCCTACTCGGCGCGATCGCCGGAGCCACCGTCTTCCTCGGCCTTCCGGTCGCGCGCATGCACGGCCTGCCCAAGCCGATCCAGGGCTTCCTCAACGCCTTCGCGACGGGGATCCTGGTCTTTCTGCTCTGGGACATCCTGAGCCACGCCGCAGGACCCGTCGAGGCCGCGGTCCAGCAGACCAATCGCGGGCCCTTTGCCGCCATGGCGTCTATCTTCGCGGTCGGGATCGGCGTCGGGCTGCTCGGCCTCGTCTACTTCAACCGGAGCGTGTTCAGCCACCTGCGCCATGGACACGCGTCGCCCAGCCCCCGCTCCCTCTCGCTCGCGATCGCCACCGGACTGGGGCTGCACAACCTCTCCGAAGGCCTCGCGATCGGCGAGTCGGCACACGTCGGGGCAATCGCTTTCACCGGCGTGCTGGCGATCGGGTTTGCCCTTCACAACATCACCGAGGGTTTCGGCATCGCGGCGCCGATGACCACCGAGCCGAAACCAGCGTCGTGGGGCTTTCTCGGCCTCGCCGGGCTGATCGGCGGCGGGCCTACGTTCATCGGCACGTGGATCGGCTACCTGGCCAGCTCGAACTACCTTTCGATTGCATTTCTTGCGGTCGCGGCAGGCGCCCTGCTCTACGTTCTGAACGAGCTGTTCAACCTCGGGCGCAAGATCAGCACCCCTCCAATGTTCGCGTGGGGCATGCTCTCCGGATTTCTGACCGCGTACGCGACCGACCTGTTTTTGACGGTATCGAGCGGAGCCTAGCCGGCGGCCTGCTCAGCTCGCGACGATATCGAGGCGCCCTTCGTCAGGGTCGAAGTCGTGCCAGTCCGGGTAGCGCCACCTGAACAGCCGCTCCTGAATCTCGAACAGGCTGTCCAGCATGTCCTGGACCGCGCCGGTGTCGCGCAGGGGCTCGCGCACCTGATCTGGCATACCATCCACAACCTTGCGGATCTCGGCGCGAACCGGTTTCGGCACCGTCTTGACGCCGTCCCGGTTCATCTCCTCGAGCCGCCACAGCAGCCGATCGGTGGCCTGAAGCATGCGTTGGAAGGCGTAGCGGCGCCGGTTCTCACGCCTGGTGGCGCTCTGCTGCTGCTCGATCCGGCTGCTCGTGTGGTCGATCATGGTCAGCTACCTTTCCAAGCTTACCGGCTGCCGGAAGCCGCATGAAGGATCCTTTTCTCGGACACCTCGAACGCTTGTTCCGGCCGGTCGACGGCTGGGGCGAGTTCCGAAGGGGTGCTCGTCCTGCCGCGGTCGCATTCGTCCTCTACCGGCAGACCGGGCGCTGGACGGTTCCTTTCGTGCGACGTCGTGCTGATCTGAGAGATCACCCAGGGCAGGTCGCGCTGCCTGGCGGAAGCGTCGAGGCGGGAGAATCCGCCTGGGACGCCGCCCAGCGCGAGGTGGCGGAGGAGATCGGCGTCCCCGTCGGGCGGCTGGTGCCTCTGGGGGCCGGCGACCCGATCTACGCCGCCGTCACCAACTTCTCCGTGGTGCCGTTCGTCGCCTACCTCCCGGATCCCGTGGAGTCGTTCGTGCACGACGTGCGCGAGCTGGAGGGCGTGCTCGCCATCCCGCTCGACCGGCTGCTCGATGACAGCGCGTGGCTGGAGTCGCAAGAGCCCTGGCGGTTCCGATACCTGGCCCACGAGGAGAGCGTTGTCTGGGGACTAACCGAGCGGATCGTCTATGGCCTGGCGCCGAAGCTCAGGCAAGCGCTGCAGGGCGATCAAAGGGGTTCGCCGAGCTAATCGGCGATCCAGGCCGGCCAGATCCTAGGCGCGGCCGAGCAGCCGAGCGAGCACATCGTTGGTGCGTGAGCGAGCGGCGCAAGGGCGCAACAACGGAGATGGCCCGCATGGGCGCCGAGGAGCCGGCGAATTCCTGCTCTCAGCGCCCTGCCATCCGCAGATCAAACCTTGGATCAGCCAACTGGTCAACCGTGAGCTCCTTGCGTGCCTGCATCGCCCGCCGAGCCCTCGCGACGGTGTGGTGGTCGTTGATGCCTGCGGCGGCCACCAATCGGCCCGCGTCGAGATAGAACTGCGTGAACGGCGGCCTGCCGAGCTCGCCACGCGTAACCGTCTGATCCCACGGCAGACCAGCGCCGACGTACTGGAGGTTCAAGTCGTACTGGTCTGACCAGAACCAGGGCACCTCGTGATAAGGCTCGGCGGCGCCGGCCATCGCCCTCCCCACCGCGAATCCCTGCCGCTGCGACGTCTGAAAGTGCTCGACCCGAATCCGCGTCTCCAACAGCGGGTGGAAGAATCGCGTCACATCGCCGGCGGCGAACACGCCGGGCGCGGATGTGCGGCCGAGCTCATCAACCACGATGCCGCGATCGACCTCCAGGCCGGCGCGCTCCGCCAGCTCCGTCCGCGGCGCGGAGCCGACGCCCACGAGCCTTATTCCCTGCGCTGCCGGGGGCGACTCGACGTTGAGGCGCACGTCGACGCCGTGCCGGCGATGGACCTCGCCGAGATAGCCGCCAAGCTCGGCGCCGAGCACCCGGAGCAGGGGCTGCGTCAGCGCTTCATGCACCCGGACGGCGCATCCCCTTTGCCGCGCCGCCGCGGCGACCTCGCAGCCTATGAACCCCGCACCGACGATGTCGAGCGGCTCGCGCCTATCGATCAGAGCCTTCAGTCGTTCGGCGTCTCTCAGCTCGCGCAGATAGAGCGCATCGCCAAAGTCCTCCAACCGGCGCACGTCGGAACCGGCGGTGACGCACAGCCTGTCCCATTGGATCTTCCTCCCGCTCTCCAGCCATGCACCTCGTTCCTGCAGGCCGAGGTCCACGACCCGCTCACCTCGAAGAAGATCGATGTCGAGCTCGATGTACTGGTCTTTGGGGCGCAGGGCAAGGCGATCGACGGACACCGTGCCGAGGAGATAGCCCTTGGACAAATGCGGCCGCTCGTACGGAAAGTGATCCTCAGCCCCGATCAGAGTGACCTCGCCCTCGAATCCCCCGTCGCGGAGGCCGGCGGCGACGGCGTCGCCGGCCGGGCCGGCGCCGACGATCAGTGCTTTCGTTCTAGATCGCGAAGCTCGCGCAACGACCAGACGAGGTATCCGCCGAGAGCGGCGATCGCGAATGCGTACGCGAGGATTAGATAGCTCATGGCACGGGCTCCGGCTCGCGCGCCGTCACGACCTTGACCGGCTCCGCGATGTGCTGCTTCTCGTCCATCAACGTCTCGATCCGGTAACGCATCCACACCATCACCGCCGCCAGGATCAGCGTGCACGCCACGGTGAGAAGAAACGTCGCCAGCATCTGGGCCGGAAGCGCGTCGTTGACGATGATCGGCCCAGGATGCTGGGTCCGCCACCAGGTGACGCTGAAGTGGACGACGGGCACATCGACGAATCCGAAGATCCCGACCACGGCACCGATCCGCGCCGCCTGCCTACCGGGCTCGGCCAGCCGCCGCACCAGCAGGTAACCGGCGTAGATGATCCAGAGCACGAGCGTGGACGTCAGGCGTGCATCCCAGGTCCAGAAAGTTCCCCAGATGGGTTTCGCCCAGAGCATCCCCATCACCAGCGTGACGGTCGTGAGCACGACACCCACAAGCGCGCCCGCACGGGCACATCGATCGGCGACCAGGCTTTCGTTGCGCAGGTAGACGATTCCCCCCAGCAGCACGACCGCGAAGCACCCGTAGGCCGCGATCGCCGCGCTGACGTGCAGATAGAAGATCCGCTGCACCGGGCCCTGCAGGGCGTCCGTCGGCGCGTACAGGAAGATTACAGCGCCCGCGACGAGCATCAACGCGACGGCCGCGGCCGCCCATCTCTCCGCCCTATTCATCGAGAACGAAGCGCGCCGCGAGTGAGGTCAGCACGACGAAAAGTATGTCGAAGTCGATGAGCAGGCCGATCGCCTCCTGGTAGCTGCCCGGCAATCCCATCGCGGACTGCACCGCCTGCCCGCCGGCGACGATGAACGGGATCCAGAGCGGCAGTGTGAGCAGCGGCAGCAGGAGCTCGCGCGCCCTCACACGCGCCACGATCGCCGCGAACATGACGCCAAGCGCGGCCATGCCGACGGTCGCAAGCAGGACCGCCGCAACCACTTCGCCGGACAGCGGCGTACCGAAAAAGAGCGTCAGCGCCGGCAGGAGGACAGCCTCGCACGCGACCAGAAGCACAGATGCAGCGAGCGCTTTGCCGGCGAAGATGGCGACCGGAGACGCCGGCGTCATCAGCATCGCATCGAGCGAAGCCTGCTCACGCTCGGCGGCGAAGGTGCGACCGAACGCAACCAGTCCCGCGAACACGAGCGCCATCCAGAGAATCCCGGGTGCGATCGTCAACGCGTTGCGCGAATCGATCTGGAATCCGAAATTGCCGATGAGCAGCGCGAGGACGACGAACTGCGCCAGAGCCGGCACCATCTCCCTCGTCCGCCACTCCGACCTCAAGTCCTTGCGGGCGACTGCGAGTGCGACGCGGAACGGATTCATTTGACGACGTGAAGCCGTGTGGCGGTGCCCAAGGAGCGCCCGTGGCGCAGCACGAGGGTTCGCGGACACAGCCGGTTGGCGAGCGCGTGGTCATGGGTCGCCAGCACTACGGTCTTGCCGCTCATTACTTGGGTGAGCAGCTCGGCGGCGTCGTCGCCGAGGCTGGCGTCGGGCTCATCGAGGATCAACAGGCGGGGCTCATGCAGGATGGCGCGGGCGATCGCCAGTCGCTGCTGCATACCACGCGACAGCTGGTCGGCGCGGCGGCGGGCCACTGAGGTCAGGCCCACCAGCTCCAGCGCTTCCTCCGCGCGTGTCCGGCTGACTTCCTGAAGGTCGCAAAAGAACTCGAGGTTCTCAGCCGCGGACAGTGCCGGATACAGGCCGGGGGAGTGCGCGACATAACCCAGGTAGTGCCGCAGTCGCCGGCGCTCGCGAAAGGCGTCAAGGCCGGCGATCTGGAGCTGGCCCGAAGTCGGGCGCAATGCGGTGGCCAGGATGCGCAGCAGCGTGGTCTTGCCCGCACCGTTGTCGCCGAGCACCGCGATGTGCTCGCCCGTGTCGATCACGAGGTCCACACCCTCCAGCGCCAGCTCGCGGCCGAACCACTGCGTCAGAGCGTTGCCGACGAGGATGCTCATGACTGGGCGAGGGCGCTCACGAGTCGATATCGGTGGGCGTCTTGATCAGCGGCCAGAGCACAAACGGCCCGGCCAGGAACAGCAGCAGCGTCGCGACGATGATCGCCATCGCTACGCAGTGAGCGTAATCGGAATGCGGCGTCTTGCCAACTCTGCCTCGACGCCCCGCTCACCGGCGTTGCCGAGGACGACGCCGAGAATGATCACCGCGCCACCCGCCCAGATCCAGGTGACGAGGGGGTTGACGAAGACCCGGAACGAGGCTGTGCCGTCCTCGTTGATGCCGGCCAGCACAACGTAAACGTCGGCCACCGGCGTCGTCGTGATCGCCACGTGGGTCAACGCCTGGCCGCCCAGTCCCGCATAGGTGGCGCGAGACGGCTCCAGCGTCCGGTCGCCGAAACGCAGGCCGGCCACGAAATCGGTGTGGTCGGCGAGCTGGCGCTGCTCGGAGCCGGTGTAGGTGAGCGTGTAACCGGCCAGCGTCACCTTCCCGCCGGGCGCCAGGGTCACCTCCTTTTCCTGCTGCCCGAGGTGGGAGGCGGCGACCCCGACCACCACTACCACAAGACCGAGGTGTGCCAGGTAGGCGCCGTAGCGGCGACGCTTGCGAACGAGCACCTCCGGTTTGCGGACGACGGCTCGACCGTATTCCGTGAGCACCGTGGCCGCCGCGGCCGCGGCCAGCGGGACGGCGATCAGAACCGGGACGGAGCGCGACCCCGCGGCCCCAAGCACGACCAACGCGAGCGCGGCAGCCGCCGCGGGCCAGCGAAGGGCGCGCATGGTTGGTCTGCCGGCGCGCCGCCACGGGAGGAGCGGCCCGATCGCGAGCAGGGCGAGGAGCGCAGCGAACAGCGGCGCGGCCGCGCGCTCGTAGTACGGAGTCCCGACGACACGCTCGAGGCCGAAGAGGCCCGAGACCAGCGGCAGAACGGTGCCCCAGAAGACGACCGCGATGACCCCGATCAAGAGCAGGTTCTGGAGCACGAAGGCGCCCTCGCGCGACACCGGGGCCGGGGGACGTCCTAGAGCAGCGGGCGCAGCGTTAGCGCGCGCGGCCAGCAGGACCGCGGAAAAGACGATGCACACGAACAGGAAGCCGAGAAACCACGGACCGATCGCGCTGATCGCGAAGGTGTGCACCGACGGCACCACCCCGCTGCGCACGATGAAGGTGCCGAACACGACGAGCAGGAACGCGAGCATCACCAGGCCGAGATTCCACCCCCGCAACCGGCCCCGCTTCTCCTGCACCTGCGACGAGTGCAGGTAGGCGGTCGTCGCCAGCCACGGCATCAGGGCCACGTTCTCGACCGGGTCCCATCCCCAGTAGCCACCCCAGCCGAGGACGTGGTACGCCCACCACATGCCGAGGAGGAGGCCCGCGGTCTGGAGGCTCCAGGCGAGAAGCGCGAAGCGGCGCGTGTGCCGGATCCACGCAGCGTCCACGCGGCCGGCGAGCAGAGAGGCGGCCGCGAAACTGAACGGGATGGCGAAGGCGGCAAAACCCGCCAGCACCACTGGCGGATGGATCAGCATCCCTCCGTCGCGCAGGACCGGGTTGAGACCGAGTCCGTCTGGCGGCGTGATGGAGAGAAGGTCGAACGGACTCGCGACCACGGCGAGCACGAACAGGAAGAAGCTGAGGATCACCGCGAGGATGCCGGTCGCGTAAGCGGCGACCCGGCCGCCCAGTGACGCGCCGGCGACAAGCGATGCGCTCCCGAGGAGGCCGAGGATCAAAGTCCAGTAAAGGAGCGATCCCTCCTGGCCGCCGTAGAAGCCCGCGGCGACAAGGGCGGTCGGCGTTGAGAGGTCGGTGTGCTCGGCAACGTAGGCGAGAGAGAAGTCGTGCGTCAGAAGCGCGACCTCGAGCAGCACCGCGGCGAGAGCTGTCATGGCCGCGGCCCCGAAGAAGGCGCGCCGCCCGATCTGGATGAAGACCGGACTCTCCCTAATCCCGGCCCAGAACGACAACAGCGCGGAGAAACCGCCCAGCACGAGCCCGGCCAGCAAGGCCCCCGCTCCGAGGTAACCCAGGATCACGACGCCGAGGCCCGCCGCGGATTTGCCGGCATCGGTGGCCGGAGCCAATGAAACGCCGAGCACGCGAGGGAGCGCATCCCATGGATGGGTGACCGAGCGCGCGCAGGAGTTGACGCAGGCTTCAGCCCCGTCCCGAATCGCCGCGGAATCGAGGATTTCGGTTGGGGGGATGGCGCCCGGCCGCCGAGGCCGCAAAGATGCAAGGGAGCTCGGCGGCGTGATCCTGAGATCATGAGGTGTAGGGCTGGGTGGAGAAGCGCGACGGGCACTTGGCCAGGAGCGTCCGGGCGTGGAACACACCGTCGCTGCCGAGCCTGCCCTCAGCGACCACCGTGATACCGGGCTGGAAGATGTCAGGCAGCGCGCCCCTGTAGTCGACCGGCACCGATGCGGTGCCATCCTTCTCCGTGAAGGTCACGTGCAGGCCGCCGTCCGTCATCACCACGTCTTCCTGCACGACACCGGCGACGCGGACGTCGCCACCCTGCGCGTGCGAGCGCAGCTCGGCGACTGTGAGGTAGTACTCGCTGGCGCCAGAAGCCGAGTAGATGAGATAGCCCACGCACGCGGCGACTACCGCGACAGGCAGCCCCCATCTCAACGCGAGCGTCATGAGGCGATCAAGCCGAGGTAGTGCTCGAGGGTCTTCGAATCGAGTGGCCCGGTAAACGACGCCAAGACGACGCCCTGGGAATCGATGAAGAACGTGGCCGGCAATCCCGCCACCCCGTACGACTGGTACGTCCCGGTGACGATCGGGCCGGCCGGGTAAGGGTGGGGATGGCGCTGCTCGAACGCGCTGAACCCGGATGTCGTGTCCCGGTTGTCAGCGCCGACAAACGCGACGTCGCTGTGAGCCTGGGCCGCGCGGGCCAGAACGCCGCCCTCCTCCACGCACGGGCCGCACCAGGATGCCCAGAAGTTGAGCACCACCGGTTTGCCCTGGAGCTCCCAGACGCGGACCTGGCTCCCCGACGTGGTTTCGATGGCGAGCCTCGGAGCCGTTTTGCCGAGGACGGGCGGGTTCGAAAGCGCCGCGTGCTGCAGTCCCCACGCAAGCGAGAGGATCAGGATCGAGCCGAGGAAGATCGCCACCGCGCCGAGGACAGCCGACCGCCGTGTCATCGGGCTGAGTCTAGTTAACCCGCTATCGCGTTCGCGGTCGCGATCCGCGCGTAGAGCCGGCCGCTCGGCTTGACCGTGCGCTCGAGCGTCTTCCGATCGACCTCGATCAGACCGAATCGCGCCGTGTAACCGCGGGCCCACTCGAAGTTGTCCATGTTCGTCCAGTGGAAGTACCCGCGAACGTCGACGCCGTCTTCGATGGCCGTATGAACGCTGGTCAGGATCTCGACCAGGTATCGCTCGCGCACGCTGTCGTCGGCCGTTGCGATTCCGTTCTCTGTGATGTAGACGGGCTTACGGTAGGGCTTCAACTCGTTCAAAACCTGCCGCATCCATTCGGGCTTGGACGCCCAGCCCATGTCCGTCACCGGCACCCCCGGAGGATTGAAGCGGCGCACGAACTGGTCCTGCGGGCGCCGCACGTCGAAGGCGCACATCTGCCCCCAGTAGTGGGCGATGCCGATGAAATCGCTGCTCGCCTCCACGACCCTTGCCAGCCTGCCTGGCCCCACCGGCCACCGGTCCGTGACCATCTGGGCCGCGCCGGCCGCGAGCCGGTCGCGCAGCCTGCGCGAGGCGGCGATGAACAGGAACTTGTTGTGCGAGAGACCGACCGGTGCGTCCGGCCTCCGGCGCTTGATCGCCGCATAAGCGAGCTCGTGCGCGCGCTGCATGTTGCGCGTGACCCGATACTGGGATAGGAGGTCGCCGTGACGGCCCGGCGGAAATTCGCCGGTGATCCACCCGTTGGCGCCGTAGATGCTCGGCTCGTTGATCGTGCACCATAGGCCGACGAGGTCGCCCAGCTCGTCGACGACGCGATTCAGGAAGGGCATGAAACCCCGCGCCGCGTCGGGTGACGTCCATCCGCCCTTGCGCGCGAACCAGATCGGACTCGTGAAGTGATGCAGCGTGACCATCGGCAAGAGCCCCTTTTCGCGCATCTCGCCGAGGACGTCGCGGTAGTGGCGGATCTGGCGCGAATCGAACTCGCCCTCTGCCGGCTCGATGCGGGACCACTCGATCGACAACCGGTGCGCGTTCTGGTTGAGGTCTCGCAGCATCGCGAAGTCTTCGCGGTAGCGGTGATAGTGGTCGCACGCGACAGCGGATGTGTCGCCGTTGGCGATTCGCCCGGGCTGCTGCTCCCACTCCCACCAATCGCAGTTCCGGTTGTCACCCTCTACCTGGTGCGCCGCACTCGACGTTCCCCAGAGGAAACCTTTGGGGAATGTCAGCATCATTACGCGGCGGCGCTTGCCGGCTTAGCGATCTGCGGTGGCGGGATGTACTCCCATGCCTTCGGCGTCTCGCCCTCCATGTCGAGCTGGAGCATTCCTGCCTTGCCTAGCGCCTTGCGATGCATCTCCCGTTCGTTCTGCGGCCGGCGGTCGAGCAAGATCCAGGCCGCCACAAGAGGGTCGGCGTGGCTGACGAGCGCCATCGTTTCGTGCGGATGCTCATGACTGAGACGGCGCGCCAGACGGAGGATGCGGCCGCCCATCACCTCGATCGACTCGTCGCCCGGCAGCAGCCCACGCCTTGCCTTGTGCACCAGCCATAGCGGACGGCGGACGGGGATCTGCCAGTACGGTACGCCCTGCAGGTAGCGCGAGAAGTCGGACTCGCGAAGGTCGTAATCGACTTCTAGAACGGGTGGTGGAGTCAACTGCTGGGCGATGATCTCGGCCGTCTCCTTGGCCCGCTCGAGCGGACTGTGGACGATCCGTGTGAGGCCTTCCGGGCGAAGGCGCTCGCCGAGCGCCGCCGACTGCGCGCGCCCGAGCGCGCTCAGCTGGAAGTTCGGGAGGTGACCGTAGAGCACCCGGTGCGGGTTCTCAACCTCCGCGTGCCGGATGAGGAATAATCTGCTCAGCTTCGGTAGGCGCCGACCGTCGTGCGGTTGGTTCCGGCCGAGCGGCCTGAATCAAGCGCCTGGTAAGCCTCGCGCAGCAGGTTGCCCGTGTACTCGCGCCGGTTCATGACGCCGGCTTCGTCCATGGGCCGGGAGCCGGATTCGATGGTCGCGGACCCGCAGCTGACAGTGATCCGCTTCCATGCGCCGGTGCCGAAGTCATGAGACGCGATCGAGCGCCTGATCTTGTCCGCAGCCAGCGCGGCTCCCTGCTCGTCTGTCTCCGGAAGCACGATCGCGAAGTGCGGCGGGCCGTTGACGTCTAGGAAGCCAACCGTGTCCGTGTCGCGGACGGCCTGGCCTAGGCGTTCGGCCATCTCCCTGAGTAGTGCCTCGACCTGAACCTGGTCCAGCTCTTTGTGGATGTGCTCGGCGTGGTCCAGCTCGACGACCAGGACCGAAAGCGGCCGGTGGTAGCGGACCGCCCTGTTTGCCTCCTGGCCGACCAGGGCGTTGACGAACTTGGAGTTCCAGATCCCGGTGGTGGAGTCGACGACCCCGAAAAGCGGGCTCGACGTGCGGTCGATCTGGCTGTGGCCACAGGTCGGGCAGTACTGGGACGTCTCCGGGACTTCGGAGCTGCAGTACCAGCAGGTTGCCATGGGCGCGAATTGTAGGCTGCCGGCCTCGCTACCGTGCCCAGTTCAGAATTTGGACGATGGCAGATCAGGGCGAGCTCTTTCCGGTCCCGGCTGGAACGGAGCCGAAGGCCCCGCTGGCGACCCGGTTGCGGCCCAGGAAGTTCGACCAGCTGGTGGGCCAGCGCGAGGTGGTGGACGTGTTGCGGCGCCTAACCCAGAGCGGGAACCTCCCCAGCATCATCTTGTGGGGGCCTCCGGGCAGCGGCAAGACGACCCTGGCCGGCCTGCTGTCCAGCGAAACGAGCGCGCGCATGGTCGCCATGTCGGCTGTGACCGCGGGCGTGGCCGACCTGCGCAAGGTCGTGGCCGAGGCCAGGATTCAGCGCCGCGCCGGGCTGCGCACCGTGCTCTTCATCGACGAGATCCATCGCTTCAACAAGGCGCAGCAGGACGCGATCCTGCCTCACGTCGAGGAGGGCATCGTGACCTTGATCGGCGCCACCACCGAGAACCCGTCGTTCGAGGTCATCTCGCCGCTGCTCTCACGCAGCCGCGTGTTCCGGCTCGAGCAGCTCGACCGCGAGGAGCTCCGGCAGGTCGTCGAGCGCGGTCTGCAGGAGCTGCACTCCACGATCGCCGACGACGCGATGGAGGCCCTGCTCGAGGTCGCGCGGGGCGACGCGCGCGTCGCCCTCAACGGCCTCGAAGCGGCCACGGCGCTTGCGGGTGATGGGACCGTGGGCCTCGACGAGGTGGAGCGAGCTCTCCAGCAGCGTCACCTGCTCTACGACCGCGCCGGCGACCAGCACTACGACATCGTCTCGGCGCTGATCAAGAGCGTTCGCGGCAGCGACCCGGATGCAGCCGTCTACTGGATGGCCCGCATGCTGGAGGCGGGTGAGGACGTGATGTTCGTGGCGCGGCGGCTCGTCATCCTCGCGGCCGAAGACATCGGACTCGCCGACCCGCAGGCACTGCCGGTGGCCGTGGCCGCACAGCAGGCGGCGCACTTTGTCGGCATGCCGGAGGCCGTCCTGCCGCTGACCGAGGCCGCGCTCTACCTCGCGCTCGCACCGAAGTCCAACTCCGCGCTCACCTCGTACGGCGCCGCGCGCGAGTTGATCCAGGAGACGGGCAACGAACCAGTGCCGCTGCACCTGCGCAACGCGCCGACAGGCTTGATGAAGTCGATGGGTTATGGGCGCGGCTACAAGTACGCGCACGACTTCGAAGGTGGCGTCGCCGACCAGAAGCATATGCCGGAGAAGTTGAAGGGTCGCAAGGTCTACGCGCCAAACCCCCGCGACCGCAAGCCGGGAAAATAGATCTCGCAGTTGGCCAACGCGCTCCTGATATTCAAACCCGACTCCGCGTATCGACTCGCCGCGCGCGCCGGGATCTGGAGCTGGCTCTCATCCGAGCGCGATTGGAAGATCGAATCCCTGGAGTGGTTTCAGCCGCCGGCGTCGCTGATCGAGAGTCACTACGACTTCCTGCAGGGAAGGCCGTTCTTTCCATGGCTGGTGGACTTCATGACAGCGCTGCCGGTGGTGGTCGGTCGGGTCAGTGCCTCCGCGGAGGCGCTGAAGCAGATGCGGCATGACTTGGGTGAGACGCAGATCGCGCAGTCGCGACCGGGTTCGCTGCGAGAGCGTTACGGGATCTTCGGCGGCCTCAACTGCCTTCATCTCTCAGATGCGTCTGAGACTGGAGAAGCCGAGGTCAAGCGGTGGTCGGAGCACGTCCAGCTGGACAGCGTGAAGCTCCACCTGGACGACTCGAGCGACAAGCCCGACCACACGTATCACCTGCGCTCGCTCGCGACTCAGATCGCCGGCGGGATTCACGTCGACCTCGCGTCGCAGGTGGTGTGTGAGCTCATCGCCGAAGAGTCCGAGCTCCAGGGGCAGGAGCTCGAGGCGCTCTGCCGGGTTACGTTGGGGGCGCTGTCGTAGGTTCCGCCCGTGCGCGAATCGTGACCGGCTTGGTGAACAGCTCGGAGTTGGGCACGACGACGACGTCGCCCTCGTCGTTTTTCAAGAGCGTGACCCGCAGCTTCACCTCGGTGATCGTGCCCTCGTCCCCGTCGAAGCTGATGCGATCGCCGACCCGGATGTGGTGCTCCAGAAGAACGTAGTAGCCGGACACGTAGTCCTGCAGCAGCTGCTGCACGCCCAGTGCGGCGACGATGGTCGCAAGCAGGAGGCCGAACAGGGTGACGTTCGCGCTCTGGACTGCAAAACCGAGGGCCGCGAAGATGCCGAGCAAAACCACACCGCCGGTGACTACCCGCCTGCCAAGGACAACCATGTCGCCCCGGACGTGTCGTTTGCCTAGCTGATCGCCGGCAAATCGCGCCACCAGGCGCGCCGCAATGATGAACCCAACAAAGACGAGAATGCCGACGACAACCCACGCGATGTCCTTGGTGGGTTCGTTGAACTGGAACATCAAGCCGCCTTAGCGGCCGCGATCATTCCTCGGTCTCGGCAGCTTCGCCCTCGACCGGCGCCTCGCCCTCGGCGGCGGCCTCGCCCTCGGCCGGGACCGCGGCCTCGGCGGCGGGGATCTCCTCTTCGACCTTCAGCTCGCGTTTGTGCACGATCTTGACGATCAGCTCTTCAGGATCGTCCAGCACGGTCACGCCCTGCCGGACCTTGAGGTCGGAGACGCGCAGCTCCGCGTCGATCTCCTCGAGCGGGGTGATGTCCACCTCGAAGGATTCCGGGATGTCGGACGGCAGGCACTCGACCCGGATCGAGTGCATGGGCTGTAGGACGTCGGCATCTCCCTGCTTCACGGGGGCGGATTCACCCATGATGTGGACAGGAACCTCGACCTCGATCTTTTCCTGCAGGTTGACCTGGTAGAAGTCGACGTGAATCGGTCCTTGGCGTCGCGGATGGGTCTGGATCTCCCGGATGAGCACCTTCTCGGCGCGGCCGTCGATCGCCAGGTCGATCAGGTGGGTCCGTCCCGACTTGACGAAGACCTTCTGGAACTCGAGCCGGTCGAGCATGATCGGGGTGGGCTCGGTGTTGTGGCCGTACACGATCGCGGGCACCTTGCCCTCGCGCACCAGGCGGCGCGAGCGCTTACCGAGCGGTTGGCGTGCTGAAGCTTTGAGCTGCATAGGTGCTTCTCAGGTTGGAGAGGCGCGAATATGATACGCGAAGCATGCAGAACCCACCCCCACCCCCACCTCCTCCCGGTCAGCCTCCGATGGTCCCGCCCGGCCAGCCCCCGATGATGCCGCCCGGCGCCGGGGGTGCGATGGCGATGCCCGGCAACCTCGCAAGCCCGGGACTCCGAATCGTGGGCGGCCTGATCGACGTGGTCATCTTGATCGTCATCAACGGCATCATCGGCGCCGTCCTCCAGAAGGCCACAGGCCTGGCCGGCATCATCAACCTGATCGTCGACGTCGCCTACTTCGCCTACTTCTGGAGCTCACGCGGCCAGTCGATCGGGATGATGGTGTTCGGTTTCAAGGTCAGGGACCAGGCCACCGGCCAATACCCCGAGATCGGCAAGGCGGCGCTGCGCGGCTTCATATGGGTGCTCGAGGTGGGTTTCACGATCTGCATCATCGGCGCCATCGGTTGGCTCTGGCAGCTGTGGGACCCGCAGCGGCAGGCGATCCACGACAAAGTCGCGGGGACGATCGTCACGATCAA
>VBFH01000056.1 GCA_005883575.1 Chloroflexota bacterium | reverse complement strand
CGCCGTAACACAGATTCGCTTGGGTGGCGAAGCACGCGTCTACGTGAATCGCAGGATGTCACTGGGCAACACGAAGACGGAAGCTATTCGCGCGCTGCGCCGACAGATATCGGATGAGGTCTACCGGCGTCTCCGTCGAGACAGTTCTGAGCGACTCACCGCACCAAATGCGGTGGCCGCTTGACATAGGAGATTCGCTGTGACCCAACCGCGGCCGTTTCGGTTCAGCGTCCAGGAACATCGAGCGCACTCCGCCTCACAGTGGCGAGACAGGGCTCGAGCAATCGAGTCTATGGGCTATGCCGCGCTCTACCTACCCGACCACTTCGGCGAGCAGCCCGGACCCGTCGCAGCGCTGATGTCAGCCGCCGATGCGACGACGAGGCTGCGCATCGGCTCGCTCGTCTTCGACAACGACTACCGGCACCCGGTCGTCCTGGCCAAGGAGGCGGCGACGCTCGACCTCTTGTCGGCCGGTCGGCTCGATCTCGGAATCGGGGCCGGCTGGATGGTCTCCGACTACCAGCAGGCGGGAATTCCCTACGACTCCGCCGGCACGCGGATTGACAGACTTGCGGAGACGGTGACGATCATCAAGAAGTTCTTTGGCGGCGGCGAGTTCTCGTTTACCGGCAAGCACTACAGCATCAAGGGCCTTGAGGGCGCTCCTTCGCCCGTTCAGAAACCGCATCCGCCGATCCTGCTCGGTGGCGGCGGCCGCAAGATGTTGAGCCTTGCGGCCCGGGAAGCGAACATCGTTCACGTCAACTACAACCTCAACGAGGGCCGCATCAACCCCAAGCTGGTTCAGACGGGCATGGCCGAAGCCACCGATGAGAAGCTGGCCTGGATCAAAGAGGCGGCCGGCGATCGCTTCGATGCGATCGAGCTGGGTTTCACGGTCTTCTTCGCCAACGTCACCGAGGATCGCGAATCTCTGGCCTCGGCGCTCGCGCCTTCGATGGGCTTCGAGCCGCGAAACGTGCTGGAGATGCCGCACTTCCTGATCGGCACGGTCGAGCAGATCGAAGAGGATCTCAAGTTGCGCCGGGAACGCTACGGATTCTCAGACGTGATCGTCCCGGGAGAGGCCACCGAGTCGCTTGCGCCCATCGTGGAGCGCCTGGCCGGGAGCTAGGGCCATCCCACCGGCGCGCGCCGGGCGCAGCAGACGGTAGATTGATGGCGATGGCCACCACTGAGCACGCTCAGCTCAAGGGCGCTGTGGAGGGCCGCGCCGGTGAGGTGCTGACGCCGAAGGCGTTGAGTCTGGTCGCCCGCCTGCAGCGTGAGTTTGGTGGTCGCAGGCAGGAACTCTTGCGGCTGCGCGCCGAGCGTCAGACCCGACTCGACGCCGGGGAGATGCCGCAGTTCCTGGTGACCACTAGCTCGGTCCGCGACTCCGAGTGGACGGTCGCGAAGGCGCCCAGGGATCTTCAGGACAGAAGAGTTGAGATCACCGGGCCCACTGATCGCAAGATGTTGATCAACGCTTTGAATTCTGGCGCCAGGGTCTTCATGGCCGACTTCGAGGATGCGAACTCGCCTACGTGGTCAAACCTCGTCGAGGGCCAGGTCAACCTGATCGACGCGATCGAGAAGCGGATCGATTTCACGAGCCCGGAGGGCAAGGAGTACCGACTCAAGGAGAAAGTCGCGACCCTGCTTGTGCGGCCGCGAGGCTGGCATCTGGATGAAAGGCACGTTGAGGTCGACGGCGAGCCGGTATCGGGCAGCCTTTTCGATTTCGGCCTGTATTTCTTCCACAACGCGGAACGGCTGCTGAAGAAGGGGAGCGGCCCTTACTTCTACCTGCCCAAGCTCGAGAGCCATCTCGAGGCGAGGCTGTGGAACGATGTCTTCAACCTGGCGCAGGACGAGTTGGGGATTCCGCGGGGCACGATCCGGGCGACGGTCTTGATCGAGACCATCCTCGCCGCCTTCGAGATGGAGGAAATCCTGTATGAGCTGCGCGACCACTCCAGCGGTTTGAACGCGGGTCGATGGGACTACATCTTCAGCATCATCAAGAAGTTTCGGAATCGCCCTGAGTTCGTGCTTCCGGATCGGGCTCAAGTCACCATGACGGTGCCATTCATGCGCGCTTACACCGAGCTTCTGGTTAAGACCTGCCATCGGCGGGGAGCGCACGCCATGGGAGGCATGGCTGCGTTCATCCCCTCGCGCCGCGACCAGGAGGTGAATCGAGTCGCCCTGGCCAAGGTCAAAGAGGACAAGGACCGCGAGGCCGGCGATGGCTTCGACGGAACCTGGGTGGCGCACCCCGACCTGGTGCCGACCGCGACCGAGGCATTCGATCGGGTGCTCGGCGACCGGCCGAACCAGTTGGGGCGGCAGCGGCCGGAGGTATCGGTTGCCCCTGGTCAGCTCGTCGACGTGAAGGTACCGGGCGGGACTGTCACCGAGAACGGCCTACGGATGAACGTCAGCGTCGGCATCCAGTACATCGAGTCCTGGATGCGCGGCACGGGGGCGGCGGCGATCAACAACCTGATGGAGGACGTCGCCACCGCCGAGATCTCGCGGTCGCAGATCTGGCAATGGGTCAGGCACTCGTCTCGTTTGAGGGAGGGCCTGACCGTGAGCGCCGACCTCGTGCGCGAGATCGCGGACGACGAGATGTCGAAGCTTCGGGAGCGGTTGGGCGACGAAGGGTGGAAGAAGAGCCGCTTCGCGGAGGCAAGGAAGGCTTTCGAGGAAGTCGCGTTGTCCAAGGACTTTCAACCGTTCCTGACCCTGGTCGCCCTGAAGCACATCGACTGACGGTTTCGGGTCTTAACAAGAAGGGTTGTAACGGGTTTTTTTGAGTTCTAGCCTGCCGTCAGGCGTGCCGGCTGGGGGCGGGGCCGGACGGGGAGGGGGGCGGGCCCGCTAGAGGTCTGTCCCGCTGGGGGGCCCGGCGCTCCGGTTACTTTCCGGTGGCCGGCGCGGGAGGCTTGCCTGGCAGCCGGCGCCACTGCCGCGGCCCAACCCCGTTGTTCGGGTTTCCCGGCACGAACGCGACCGCCGACGGCTTGACCATGCAGTTGTCCTTGCGCACCACGCTGCGTTCACCGCCTTCGTGGTGCTCGATCACGACTGTCCGCTCCAGTACCGCTCGCACTCGCACTTGCTTGCCGTCGACGATGGCTGTAAAGCCCCCGCTGACTTCGTGGTTGGGTGGCGGAACGATGCTGGCCAGCGAGACGAGTTCGACGGTCTTGCTCATAGAGTGGCTTCCCTCGGGCTAGGCGGCGAGACGCGCCGCGGAAATCAGCAGGCGCCGAACCTTTCGACAGCAGCGAATGTTACCAGAGCGACTATCCAGGACTTCCGGAAGGTAAGCGGCTGAGCCGCTTACGCCGCAGAGCTCTGCTGTTCCTGCAGCCGCAGCTGCCGGGCCGCCTCACGGCCGCGCCGCGCCGCTTCCTTGCTCGCCAGGTGCCGCACGCGCAGATGTCGCGGGTTCACGAACAGGCGCCGCCGGTTGACCAGCACCTTGGGTTCTCCCGGGGCCGGCTCGATCACGGCCGTGCGCTCGAGCACCGCCGTCACCCATACCCGCCGCCCATCGTCCACCTCGGCCTCGAAGTCGGGGAGGATCTCGTCGTCCTCGTCCATCGACACGCTGTCCAGCCGAACGAGGTCGACCTTGGTCTTCTCGGCGCTCTTCCGACTAGTTGCCATGTTCATATCTCACTTACCCGATAACGAGCGAGACCAAACTGAGTACCCCCTCGCTCTCCTTCCTGCAACTCCTCACGCTATACATACCGCTTTGGTAACGCTCCCCATTCCGCTAACCGCGTACGGGCGCACCTCCAGCACCGGCGAGGCTCGATGGAGCCACCCAATCCAGCTCTACCCCGAACGTGGCCGCGAAGTTCCGGGCGTAGCCGTCGGCGGCCGTTCTGGTGTCCACGCGGGCGCCCGTGACGACCTGGACCGAGGTGGGTCGTCTATCGGCGTGCCCGCAGGGGACGATGCCGTCGAAGTAGGACAGGTTGGTGGTCAGGTTGAGCGCGAACCCGTGGCTGACGACCGAGCGGTTGAGCTTGATCCCGATCGCGGCCAGCTTTTCACCCTGCCGCCACACGCCGGTAAACCCCGGCCCGCCCGGCCCGGACACGATGCCCAGCTCGCCAAGGTAGTCAATCAGCGAGTGCTCGAGCAACTCGAGGTAGCGCGGGATCGTGAGCTCGAGCCGAGCCAGGTCCATCACGGGGTAGCCGACCAGCTGGCCAGGGCCGTGGTAGGTCGCCTCGCCGCCACGATCCGACCAGACGACCTCGACACCACGGCGGCGACGTTCGGCCTCGTCCCACAGCAAATGCTCCGGTGCCGCGGCCTTGCCCATCGTGAAGACATGTGGATGCTCGAGCAGCAGCAGCGTGTCCGGCCCCTGCCCCTCGCGCAGCTCCCTCGCCAGCTCGGCCTGCAGGTCCCAGGCCTCGCGGTAGGGGACGCTACCCAGCCAGCAGGCTCTTACGCGGGGCTGGGATCTGCTCATCGGCGTGGTAGGAGGAGCGGACGAGAGGCCCTGCCTCGACATGACCGAAACCCATTGCCAGCGCCTGCTCCTTGAGGCGCGTGAACTCTTCAGGGCGGTAGTAGCGGACGACCTCCGCATGCTTCCTGGACGGCCGGAGGTACTGCCCGACCGTGAGCACGTCGATGTTGTGGGCACGCATGTTGCGGAACACTTCCAGGAGCTCGTCTTCGGTCTCGCCGAGCCCGACCATCAGGCCTGACTTGGTGACCATCTCCGGGACAAGGGACTTGACGTGGCGCAGCAGGGCGAGACTGTTGGCGTAAACCGCCTTCGGCCGGATCCGCGCATAAAGCCGGGGCACGGTCTCCGTGTTGTGGTTAAAGATGTCGGGCCGCGCCTCGACGACGGTCCGCACCGAGTCGAAATCGCCTTGGAAGTCCGGGGTTAGGACCTCGATCGTCGTCCCTGGGCTCCGGCGCCGGATGGCGCGGATGGTGCGCGCGAAGATTCCCGCCCCGCCGTCCTTGAGGTCGTCGCGGTCGACCGACGTGATCACCGCGTGTTTCAGTTCCAGCTCGGCCACCGAGTCGGCGACTCGCAGCGGCTCGCCGAGGTCGAGCTCCGACGGCCGCCCCGAGGTCACGGCGCAAAAGCGACAGGCCCGAGTGCAGACGTCGCCGAGGATCATGAAGGTGGCGGTTCGGCGGTTCCAGCAATCGAAGATATTCGGGCAGCGGGCCTCTTCGCAGACCGTGTGCAGGCGCCGGCCCTGCACGATGTGCTTCAGCTCTTTGAAGTTGCCGCCCTCCTTGACCTTGACGCGGATCCACTCCGGGATCGGCGCCGGCCGAAGGGACTCCGTGGTGCTCACAGCCGAATGCTACCGGCCGTCCACTCTTCGAGCCGCTGCTTGAGGGTGCCGAGGAACTGGCCCGCCATCATGCCGTCGATGATGCGGTGGTCGAAGCTCAAGCACAGGTTCATCATGTGGCGGAGCGCGATGGCGTCATCGATGACCATCGCGCGCTTGACGATCGATTCTGTGGTGAGGATGGCCGCCTGTGGCTGATTGATGATGGGCTGGCTGGCGATCGAGCCGGTTGCGCCTGTGTTGTTCAACGTGAAGGTTCCGCCCTGCACGTCATCAGTCTTCAGCTGCTTGTTGCGCGCGCGCTCGACCAGATCGTTGATGACGCGGACGAGGTCGGTGAAACCCAGCTTGTCGGCGTCCTTCACGACCGGCACGATGAGGCCGTCAGGGATGGACACCGCGATCCCAAGGTTGACGTACCGCTTGAGGATCACGCCGTCATCGCTCCACGAGGAGTTCAGCCACGGGAACTGCTTTAGCGCTTCGCAGAGGATCTGGGCGACGAACGGCAGGTAGGTCAGCGCCGTGCCATGACGCGCCTTGAAGCTGTCCTTCTCGGCCTCCCGATAACGGACCAGGTTGGTGACGTCGACCTCCTGCAGGGTCCAGGCGTGGGGCGACGTGGCCAGGCTTCGCACCATGTGCTCGGCGATCGATTTCCGCATGACGCTGAGCTTCACCAGCTCCTCCCGCTCGCCGTCGACGCGGGCAGGTGCTGACGGGGCAGGTTTGGTGGGCGCCTGAGGAGCTGCGCCGGTCTGGTCGCCGCCCACCGCTGCCAGTACATCGTCACGCGTCACGCGGCCACCCATGCCGGAGCCTTTCAGCGAGGTCGGGTCGATGTTGTGCTCGGCGGCGAGCTTGCGAACCGCGGGTGACAGGCGCGCCCTCTCGCCGCCGTCGGCCTCACCTGCCGCGACCGGCGCGGCGGTGGCGGTCGGCGCTTTCGCTCCTGGCGGCTCAGGCGGCAGCTCCGTGTGCGCGACCCCTGCTTCTTTGTCCTTCGCCGGGGCGGCCGTGGCTCCGCCGGTCTCGATCTGCGCGATGACTGCGCCGACCCGAACGGTCTCGCCCTCGCTGACCGCAATCTTGACCAGCTTGCCCTCGAAGGGGGAGGGGATCTCGGCGTTGACCTTGTCGGTGACCACCTCGACCAGGGGCTCGTCGCGCTTGACGAAATCGCCTTCGTGCTTGAGCCACTTGTCGACGGTCCCCTCGGTTACGGACTCGCCGAGCTGGGGCATCTTGATCTGCGACACACCCATGAGCGCGAGTGTAGCGCTCGATTTGGATGCACATGGCGAGAGTCAATGCGGAGAAAGCCTGGTAGCCGGCCCGAACGTTGATGTGTCACCAAGCGCGGACTTTTCTTGATAGGTGTAAATTCCTATCGACTGTTGGGGTCCGCAACGCCAAGGTGTTATTGGGGACGGATGTCGGCGCCGAGTCATGCAGCAAGACAGGGTTGGGGGCGTCCGTCCCTCCAGTAACACGGAAAGGGCCTCGTTGACAACGTTCGTCGACTCGGCAGGGTCGACGAGAGCTGAGCTCGCCTGATTTCGATTTGGAGGCGACGCCCAGAATCGAACTGGGGATGGAGGTTTTGCAGACCTCTGCCTTACCACTTGGCTACGTCGCCACCAGGGTGCCAGCCCGATTCTAAGATCCCCACAACTCCGAGGCTGCGCCATGAGTTCGGGGAGCCCTGAAAGACCGCCGGGCCCCCGATCGCTAGGCTGAGCCTGGCCGTGGCGAACCAACGATTCCTCGACACCATGGCGCGCCTTCCCGCTGGCGTGGTGCTCGTCACGGCGCGCGCCGGGGAGGAGTTCCGCGGCTTGACTGCGAGCAGCCTGGTCTCGGTCTCGGCTGAGCCGCCGCTCGTGCTCGTCAGCCTCGAGCGAGAATCGGCCACGCGCGCTGCGGTCCTGGAAACGAAGGCCTTCAACATCAGCGTGCTAACGAAGTCACAAGAATTCATCGCCGACCGATTCGCGGGCCGCGCGCCGGCGATCGATCCCCACTGGCGCACGCTTCCCCATCGCCTCGGTCGCAACGGAATCCCCCTGCTTGACGGGTGCGCCGCCTGGCTCGAGTGCGACCTCATGCAAACCCACCTCGCGGGCGACCATGACGTCTGCGTCGGAGAGGTTAAGCAGGCCGAGATGGGAAGCGGCGATCCCCTCATCCTCTGGGACCGCAGCTTCTGGACTCTGCATTAATAATCCTGCATTAATAAGGAAGATCGTCCTCGTCCATGCCGAAGTGGTGGCCGACCTCATGCAGAATCGTGCGCTGCACCTCTTCGACCAGCTCCTCCATGGTGGAGGTCGCCCGCTCGTGCGAGCGTTTGTACAGGGTGATCTGGTCCGGAAAGCCCTGACCCGCGTGAAGCGCGCCGGCTCCGTGGTACAGACCCATCAATTCGTCGGGCGATGACTCTTCGACGATGAACACGATGTTTTCAAGGTAAGGCTGGAACTGCTCGGGAATCGAGTCGACCGCGGTCTGCACCAGCTGTTCGAATTGCTGCATGCTCACTCGCATGTCTGAATTGAAGCGTGTGACGATCGTAGGCGCGGGGACGATGGGCTCGCAGATCGCACTTCAGACGGCGCTGAGCGGCCGATACCACGTCACCCTTGTCGACACGGTAAGCGGCCAGCTCAACCGGGCGCGTGCCCAGAACCGCAAGCTTGTCGACCGGTCGGTCGAGAAGGGCCGGCTGACCAAAGAGAAGGCGGACCTTGCGCTCGAACGCATCGAAGACTCGGGCGACTTCGCGGCGTCGGCCGCGGCCGCCGACCTCGTGATCGAGGCGGTGATCGAAAACTTCGACGCCAAGAAAAGCGTGTTCGAAGATCTCGGCAAACACGCCTCGAAGGACGCCGTGCTCGCCAGCAACTCGAGCACGATCGGGATCAGCCGCCTAGCGGATTTCTCCGGCAGCCCGGAACGGTGCTGCAACATGCACTTCTTCCACCCCGTGACCGTCATGCAGCTGTGCGAGGTTGTTCGCGGCCCGAAGACCAGCGACGAAACCGTGGAAACGGCGATGGAGTTCGTGCGCAGCATCGACCGCACGCCTGTGCTGCTGAAGAAAGAGATCTGGGGCTTCATCGTCAACCGCGTCCTGTTTGCGGCGTCGGAGGAGGCGATGCGGCTGCTCGAGGGCGGATACGCGAGCGCGGAGGACATCGACGTCGCCGTTCAGAAAGGCCTCAACTGGCCGATGGGCCCATTCCATCTCCTCGACTTCAGCGGCCTCGACGTCTTCTACGGCGCGATGGAGGATCGACATCGGCTCGGTGAAGGCCCACAAGCTCCCGATGTGCTGCGCAAGCTCGTCGAGCAGGGACGCCTGGGGCGCAAGACCGGCAAGGGATTTTTCGACTACGACTGAGGGTCGCACGGAAATTCAATCGGCCCCTCCTGCCCGCGCCGGTCGCGCCAAAATTGATGTTGCCCCCGTAGCCCAATGGCAGAGGCAGCCGGCTTAAACCCGGTCCAGCGCGGGTTCGACCCCCGCCGGGGGTATTTGCGTCGGTGCGCCTACAATCTGACGACGATGGACCCACGATTCGAAGAGGACCCGGACGAGGAACCGGACGAGCCGGCGCAGCCGGCCTCACCCGACGGCGCGCGCGGCGCCGCGGCCGGGCTCGTGCCCGCAGTGGGGCTGCCGACCCGGGAGTGGGAGTTTTCGACCAAGGTCCTGAGCGTGACCCAGGTTGCCGATGGCGTCACCCTGGTCAAGGTCATCCACGAGGCCGCGGCCGACGGATGGGATCTGGCCAGCGTGATCGACGGGGGGGATAAGCGCGTGATCCTGATGCGCAGACCGAAGCGCTCAGCCCGTGAGTCACGACGGGTGGGTTTCGCGCCTCCGAAGACATACTGAGCAGCGCGCAGCCCCGCCGTCGCCGCCGCATTCTGGTGATCGAGGACGACGTACCGGTGCGCATGCTGGTGGCCGAGGTGTGCCGCCTGCAGGGACATGACGTCGTCGAGGCCGGAACAGGAGCGAAGGCGATCGAATTGGGTCGCAGCGCGCAGCCCGACCTCGTCCTCGTGGACTGGGTCCTGCCTGACATCAGCGGCACCGAGGTGATCCGCGAGCTGCGCCGGCAGGGCGTGGTCAGTCCGATGGTGATGCTGACGGGTCGCTCGACGAAGATGGATGAGGTGGTCGGCCTGGAGGTCGGGGCCGACGACTACATCACCAAGCCTTTCGACTCGCGCATACTCGCCGCCCGTATCAACGCGCACCTCCGCCGATCGGCGCTGGCCGAAACCGGTGGCGGCCGCGAAGGCGTGCTCAGCATCGGTGCCCTGCAGATCGACAACGCAGCACGCCGGGTCAAGGTCGGGGACGAAGAGATCACCCTGACGATGACGGAGTTCAACCTCCTCGCAGTTCTTGCCGCCAACCCAGAGCGCGTCCTGACCCGGGCTCAGCTCCGCGACAAGGTCTGGGGCTACCCGCATGACCTGGACGATCACTCGGTCGATCCGCACGTGCAGCGACTGCGGCGCAAGCTCTCCGAGCGGTCCAACACCGGTGTAAGCCTGGAGGCGGTGCCTGGACTTGGGTACCGGCTGTCGGTCAAAGGCGCTTGACGGAAGCGGCGGAAGTTTTTGGACTGGTCGCGGAAGACCTCGCGTTCGTCGAGACTGAGCTCCGAAAGACGATTGAGACCGATCCGCCGGAGGTCGCCGCGCCGATGGCAGACCTCTTCCAGGCCGGAGGCAAACGTATCCGCCCCGCGCTCGTCCTTTTGGCGGCGAAGTGTGGCCGCTACGACTTCGAACGTCTAACCCCCGCCGCGATGGCGGTGGAGCTCACGCACGCCGCCACTCTCGTCCACGACGACGTGATCGATCGATCGCCGACACGACGCGGCAGACCCTCGGTTGCGGCCCGCCTGGGCGATGAACCGGCGATCGTGATTGGCGACTTCTACTTTGCCAAGGCGTATGAGCACGCGGCGCGAACCGGCGTGCCCGAAGTCGTCGACATCCTCGCTCGGACCGTGATGGGCATCTGCGCGGGCGAGGTGCGCCAGCAGGGGATCCGTTATCGCTACAGCACAGGCGTCGATGAGTACATGGAGCGCGTCGAGGCCAAGACCGCAATGCTGCTGGCGGCCTGCTGTGAGATCGGATCGCTGCTCGGCGGACTCGACGACTCCGAAAGTGCGGCGCTCCGCGCCTATGGCCGGTCTCTTGGCCTCGCCTTTCAGATCGCCGATGACGTGCTCGACTACGTCGGCACCGAAGGCGAGGTTGGCAAGCCAATTGGGCACGACATCCTCGAAGGTTTCGCGACCCTTCCTCTGATGCTCGCGTCGATCAAGCTCGAGGACAATCGAAGGCTGAGCGAGCGCGAAGCGCTCGAGGTTGTGGAAGCTGTACGCGTCAGCGAAGGACCGCGGCGAGCGCTCGATCAGGCCCGCGCGCATGCGAGTGCGGCGCGCGATCGACTGCATGCAATTCACCGGCCGGATGCCACCGCCGCACTCGCGGCGTTAGCGGATTACGTGGTCAGCCGAAAGCTCTAATCTGTCAGCCGTGTCCCAGGTGGGGATGGGCGTGGTGGCATGAGCAGGGTCAGACTCGTCGGTGTCGGACCAGGTCATCCAGGGCTTGCGACCGTGCAAGCAGTCGAGGCCGTGAAGGAAGCCGACGTCATTCGCAACTGCGATGGCTGCGGCACGGGTTTGCTGCATCTCGCTCCACCCAACGCTGACGTCGCAGCGCTCGAGTCGATCGATGAGGTGATACGCCTCGCGCGCAACGGCCGCAAGGTCACCGTGCTTTTTCCGGGGAACCCATACGCATTCTCCAACGGCAGCGCGATGGCCGAGAGGCTGGAGCGCGCGGGCATCGATTTCGAGGCGGTGCCTGGACTGATCGTAGAGCTCGCCGCGCCGGTGATGAGCGGCATCCCGCTCACCATCGAGGGCCTGTCCGCGTCTTTGGGATTCGGTCTCGTCACGGGTGGCGAGACCGTTGTGCTGCGTCTGGCCTCGGGATGGTGGGAATCGGGCATCACCGCGCTTCTGCAGAACGGCCGCACGCCTGAGACGTCCGCCGCGCTCATCCTGAATCCGGGCCTGCCCGGCCAGCATCGAGTCAGCGCGCCGCTGGGCGAGCTGGCGCGCAAGGCGGCCACCTACGGCCTGCGCGGCGACGCCCTGCTGGTGCTCGGGCCCGGCGTCGAGATGGCCGATCGCCTGGACACGCTTTCAAAGCGTCCACTCCACGGCCGGCGGATCTTGATCACACGCGCGCGCCACCAGGTCGATCCATTTCGCCGCGAGCTCGTCGACCTGGGCGCGGCCGTGGTCGAGGTCCCGACCATCGAGATCCGCCGGCTGCCGACCGACGATCGCGTCCGGAACGCGATCAAGAACCTGAGCCGCACGGCGCTGGTCATCTTCGCCTCGTTGAACGCGGTCGACATCTTCTTCCAGATGCTGCTGACGACCGGGTCGGATGCGCGCGCGATGCACAACTCGAAGCTGTGCGCCATTGGCCAGGAGACGGCAGACGCCCTGGCCGGCCACGGCCTTCGCCCGGAGCTCGTCACGTCGGAGTACACGGCCGAGGGTCTGGCCAATGCGCTCGAGGGTTGGGAGCTGCAGGGGCTGCGCGTGCTCGTGCCGCGTGCCGAGATCGCGCGAGACGCCCTACCATCGCTGCTTGCGAACCGAGGTGCTGAAGTCGAGATCTTGCCTGTCTATCGCGCCGTGTGCCCGCCCGAGGCCGGGTCCTCGCTGCTGCGTCTTTTCGACGGTGAAGGCGTGGATGTGATCACATTCACGAGCTCGTCCACAGTCAGCAACTTCGTCCGGGCATTCCCGGAGGACCGGCTGCCCGCGATCCTCGGCGACGCCGAGATCGCGTGCATGGGTCCGGTCACGGCGGACAGCGCCCGCAAGCTCGGCTTGGAGGTTTCGATCGTGGCCCGCGAGTACACGACACACGGCCTGGTGCAGGCGATCGCCGAGGCCGCGGCCAGGAAGTGAGCCAGCCAAGGCCGTCCCGCCGGGCGGCCCCAGTCGAACCGGATGAGCTCGCCGTCCCGGTAACGTGGGGACGGCAGACGTGGCTCGCGCTACTGGTCACAGGTCTCCTGATCGCGGCCGTGATCGGATCGGGCCTCCTGATCAACAAGGCGCTCGAGCCTGCGGTGCCGAGCGCCCTGGCCCACTGCGTAACCTCGACCCAGATCGCGCCCCACGAGTACCTGGGTCCTCAACCGATGTGCATCACCGGCACCCAGAAGCTGCAGGCGAACGTAAACACCTCGCAGGGCACCGTCGTGATCCAGCTCGCCCCCGAGGTGGCGCCCGTGACGGTGAACAACTTTGTGGTCCTGGCCATCCACGGCTTCTACAACGGCCTCAACTTCTGGAAGGCGGAGGACTGGGTCGTGCAGGGGGGTGACCCGCGCGGCGACGGCCGCGGAGGTCCCGGGTACAACCTTCCCGACGAGACCACGGTCACGCCCTGGGGGCTCGGCGCGGTGGGCATGGCACGCGTACCCGGCGGCGCCGTCAACGGCAGCCAGTTCTTCATCCAGAAGGCGGCCTGGCCGAGTCCGGGGCCGACCGCCGCCTACAACCGGTTCGGCACGGTCATCTCCGGGATGGACAAGGTCCAGCTGATCTCCTCGTCGGACACGATCACCTCGATCACGATCAAGGTGTCCTGACTTCAGTCTGACCGTCGGTTAACAGGCCGGGGCCTATAATCGCCTCAAATGCCTATTCACCCGCTGTGGCTGGTCCTGATCCTCGTCATCGTGCTGATCATCTTCGGGCCGGGCCGGCTGCCCGAGCTCGGCGGCGCCGTCGGCAAAGCGATGCGGGAGTTCCGCAAGGCGACAAATGACCTGACGAACGAGGTCACCAACGCCACGAAGCCCGAGCCACAAACCCCCGCCGAGAGCACCGCCAAGGGCTCGTCGTCCGAGGCCAAACCCTCCTCGAACTAGCGCGGTCCCAGTGGCCCTACTAGACAGGGTCCTGCAGCGCGGACCTCGAGCTCGGGCGCCGGTCGAGGACGAGCGCATGTCGGTCATCGAGCATCTCGAGGCGCTGCGCCGAGCCCTGATCATCTCGCTGATCGCCTGGGGTGTGACCACCATCGCCGCGATCTTCATCTCCGGTCACGTGATCACCTTTTTGATCACGCGCGCCGGCATCGGCCACGCGATCTATCTGCAACCCGGCGGAGGAGTGATCCTGCAACTGAAGGTCGCGCTCTACATCGGGATCGTCCTTGCGGCGCCCGTGATCATCCAGCAGGTATGGTGGTTCGTCAGCCCAGGGCTGCATCAGCACGAGCGAAGGTTCGTGCTTCCGCTCGTCGTCGCGACCATCGTCTTCTTTGCCCTGGGCGTCGGCGTGGCGATGTTTGCGCTGCCGCTCTACATTCATGTCCTCGGCTCGCTCGCGCCGGCAGACGTCACGTACCTGCCCGACATCACAGAGCTAGTGACCTTCGTGTTGATCATGGTCATCGGCTTCGGCCTCGTCTTCGAGCTGCCCGTGGTGCTCTTCGTGCTCGGGATGCTTCGGATCATCAACACGCGGTGGTTGTACAAGCGAAGGCCATACTGGTTCCTCGCGCTCGGCATCCTGGCCAACTTCCTCACGCCGGGCGTGGATCCGCTGACGCCTATGATCATGTTCGTTCCGCTCTATCTGTTCTTTGAGGGCACCGCGCTATTACTGAAACTTCTCGGACGATGACGGGCACGGCCGCGCGCCGTGACGGGCGCGCGCCGGATCAGCTGCGGCCCCTGAAGATCGAGCTCGGCGTCAACGTCCACGCGGAGGGTTCTTGCCTCATCGAGATGGGACGGACGCGGGTGTGGATCACCGCAAGCGTGGAGGACCGTGTGCCCCTGCACCGGCGCGGCACGGGGCAGGGATGGATCACCGCCGAGTACTCCATGCTGCCGCGCGCCACGCATGATCGCGGCGCCCGCGAGGCGATCCAGGGTCGGGTCGGCGGTCGGACGCAGGAGATCCAGCGTTTGATCGGTCGCTCGCTGCGTGCGGCTGTCGACATGGCCAAGATCGGCGAGAGGACGATCACGCTCGACTGCGACGTGCTCCAGGCGGATGGCGGCACGCGCACCGCATCAATCACCGGCGCGTTCACTGCGCTCTACATGGCCATCAAGCGGATGAAGGACGCGCGCATGATCGCCGAGATCCCGGTCCGGCAGTACCTGGCCGCGGTCAGCTGCGGCATGGTCGAGGGCACGCCCGTGCTCGACCTCGACTACTCGGAAGACTTCCACGCGTCGACTGACCTCAACTGCGTCATGACCGAGGATGGGCGGCTTGTCGAGCTGCAGGCGACCGCCGAGGGTTCGCCTTACACCCGCACCGAGCTGGACTCGATGCTGGCGCTCGCGTTCAAGGGCATCAAGGAACTGATCGTTGCCCAAAAGCGCGCCCTCGCCGCGCTGTGATTGCCTGAACGTCCGCGACTCGTTATCGCTTCCGGCAACACCGGCAAGCTGCGAGAGTATCGCGATCTGTTATCAGGCGCGGGTGTCGACCTGGTTGCATTCGACAGCGAGGTGGATGAGGTGGGGGAGACTTACGCCGAGAACGCGAAGCTGAAGGCGGATGGCGCGGCTTCGCGGTCTGGTCTGGCGTCGTTGGGCGACGACTCGGGCCTGGAAGTGGAGGTGTTGGGCGGATTTCCCGGAATCCGCTCGGCTCGATTGGGCCCGACGCAGCAGGAGCGTACGGCCGAGCTGCTGCGCCGCTTGGAAGGCATGCCGCGGCCGTGGAAGGCGCGTTTTGTCTGCGTGATGGCGCTCGCAATCCCCCGTAGCGAGACGCGGTTCTTCGAAGGCGAATGCCGGGGCGAGGTGGTGCCTGAATGGCGGGGTGAGGCCGGGTTCGGTTACGACCCCATCTTCCTGGTGCCAGGCACTGGCAAAACTTTCGGGGAGATGCCGCCGGAGGAGAAACGCAAGTACAGCCACCGCGCAGCGGCGGCGCGCGCTCTGCTGGAGTCGGGCGCGCTGCAGCGCTTGTCTGATTGAATCGCTACATGGTCATCGCACTTCTGGCGGCGGTGGGTCGCAGCCGGCGGTCCGTCGCCGACCTTCCGAGTTGGCGCAGCCGGCGAAGCGCCTGGAGCGCGCTCAGCGCTTACAGCCTCCTCAGCCTGGCGAGCCTTTTCAGCGTCGTCTCGTTGCTTTCCATCGGCAGCGCCGGTTCGATTCTCAGCGTTGGGAGCGCGGGCTCGATTCTCAGCATCGGCAGCGCCGGGTCGATCTTGAGCATTGGGGGCGCGGGATCGATGTTGTCTATTGCCGGCGGAGGGAAACGGCGAAAGCTTCTGACTAGAATTAGCCCGCGTCCGTAGCCCATCACCCGACGCGCACGATCTGACCGCACTCGAAACCGGGCGGTAGCTTAGCTCGGAAAAGCGCCTGGTTTGGGACCAGGAGACCGCGAGTTCAAATCTCGCCCGCCCGACCATCGCGATTTGTTGCCTCTGAAACAGTCAATTTCGAGTTCGTTTTGACCGTTTTGGAAGGCGGTGGGCGCGGGATTTGAACGGCTGTGGAAAACGCCTGGAACATGCCGAGTGAAGAGACCTGAGACTGGCCTACCTTACAAGGGAGGCCAAGATGGGCCGCGATCAGCAGCGGCTCGGTCTTGCTGACGGAACAACCGGAGCGGTTCTTGGATCCGCAACTTACGCGAGACTCACCACGGTTGCCGTGGTCACGCTTCCCCCGCGGGCAGCGCCCGGTGCGAGCCCGGCCGAATCGCCCCAACCTGAACCGACGACCAGCGTCCCGCAGGCTCCTCAGGCCGCAACAGACGCCTGGATGCACTTCCAGAGTGACACCGGGGACTACATCGGCGGGGGAAAGCAACAGGTCTGGACGCTCAAGGAGTCGGATTTCTCCGTCGGTGGCAACAACCGCGATATTCGCACGAGCGTGTCAGGACAGGGGGATTGGTGGTATCTGGAATTTCGCGCTCCA
>VBFH01000024.1 GCA_005883575.1 Chloroflexota bacterium | reverse complement strand
CGAGGCGAGCTCGTAGGGATGCATCGGCCGCTCATCGAGCAACTCGAGGATGGAGAGGGCGAGGGTTGAAACCTCGATGATGGCTTCGGACATATCCCTTATGGAATATACGCTACCTGATATACCGCGCCGGTTATTCCTGGCCGAGCAACTTAATGACCAGGGTTGGAGGCGACGCCGATTCGAACTAGCGTTCTGGCAGGTGTGCCGGTCGGGGGAGGGAGCCGGATGGAGGTGGGGAGGGCCCGAGAATGCGTGCCCGATTTCGAAACCCCGAATTCCAAGCATGGGTAACTACCGTTGATGCATGCCCAGGCAGCGGTGGATCCGCGCGCGATGAGCGACGCCCCTCGTTCGGAGGCCCTTCCAGCCGGTCAGCTCGTCCGCCAGGCTACAGGTGGTGACATCGATGACTTCGAAGAGCTGATCCGCCGCCTCCAGCGCCGGGTCTATGGCTTCGCCTTCCAGCACCTACGGGACCGCCACGAGGCCCACGACCTCACGCAGGAGATCTTTGTGAGGCTCTACCGCAACCTCGGCCGCTACGACCTGGACCGGCCGTTCGAGCCGTGGTTTTGGAAGCTCGCGGCCAACACGACCATCAACTACCGGCGCAAACGCGTCCCGCTCCCGGCCGAGCCGACCGAGGACGCGGTCGACCTCTCAGCCTCGCTTCATGCCCACGACCCCACCCTCGTCGAGGCGCTCGCGCAGCTCGACCCCAGCTACCGCTTGCCGATCCTCCTGCACTACTACGCCGACCTTTCACTCGAGCAGGTCAGCCGGACGCTCAACCTCTCCGTCCCCGCCGTCAAGTCGCGCCTCCACCGAGCGCGGGCCCAGCTCCGCAACTCCCTCGCCGAAGCCGAGGAGTTCGAGGCGTCGCGATGACCGACACTCCCTCCCTCGCGTGCGCGCGCGTGCGCGTCCTCACTGGAACCGTATGTCGACGGCGACCTGACACGCGACGACGCCCTGCTCGCGTTGGCGGTCCGCCAGCATCTCGCCGGTTGCGCTGACTGCCGTCGACAGCACGACCAGGCCATGTCGCTGCCCTTCAGGCTCAAGGCGCTCAGCTCGCCGCCTCCGCCGGTGCTGCCGGAAGGCGCGCTCGCCGCCTTCATCCTGTGGTACCTCTCCGGGCTGGACGGGCTCAGCTCGATCGCCTCCGGTGTCTTCGACGATCTGCAGAGCCTCGCCGGTTGGGCTCCGGGTCGGGTTCGCTGCCGCGGGTTCCCCCGGTTGACGTTGTCCTTCTGCTCGCTCTGCTCGCGCTCACCGCGATCGCCGCCTACCATCTCTCGATCCTCATCCGCATGGCCCCCGGCGCCTTGCCCAACCGGCGCATCGCGCGTGAGTGAGGCTCCCCGGCCGCACCACCTCCGGCGCTGGGCGTGGCCGCTGCTCATCGGCGTCCTGGCCGCCGCCGGCATCCTGCTCGCGCTCGCCGACATCTCCGCCGGTGGCAGGTGGCCTAACCCGCTGGCCGAGGCGCTGGTCGGACCGGCAGCGGTCCAAAGGCACAGCCAATCCGGTCAAAACGTGACCTTGCGGTTCGACCGCAGCCGTATCTCGGAAAACTTCATCTTCGGGCCGCCCTTCAACGGCCTCGGCCCGCTTAGTCCCTACCAGGCGCTGCGCGCGTTTCTCACGAACGGCGCCGGTCTGGTCATCCTCGCCCTCGCCGCTCTGGTCGCCTTTCCATCGCGCGCACGCAACGCCGTCGAGCGCCTCGAAGGCAGCCACGGCGCAGAGATCGCACTCGGCGCGGGTCTGGTGATGGTCTTGTTGACCCTGGCGGCGATCACGCTGCTTCGTTTCACGCTGCTGTTTCTCGCCGTGGTGCCGCTGGTCCTGCTCGTCGCCCTGGTCGCGGCTTTGTTCGGCATCGCCTGCATCTCGCTGGCGATCGGACGGTTCTTGCATCGCCGTCTACGCCTGCCTAGGGTCCATCCGCTCGTGGCTGCCCTCGCCGGTGCACTCGTGGTTTTCGACCTGGCGGTGATTCCTTACGCCGGCGTATTTGCGCTCGCCGCGGTGGCGATGGCGGGTCTCGGGCTTGCGGTGGTGACGCGCTTTGGGTCCGCGGGTGGCTGGGCGTTCGGCGATCTCAACTGGTGAATCACTGACCGGAGAGGAGTGAGTGCGTTGATTGGTTTCTTGCGCCCTGCTCGTGTGGTGGGCGATGCCCTTGAAGCCGAACGCGGCGCGCCTCATCCTCATCGGCTCGTCGTCGAGCGTGTAGTGCGAATCGGCAACCTGGTGGTTGCAGATCTCGTTGATCGAATCGAGGTCGTCTTCGGTCGCCGGGCGGACCTGGATGCGGGCATGGATCACGCCGATCAGTTTTTTTCCAGACAATTGGCGCGATGGATCGGATTGAGCTGCGGGGCATGTCCTTCCACGGCCGCCACGGCGTCCGCGAGGCCGAGCGCGAAAATCCGCAGGAGTTCAAGGTCGACATCGAGGTCGAGGCCGACCTCCGCGAACCGGGACGCACCGATAGGTTGGCCGACACCGTCGATTACACCAAGGTTCGGGCGGCCGCCCAAGATGTAATCGAAGGTCCGCCGATGCAGCTGCTGGAGTCGCTGGCGGGCGCGATCGCCCAGCGAATCCTTCTCTTGCCGCGCGTGAATGCGGTTTCGGTGCGGGTCGCCAAGCGCCCGCCGAGCATGCAACCTATCGACGGCGCAGCCGTGCACATTAAGAGGACGCGCGTATGACCATCGCCTACTTCGACTGCTTCTCGGGCATCTCGGGCGATATGACGCTGGGGGCACTGATCGAATGCGGCGCGGAGCGCACGGTGCTCGATGCCGCCGTCGAGGCGCTGGGACTCGGTGATGAGGTCAGCATCGACGTGCGGCGTGAGATGCGCGGCCACACGGGTGGCACTCGCGTTCTGGTCGCTGTCTCCGACCGCGTCGAGCGAACCGTTCCGGCGCTGCGAGAGGTCGTCCAGGAATCCGGCGCGCCCGACAGCGTCAAGGCCTCGACGCTGGACGCGATCAACCGACTCGCGCGAGCTGAATCAGAGATCCACGGCGTCGCCGAGGAGCAGGTGCACCTGCACGAGCTGGGCGGCGCCGACACCCTGATCGACATCGTGGGCGCTTTCTGGCTGCTTCAGGCGCTCGAGGTGGATCGCGTCTTCGCGTCGGACCTGCCAGCGCCGCACGGGCTCAAGGGCGGCATGCCACTGCCGGCGCCTGCCAGCCTGCGCGTGCTCGAGGGTACGGGCGCGGTCTTTCAACCGACATCTGAGAGCCGAGAGCTCGTGACGCCCACCGGAGCGGCGATCCTCGCTGTGTCCGCGACCTTCGGACGCCCAGCCATGTCGCTGCGCCGGATTGGTTACGGGATCGGCGGTCACACGGCGCCGGGCAACGCGCTCGCTGTCTGGATCGGGGACGAGGTGGCATCCGAGACCGGCGTCACCGTGGTCGAGACCAACCTTGACGACATGGCTCCCAACCTGATCGCCGCGCTCACCGAGGACCTGATGGCGGCCGGTGCGCTCGATGTCACCGTTGTGCCCGCGCTGATGAAGAAGGGTCGGCCTGGCCACTTGCTGACCGTGATGTCACCACCCGAGCTGGTGGCGACGCTCAGCGACCATCTCCTGCGTCACAGCACCACGCTCGGCGTGCGGCTGACTCGGACGGACCGTGTCATCGCTGGCCGTCGCGTGATCGAGGTCGAGACCTCTTTCGGTCCGGTGCGTGTCAAGGTGAAGGAGCTCGGCGGACGGGCGATCGATGTAGCGCCCGAGTACGAGGACTGCCGGCGCGTATCGCGCGAACGCGGGATGGACGTTCGCGAGGTGATGCGCCTCGTCGCCGCGGCCGCACGTGTGGAGCTTGGACTCGAGTGACGGCGCAGATCCTCGACGGCAAAGCCGTCGCCCGGCAGATCTACGACGAGGTCGCCAATTCCGTCATCGAGCGCATAGCGCGCGGAGGTACCCGGCCGAAGCTCGCGACCGTCCTCGTCGGCGACCATCCGGCGTCCGCGAAGTACGTTGAGCTCAAGCAACGCAACGCGCGCCACGTGGGCATCGAGTCGGAAGATCACCGGCTCCCGTCTACGACGACGACGGAGGAGTTGCTGGCTCTGACCCGGCGCTTGAATCAGGACGACTCGGTCAGCGCGATCCTCATCCAGCAGCCGACACCGAAGCAGATCGACATGCACCGCGTCGTCTTCACGCTTGATCCGGTGAAAGACGTGGACGGGTTTCATCCCGTCAACGCCGGCCTGGTGGCTTTGGGATTGCCCGGCGGCGTCGAACCGTGCACGCCGGCCGGAATCGTTCAGCTGCTGGAGCGTTCAGGCATCGGGATCGAGGGCGTCAACGCGGTGGTGGTCGGTCGCAGCAACCTCGTCGGCAAGCCGACGGCTTTGCTGCTCCTGAAGCGGAACGCCACGGTGACCCTGTGCCACACGAGGACCAGGGACCTGGCGAGTCATACACGCTCGGCGGACATCCTGGTGGCGGCGGCCGGGCGTGCGGGCCTGATCGAAAAGGAGATGGTCAAGCCGGGCGCGGCGGTCGTCGACGTGAGCACCAACTGGGTCGGGGGCCGCCAGATCGGCGACCTGGGGCCTGGCGTGGACGCCGTCGCCGGTTGGCTGACGCCAAACCCCGGTGGGGTGGGGCCGATGACGCGAGCGATGCTCATCAAGAACACCTACCAGGCCGAGGTCCGCCGCCGGGGTTAAGCGGCGCGGCGCAAGACGAAGCCCAGCCAGATGTACCAGGCCGGGTTGATGATGAAGCCTTCCAGGGCCGCTGGCGCGAGAACGAGCGGGTTGGACGGGCTGAAGATGATCAGGCGCGCCAGGTAGATGAGGACCAGCAGGACGCCGGAAACGTAACCTAGATATGCCAGGTTGCGCGGAAAGCTCGCGTCGCGATGGATGAGGAACGCGAACGCGAGCATTGCGCCGCCGGCCAGGCCGAAGGTGCCAAGTCCGCGCGGATCGATGGGACTGGGCAGGGTCGTCGATTGACCAGGCGGATGGATTGAATTGGCCAGGTCGTAGCCTCCGTGCAGCGCCGCCGCGAGGGCCCCGGCGAGTCCGAAGATGAGCGCCCACAGCGCGTAACCCCCGCCGGCGGGCTCGAGGCGGAGATACAGGCCGATCAGCGCGCTCGCGCCGAGAATCCCTCCCGCCAAAAGGAAGAAGCCACTCAACCCTCCGCCCAGCCCGGCGGATGCGCGAGCGATCAGCACGAACGACACCGAATAAAGGAAGCCGCAGACGCCCGCGAGCCACGCGCTCGGATAGGCGGTGTGCCGATATGCGAGGGTTTTCACGCCATGCATGCTAATCGCGCTCTGGTCACCCGCCAAGGACTTGCTATCCGAGCCGTGCGATTGCCCAACGTCGTCTGAGCGCACAGCCTTGACCTACGAGGAAGCACTGGACTTCATCTCGAAACAGGGTCGATTTGCGATCAAGCTGGGCACCGAAAGGACACGCGCGATCCTCGATCGCCTCGGTTCACCAGACCGCAGCTTGCGTGGCGCGCTGATCGCGGGAACGAACGGCAAGGGATCGACCGGAGCGTGCCTCACTTCGATCCTTCGCGTGGCGGGCCACCGGGTCGGCTTCATGCCCAAGCCGCACCTGATCTCGTACACCGAGCGCATCGCGATCAACGGCCACGCGATCAGCGAGGACGATTTCGTCAGAACACTCGAGGCGCTGATGCCGACGCTGGACGACGTGGCGTCGGAGATGGGTCCGGCGACCGAGTTCGAGATCCTGACCGCGATGGCGATCGCGTATCTGGCGCCGCGCATCGACCTGCTGGTTTGCGAGGTGGGGCTCGGCGGCAGGCTTGACGCGACCAACGCGCTCGACCTCGGCGTCGCGGTGATCACGAACGTCGACCTCGACCATCAAAAGTATCTGGGCAACACGATTGAAGAGATCGCCCGCGAGAAGGCGGCCATCATCAAGGCGGGCGATCTTGTCGTGACGGGCTGCGAGGGGGTTGCGCTCGCGACCGTCGAGGCGCAAGCCGCCGGCCGCGCGCGCGCGTTGTGGCGGCTCGGCCGGGAAGTGAAGCTCGAGTCGACCACGCTCGGATGGGACGGACATTTATTGAGCGTCGCCGGACCAGGCTTTGAGCATCGCGACCTGCGCCTCCCTCTGGTCGGCGACTATCAACCTGCGAACGCATCGCTCGCGGTCGCGGCCGCCCACTCGCTCGACGTGGCCGACGACACCGCGATTCGCGAAGGCCTCGCCTCGACGCGCTGGCCAGGACGCCTGCAGGTGATCGCTCAGCATCCGCGTGTCATCCTCGATGGGGGCCACAACCCAGCGGCGATGGTCAAGGTGGGTGCCGCTCTCCGCCAGTTGATTGGCGCTGCAAGGCTCGTGGCGGTGTTTGCAATGTTGAGCGAGAGGGATCCGGTGCAGCTGCTTGGCGCGCTGCGCACCCTGCGGCCGGCCGCGGTCGTCTTCACCGAGCCGGCCAGCGCGCGGGGCCACGTCATCCCTCCCGAGGAGCTGACGGAGCTCTACGGCCCGGAGGCGGAAGTCGCGCGCCCGGCAAGCGCCGCGCTGGCGCGGGCGCAGCAACTTGCCGGAGATTCGGGAAACGTCCTCGTATGCGGCTCCCTCTACCTCGTGGGCGAGGTCCTCGCCTTCAGGGACTAGATCTCAGGAAGCGGATGCACAGGTAAACGCTGCCCGCGATCATGGGCAGCAGCAGCGCGAGGCCGAGGCCGACCCACAGCGGTCCGCCGCTGACGGCAAGTCCCGCCAGCAGGACAATCGCCAGCCCCACCCCGCCGGCGCCGAGCGCGAGGTCGCGGATCGACCGCTGCCGTCCTTCGGGCCCGGGATTCGGCGCCATGGACGGCTTGTCGGTCGCCCTTTGATGCCCCGCGGTGTAGGCATAGAACAAGAGGCTGACGCCGGCGAGACCCCCGAGCAGCGTGATGACCTCGGCGACCAGGCCTTCCCGGGTGTCCATCACGCGAGTCGCGGCGCCAAACGCCAGAACGACGAGAGCCGTGCCGGCGACGAGTGCGAGCCAGCGCACTCAGTTTGCAGTCGAAAGCAGGTTGGCGCGCAGCCGGCGCATCCCGCGAAGCCAGCGGTCGTAGTCCTCCGCTTTCCTTCTGAAGTACTCGGCCACCTCCGGATGGGGAAGGATGAGGAAGCGCTCGGCCGCGATGCCTTTGACCACCGCGTCGGCGACCACCTCAGGCTCGAGCGCTCCCGCCGTGAGGAAATTGATCCTGAGACGCTCGCGCTCGGCTTCGAGCATGTCGGTCTTCACGCCTTGCGGGCAAAGGCACGAGACGCGAATTCCTTCGTCGCCATGCACGATGGCAAGCCACTCGAAGAAGGAGAGTGCAGCCGCTTTCGTCACGCCATAAGGCGCGGCGAAAAAATGGTTGAGCAGACCGGCTGCGGACACAGTGCCGACGATGTAGCCGTCCTTCCGCGCAAGCATCGCGGGCAGCACGTGTCTGGCCACGTAGACGTGAGCCATCAAATTGACTTCCCAGATCCGCTGCCAGTCGTCATTCGATGCTTCGGGTCCACCGCCCACTGCGATGCCGGCGTTCGAGCAGAAGATATCGATGCGCCCGTGCTCTGACTCGACGCGCGCGACGAGTCGCTTGACGTCCGTTTCATTCGCGACATCGCAGCGCATCGCTGTTGCATTGATTTCGTCGGCGACTGCGCGCGCGCCCTCACCGTCGAGGTCTACTACGACCACGGCCTTCGGTCTTTCCGAGGCCAACCGTATGGCGAGAGCTCGACCGATGCCTCGCGCAGCGCCGGTCACCACGATGACCCGGCCGGTCAGCTCCATCGCAAGCTCATGAACTTGTCCACCTGAACATTTCCAAGCCCCTCCAGGCAAAGTCCGCGTCGGCGGCCGGACCTTGATTGTGCCGCGAAAAAAATTCTTGTGGAAAACACCGGCGGGTCCCTTTCGGAGATTCCCGATACCGCATAGAATCACTCCCCATGGTCGGAGGGGGCCTTGACTACAGCGCGCCCTTTCAGCGCGCAATCGAGCTGATTGGGAAACGCTGGACCGGAGCGGTCGTCAAAGCCCTCGTCCCCGCACCGGCTCGCTTCAACCAGCTGCTCGCCGGGATACCTGGGATCAGCGATCGAGTCCTGACCGAGCGCCTGCGCGAGCTCGAGACCGAAGGCATCGTGGAAAGGCTCGTCGACCCCGGGCCGCCCGTCAGGGTGAGCTATCGACTGACCGCGCGCGGGCGCGCGTTGGAGCCGGTTCTCGCGGCGGTGTCCGAGTGGGCGGAGGCCTGGCTCACCACGCCTGCCGCCGCCGTGGGCTGAGGCCGCAAGCCGAATTTCGCGCACCCCAAGTCGGGCCCTCCCTTCCTCCGTCGTGCCGTCCCTCCCCCGCCGACACACCTCGATCCAGCTTAGGATTCACAAAAACAATCACAACCCAGGCTGTTAAGAGGTCCAAAAAAGGCATGGCGAACACGACTGATAGGCTTTACCGAATGCCGATTGGCGATTTCCTCCGCCGCCGGCCCGAGGCGCAAACGTGTCAGGCGTGTGGCTCGCCTCTACCTCACGGCGCCGTCTTCTGCGCCTCTTGCGGAGTCAGAGCTGATGATCCGCAGGCCGAACCTCTCCACATCGTCGATCGCACGACGGGACTCTTCAACGATCGCTTCGTGCGCCCGGTGCTCGAGGACGAGCTCGCCCGTGCTCACCGCTATCAGCGCAACCTCGGTGTGCTCCTCATCGAGGCCAATGGAACTCTGCCCGCAGACGAAGCTCTGAAGACGATGGCGGCCGCCCTGGCCGGAACGGTGCGCGACGTCGACACTCCCGGGGTGCTCGGCCGCACACCCCCGCAGCTGCTCGCGATCCTGCCGGACACCGACGTCGCCGGCACCGCCCACGCCGCCAATCGCGTATTGGCGGCGGTCAACGATGCCTTGAAGCCCCAGGGCGCGCAGGCGGCGGTGGGCCTCGTTTGCGTCCGGCCCGGCCAGCGTGTGCGTGCCGGGGCGGTGATCGAAAGCGCCAGTCGCTCGCTGCGCTCAGGCCGGCCCGAGATGATGGGCAAGCCCGCCTGAGCTTCGAGCTCTACCTCGCGCGCCACGGCGAGACCGAATGGAGTCTCTCCGGGCGGCACACCGGGACCACCGATCTGCCTCTCACCTCTCGCGGCGAAGAAAAAGCGAGGCTGCTCGGCAAGCGACTCCACGGGACGAATTTCGACGCGGTCTACTCGAGCCCGATGCAGCGCGCTCTTCGAACAGCTGAGTTCGCCGGGTTCGAGCACCCCCAAATCACCGTCCTGCTCAAGGAGGTCGATTACGGCCGCTACGAAGGGCTGACCTCAAGCCAGATCCATGAGTCAGAGCCCGGTTGGGAGCTCTACAAGGATGGATCGCCGGGCGGGGAGACTCCGGCCCAGGTCTATGCCAGGGCCCAGGCCTTCGTCGGCCTCGCCAGGCAGCGCTCTGAGGGCCGCGTGATCGCGTTTGGGCACGGCCACATCCTGCGCGCCGTGGCGGTCGCCTGGATCGGCGCCGGCATCACAGTCGCGGCCGGGCTGCAGCTCGACGTCGCGTCGCTCAACATTCTGCGCGACGGCGACGACCGCCGCGTCATCGCCCTTTGGAACGCGTCGTGATCGGCTTACGTCCGGCGCCGCAACGTCCAGGTCCGGCTCCGCACGCCAGGCAGGCCCGCGAACACGAGGAACGCGGACGTCGCCACGTCGGCGCGATACGTGCCTTTCGCCGGGGGTGATCAGCAGCATCTCGCCGGCGCCGACCTCGCCGGAGCTGACGCCGTCGTCGACATGGAGGCGGCCCGCGGTGACGATCAGCGCCACCGGAATCGCGTCGCGGTGCTCAGGCACGTTCTGGCCCGCGGCCAGGCGCAGGCCGACAACGCGCGTCGACCCGGAGTCCGCGATCTGCCCGAAGCCGAAGGCGCGTGGCTGGTCGCTTGCGTTGGGAGCCGACACGTGAAAATCATCCGCGCCACCGGCATCGACGGGGCGATGCAAGCGCGAGGCACGGTCGTCGTGATCGACGTGCTCCGCTCGTTCACGGTGAGCGCTTACGCGCTCGCCGGCGGAGCGCGCGAGTGCCGCCTGGTCAGGACCGTCGCCGAGGCTCGCGCCCTCGCCGCGCGCACGGCTGGCGCGGTGATCTGCGCGGAGGAAGACGCCCTGCCCGTCGAGGGCATCCCGATCAGCAACTCGCCGACGACGATCCGCGAGATTGATCTGGAGGGCCGGATCCTGATCCAGCGGTCGACCGCCGGAACCCAGGTCGCCGCGGCCGCCAAGGGCGATGACATCTTCGCCGCGAGTCTGGTCGTGGCACGCGCGACCGTTCAAGCCTGCCTGTTAAGAAACCCGGCGAGGGTGACCCTGATCGCCTCGGCCGACCATCCCGAGGACCACGCCTGCGCCCATTACCTGGAGGCGCTGCTCCGCGGCGAGCAGCCGAACCTCGAGCAGCTGCTCCTACCGCTGCGGGAGAGCGAGCGCTACCGCCGAGCCATGAGCGGGGCGTGGCCTGGTTTCCCAAGCACCGACCTCGGCCTGTCACTCGACGCCAACAGATTCGACTTCGCCATGCCCGTAACCCCGCAGCCCGGCTACATGCGGCTGACAGCAAGCTCCTGAGCTCTCAGCGGACAGCGAACACAAGCAATGTCGCGAGCTGGCAGAGCTCAGACGTGGCGCCGTAGACGTCGCCTGTCGCTCCGCCGACCCTCCGTCGCGCCAGCATGGCCACCGCAACGGCGCTCAGGGCGACGAATGGCAGCGCGACCGCCGCGCGCCTCCAATCGATGGCGCACACGAGCAGGGCGCTGGCTGAGCCGAACACGAGGTCAGCGAGGCGATGTCGCGCATCCCACACCGCGACCCCAAGTCCGCTCGCTCTCACGTAAGGCACCAACGCGATCACCCAGAGCGTGGCGAGCCGCGAAACGCCGCCCGCGATCACCAGCGCCGCGAGGCCGCGCGCCGGCGACATGGACGAGATCGCCGCAACCTCCAGCAGGAGGACGATCACGATCGCGGTCACCCCGAAAGAGCCCAGCCGCGGATCGCGCATCACCTCCAGACGCCGGGCGGAGTCGCCGCCCCCGAGCAGGCCGTCGGCGCAATCGGCGAGCCCGTCGAGGTGGATGGCCCCGGTCAGGATGGAGTGGACGGCGATCGCGCAGGCCGCGGCCAGCAGCGGAGCGGTCAGCGAGCTGAGCAGCGCAAAGGTGCCGCCGGCCACCAGGCCGATCAGAGCCCCGATGGCGGGGAAGTACGCCCGGCCCAGACGCTCGCCCGGGCCGCCGTCCGCGTTTGCGACCGGCAGCACCGTAAGAAACGACACCGCGGCGCGCAGCGAGCGGATCGTCACCTGGACAGCGTTGTCGTGTCGAGGCGGCTGAGCTCCAGCGCGCGCCCGGCGACCATCAGGACAGACCGTTCGGCGCGATCGGCGAACAGAGCGTTGACGGCGCCCAGGAGATCTCGGAACGTGCGCGCCAGCTCATTCGCAGGGACGATGCCCAGGCCGACCTCGTTGGTGACGACGACGCCGCGATGCAAAGCAAGCTCCAGTGCCGCCTCGCCTGCCATGGCTCGAATCTCGACCGGTCCGCGCCCGGCGCCGAGCAGATTGGAGACCCACAGCGTCAGACAGTCGACGATGACGAAATCGCTCACCGGACCGGCCCGGATCGCGGCTTGCAGATCCACCGGCTCCTCCACCGTCGACCAATGCGGCGGTCGCGTGTCCCGGTGCCGGCGGATGCGGTCCTCCATCTCCGGGTCCTCAGGGGTGGCGGTGGCGATGAACCTCACCGGCCCGCCGGATTCCCGGCCAAGGCGGTCGGCGAGGCCCGACTTGCCGCTCCGGGCTCCGCCGAGGATCAGCACGAACCCCATCAGAAGTCGATGCCCCGAATCGCGCGGATGCCGCGGTCGAACGCGTGTTTTTGCTTGCGCATCTCGGTCACGGTGTCGGCCACGGCGATGAGCTGCGGCGGAGCGTCGCGCCCGGTGGCGATCACGTTCACTGACGCGGGGCGGCCGGCGACCACCGCGCTGACCTCCTCCGCCGGAATCCAACCCCAATTCATCGGATAGGTGACCTCATCGAGCACGACCAGCCCGTAATCGCCGGACCGGATCTTTTGCTGCGCCACGCGCCACGCCTCGCGGGCGATCGCCTCGGTGCGCTCCATGTCGGTCGAGTCCCACGTGAAGCCGTCTCCGATCGTCCACCATTCCACGCCCAACCGCATCGCCGAGTCTCGCTCGCCTACCTTCCAACGGTCGGACTTGACGAACTGGATGACGCACACCTTCCAGCCGCGGGCCACAGCCCGCAGCGCCGTGCCAAAGGCCGCGGTCGACTTCCCCTTGCCGTCGCCGGTGTTGACGATCACGACCGAGGCGGCCTTGCGGGAGGCCCGCAGCGGGGCCTGGAGCGGCACCTCCGTAGGCCTCACCTCCGTACCGGCACGACGGCAGTGCCCGACCCGTTCATCTCGATCACCTTGACCTGGGCGCGATAGTGCTCCGCGATCGCCGGCTCGGTGAGAACCTCCGAGGCGGAGCCGATCGCCACCAAACGGCCTCCGACGAGCAGCGCGAGGCGGTCCGCATACTGGCCTGCGAGCGTCAGCTCGTGCATGGCTGCGATCACGGTCAGCTCCTGCTCTCGCCTCAGCTGGTCGATCAGCTCGAGGACCGATTGCTGGCGGCCGACGTCGAGTGACGTGGTCGGTTCGTCGATCAACAGGACCGGTGCCTGCTGGGCGAGTGCCCGAGCAATGGCGGCGCGCTGTCTCTCGCCTCCGCTCAAGCGGTCGAGGGCGCGGGAGGCCAGCTCGTCAAGGCCCAACCTTCGCAAGACGTCCCTGACGATTCGCCTGTCGCGTGAGCTCTCCTTGCCCAGATACCCCAGGTGCGGCGACCTGCCGAGAAGGGCGTATTGCGACACCGTCATGCCGGCGGGCATCTGCGGCTCCTGAACCAGCATGGCGACGCCGCGGGCAAGGTCTCGCGAGCTCAGCCGGGCAACCGCGCGGCCTCCGATGTGAATGTCGCCATCGAAGGGCACAAGGCGCGTGATCGCGCGGAGGACAGTGGTCTTTCCAGCCCCGTTGGGCCCGATCAGCGACAACCATTCGCCTGACGCGACGGCAAGGTCGAGGTCCCGGACCACCGGCCGTCCTTCGTAGGCGACCGTTACTGCCGAAAGGCTGACGTCGCTCACAGGGGTGCTCCACGGGTCGATCGCATCACGACGATGAAGAAAGGCGCCCCCAAGAAGGCGGTGATCACGCCAATCGGTAGCTCGGCCGGGGCGACGACCGTGCGGGCCGCGGTGTCGGCCAGGACCAGGAAGGCCGCCCCGAACAGCACCGAGAGAGGGACCACCACCCGATAGCTTCGGCCGACCAGCAGACGAATCGCGTGCGGCACGATGATGCCGACGAACGCGATCGTGCCGCCGACGGCCACCACGGCCGCCGTGCCCAGCGTCGCGGCCACGACCACGATCAGTCTCACCCGGCGAACCGAGATGCCAAGGCTTGTGATCTCGTCCTCTCCAAGGGTGAGCGCGTCGAGCAGCCTTCGGTGGACGAAGATCACGGCCACGCTGAGGACGACGTAGGGGAGCACCAGAAGCACGTCGTCCCAGCCCGCGGTGACGAGCCGGCCCAGGATCCAGGAGTAGACCTGGCGGATAGAAGAGGTTTGAGTCTGCTGGACGTACGACTGGATCGAGTTGAAGAAGGCGGCGATCGCCACCCCGGCCAGGATCAGGCCGGTCGTCGAGCGAAGGCCGGTGACGGTGCGGCCGAGGGCGTAGGCGCCCGCGACCGCCGCGCCGGCGCCGACGAAGGCGGCGAGCGGAATCACGTTGACACCGAAAACTGACGTGCCCGGAGCCAGCGCGATCGCTAGGGTGGCACCGAGGTTGGCTCCGGCCGCAGCCCCGAGCAGGTAGGGATCCGCCAGTGGGTTGCGGAACACGCCCTGATAGGCGGCGCCGGCCACGGCCAGCGTGCCGCCCACCAGGACGCCGAGCACCACCCGCGGGAATCGCAGCGACCACAGGATGTTGGCCTGTCCCGGATCGACCGAGATGCCGGCGCCCAATCCGGGAATCGGTGCGAGCAGGGCCTGGGTCACCGTCCCGAAACCGATGTGCACCGGGCCGGCCAGGACGCCCACGCCGCAGCTGGCGAGGAGCGCCAGAGCACCGCCGGCCGCCCAGGCCCAGGGCAGCCGGGGCAGCCCGCCCAGCAGCACCGGCGTGCGTGCCACGCGTGTTGAGAAGAGCTTGACGCCGAGCATCAGGCCGCTTTCTCCACCTGCTGGACGTGCTGCGCGACGGCGCGCATGAAATCGATGATTCGCGGGCCCCACCGCGAGGCGATGTCGTCGTCGGCGCCGATCACCTGGCCGGTCTTCACCGCCGTGATCACCGACCATCCGGGTCGCGCCGCCACACTGCTCAGGTCCTGCTGGCAGCACTTGGTGTCCGCGAGCACGATCAGGTCGGGATTGGAGGCCACTATGTACTCCGCCGAGAGCTGCGGGTAGTCGGACGTCGCAGACGTCGCGGAATCGGCGATGTTGGTCAATCCGAAGAGCTTGTAGACCTGGCCGATGAAAGTGTTTGACGTCGCCGAGTAGTAGGTGTTGTCCAGCTCGTGATACACGCGCACCTGACGCGACGTCTTGGAGAGCGAGGCGACGAAAGAGCCGACCTCGGAACGCATCTTCCCGACCAGCGAGTCCGCTTCGGCCGGACGGCCGGTCGCAGCGCCGAGCTGCCTGATCTGGAGATAAGAATCGTTCAGGTTCTTGGCCGCCGGCTCGACGAGCATCGGCACGTTCAAGGCCTGGACACCGTGAACGAGGCCGCCAGTGTCCTCCGCTGCCACCACCAGGTCAGGCGAGTAGGCGGCGATCGCCTCGATGTTCGGTTGGAAGCCCGAGAGCTTGGTCTTGGGCGCGCTCGCAGGATAGTTCGATTGGTCATCGACCGCGATCACCTGGGACCCAGCGCCGATCGCGAACAGCATCTCGGTCGCGGTCGGAGACAGCGACACGACCCGGTGGGGCTGTTTGGCGATGGTCACCGTGGCGCCGCCGGGCGCTGTGATCGAGACCGGGAAATGCACCGTCGGCACGTTTGGCGTCGAGGATTGCCTGCCTCCACACGCCGCAAGCGTCAAGCAGGCAGCGACCGCGGTTACGCCGATCTGGGCGGCCAGTTTCGCGCTGGCCCTGCGCCGATGCTCTTGCATCCAGCAGACCTCCCGCGGCAACCACCCCACCTACCAGGGAGACCTCGCCGCAAGAGGCATCCCCACTGATCCGCGCAGGTGGGATCGACCGCCCAAGGGATGGATCTCCTGGCTTGTGGATCACGGCGCCGACCGCCTTCCCAAGGCTCTCGCCTCAGTGGCCGCTGGCCGGACGCTCCCCACTCACAGTTGCGCGACAGCGCCGGATTCAAACCGGCTTCCCGCATCCAGTGGGCTATTCAGTTGTGCGAACCATTATGGTCTCGGCCGGCGTCTCCGGCGTCCTCGCGCTCGGCCACGCCGGCCTCCTCAAAGGTCGCCATCTCGTTGAGGAGACGCACCGAGGCGCGCACGACCGGCAGCGCAAGCACCGCCCCTGTTCCCTCGCCGAGGCGCAGGTCGAGGTTGAGCAGTGGGCGCAGTCCGAGGTGCTCGAGGACCGCGGCGTGGCCCCGCTCATGCGATTGATGCGACGCGATCATGTACTCGTTCACACCTCGCGTGATGGTCGCGGCCGCCAGCGCCGCAGCGCCCGAGATGTAGCCGTCGATGATCACAGGTTTCCGTCCACACGCTGCCTCGAGCATCACGCCGACAAGGCCCGCGATCTCGAAGCCACCCACGGCGGCCAGCGTTTCAAGAGGCCCTTGCGCGATCCTGGCGGCGTTGACGTGCAGCGCCAGCCGCACCGCGGCGAGCTTGCGCTCGAGCGCCGCGTCGTCGATGCCGGTGCCCCGGCCGACCACGCGGACGGGGTCAAGTCCGGTCAAGGCGCAGATCAGCGCGGCCGACGCGGTGGTGTTCCCGATGCCCATGTCGCCGGTCAGCGCGAGGTCAAGGCCGAGCTCGAGCGATTCGCGAACGAGCACGCGGCCCGCCTCGATCGCCCGCGCGGCCTCGGCGGTGGTCATCGCGGGTCCGCGGGTGATGCTGGCCGTCCCGCGCCTGACCTTGAGCGCGCGCAGCTCCGGCAGCGATGGCAGATCGGCGTCGACCCCGAGGTCGGCGACGATCACACGGGCATGCGCCTGCCGCGCGAGCACGTTGATCGCCGCGCCGCCGCGCACGAAGTTGAGCACCATCTGTCCGGTGACCTCGCGTGGGTAGGCGCTGACTCCTTCCGCCGCGACGCCATGGTCGGCGGCGAGGACGAAGACGACAGCGTCGTTCAACGCGGGGTCGAGACGGCCGGTCATTCCGGCCAGGCGGATCGAAAGCTCCTCCAGGACCCCCAGACTGCCTGCGGGTTTGGTGAGCCGAGCTTGACGGTCCGTCGCCCGCCTCATCGCGCCGGGGTCAAGCGGTGGGATGGAAACGTCGATCTTGGGAGCCGGAGCCATGTGGGCACCGAATCCTAGCGGGGTACGGTTGGCGGCATGACCTTCCCCGAATTTCGCCGGCTCTGCCTATCGCTGCCGGATGCGAAGGAGGTCGAGACGTGGGGAGAGGCGACGTTTCGCGTCCGCGGCAGGATCTTCGCGATCGCCTCGCCGGACGGCAAGTCGGTCTCGCTCAAGGCGTCGCTCGACGACCAGGCGGGGCTGGTGGAGATGGAGCCGAAGACGTTCTCGGTGGCCGCCTACACCGGCCGATACGGATGGGTGCGAGTGCGGTTGGCGGGCCTAGGCGCGGAGCTCGGCGAGAAGCTGGTCAGAAACGCCTGGGAGCGCACTGCCCCCAGGCGTCTGGTAAGTCAGAAAGCGCGGCGTCTGTAGCCGCCGCGGCCCGCGAACAGCCGCAGGATGATCAGCAGGATCGCGGCCCCGACGAACGCCATGATCATCGCGCTGATGATCGGGTGACCGGCGATCGCGATGCTGAAGTGCAAAAGCCCGGCGAGCACGATCCCGCCAAACAGCGCTCCCAGGATGCCCACGATGACGTCCCAGAACAGGCCCAATCCGTGGCCCAGTGCGAGATGGCTGGCCAGAAAGCCGGCCACAAGTCCGACCAGGACCCACACCAGGATGGAGTCCATGTCGAGGGTGATCGGCGAACCGTTGACTGAGATGACCATTACAACCAGGCCCCCTTTACAAAACTACAAACTCGGGCAATCCATAAACGCGCTGCTGTTCAGGGTTCCCCGCGAAAATTACTGCGAAGCCTCGAACTGTGTGGGGCTTTCTCAGCCCACCTTGGTCGCAAGTTCCTCGAACGCGGCGCCGAGCACGCGGTTGAAGGCCGGATAGGGGTGGATCACGTCGGCCAAGGTCCGGATGGGGGTGGCGATCTTGACGGCGACCACCAGCTCGCCGAGGATCTCTCCGGCGCGCGGCGTGACCAGCGTGGCCCCGATGAGCACGCCCCGCTCGCGGTCGGCCACCAGCTTCAGCGTCCCGCCGTGGAAGTCGTGGATGTAGCCACGCGCGGTCTCGGCTGGGTCGACCTTCACCACCGTGACGTCGATGCCGTGGTCTCGGGCCGTCTGCTCGGACAGGCCGACCGACGCGACCTCGGGGTCGGTGTAGGTCACCCGCGGCACCGCGATGTGGTCCGCGCGCGCGTCCTTACCGCGGATGCGCCTGGCCACGATCTGGCCGTGGTAGTAGGCAAGGTGAGTGAAGCCGGCGATGCCGGTGATGTCGCCGGCGCCGTAGATCCCGTCTCGCGCCTCCAGCGTCTGAGGATCGACCTTGAGCCAGCCCCGCTCGGTCTGGGTCAGGCCCGCCGGCTTCCAGGCTTCGAAATTGGGTCGCCGGCCGGTAGCCACGAGCAGGCGGTCGCCGGCGACGACGGCGCCCGATTTGAGGTGGAGGACCACGTCGGAGGCCTGCTTCTCGACCGCCACGCAGGGGTCGCCGACAAGGATCTTCACGCCGTCGTCTTGGAGGTGGGGAAGCATCAGCGCGCCCACCTCCGGCTCCTCCAGCGCGAGGAAACGCGGGCCGGCTTCGACGATGGTGACCTTCGAACCCAATCTGGCGAATCCTTGAGCCAGCTCCACGCCGACCGCGCCCCCGCCGAGCACGACGAGGCGGCCGGGTAATTCGCGCGGGATCGCCGCCTGCCGGTTGGTCCAGTACTGGACCTTGTCCAATCCTTCGATCGGCGGGATCGCCGCCGTGCCGCCGTTGGCGATCACGACCGCGCGGCGCGCCACGAGCTGCTCGCCGCCGACCTCCACTGTTCGGAGGTCGACCAGGGTGCCGGCGCCGCGCACCAGCTTCGCACCGGTCGCCTCCAAAGCTGCGGCCGCGTTCCGGTCGTCTAGGTCGCGCGCCATCCACAGCACTCGTTTGGAGACCTTGGGGAAGTCGACGTCCCACCCGACGCGCGAGGCAGCCAGGGTTCGCGCGCGCCCCGCCTCCTCGATGGTTTCCGCGGACCGCAAGAAGGTCTTGGAGGGCACGCAACCCCAGTAAGCGCACTCGCCGCCGACCAGCTCACGCTCCACGACGGCAAGCGAAAACCCGCTGTCTTTGAGGCCGCCCGCGATCGCCTCACCGGCGACCCCGCCACCCAGACACACGACGTCAAACTCCTGCGGCAACGCTGTCTGCTCCTTCCGCGCCTGAGCGCCGCAGCGATTCGAGCCACGCGAGCCGGCCACGGCCAAGGAACTCGATGACGTATTCGCTCGCAGGGTGGGTAAGGATCGTCTCGGGCTTGTCGTACTGGGCGATTTGCGCCTGCATCTTGAGCAGGCAGATGCGATCGCCGATCATCACGGCCTCTTCGATGTCGTGAGTGACGAACACCACCGTCTTGCGCATCGAGCGCTGGATGCCGATGAACTCCTGCTGCAGCCGTTCTCGAGTGATCCGATCGACCGCCCCGAAAGGTTCGTCCATCAAGAGGATCGGCGGATCCGCAGCCAGGGCTCTCGCAAATCCGACCCGCTGGCGCTGTCCGCCGGACAGCTGGTGCGGGTAGCGATCGCGATACTCGGCTGGGTCGAGACCGACCAGCTCGAGCAGCTCCTCAACCCGCCGTGCGATTCGCTGACGGTCCCACTTCCACAAGCGCGGCACCGTGGCGACGTTGTCGCCGACTGTCATGTGCGGAAACAGACCCGTCTGCTGGATCACGTAGCCCATCTTCAATCGCAGCGCTGCGGGGTCGACTCCGCGCGTGTCCACATCGTCGACCAGGATCCGGCCGCTGTCCGGATCGATGAGGCGGTTGATCATCCGCAGCGTCGTCGTTTTGCCGCAGCCTGAAGGACCGATCAAGACGCTGGTCTTGCCGTCGGGAATCTCGAGCGTCAGGTCGCGCACCGCATTGGAACCGGCAGCGAACTGCTTGCTCACGTTTTCCAGGCGGATCACGGCTCAGCCAATGTATTCGAGACAAGCGTCGCCAGTAGTCCGGGTTCATCCCGGCCGTCACCCAGGCGTTTCATTCCAGGCGCCTCCCATCGTGGCCAGGAGATCCCCAGGAGGGGGTTCGCGAGGCAGGACCGCAGTCCTCGCCTCCGCTTTATTACCGTATCGGAATGGCTCGGAGGGTATTCCTCGACGGGGTTGACCCCTGGGTCAACTGGAGCTGGCTTTCGTCTCACGTACCAACCGTGCTCGCGGACCTCGAGCAGCATGTCGTGCTGACCGTGATCGCTGTCATCGGCGGGCTGGTGATTGCGCTGCCGCTTGGCGTCGCCGCCTACAGATGGACGGGGCTGCGGCTCCCCACGCTTGGAACCTTCGGCGTCTTCTACACCATTCCCTCGCTTGCGCTCTTCGCGCTTCTGGTTCCCTACACGGGCATCAGCGGAGTGACCGCTGAGATCGCCTTGATCGGCTACAACGTCCTGATCCTCCTGCGCAACGTGATCGTCGGCCTCGACGAGGTGCCCAACGACGTGCTGGATGCGGCGGATGGCATGGGCTACCGGCCGCTTGCGAGGTTGCTCCGCGTCGAGCTCCCGCTGGCTCTGCCGGCCATCATCGCTGGTGTTCGCGTCGCCACCGTCTCCACGATCGGCATCGTCACCATCGCCTGGGTGATCGGGCTCGGCGGCCTGGGTGAGCTCATCCTCCAGGGATACATCGAGAGCTTCCATACGCCGCTTGTGGTGGGTTCGGCGCTATGCGTCGCACTTGCGTTGACGGCCGACCTGGGGCTGGCGGTCGTAAAACGGCTGGCCGTGCCGTGGGCGAGGCCCGCTTAAGCCGTGGATTTTCTTCACAGGGTGTTCATATGGCTGGCCGACCCGGCGCACTGGCACGGCTCGGATGGCATCCCCACCCGCCTTGGCGAGCATCTGCATCTTTCGCTCGAGGCGGTCGCGATCGGTGCGTTGATCGCGCTGCCGATAGGCATCACCCTGGGCCACTACGGCCGATTCGGCACCCTGGCCATCAGTGTTTCAAACCTCGGCCGCGCGCTGCCCTCGTATGGCATCCTCGTGACCGCCTTCCAGATCCTTGGGCTTGGCGACGCGCCGATCATCCTCGCGCTCACCGCGCTTGCGATCCCGCCGATGGTCACCAACAGCTACGTGGGGTTGCGTGAGGTCAATCCGGACCTCAAGGACGCGGCCCGCGGCATGGGCTACCGCGAGCTGGCGCAGGTGCTGCGGATCGAGTTACCGCTGGCGGTACCGCTGATCATGGCCGGAATCCGGACGTCCGCCGTCCAGGTCGTCGCCACGGCGACCCTGGCCGCCGCAATCGCTGGAGGTGGATTAGGGCGGTACATCATCGACGGGTTTGCGCAGCAGGACTATGTGAAGTTGTTCGCGGGCGCGGTCCTGGTCGGGGTGCTGGCGCTGGTCACCGAAGGTTCACTGTCGCTCGTGGAACGGCTCCTGGTGCCCCGAGGTATCCGGTTGCAAAAGGCACGGCCCGCCAGCCGCGCCACGGCATTCAAAACCGCCTAGATGGAAGAATCTGGCTACGTCCGGGGTTGGATCGGGAGTCCTGTCCCGGCCCAAGGAGGATCTTCGATGAACCGCAAACTCGGCTCACGGTGGTTGCTTGCTGGCGTGGTGGCGCTCGCCATCGCGGCCACCGCGTGTGGCAGCAGCGGCACCAACCCGTCCACCAGCAAGGGCAGCATCACCGTCGCCGGATTCAACTTCCCCGAGAGCAGCATCCTGGCCGAGATCTACGCCCAGGCGCTCGAGCACGACGGCTACACGGTCACCCGCAAGCTGCGCCTCGGCACACGCGAGGTCATCGGGCCGGCGATCAAGAGCGGGCAGATCGACCTGTACCCCGGCTACGCCGCCACCGACCTCGAGTTCTACAACAGCGGCGCCGGCGAGGCCAGCGGCGACGTGAACGCAACCGTGCAGAAGCTGAACACCCGCCTGCAGCCGCTCGGGCTCGAGGCGCTGAACCCTTCCGCCGCGGTGGACCAGAATGCCTTCGCGGTGACCAAGGCGACCCAACAGAAATACAACCTGACCAAGCTTTCCGACCTCGCGCCGATCGGCAACCAGCTTGTTCTGGGAGCCGGTCCCGAGTGCCCGACGCGGCCGTTCTGCAAGCCGGGTCTGGAGAAGACGTATGGAATCCACTTCAAGGACTTCAAAGCCCTCGACACCGACGGACCGGCGACCCGTGCGGCGTTTGCCAACGGGACGATCCAGGTGGGCCTTGTATTCAGCAGCGACTCCGATCTGAACAAGCTCAACCTAGTCGTGCTCCAGGACGACAAGCACCTCGAGAACGCTGACAACGTGGTTCCGATCATTCGCCAGAAGGTGGCGAGTGATGAGGTAAAGAATGTCCTGAACAAGATCAGCGCCACCCTGACCACGGAGCAGCTCGTGTCCCTCAACGGCCAGGTCGAGCTGAACCACCAGGACGCGGACGCCGTCGCCAAGGCCTATCTGCAGCAGCACAACTACTTCAGCTAGCGATAACCTCGGCGTGGTATGGAGCGAAAAGCGGCGTTGGCCGGCTTCGAAGCTGCCCGTCTGCAGTGGGAGGAGGCTTTTGCACGCGTTCCAGATGACGCACTTCACTACCTGAAGCCAGGCGACGATTACGCGCTCGGCGGCCTGCAGGTCCACGTCAACTGGGTGCTCGCGCATTACTTGCGAGTGTTTCGGGGGATGGTCGCGATCGGATTCGGCGAACTTCGCGCCCAAGATCCTCCGCTTGCCCAAGACGCCAGGAGCGGCATCGACGCAGCGGGGCGCCGGCGGACGCGTGCCGAGATGGCTCGGTTGCATGCCGAGGTGAAGACCGCACTCGAGGGACTCCACGAGGCGGATTGGACACGCAAGGCGCCGGTGGTCTACGCACCCGGCCAGGAGCCCTACCCGACCAGCGCCGAAGACATCGTCGGCTGGTTGACCGACCACTATCGCGAGCACGTTGAGCAGTGCGCCGAGCTGATCGACGAGTGGAGGGCGGCTAAGGCAGCCGGTTGATCCACTGCGGCGCCGAGTACTTCGACGCGACGAGCCGCCGCGCCGCGCTGACCTCTGGCGAGGTGAGGGGCTTTTCCCGCGCGTCGAACGCACCCATGAAGTAGGCGAGCAACCGCGCGGCGACCTCGTCGCACGAAAGCTCGGTGAACCAGGACAGCGGCGAGACTGATTTCTCGGCGCTGCGGACACCGCGCTCGGCGACGCTGGCCCTTCCGATGCGAATCAGTCGCGGAATCAGCTCGACATCCATGGTGTGCGCAATCGTGGTGTGATGCAGCACATTTCCACGGCGCCGCGCCTGCGCGGCGCCGGCGATCTTGCCGCGCGGAGAGATGATGTCATTGATCTCGCGATATGCGGCGGGTACGTCCATCCGGTTGAACGCAGCCACCGCCCACGCGTCGAGAAGCGCGTACGACTTCCGAAAGCTCACGCCGGAGACCAACGACTCCGGCAGATACATGGAGTACGTGATGGTGCGATTCGGCTCGCACAGCATGGTCCCGCCGCCGCTCATCCGGCGGGTGATCACAAAGCCGTACTTGTGAGCGGCCACCAGATCGACCTCATTGGCGACCGACTGATGCGAACCGATGACAAGCGCGCATTCGATCCATCGCCAAAGACGCATCGTCGGTGGGCGCGCGCCTGCGATCACCTCTTCGAGCAACATCTCGTCGAGGGCCATGTGCATATGCGCGGAAAATGATGAGGGCGGGATCACGTCCCACCGTGTCTCATGAAGCCTGTCAGTCACCACGGCTCTGCCAGTATTCCGGATAGATGAGTCGGAGACGCACGCTCTGGACGCTGTACGCGATCAACTTCCTCAACGCCGCGGGGATGTGGTTCTTCCTTCCGCTGCTGCCGATCTTTCTCGGACGCAAGGGAGGGTCGGCGGCGCTGGTTGGAATCGTTTTCGCCGCGGGCCTCGTCGCCAATGCGCTGGTGCGCTATCCCGCGGGTTGGGCGGCGGACCGGATCGGCACGCGGGCCGTCCTGGTCGCCGCGATGCTTGGCAGCGCGGCGCTGTTCCTCGCCTACTTGCTGCCTCTGCCGCTCGGCGCATTCATCCTCGTCCGTTTCTTCCACGGCGCCGCTCAGGGCGCCTACTGGCCGGCGGCCAATGGGCTTTTGGCGGAAGTCACGGCACGGGAGGAGCGCGGTCGCGCGTTCGGCTATATGCAGGCGACCAACATGGCGGGCATGCTGCTCGGCCCTGCGATCGGGGGCTTCATCGCGCTTTTGAACATCGGCGCGGTCTTTGTCATAGCGGCAGCGCTCTCGGCCGTCACGGTGATCGCGCTCGCCACCCTCCCGAACGTCCGCGCCCAGGCGACAGTTGAAGTTCCAGCGCGGGCCATGCACATCGTGCGGCGCCTGCTCCCGCTCATCCTCCTCGGCGCGGGAACGTCTTACATGATCGGCGCGTTCGACACGATCTGGTCGCTGTACCTCACGACTCGCGGCGCAAGCACGTTCGCCGTCGGCTTGTCCTTCGTTGCCTTCGCCTTGCCCGCGACGCTGTTCAGCGGCCTGGCGGGATCGCTTGGCGATCGCTTCGGCCCGCGCCGCTTCATCGTCGCCGGGCTGACGTGCACTGCATTCTTCGCCGCTCTGTACCCGTTCATCGCCTCGGTGCCGTGGCTGATCGGGCTGGGTCTGGTCGAAGGGGCCTTCACCATCTTGGGCGTGCCGAGCACGATGGCCGAGGTCAGCCGGCTCGCCGATCCCGGTCGGTACGCGCGGACGCAGGCCGTCTTCCAGACGGTGCAGACTGCCGTCCAGATCGGCGGCGCGCTGGTGGCGGGTGCGCTGTTCACGCTCGGGCCTGCGTACGCGTTCCTTTCGATCACAGCAGTGTGCTTGCTGGGCGCCGCCACGGCGTTTGTGCCCAGGCTGGCCTCCATCAGAGCCGTCCATGAGACCTCCTAGGCCGATCCAGATCGTGCCGCTGCGCACCGAGGCCGTCGCGCCGGTGGCGGCGGCCCGCCTCACGTACCGAGGCGGTCCGCTGCTCGCCTCCCCCCAAGTCTTCCTGTTCTTCTGGGGCGACGCTTGGCGAGCCGAACCTCAGGCCATGCTCATGCAGCAGCTGAACGACTTTTTCGTGTTCGTGCTCGCAAGCCCATTGATGGATCAGCTCGCCGAGTACGACGTGCAGGACTTCAGCATCGGGCGCGGATCCCGGACCGGAGCCATCGCCGTCACGACGGCCCCGCCCGAGATCGTGACCGACACCGACATCCAGCAGTTCGTCCGCGATCAGATCGCATCCAACCCGGCCGTTTCCCAACCGACGCCAAGCTCGCTGTACTTCGTGTTCTTGCCGCCGGGCGTGACCTCGGAGCTCGACACCGCATCGTCCTGCGTCAACTTTTGCGGCTATCACAGCAACGTCGACGGCGTGTACTACGCGGTCATGCCGTACCCGGACTGCGGAGGATGCGCAGGGGGTCTGACCGTGCTCGACGCGATGACGACGACCACCTCACACGAGCTGTGCGAAGCGCTCACCGACCCGATCGCGGGTCAGGGTTGGTACGACGACAGCAACGGGGAGATCGGCGACATCTGCGCCTGGCAGACCAGACAGCTCGGCGGCTATACGATCCAGCTCGAGTGGTCCAACCGGCAGGGAGCGTGTCTCTGAAGAGGAATCCGAGCCCGATCAAGCACGTGGTGATCGTGGTCAAGGAGAACCACGGCTACGACAACTACTTCGGCCGGTTTCCCGGCGGCGAAGGCGTGGCTCTGCCCGCGAGCCCCAACCCACCGCCCAGGGATCCCGACCACCGGCACAAGGCATGGCTCACGCGGGACAAGACCGCGCCTCGGGTCGCCTTTCCGCAAAAAGACATCCCGCACTATTGGGGCTACGCGAAGCAGTTCACGCTCTGCGACAACTACTTCACGGACGTGGCGGGACCCTCGACCCCGAACCACCTGATGCTGATCATGGCCGACTCGCCGCTCGTCGACAACCCAGGAACCAACTACCGCAAGCACCCCGGTCCGCCTGTCTACGACCAGCCCTCGCTTCCCTCGCATCTCGACGCGGCAGGCCTTTCGTGGGGCAACTACAACGGCTATGCATTCGAGTTCATCAAATACACCGCCGGCAGGAGGCGCAAGTGGCAGCAGTTCGCCACGGACGCGGCCGCCGGCCGCTTGCCCGCTGTCTCATGGCTTTACTCGGACGAGGCATTGAGCGAGCATCCGGCGGACACGCCGGCGCAGCGCGCCGAGCACGAGGGCGACGTGAGCATGGGCAGCCAGTGGACCGTCAGCCAGGTCAAGGCGGTGATCGCGGCGGGCTTGTGGCCAGAGGTGGCGATCTTCATCACCTGGGACGACTGGGGCGGTTGGTGGGATCACGTGACTCCAGCCCAGGTCGAGAAGTGGAGCGACGGGACGCAGTTCCGCTACGGCGGGCGCGTCGGATGCATCGTCCTGAGCCCGTATGCGCGCAGCGGCTACATCTCCAAGGCGCTGCACTCGCACGTGAGCCTGCTCAAGTTTTGCGAGAACATCTTCGGGCTTGCTTCGGTCAACAACAGGACGAGGGCGGCGGATGGAATGGAGGACTGCTTCGACTTCAGGCAGAAGCCGCTGCCGCCACCTCAGTAGACGACGTCGTCGAGTGACCTCCAACCGTAGGAGACTTCCTCCAACAGCGCGGAGCCGATGGTGATCGGCTGAGCTCTGACGTAAACACCGCCCAGGCGCTCGTAGAAGTTGCGAGCGCCGGTGTTGTCGCGAAGCACCCACACGATCATGTCCGACAGATCGAGCTCGCGCAGGCCCGCGGTCACCGCCTGGACCAGACTGCGCCCGTGGCCGCGGCCCTGCGCATCCTGCAGAACGTAGATCGCATACAGCTCGCCGCCGTATCCGTCCTCACCGGCGCGCTCCCGTCCACCTGACGCGAACCCGACCACCTCGCGGCCGTCCGCGGCGACGTAGACGCGACTCGACTCGTCAGCCAGGACACGCTGCCAGCGCTCCTCATAACCTGCCTCGGCCAGGGAGGCGAGGAAATCGTCGGGCAGCATGCCGCCATAGGTCGACCGCCAGGTGGCGACGTGGACCTTCGCGATCGCCGCAGCGTCGTCGATCTCAGCACGTCTGACCTTGAGCAAGGGTCCTCGCGAAATCACGCCGATCCCCCGGATTCCGCTGCGGTGGGGCTGATCATCGATTCAAATCTATCCCGAAGCCGATGCACATGTCGGCGCGGCGGTCCGCAGCTCGGGGTGCGGCGTGTATTGCGAGTGCGCCAAACGCGCCCGGGCCCAGTTAAGCTCAGGGCATCGGGCATGCAAGCGGCCGAGCTCGAACTTGATTTTGATTCGGCGATGCCGCGCGCTCGGCCTGGTCGCGCCCTCGCCCTGATCACGATCTCGGTAATCGCGATCGTCGCCACCGGCGCCGCGTACATTCACCCCAACTTCAGCTTTTTTCCCGCGGGCGCGGGTTCCGCCGCCGGCGCGCTGCGCGGCGATTACCGGGTGGCTGCGATCGACTTCGTAAACCCGACGACCGGCTGGATCGTGGTCGATTTCACCTCGGGCGACTTTGGCGTCATCCGCACGACCGACGGTGGAACGACCTGGACACGACAGCTCGCCGCGCCGGGCGGCGGCCACGCCAAGTTCATCAAGTTCTTCGATCAGTCAGTCGGTGTCTTCGCCCTCCTCGGCACGCAGCCGATCCTGCATCGAACTTCGGATGGAGGGCAGACGTGGGTCTCCCGACCCGCCTTGAATCCCAACACGTCGGCGTTGTCGTGGTCGTTTGTCGACTCCGACCACGGCTGGATGCTCGTCGCCGAAACTCGGCAGTCAGAATCTCCGCCCGTGCGGCTCTTCAGGACCGAAAACGGCGGACTGAGCTGGGTCGACCTCGGGCCGCCGGTGCACGCGCCGGACCAGGCATTTGAGGTTCAGTTCTCGGACCACACGACCGGTTGGCTCACCACCTCGAGCTCCGGACCGTACGGGTACGCGACGCAGGACTTCGGCGCGAGCTGGGCCCGCGTCCCGCTTCCGGCACCGGACGGAGGCTGGCCCCGTGCCGGCCAGTTTTTCGTCGCCATGCGTCCGACGGTTGGACAGGGCGTGGTTGCGTCGGTCGTCTACTTCCCGCCGATCAAAGGCAGGACCGGCGTCGGAGGTACCATCCGCGCCTACCCGCCGCTGACCGTGCGCGCGTTTGACGGCGGCCGTCCGCGCACCTACACCTACACGACGCTCCTGGATCAGGTCGTCACCGGGCCATTCGCCAAAGAGCCGCCGCCAAATCAGACGCGGCTGGGCACCACCGACGGCGGCAGGAGCTGGTCGACGGTCGCGCCACCGTCGGGCAACGGAGCGATCGGCTACTTCGACGCCGCCCACTGGTGGTGGATCGGTGACGGCATGTGGGCGAGCAGCTCCGACGGCGGCGCCACCTGGTCGGAACCCCTGGACATAGGCGTCATCACACCACTGCCGGGATCACTCCAGATGCTGGACCGCGAGCACGCCTGGTTTGCCGGAATGGCCGGACCGCGGTCGATGCTGGAGACCACAGATGACGCCGGGGTTCACTGGACGCTCATGACGCTGCCGCTTCTGGAGGACCGGCCCACGCCAGACCAGCTCTAAGCCTTGACGTAGGCGATCACAGCACGCGCCTCGGCGACGACCTGGCCTCCGTCCTGCTCGACGGTGGCCTCGCAAAAAGCCAGGCGCTTGGTCCGGTGCCGAACCGTGCCGCGCGCCACCAGCCGGCCGGGCTTGGCGGGCCGGAGGAAGTCGACCTTGAGGTCGGCGGTCACCGTGGTTTCGCCTTCCTCGGCGGCGGTGAAAGCGACTGAAGCGAGGCATTCGTCCGCAAGAGTCGCGATGGCGCCGCCGTGGACGATCGTACCCCGAGAGGTTGGGAAACCATGGGACCCGGCGGTCATGTTGCCTTCGAGCACGAGCCTTCCGAAATCGACGTCCACGATTCGAGTCCCGATGTTGGCGACCATGCCCGTCGCCGACCACACTTTGTAGAGCTCGGGCAGCGTCTTGACGCCGTAAGGCGTGTCGGCGGTCACCCGAGCGGCCGGTGCAGCTCGAGGATGGGGGCCACCAGCCGGTAACCCATCTGGTTGTTGATGCGCAGGATCGAGGGGTTGTCGGCATCGTTGGTCGTGCGTACTCGTGTGTATCCGGCCTCGATCGCCTGAGCCATCGATTCGTACTTGAGGGCACGGGCGATGCCACGTCCGCGGACGCTGCGCGAGGTGCCGGTATACGCTGTCCATGGGATTCCGCGAACGACAGGGCAATCGAGAACGGACGTGCCGACGATCTCGTCGCCCGCGCGTGCGACCCAGAACCGGTCTTCCCGAATGCCTGGGTTCTCGAGCCAGAACCGCCTCCACTCAGGAAACGTGAGGACCCTCCAGGGCACGGTGGTCGGAATGTCCTTTTCGGACTCGATGAACATCGCGTAGAGCTTCTGATACTTGTCCGGATCGTTGTCTTTGCTCAGCGGAAGCAGACGCACGCCCTCGCGCTGCATCTCTTCACGGCAGTCCGTCAACGTCCGCAAGATCTCATCACGGCGCTGCACGAGGTCGAGCTCGGAGGTACGCATACGCCGGTTCTCGCGGAATCCGATCTTGGCCAGCGCTTCGATGTCGTTTTGAAAGTCCTCGCGGACCCGCGCCACCGCGGTCGTGGCGCCTTCGAGCCGGAGCCAGTTTTCACCAATCGCGACGAGCTCGGCGTATCCCTCGCTGCTCCACAAATCGGATCGCAGGATTGGTCGCAGGAGTCCGAAACGCTGATCGGCCGGCTCCCACAGCTCGTGCTGCGATCCGATGTAGGCCACCGCGGCGCCATCGTGCTCGGCCACCTGGCGCATCGACTTCTCGAGCGCGTCGGTCATCTGCCACCAGTAGCGAAGCAGCACCGGGTCGCTGGGTTCCTGAGGGTCGCGCAGCGTCTGCAGGTCGGCCACCATCTCGGCGTCTTCGAAGGTCGCCGGGCGAAGCCGCAGATGAAAGGCCGTTTCTGGCATCCGTTGACTAGAAGGTTAATCTCTGCGCGTTGGTTGCTCGGTCAGTGCGCGGGATGGGTGGCATCGGTGCCCGGCGAATCCGGTCGGTGCACCGGCTCGCGCTCTCGCCGGCGTGCTGGGGCGTCAACGAGACCCGCGACTGGGGACACCAGATCGACGCCGAGCGCGTGCTGAGCGAGGCCGCGGCCGTCGGCGAAGGCGCGATCACGGCCGGTCCGCCGGGGTTTCTGCCTGACCGCAGCGACCACGCCAAGGCAATGCTGAGGCGGCATCGTCTCCACGTCGTCGCCGGGCAGGTCCACGCGGTCCTCCATCACCACAGCATCCGTGGACCGGAGCTGGCGCACATCGACGGGCATGCGCACTGGCTCGCGGCGATCGGCGCCGAAACGCTGGTCCTCGCGGCCATACCCGAACGCCATCCGGTGCGTGCACACGAGGCTTTGCTTTCCAACGCGGAGTGGGCGCACTTGCTCCACCTGGTCGGCTCGGTCGAGCACGTGTGCGCGCGGCACAGGCTCAAGCTCGCCGTGCAGCCCCGGTTTGGCAGCATCATTCAGGGGCCGAAGGAGATCGAACGGCTGCTGGTGGGCTCCGAGGCTGGTGTCTGCCTGGACATCGCCCACCTCGTGATCGCGGGGGCCGACCCTGTCGAGGTGATCGAGCTGACCGCGGGTCGGATCCAGCACGTCCATCTGAACGATGTCGACCTCGACCTCGCAAGTCGCGTGCGCGAGCGCTCGCTCGACTTCAAGGATGCGGTCGCGCGCAACCTCTACCGGCCGATCGGCGAGGGTGGCGCCGAGGTGAGACGGGCGACCGAGGCCCTTCGCGGTGCGAAATATCGTGGTTGGTACACGCTCGAGCAGGAGACGCGCCTGAGTACCCGAGACGACCGGCCGCTCGGCCGGGTCAGCCGCTCGCTGGAGTTCGTGCTGCCGCTGCTCGCATGAGCACTCCAGGCCTCGACCTACCGGGCGTAAGCAGTCAGGGCAGCCAGTACGCCCGCCAGACAGAGCTGTAAAGGGTCGGTCTGGGCTGATCGAGGTCACCGAGCTCGCGACCAGCCCACTCTCTGGTCGCGGTCGCCGCCCGCTGGCGAGTCGCCTCGTCGAGCGCCCAGCACGCGGACCATATGCCGCCCTCGAGCGCCGCGAGAAGGTCGTTGATGCTGGCCAGGTCCTCGCGGTCCAGCTCCGGGAGCTCATGCACGGCCGCGCCCCTGGCCCTCATCCCGTCGTCCAGCTCTTCGATCCGATTGATCCCAGGAGGCCATGGAGGGTCGCCGGCCTCGGCAAAGAACCGACGCCTGACCTGGTGCTGCCACTCCGTCCTCGTCGACGCCCCGCGGGACGCGACGAGAACCCCACCCGGCCGCACCACCCTGGTCACCTCGTCGATCGCGGTTCTCCAACCGGGGATCAGGTGCAGCACGTGGGCCGCGATCGCGGAGCCGAACGTCCCGTCGGCGAAGGGCAGGCGCGTCGCGTCGGCGATCGCCGCGGGCGGTCCGGACCCGCCGGCCTTGTCGATCAGCCTGCGCAGCATCTCGGCCGCGATGTCGACGCCGACGATGCGGATGCCTTCGCGCATCAGGGGCAGCGCGATCCGGCCGGTGCCGACGCCGATCTCGAGGCAGCGCTCGCCCGGGGGCAGCTCACGGGTGAGCATCGGGATGAGGCGCTCCATGACGTCGTCTGGGAAGGCCCGGGTGCAGTCGTAGTACGGAGCCGCGCGGTCGAACGAGATCGAGTCGGTCACTCAGATAAAGCGGCCGGCGCTCGACCAGTAAGCGTCGCGCAGCTTCCGCTTGAGGAGCTTGCCGGCGTCGTCGCGCGGGAGCTCGTCGACGAAGTCGACAGAACGCGGCTTTTTGTAACCGGCCAGGCGCTCGGCGCAGAAAGCGACTAATTCTTCTTGGGTGACGGTCATCGGCCGTCGGACCTGGACCACCGCCTTGACCGATTCACCCCACTGGTCGTCAGGCACCCCGATCACCGCCGCATCCATCACGGCCGGGTGCGCGTGCAGCACCGCTTCGACTTCGGCCGGGTAGATGTTGACCCCACCCGAGATGATCATGTCGATCCGCCGGTCACAGACGTAGTAATAGCCCTCGCCGTCGCGGTACGCGATGTCGCCGACCGAGAAGAATCCATCGTGGAGGCTGTCGCTGGTGGCGTCAGGCCGGTTGAAGTACTCAGCCTGCCAGGTGTTGCGGACCATGAGCTCTCCGGGTTCGCCTGTATCAGCTTGGGTGCCGTCATCGCGCATGAGCCTGATCTCCTGGCCCGGCACCGCGGTGCCGCAAGACCCCGGCTTGCGCAGCTGGTCCTCGGGTCGCAGCACCGTGTTGATCCCGGTCTCGGTCGCGCCGTAGAACTCCCACAGAACCTGTCCGAAGGCGGCCTCGGCGCGGACCTTGAGGGCGTGGGGGCACGGCGCCGCGCCCAGGATCAGCGCGCGCAGCGACGTGGCGTCGCGTGGTCGCCTCTCTTGCGCCTCGACGAGGCGCTGCAAGAGCGTCGGCGCCATGAAGCTCGTGGTCACGCGATGACGGGCGATCAGATCCAGCGCGTCGTCGGCTTCGAACGTCGGTTGCATGACGACGGTGGCGCCCAGGACCTGATGCAGCGCGGAGAAGAACGAGACGGCACTGTGATACCCGGGTCCGCACGCGAGATGCACGTCCGACTGTGTCAGCTCGAAGATCGCGATCACCTGGAGAACGTTGGCGATGTCGACTCCATGGGGCCGCCACGCGCCTTTCGGATTGCCGGTCGTGCCTGACGTGTAGATCATCGACGGGCCGAGACCGTCGCCCGTGCCGTCGTACTCGTCAGGCGAGCCGCTCATGAGCTCGCGATACGACAGCCAACCACTCGGTACGTTCGCTCTCGCGGCCACGAAGCGCACGTCGCCCTTGACGCCTGCCGCGGCTGCAGCCATCGCGTCGACGTGGTCTGGACCGGCCGCCGCGACCCTGGCGCCCGAATCGTTGAGCACGTATGCGATCTCGGCACCGCGCAGCCGGTAGTTGACCGGCACGATGACAAGCCCCGCCCGGCGCACGCCGTTGGCGATCTCTGTGCCCGCGATCGAGTTGAACGACATCCAGGCGACGCGGTCGCCTTCCTTGCAACCAAGACCCGCAAAAGCGTTGGCGGCCTGGCTTGCTCTCTTGTTCAGCGTTGCGAAGTCGAGGGTTTCGTCACCGCAGATGACAGCGGCTTTCTTCGCAAGCGATTCGGCATGACCCGCGAGAAAATCCACTCCTCTGATGCTAGGTCGGGGACGGTTTGCCGGCGCAGGAAGGGTTGCCGGGCAGGCCGAACGTAGACGCGACCGGGGCGATGCTGCCGGTGATCACGACGCGGTAGCGATAGCAACCTCCGAGAAGCGCCCATGTCTCGGTCGGCGCCCAGTGATGGAAGACGACGCCGGCGGAGAGCGGCGGGTATTTCCCGATCACGCTCGAGGTCGCGTCCGTGATGGTCTCGATGGGCGAAGGCTTCGACGAATCGAACTGCCAGAGGTAGATCTGTGTGAATGGCCGGTTCGCCGGTGTGTCCGCCGCTGCGGGCAGCCTGGTCGCCGCGAGCAGCGCGTCGACGGCGGTCTGCGGACCAGCGCTCGCCTTGACACCTACGAGGGTCCTGTCCGCAAGCGGACCCGACCAGGACACACCGAGCACGTTTGCCCCCACGAGGTAGCGGGCTGACGGAGGACCGTCGGCAGCGGAAGCGTCGTAGAGCTCGATCTCGCCGCTGACCGCCACCGCCAGCTGCTTGGCGTCGGGACTCCAGGAGAGTCCGTCGGGGTGCAGCAGCTTCGAGTTGACGTGCTTGGGAGCTTTCGGGCTAGCTTGCGGGGAGGGCGTCGCGGCGGGGGCGGCGGTCGAGGAGCCGCTCGCGGTCGGTGCTGCGAGCGGCAGCCCGCTGTTGATCGGCTCGATCACGGCGCCCTGGGTCGGCAGCGCGACAGCTGCCAGCCGGCCGTCTGCACTGATCGCGATCGGGCCATCGTCGGGGCCGAGCTTCAGCGGGAAAGGGTTCAGCACGCCGGCGTCTGCGTTGAGCCAGTACCACGCCCCTGTACCCGCGGCCTGCACCGCGATCAATCCCGAATCGCCGGGCGCAGCCCCCTGGGTGAGGAACGCGGCCTGAGCCGGTGGCCTGGAGAGGACCTTGAGCGGACCCGCGGACCTGGTGAGGTCAAGCGCGTCCACCTCATAGGTCGCGCAGCAGCCATAGCTCATGGCGAGGTAGTGCGCGTTGGCGACGAGGCCGATGGGACCCTCGCTCTCCGAATCGTGCGAGGCGGCGACCGGCTCGATCGTGCCCGCAAACGGATCGACCCGAAAAAGCCAGTCATAAGGGACCACGCCGGATGTCGTCCGACCCTCAGCTGGCCGTTGGTCGTGGACGGTGAAGTAGATGACCGGATGGTCGACGTTTGGGGCGGGTGCCCAGACCGGGCCCATGACCCGAAAGGCGCCCGGCGGAAGCGGAGCCACGATCGTCGGTTTGCCGGTTGCGGGGTCGAGCACCCCAACTCCGCCGTCGGCCGCGTAGGCGATCAATCCCTGGGCGAGGCCGCCGGTCACGGGTGACGGCGAGGGCTGGACCGAGGCGACCTTCGTGCTGCTGCAGGCGGCCAATAGAAGGCCCGCCAAGATCAGCGTGGTGAACTTAGACACAAGCGGCCAATCCTAACGTCACGAGTTACCCCAACGGCACGGGGCTCGTTTCGGTACTGAGATGAAGAAATTTCTGCTTGCGGCGGCGATCGGGCTGCTTCTGACAGGCTGCGGCGCAACCCGGATCGGTGCGGGTACCAATCCGAGTCCCTCGCCGAGCGCGAGCGGGTGTTTTGGGTTCGACGTCTCGGCGACGGACACCGACCACGCGGTCACGATGCGTGTGGGGCAGAAGCTCGAGGTCACGCTCCACGCGCCGAATGGGATGAAGAACTGGGCTGAGCCTCGCTCCGGCGACCCGACGGTCCTCGCCCCGATCGTCCATCCGGCCGCGACCGCGGCACGAGGCGTCACCCTCGCGGCGTTCCAGGCCATGAAGCCAGGGGCGGTTGATATCACCTCGAACGCCTCGCCGGCATGCCCGCCGGGCGCGGCGTGCCCGATGTACCTGGCGGTCTACTCGCTTAAGGTCACCATCACGCGGTAGCGGGCGACGACGCCGCGTGCAGCGCCGCCGCGATGGCGTCGAGCTGCGCCCGCGCCGGCGGGCGCTCGTAGCTCTGCGGGAAGGTGAGCCCGAAGCCGTCGTTCGCGTAGCGCGGAATGACATGGACGTGGAAGTGCGGCACGTCCTGATAGGCGGCCTCGCCGTCCATGACCAGGATGTTCACGCCGCTTGCGCCCAGGGTCTGCCGAGCCACCGCCGCGAGTTTGCGAGCGACCCGGAACGTCCGCATCGCCGCGGTCTCGTTGATGTCCTTCATCAGGACGGCGTGCTCACGTGGGAGGACGAGCATGTGCCCCTGGGTGATCGGCTGCACGTCCATGAAGGCGACCACGGTGTCGTCCTGGTAGACCCAGCTTGCGGGCGCAGTGCCGTGGACGATCTCGCAGAAGACGCACTGGTCGCTCATGCCGCGAAGAGCTTAAACGTGCGGACCCGCGGCCGAGCCCGGTGACCAGAGATTCGGCGATCCAGGTGGAAGATCCAGCGACGGGCCCCCTCGGGTTATTCGGTCTCCCTAGGGCTTTCGACCGGAGCGGGCTCCGGGGCGCCGTTCGAGCCGGCTTCGGCCTCGATCGGCATCGGTTCGGATCCGTTCGGCGGCACGTCGCCCTCGCCGTTCGGCGCGGCCTCGCCGGGAAGCCTCTGGCCGCGGCGGCGGCGGCGGGCCCTGCGGTCACCGCGGTGCGGGCGCGACAGGCGCTGGACATGGGAGCGGATCCCTACCCGCTGGCAGGCTGTCACCACCGCACCAACGCCGGCGACGAGGCCCTCCTCCTTGCAGTGCTCGAACAGAGGCCCGAACAGCTCGGGTGCGCCGCCGATGACGGTCTTGGAGTCGCCCACGATCACCAGCAGCTTCTTGGCCCGCGAGATCGCGACGTTGACGCGGTTCGGGTCGTTCAAGAATCCGATCGCGGCGCGGTCATTGGAGCGTACGAGAGACAGGATCACGCCGTCCGACTCGCGGCCCTCGAACGCGTCGACCGACTCGATGTCATCCGGCGGGACGATGCCTTTCAGCGCGCCCTGCAGCCGGTTGACCTGTGAGTTGTACATCGCGATCACCGCCAGCTTCGCCTTGCGCACGCGGCGCCGGATGATCGACGTGATGTCCTTGCAGAGCGCGACCTCGAACTCGTTCGCGACCGAGCGCTGCGCGTCCCGGTATTCGTCCTGAGCCCCGGTGTCAACCCAGACCAGCTCCCGATCGAACGGCCACGGCAGCGGCATCCGCGGATGCGGCGCCTCGTGGATCAGCTTGCCCTCGTAGAAGAGGTCGGAGACCACGCGGCCGATCGGCTCGCGCATCCGGTACTGGCGCGGCAGCATGATGCGTGAGCCGGCCTGCGCCTTGTCCCAGATCCAGCCGTAAAAGCTGTCGTCGCGCACGAGCTCGTCGAGCGGCTGCGAGACCTTGAAGGTCGACGCCGCCTCCTCCATGACCGGCGGCAGCTGGTTGAGGTCGCCGATCATCACCCAACGCTTGGCCAGCGGCATCAACGCCAGCGCCTCGTTCGCGCGCACCTTGTTGGCCTCGTCGAGGATCAGCCAGTCGAAGACCTCGAAGCGCAGCCGGGAGTCGATGGTCAGGCGGTTGCAGGTCCCGGCGACCAGGTTGTACGGCGTCAGGTCGTCACCCTCTACCAGCGTCGGCCGCAGGCGGCGGGGCACCTTGCCGGGCTCGGCGATGCGGGCCTGGCGGACGTGCGAGAAGCCCAGGAGCCGCTCCTGGCCGGTGTCGACGGCGTCGTTCGAGTGCGACGAAAGGAGGATCGAAGAGTTCGGGTTGCGGCCCAGGATGCGCCGGATCGACTCCACGATCGCCGTCGTCTTGCCGGTCCCCGGCGGACCCTGGATGAGGTACAGCTGTCCTGGCCGCATCCCCATCACCCGCGCCACCGCCTCGGCCTGCTCCTCGTTGGGGTCGGGCAGGTGGTGTGCCCGCTTACCGTCGAGGGGAACACGCGGCGGGCTGCCGAGCCATCCTGGGTCGGCGAGCTCGGCGGCCAGGGCACCGGTGCGGGGGCTGCCGATCTGGAGCTGGCGGATGACCGACCGCTGGGCCTCGAACATCTCCACGCTGGCCGTGGGGAGGACGATTCCCTCGTCGGGCAGCGGGTCGTAGCGCCGGAAGCTGACCCACAGGTTTGAGCCCTGGACGCGGTCCAGCGACATGCCGCGGTACTCCGGGAATCCCGCTGAACGGACGGTCAGAGAGTCGATACCGCGGTAGATACGGCCATCGGCGTCGTCGACCAGGTGGAGGATCGCCCGCACGTACTCGCCGCCGCGCATGTCCTCGCCGCAGTTCGGGCAGTGGATGCCGTTTGAGGTTGGGATCTCGGTCTCGCACTTCGGGCACTCGATCCACTGCTCGGTGGCCTCGTAGCGCCGGACGGCTGCCTCGGCGAGGTTCTCGCGGTAGTCGCGGAGGTGCTCGATGAAGCGCATGGTCGAGTCGAGCAGGGGGTGCGACTTGGCCTGCTCGCGCAGGACGATGGCGGTGAAGCCCTCGAGGTCGCCGTCCCACTCCTTGACCACGTGCAGCTCCTGGAAGCGGAGCCGCAGCCGGTTCTTCTCGATCTCGTAGGCGCCCTCGAGCTCCTGCCAGTCGGTGATCTCCAGCGCGAGCCCCATCGGCGTCCGGCCCAGCTTGCCGGTCAGCAGGGTGCTGCTGACCTGGCCGATGAACTCAAGCGGCTTTTCGGGCTTGACGACGTTGTAGGTGCCGTCGATGAGCTTTTGCTCCTGGAGCACCTGGCGCAGCAGCTCGGCGCCTCCGTGAGCCTCGAGCGCCAGCACCTTCGCCGCCGCCGGCGTGCCGGGACGGACGCGGATGCCAAGGCGGCCTGCCTGGATCTCCTCCCCGGGGATCTCCGGGTTCCAGAGCGGTAGGACGTCGCCGGGTATGGGCGTGCTCATGCCAGGCGAGCCTTGCGAGTGATGCGGGCGTGACGTGTGATGGGGGTCAAGTCAGGTTAGGGAGGGTCCCCAGGCGGGACCTAGCGCCCCAATGGGCAACGCTTACGTTACCACACCCCGCGCTGGGTCAAGATTGACCTGCTGTGTGGAAGAACCGCCTGAAGCCGTACGACCAGCTTACGGCCGAGGAAGTCAACACCATCCACGAGCAGGCGATGACCATCCTCGAAGAGATCGGCGTCGATTTCCTGCACGAGCGGGCGAAGGACCTCTTCCGGAAGGCCGGCATGCGGGTCGAGGAAAACCGAGTCCGCTTCGAGCGGGCATTCGTCATGGAACACGTGGCCAAGACGCCCGCGACCTTCGAGCTCCAGGCCCGGAACCAGGCCCGCTCGGTGATCCTCGGCGGCGACAACGTGGTCACGGCGCCGGTCTACGGGCCGCCGTTCGTCACCGACCTGGAGCGCGGGCGCCGAGGGGCCACGCTCGATGACTTCACCAACTTCGACAAGATGGCGCAGGCCATCGATCAGATCCACTGCGCGGGCGGCACGACGGTGGAGCCGGAGGATCTTCCCCTTGGCACGCGGCACCTGGACATGGTCTACTCGCACATCCGCTGGACGGATAAGCCCTTCATGGGCAGCGTCATCTCGGCCGAGAACGCCCGCGACACGATCCAGATGGCGGCGATCGCGTGCGGAGGGCGGGACAGCATCGAGAAGACGCCCGCTGTGATCAGCCTGATCAACGTCAACAGCCCGCTTCGCTACGACGACCGCATGCTCGGAGCGCTCCTCGACTATTCAGAGGCGGGTCAGCCCGTGATCGTGACGCCGTTTCTGATGGCCGGCGCGATGTCGCCGATGGGGCTCGCCGGCACCGTCGCTCAACAGACGGCAGAGGCCCTGGCCGGAATCGCGCTCGTGCAGCTCATCCGGCCGGGCACCCCGAGCGTCTACGGCTCGTTCCTGACCAACACCGACATGCAGTCGGGCAGCCCGGCCTTCGGCACCCCGGAGTCCGCGATGGGCATCCTCGCCAGCGCGCAGATGGCGCGCCATTACAACCTGCCGTTCCGCGGCGGCGGGGCTCTGACGTCGTCCAAGGCGCCGGACGCTCAGGCCGCATACGAGTCGATGATGTGCATGTGGCCGACGATCCTCGGCCGCGTCAACTTCGTCCTCCACGCCGCAGGCTGGCTGGAGAGCGCCCTGCTTGCCTCCTACGAGAAGTTCATCATCGACGTGGAGCAGCTGCGCATGTTCGAGTGGATCCTCAGCCACGGCATGCCGGTGGACGACGAGGGGTTGGCGATGGATGCGCTGCGTGAGGTCGGCCCCGGCGGGCATTTCCTCGGCGCCGAGCACACGATGCGGCACTACCGCACCGGCTTCTACCGCCCGTGGGTCTCGTCGACCGAGAACTTCGACCGCTGGCAGCGCTTCGGCTCACGCACCGCGGACGTCGTCGCCGCGGAGCGCTGGAAGCAGGTGCTCGCCGAGTATCCGGATCCGGGCATCGACTCAGGTGTCGACGAGCAGCTGCAGGAGTACATCACCAGGCGCAAAGGAGAGATCGGTGAAGCCTGACGGCCGGCTGGGACGGCTGGTCGATGCCCTCGCCTCCGGCGAGCCCGCGCCGGCCAGCGGGTCGGCGGCGGCGGCGGTGGTGGCCGTCGCCGCAGCACTGCTCGAAAAGGTGGCGCAGCTGTCGGCCAGTCATTGGAGCGGCGCCGAACCCGCGCGCAAACGAGCCCATGACCTCCGTCAGCGCAGCGGAGAGTTGATCGACGAGGACGCTCACGCCTACATCGCCTACCTCGAGGCGAGGCGCTCGAAGCAGGGCGTCGACGCGGCCCGCCAGGAGACGATCAACATCCCGGTGGAGATCGCCAGCCTGGCGGCCGAGGTCTTGACGCTGGCGAACGAGCTCGAAAGCAGCGGCAACCCGAACCTGTGGGCGGACGCGACCGCCGCCGGGGTCCTCGCTCAGGCGGCTGCAGCCACAGCCGCCATGCTGGTTCAGGTCAACCTCGCCGCGGACGCTAGCGGGTCAGCTCGCCGGCCAGACGCTCCAGGCCTCGCAGGTGGGCGCGGTCGTGCTCGAGAGCGATCTCGAGGTACCGCTCGACCGTCACCTCCCCGTACCGCTCGTGGTGGCCGGTCAGCAAGCGCTGCTCGTCGTTCAAAGACCTCGCGTAGCCGATAACCTGCGCGCGCGTCGCGCTCCACTCGTCGAGCGCGTCTTCGAGCTGGATGCCGCTGAAGTCGGTCTCGTCGTTGGTGAAGAAATCAAAGCTGGGGTTTTCGCCGGCGGCGATGGCGCGGATCCGCGGCTCGTAGCAGTCCCGCTCCGTCGCGGCCATGTGGGCGGCGATGTCGCGGAGGTTCCAGGCGCCAACCCTCGCCGACGAGTCCTCAGCCGCGATGCGCAGCATCGCGATCACCAGCTGCTGGCTGGAGACGAGCCGATCGAAGATGTCGTCGCTCACTGCGGATTCAACAGTCGTGAGCGAGGGTTGGCAGCAGTGAGCTCGTCGATCAGCGCGCCGACGACATCTTGTGGCGTGCCCGGGCGCTCGTCGACCGGCCCCCATTTCCATCCGTCGAGATACGCGTCCATGTCTGTCGATCCATCCTTCATGGCGTAGGCGTCGATCGCCGCCTGGAAGTAGTCGGGAAGCATGCTCTTCGCTTCGGTTTGGTCATCCCATGCCTTCACCTGGGACGGGATGTGCTTCCAGTACATGACCTGATAACTCGCCATATATCAGAGCTGTGCGGCGCCGCGATGCCGGTCGAGAAACGACCAGATCAGCTCACTGGCGTCAAATTGCCGGCTTGTCTCGCCCATTTCCTCCGCGCTGCCGATCGGTTCGCCGCCGGGCCAGGCATGCCCACCTCCCTTAACCGCGTAGCCGATGACCTCTGTTCCAGATGCGCATCCGCCGTAGGTCAGCGCGGTGACGGTCGTCCCGGCCAGTGGGCTGGAAACCGGCGCGCTCGAGCAGCCGTTGACTCTTGCCCAGAAAGCGAGGGTGTCGGTGAAGGAAAGAAATCCGTCAGCGCCAGGCACGCCCGCGTATGACGCAATCGGGTCATCGACGCCATGTATCCCGAGAACCGAGATGGGTCTGGCCGGCTTGCAGCCGGCCGCAGTGTCGCGCCGCATTAGCCCGGCCACGGGCACGATGCCCAGCAGCCGTTCGCTCAACGAACAACCAAGGAACTCCGTGAGGATTCCGCCATTGGAGATTCCTGTGGCAACGACGCGCGCGGGGTCGAGCCCGTACAGCTTGCCTACTGCCTCGAGCAGCGTCCGTACGAACGCAACATCATCGATTCCTGCCTGCTGCGCGGGGGTGGAGCCGCCTGGCACCGCCCAGCTCTTCTGATACCCCTGGGGAAACAGAACCGCGAACCCATGGGCATCGGCCACCTTGGAAAGATGAGTGATTCGACTCATCTCGCCGGCGGTCATGGGCAGGCCGTGAAAGGCGATCACGATCGGCGTCGGCTTCAGCCGGGATGACTCGGGAGGCAGGTGCAGGACGTAGGTCCGCGTGAAATTACCTGACTGCAGAGTGCCGTTTACGTCCGTGCCGGTTGTGGTTGGGGTCGAGCGCGGCGACAAGGTGGCGCCGGGGCCTGCGGTGGACGACCCGCCGCACGCGGATGCAAAGAGCAGCGTGACGACCGCGAAAGCCTTACGCCTCGACAAGCTCGGCAAGGCGCTCTTCAAGCTCCCCGAGGCCGACATCGCAGATCTCGAGTGGAAGACCGAGGTAGCCGGCGATCACGGATGCCTTCTCAGCCAACCGCGGATTCGGGACCTGGCGCAGGTACAGCACCGCCTCGTAGTTGCCGAAAAGCATCGATTTCAATTCCGGGTCTCGATCGAGACCGAGGCCCCGGATCACGGCGCGGTCGAAGTTGCGCACGAGCCAATCTGTCAGGAAGAACGTCCCTGGGCGCTTCTCTGCGATCGCTGCAAACTGCTCCTTTCCGGCGAACATCTCGTAGCAGTGCGGGCCGCGGAGACGATGCGCCCCGACTTCTTCGAGCAGCGGCTCCAGCTTGCCCGTCGTCCCGCATTCGCCGTAAACGACGACGAGCTTTTCATATTGAGGTCGCAGCCGGTACAGCTTCTCTCGCAGCTCGTCGACGATGCGCGATGGATAGAGGTGAAGGAGCGCGGACACGCCGTAGATGTCGACGTCCCAGCCGCGCCGATCGACGATGTCTTTCACCTCGCGGCCCAACGCCCCACAGATGACCAGCGCTGTGCTCATATGACTGCCTCCAGCTGAGGAAATCCAAGCACCGAAACGAAGGAATCATTGAAGTCGGAGCGCCCTGAGAGCTCCACATATTCGATGCGCGACGGCAGCTCGAACGCGACCTGCCGCTCTCGATAGGAGAGCAGCGCGATCTTCGCACCCTCGCCCGCCGAGTTGCCGACCGCGATGATACGGTCGACGTCCACGGGCGGGACGAGGCCGATGATCTTCGCGCTCTCGGGATTCAGGTAAGAGCCGAACGATCCGCCGAGAAGGACCTGGTCGAGATCGGCTGCCTTCACCCCTAGGATGTCCATCAGCACCTTGATCCCGGTCGCGATCGACCCTTTCGCGAACTGCAGCTCCCGGATGTCGCGCTGAGTGAGGTAGACGCCGTCGGCGAGCAGGAACGCGCGCACGCCATCGATCTCGATGAGCCGGTCCGCCAGCGGGTGGCCGGCCACATCGCCGCGCGTCCGGAGGCGACCTGAGTGGTCGAGCAGGCCGGCGAGCAGCAATTGCGCGACCGCGTCGACCAGCCCCGAGCCGCAGATGCCTTCGGCGGGCACGTCCCCTCCGATGACCTGGAGCTCGACACGGTCGCCTAGCTGCACCCCCTCGATGGCGCCCACGGTGGCGCGCATCCCACATTTGATCTGGCTTCCTTCGAACGCGGGACCGGCGGGCGCCGCGGTGGCGAGTGCGCGCTGCGCGGTGCCAAGCACGATCTCGCCGTTGGTACCGACGTCGACGAACACGCGCAGCTTGTCCTCGCGCACGATGCCGGTCGCAAGCACGCCGGCGACGATGTCCGCGCCGACGTACGCGCCGAGGGCGGGCAGCGTTTGCACATAGCCGTGCGGGTGGATGCGCAGCCCGAGCTCGCGCGCTTCCACGCTGAGCTGGTCCATGAACGCGGGCGTGAACGGAGACATCGAGAGCGGCGTCGGATCGATGCCGAGCAGGAGGTGGAGCATCGTGACGTTGCCGACCACGACGGCCTCGTACGTCTGCGCCGGCAACACGCCGCTCTCGCGGTAGAGCTCGTCGAGGATCGTATTCATCGTCGTGACCACCGCTTCCTGCAGCTCTTGGATCGCACCCGGACCGTTCATGCCGTGGCTGATGCGTGAGATGACGTCGGCGCCGAACGGCGCCTGGCCGTTGAGCGTCGAGAGGACCGAGGCGGCCATCCCTGTCCGCAGGTTCATGAGCGTGCCGACCAGCGTCGTCGTCCCGACGTCGAAGGCCACGCCGTAGCACTCGCCCGTGGTGTCCCCGGGCTCCACGGCGACCAGGTGCTCACCCGCGAGCACGGCGGTCACGTGAAAACCAGCTTCCCGAAACACCGTGGGCAATGTGCGCAGCACCGCAACACCGGCGACCATATCGTGACCTTCCGTGGTCAGCGCCTCTTTCAAGCGGGCGACGTCGCTGCGCTGATCATCCATCGTCGGTTCGCTCAGCTCGAGGTAGACCTTGCGCACGTTCGGGTCGAGGATGACGAGCCGGCCGAGACCCATGGTCGCGGCCTTCGGCACGCGCAGCAGCTGCGGCACCTCGCAAGTCATGTCCTCGTAGATGCGTGCCTGGCACGAGAGGCGCCAGCCATCGGCGATCTCTTGCGGCCGCAGCTGCCTGTGGTCGGCGGTTTCGGGGTCCTGCCTTCCGCGGATCACGCGCACCTTGCACTTGCCGCACGTGCCGCGGCCGCCGCAGGTCGAGTCGATGGGGAGACCGATCCAGTGCGCCGCGCTGAACACGGTCGTGCCTGGCGGCACTCGGGTCGTCCGGTCGAACGGCAGATATGTGACCTCGAGCTTGCGCGCGATCACGACCGGCTCCGGACCAGCTCCGCCCGATAGCTCGAGATCCATTTCATGGCGTATTCGTCATGGCCAAGCAAGAGGTCGCCCGCGAGGATCGCGCGCCGCACCTGCGCCTCGAGTGGGTTGGTGATCGCGCAGGTAAGCCCCGCGTGCATGGCGAGCGGAAGAAACGCAGCGTTGACGGTAGGCCGGTCGGGCAGGCCGAAGGAGACGTTGGAAGCGCCGCACGTCATGTTGTTGCCGAGCTCGTCGCGGATCAGGCGCATCGTCTCGAGCGTGATCACGCCGCATGTCGGGTCGGCGGCGACGGTCATCGCGATGGGGTCGATGATCACATCTTCCTGCGGTATGCCGTGGTCGGCGGCGCGCTCGACGATGCGTCGGGCCAGCGCCAGCCGTTCCTCCGGGACCATCGAGATCCCGGTTTCGTCATTCGCCATGCCGATGACCGCGGCGCCGTGCTTCTTGACCAGCGGGAGGATCCGCTCCATGCGGTCCTCTTCCGCGGTCACCGAGTTGACGAGCGCCTTGCCCTCGTAGGCGGAAAGGCCGGCCTCGAGCGCCTCGATGATCGACGAGTCGATGCAGATCGGCGCGTCGCTTACCTCCATAACCGTCTTGATCGCCGCGACCAGCAGCGCGGGCTCGTCCACGGCCGGGATGCCCGCGTTGACGTCCAGCATGTGGGCCCCGGCTTCCGTTTGCGCCCGGGCGTCGGAACGCACGCGGTCCATCACGCCTTCTTTCATCTCCGCGGCGAGGACCTTGCGCCCCGTCGGGTTGATGCGTTCGCCGATGATGACGAAGGCACGGTCACCCGAGATCACGACCTCGCGCCCTCGCGAGGAGAGACGGGTCTCCAACTAACCCTTGCGGAGCGTCTCGTCGATCTTCATCACGGCCTGCTCGAGCGCATGCGCGCCCGGCGAACTGTCACGCCGATCGCCGACCAGCTGCTTGGCCATCCGGGTCGCCATCGAGGCATCGGGCGCGTAGCTGTCGGCGCCGACGTGCTTCGCATACTCCAGGGTCACCGGCGCACCGCCAACCGCCACGTGCACCTTGTCGCGCAGGCCCGCCTTGGTGAGGGCCTCGATGTTGGCCTTGAACATCGGCATCGTCGTGGTCAAGAACGCGGAGAAGCCGACGACGTCGGGCTTGTGCTCCTCGACCGCGGCGACGAACTTCTCAGGCGGGGTGTTCACGCCCAGGTCGAAGACCTCGAACCCGGCGCCCTCGAGCATGATCACGCAAAGGTTTTTGCCGATGTCGTGGATGTCGCCCTTGACCGTTCCGATGACGTAGCGGCCGACCGGCTGGGCACCGGTCTCGGCGATCAACGGTCGGAGGATCACCAGCGCGCCCTGCATGGCGCGGGCGGCGATCAGCATCTCGGGGACGAAGAAGTCGCCCTTCTCGAAGCGGCGTCCCACCTCTTCCAGGGACGGGATGAGAGCCTTGAACAGGATGTCCATCGGGTCCATGCCGAGGCTCAAGGCCTCCTCGGTCAGGACTTTGACCTCGGGCGCGTGGCCATTGAGCGTGTGCTCGAACAGCCCTGCCCGGATCTCCTCTTCTCGGCTCATGTGTTGCGCATCGCCCAACAGATGCTCAGAGCTCAACAGTTTACGTCTCCGGACCCGCGCTGGCAACGCTAATGTTGCGCTGTGAGCAACGAGGCGAGGGATCTCTCGGTCCGCTCTGTAGAGCGGGCGGTGGCCATCCTCGACCTGCTCGCCCAGGGCGGTTGGCGCACCGGCGCCGACGTCGCCCGCGAGCTCCACGTCCACCGCTCGACGGCGCTCCGGCTGCTGGGCACGCTGGAACGCCACGCGCTGGTGGAGCGCGACCAGCGCACCGCCCGCTACCGGCTCGGCCGTCGCCTGCCGCAGCTCGCCAGTGTGGTGACCGGCGAGTTCGACCTTCGCTACGTGGCTCGCCCGGTGTGCGAGCGCCTGGCCGCGGCCACCGGCGAGACGGCGACCCTCGACGTCTTGACCGGCGACGTCATCGTGCCCATCGAGCAGGCCACCGCCTCCACCTCGGTGGTCAGCGTGAACTGGCTGGGGCGCCGCACGCCCGTCCACTCCACCGCCAGCGGCAAGGCAATTCTTGCGTTCGGGCCGGAAGCTGTTCGGGAACGGTTGCTCGCGCTGCCGCTGCAGCGCCTGACGCCGGATACCGTCACGGATCGTGACCAGCTCGAAAGGCAGCTCGAGGAAGCCCGGCAGATGGGCGTCGCCCACACCCACGAAGAGCTCGAGCTCGGTCTCGACGCAGTCGCCGCCCCGGTCTTCGGCCCCGACGGCGAGGTCGTGGCGGCACTCGACCTGAGCGGCCCGTCGCACCGCTTGCGGTCCGGAAATCCCACCGAGCTCGACCGTCTGACCCGAGACGGAGCGGCCGACCTCTCGCGGCGGCTCGGATACCGAGGCAGGCGAACTGAAACTTAGCCCCCAGATGGCATTAACCTCAGCCTGACTGAAATCAACCGCACCCTTGAACGGTGTCCTTGCAACGTCGGGCGTCTAGGGCCATCATTTCCCGTGTTCAAAGGGCGCCGGTGCCCGGCCGGCATATGGAGGGGAAGACCAAGCATGAGATTGGGTAGTCTGACGCGCCGCCTCGGCATCGCCGTGGTGGCACTTTTTGTGGTGGCTGCCTGTGGCAGCTCCTCGGGTGGAGGCTCGGCGTCGTGCAGCGAGTCGTCCGCCAAGACAGCGACGTCTGCCTCCGCCTGCGGCGGGATGTCAGCTCTCGAGGCCGCGGCCAAGGCCGAAGGCAAGCTGAACGTCATCGCCCTGCCCCGGGACTGGGCCAACTACGGCGCGATCCTCGACGGGTTCGCCGCCAAGTACGGCATCAAGATCACCTCGGACAACCCCGACGGCAGCAGTCAGGACGAGGTGAACGCGGTGAAGCAGCTCGGCAGCACAAGCCGCGCGCCGGACGTGCTCGACGTGGGCATGGCGGTCGCGCTGGCGAACACGGACCTGTTCGCGCCCTACAAAGTCGCGACCTGGGGCGACATCCTGGACAGCCAGAAGGAGTCGACCGGGCTGTGGTTCCAGGACTACGGAGGGTTCATGTCCATCGGCTACGACTCGAGCAAGGTGCCTGATATCAAGTCGATCGACGACCTGAAGGGAGCGGCGTTCAAGGGCAAGGTGGCGCTGAACGGCAACCCGAAGCAGGCCAATGCGGCTTTGAACGGCGTCATGATGGCCAACCTCGCGAAGGGTGGCTCGCTGGATGACATCAGCGCGGGCGTCCAGTTTTTCCATGACCTGAAGAAGGCCGGAACCTTCGTGCCCGTTCAAGCCACGACCGCGACGGTGAAGAACGGCACCACACCGGTCGTCTTCGACTGGGACTACCTGTCCGCCGGACATGGCAAGGACGTGCCAGCCTGGAAGGTCTTCGTGCCGAACAATGCGATCCTCGGCGGCTATTACGCGCAGGCGATCAGCAAGACGGCTCCTCACCCGGCCGCGGCGCGGTTGTGGGAGGAGTACCTCTACTCCGATGAGGGCCAAAACCTCTGGTTGAAGGGCCTCGCGCGGCCGGTGCGCCAGGCGGCCATGGAGAAGTCCGGAAAGATCGACCAAGCGGCCGCCGCCAAGCTGCCCGCGGTCAACGGCACCCCGCAATTCATGAGTGACACCCAGTCCACCGCCGCGAAGAACTACGTCGTCGCGCACTGGGACGCAGCGATCGCTTGACAGCTGCCGGAAATCCGGCTGTAGCAACCACCGTCGGCCGCCCACGTCTGGGCGGCCGACGGTTCTCTCTTGATTGGATCGGCGCCGTGCCGTTCCTCGCCTACGTCGGTTTTTTTCTCGTCCTGCCGTCGGTGATCATCGGCATCGGCGCCTTCCTGAACGCCGACAACGCATTCACGTTGGACAACTTCCGAAACCTGTCGCGCTCCTATGTGTTCAAGGCGACGATCGACACCACGGTGATCTCAGCGATCACGGCCCTCCTCGGCGCGTCGCTGGGCGCGATTCTGGCGTACGCGATCGTCACGGGGAGCCCGAACGGTCTGTTGCGGCGGCTGACGGTCTCCGCGTCAGGAGTTCTGGCTCAGTTCGGCGGCGTCACCCTCGCCTTTGCCTTCATCGCCAGCATTGGCTCGGCGGGCTTCGTTTATCTCTTCGCCAAGGCGCACGGCTTCGACTACTACGCCCACGGGATCTGGCTGTTCGACATCCCTGGCCTGGACCTGGTCTACCTGTATTTCCAGATCCCGCTGATGGTCCTGGTCTTCCTGCCCGCGCTCGACGGCATCAAACCGCAGTGGCGGGAAGCCGCGGAGAGCCTGGGCGGCAACACCTGGCACTACTGGCGCCACGTCGCCGGGCCATTGCTTTTCCCAGCTTTCCTGGGTGCCGTGCTGCTCTTGTTCGCCAACGCGTTCTCCGCCTACGCCACCGCCAACGCGCTGATCAACCAGGGCCAGCCCGTGCTCGCCCAGCAGATCGCCGGGGCGATGAGCAGCGAGGTAGGTGCGTTCGAACCAGGCTTCGCGAAGGCGATCGCCATCGAGATGATCATCATCGTCACGCTGGTCACGATCCTGTACTCGCTCCTGCAGCGGAGGACGGCGAGATGGCTGTAGCCGCTCGCAGCATTCACCAAACCCGGCGGATCAAGCTACAGGTCTTTCGGTACGTCGTCTTCGCGCTGGCAGCGATCTTCTTCCTTGTCCCCCTGGGCGCGATGATCGAGTTCTCGACCCGGGCCAACAACGGCTCACGAACCCTGGAGTACTGGCAGTCGATCCCTAAGTACCCGGACCTGACGGATGCGATCTTCGCCTCGCTGCAGCTCGCCCTCATCACCTCGATCGCGATGCTGGTGCTGCTTGTCCCGACGATGGTCTGGGTGCGCCTCAAGCTGCCACGCCTGAGCCGGATCGTCGAGTTCATCTGTCTGCTGCCTCTTACGATTCCGGCCATCGTACTGGTCGTCGGCCTGTTCCCGATGTACCTCTGGCTCAACACCAACCTGAGCGATTCGATCCTGACGCTCGCGTTCGCTTATGTGGTGCTGGTGCTTCCGTACTGCTACCGCGCGATCGATGCGGGCCTTGGCGCGATCGACGTCAAGACCCTTTCCGAGGCTGCGCGCAGCCTCGGCGCGAACTGGTTCGACGTGATATGGCGGGTGATCGTCCCCAACATCTCGAACGCGATCCTGAACGCAACCCTCCTTTCGGTGGCCCTGGTCCTCGGCGAGTACACGATCGCCAACAACCTGCTCTACAACAACCTGCAGGTCGAGCTCGTGCACCTGGGCCGCGATAATGCCGGTGTGTCGGTCGCCGTAGCGGTTGCGTCGCTGTTGTTCGCCTTCGTCCTGCTCGTGGCGATCGCCTTCATCGGCGGCCGTCCCCGCCGCGTGCGTCCAGAGGCCGTCACAACGGTCGGCATCGGCCCGACAGCTGGATCGCCAAGATGATGGAGCGATCCGGGGTTGAGGTCAGGCTCGAGAATCTGGTCCGGCGATACGGCACCGTCACCGCGCTCGACGGCCTGTCGCTGACGCTGGCGCCGGGAGAGCTCGTCGCGCTCCTCGGTCCATCGGGATGTGGGAAGACGACGGCGCTGCGGCTGCTCGCTGGCCTCGAGGAGGCGGACGAGGGCCGGATCGTGATCGGCGGTGAGGACGTCACCGGCCTCCCCGCCAACCGACGCAACATCGGCATGGTCTTCCAGGCGTACTCGCTCTTTCCGCACATGGTCGCGTGGGAGAACGTCGCCTTCGGCCTGCAGATGCGGCGTGTCAACGCCGCCGAGCGCAAAAAGCGCGCCCTCGACATGCTCGAGCTTGTGGGCCTGGGCCGCTTCGCCAACCGCTACGCCAACCAGATGTCGGGGGGCCAGCAGCAGCGGGTGGCGCTCGCCCGCGCGCTTGCCATTCAGCCGCAGGTGCTGTTGCTGGATGAGCCGCTGTCCGCGCTGGACGCGAAGGTCCGCTCGCGCTTGCGGGATGAGATCCGCCGCGTGCAGCTGGAGGTCGGCACCACGACTCTGTTCGTCACGCATGACCAGGAGGAGGCGCTCGCGATCGCCGACCGGGTCGGCGTGATGCAGGCCGGGAAGCTCGAACAGCTCGGCCCTCCGACACTCGTCTACTCGCGGCCGGCAACGCCGTTCGTCGCCGATTTCGTCGGCCTGACGAATCGCATGTCGGGTACGGTTCGCGCCGGCGCGGTCGAGGTGCGTGGGACGAGCATCCCGCTCGTCCATCCTGATGTCCCGGACGGGCCGGCGATCGCCCTCATAAGACCGGAGGCGGTAACCCTCGCCAGCGACGGGGAGATGGAGGAAGGGCCTCTGGTGGGCACGGTGATCGCGGTTGCGTTTCTGGGCGCGGTGAGCCGCGTCACGGTCGACCTCGGCGACACGACAGTGCTTGCCCAGCTGCCGACCTCCGCGGCCTCCCAGCATCCCGCCGGAACGAAGGTCCGTCTCGCCCTGCGAACTGACCCGGTCCTGATCCAGAGGGAAGAGGCAGTACCCGCCGCTTCGTGAGGTCGCCGGCGCGCTCGGTCCTGACGACCGAAAGGACGTTGGGCGCGGGGCGCGTGGTTCGGTATGGATCCAAGGCTGCGTATCGGGAGGTCGTCGAGCTTGCCGGCGAGCCCCACTCGATCAGGACCGACTTCGCGTCGGGCGACGTCGCGCTCGCCAGCGAGGCGATCGTCTGCATCGCACACCTCACCGATCTCCATGTGACCGACGCGCAGTCGCCCGCGCGCTTCGAGTTCGTCAACCGGGAGTGGCAGGATCCGCGCTTCCGCGAGCTGCTGACGATGCACCGTCCGCAGGAGATGTTGAACACCCACGCCATCGCAGCCATGGTCCGCACCATCAACGCCGTCGAATCAGCACCGCTGACAGGCAGTCCGCTGCAGCTCGCCGTCATGACCGGAGATGCGGTCGACAACACGCAGCACAACGAGCTGACCAATTTCCTCGCTCTTCTGAATGGGGGCACGGTTCGCCCCGATTCAGGTGCACCCGGTTACGACGGGGTCCAGCGGACAGATTGGCCCGGCGACATCTATTGGAAGCCCGACGGTCCCGAGGCCGGCGACGTCTTTCAGTCCGGGCTCGGCTTTCCCACGCATACAGGCCTGCTGGACGAGGCCGCCCAACCGTTTCCGTCCGAAGGTATGAGGCTGCCGTGGCTTCGCTGCTGGGGAAACCACGAGCAAGCCTGCCAGGGGGTCGGGATCGTGACGCCGGCCCTGGCCACGGCGATGACAGGGTCCCGCAAGCCGATCGAGATGCCGCCCGGTCTCGACGCCGACATCGCGGTGGAGACGTTCATGAATCAGCCCGAGCTGTTCATGACCGGCGACTATCTGGAGGTCGCGGCCGATCCGCAGCGCCGCCACATCGAGCGCCAGGATCTGATGCCCGAGTCGTACTACGTACACGACCTCGGTCCGGTCCGCCTGATCATGCTCGATACCGTCTGCGACGCGGGCGGCGCGGATGGAAGCATTGACGAGGTCCAGCTGGCTTGGCTGGAGCGCCGGCTCGAGGAAGGACGGGACCGCTACATCGTCATCCTGTCCCACCACGGCCTCGACAGCCTCTCCAACCCGCGGGGCGAGAGGCTGGGGCCCGACCTGCTCGAGCTTTTGTCGCGGTTTCCCAACGTGATCCTATGGCTGAACGGGCACATCCATGCGAATCGCATCCAGGCGCGCACCGGTTTCTGGGAGGTGACCACCGGCTCGCTCGTCGACTGGCCTTGCCAGGCGCGCCTGATCGAGATCTTCAGGACTCGAGATGACCAACTGGCCATCGCGTGCACCATGGTCGACCACGATGGGAAGGGTCTTGCAGGTCTGCACCGCGAGCTGGCCGCGAACGTGCCGTTGAACGGATTCGATTCCTGGCGTCCGGGCACGCCGGCGGACCGCAACGCGATCCTGCTCCTCCCGCGGCCCTTCTGAGTCGATCCGGCTGTTGCGCACTGCGCGACAGTGGCGTATAGTGCGCCATCGCAGGTGGGCGTGGTGAAGCCGCTTCGGGCGCAGAAGGGTGGAGCGCTGGCCGAGCTGCTTCGCACCCCTCGCTACGAGGTCTTGCCCACCGACGAGGCTGCCGACCTGGTCGCCGCGCACGTCCCGAAAGAGGTCACGATCACCGTCACCGCCTCGCCAAGGCGCGGCATGCCGGCCACCGTCCTTCTCGCCGTGCGCCTCGCCAAGCTCGGCTACCACGCCGTGCCACACCTGTCGGCGCGGCTGATCCGGGACGCCCATGAGCTCGGTCAGATCGTCGACGCCCTGAAAGCCGCCGGCATCACAGACATCTTTGTGGTGGCCGGCGACGCGCGCGAGCCGGCCGGGCAATTCCCCGACTCCCTCTCTCTGATCTCAGCGCTGCCCGCCGATCATGGGCTTCTCCAGATCGGCGTCACCGGTTACCCAGAGAGCCATCCGTTCATCCACGACGACGTGACCATCCAGGCGATGTGGGACAAGCGCCGGCTGGCGACCTACATCGTCAGCAACATGAGCTTCGATCCTGAGACGGTGAAGCGGTGGGTCGAGCGTGTGCGCCGGCGTGGCGTCCAGCTCCCGATCTACCTTGGCATGGCCGGGGTGGCCGATCCAGCCAGGCTTTTGCGCTTGTCGACGAAGATCGGCGTCGCGGAGTCTGCGCGTTTCCTGCGCGGTCATCCCAGCTGGGTCGCGCGCATGTTTCGGCCCGGCGGCTACGAGCCGGGCAGGTTTCTGAGCGCACTGGTACCCGAACTGGCGTCACCCGACCGGCGCGTCGCCGGCCTCCATGTGTTCACGTTCAACGAGATCGAGCCGACGGAGAGATGGCGGCGAGAGATGCTTTCTCGCCTCAGCTGAAGGAGTGGTGTCATGAAGGTTGAGTTCCCGACCGACCTCGAGATCGCGCGCAGGGCGCACCTCATGCCCATGCCGGACATCGCGGCCAAGATGGGCATCGGCTCGCACCTCCTCGAGCCCTACGGGCACGACGTCGCCAAGGTCAAGCTCGACGCGATCGACGAGCTTCGGGCACGGCCCAAGGCAAAGTACGTCGTCGTCTCCGCCATCACGCCCACTCCCCTGGGCGAGGGCAAGACCACGACCACGGTCGGGCTGGGAGATGCGCTCGGCAAGATCGGCAAACGGGCGACGGTGGCGATCCGGCAGCCGTCGATGGGGCCGACGTTCGGGATCAAGGGCGGCGCCGCGGGCGGTGGCTACAGCCAGGTCGTGCCGATGGATCGGCTCAACTTACATTTGACAGGAGACTTCCACGCCGTCACCGCGGCGCACAACCTGCTCGCCGCGATGATCGACAACTACATCCACCACAGTCTGCGCGACTTCCCGATCGACCTTCACAGCATCACCTGGCGTCGGGTCCTGGACGTGAGCGACCGTGTGCTCCGCAGTGTCGTGGTCGGCCTCGGCGCCCCGGAGGACGGCGTCACCCGGCAGACCGGTTTCGACATCACGGCCGCCTCCGAGGTGATGGCGGTGCTGGCGCTCTCGACGTCGCTGCAGGACATGCGCAAGCGCCTCGGCCGGATGGTCATCGGGCTGGCCCGCGACGGGCAGCCCATCACGGCCGACTTCCTCCACGCCGGCGGCGCGATGACCGTGATCATGCGCGACGCCGTCAAGCCCAACCTGTTGCAGACGCTGGAGAACACACCGGTCCTCGTCCACGCCGGACCCTTTGGCAACATCGCCAACGGCGCGTCGTCGGTGCTCGCCGACCTGATCGGCATACACGGCGGTGACTTCCTGGTCACGGAGGCGGGCTTTGGCGCCGACATGGGAGCCGAGCGCTTCTTCAACATCAAGTGCCGAACCTCGGGTCTTGCGCCTGACGCCGCCGTGATCGTAGCCACCGTCCGCGCGCTCAAAGTCCATTCGGGGAAGTACCGAGTGGTGGCCGGCAGACCCCTGCCGCCGGACCTGCTCCAGGAGAATCCAGACGATGTCCTCGCCGGCGCGGCAAACCTGCGCAAGCAGGTCGAAAACATCCAGATCCACGGCGTGACCCCGGTGGTGGCCATCAATGCCTTTCCGGGCGACCATCCCTCAGAGCACCGCGCCATCCGAGAGCTTGCGGAGCACCTGGGCGTCCGTTCAGCCGTGTGTCACAACTTCGCCGACGGGGGCGAGGGCGCCGTCGAGCTGGCCGAGATGGTCGCCGCTGCGGCCGAAGAGCCGAGCACGTTCCAGCTGCTCTATCCGGACGCCGCGACGCTGCGCGAGAAGATCGAAGCGATCGCGCTGCGGATCTATGGAGCGCGGCGGGTCGAATACGACCCAGCGGCCGCCAAGCAGCTCGACGCCTACGAAGCGAGCGGGTTTGGGCGCCTCCCTGTATGCATCGCCAAGACGCACCTCTCGATCTCGTCGGATCCGAAGATGAAGGGTGCCCCGACCGGGTGGGTGCTGCCGGTGCGCGAGGTCCGCGCGTCGGTGGGCGCCGGGTTCATCTACCCGATCTGCGGCGACATGCGCACCATGCCTGGGCTGCCGACCAAGCCGAACGCGACCAGCATCGACATCGACGAGAACGGGGACATAGTCGGCCTGTCGTAATCCGGCGCCACTCACGGATGCGGATCGGGAGTCGGATACGCCATCACGACGGCACCCGAGCCACCCGCTGGCGGGGTGGTCGCCAGCCAGAACTGCACCGAAATGGTGAGGGCGAGAAAGAAAGCAATCACCAGGCCCGCCGTGACAGCACCGCGTTTCAGATTGTTCATCGTCGACTTCACCTCGACGGCAGAGTAGGTTTCGCGGCCGGCCGCCCACACGAGGGCGATCCCGGAATCTCTCCGAGGGCTGGCCCTCGACACTCCTGCATGGCAACAGGTGCTTGCCCGCTGTTCGGATGGCCTCATGAGTGGCAACATCGCGCCCATGAACCGTTGTTTGAGCGGCGCGCTGGGCCTGGCGCTTCTGGCCGGACTCGCGTCATGCGGAGGCTCTTCCTCGCCGGCCACGTGCGGCACGGGCGCCGGCAGACCGCATCCGGAGATCGGTGGCGAGGTTCTCTACTACTGCTCTGACTGGCCCAGCGTGAACGGCGGCCTCTACCTGCTCGACGTGGCGACTGGCGGTGTCCGGGCGCTCACCTCGGACCTGGCCTGGAACCTGGACGGCGCTTGGTCGCCGGACGGATCCAGGATCGTGTTTCAAAGCACGCGCGACGGTCGCGATGACATCTATGTCATGGACCTCAGCGGGGGCCGGGTTCAGCGGTTGACCGACGGTCGTGGTTTCAACGAGTACCCCTCATGGTCGCCCGACGGGCAGTGGATCAGCTTCAACAGCACCCGCGATGGAGTGGCTGACTCAGGCGGAACTGGCTACTACCGCGACCTTTACCTGATGCACCCGGACGGCACTGACATCCACCGCCTGGTGATCCACTCTGGAACCTTCAATGAGGCGGCGTGGAGCCCAGACGGGCGCTCCCTGGCTTTCCAGTCCGATATGGGTGGGACCTTTGACATATACAGAGCGGGGGCGGACGGAAGCGGACTCCAAAAGCTCACTCACCACGAAGGCACTGGAGGCGGCGCGGGCTTTCCGCGATGGTCGCCGGACGGCACACGCATCACCTTCGCCGCGCTGGCGGCTGGGCAGCCGGCGTTGATTTACTGGTTGACCGTCGGCCAGGACAATGTCGACCAAATCGAGCCCCACCGCGTCACTGCGAGCGTGCCCGGGCTCAGGTTCGACGATTATCCCGACTGGTCGCCCGACGGCACCTGGATCGTCTTCGAGCGTAACGCCAATGACTCTCAGCTCTTTGCTGTGCGACCCGACGGAAGCGATCTGACGCAGCTGACGCATGGACGTGGGGTCAAGGTGCTACCGCGGTGGCGGCCCGCGTAGCCGGCTTCCGCAGCGTCCCTGGCCCGCCTGCGATTGCCGGCGTTGCGATCGCACTCCTCGGGCCGGCACTTGCGGTTGCCACGTTGGGGCTTACGATCATCGATCGCCAGAGCCCGCCGGCGTACACGCTGGCTGGGCTCAGTGTGGGCTGGTCGCTCGCGGTTCGGACCCTCGCTCAGACCGTGGCACTGATCACGCTGTCGCTGATCTGCGCGGCCATCGTCTGGCGGCGGCCTCGGGCACTCCTGAGCCTGCTTTTTGTGCAGTGGGTTGTGTTCAGCTGGCTGCAAGCGTTTGCGGCCGAGTACGCGGTGCGTGGACTTCTTGTGGCTCCAGGCTCTCTGCCCCTTGCCGACATCGCGGCGTGGAGCGAGAAATTCACCCCTGGCCTGAGCTTGTTGGGCGGCGTCCTGTTCGTTCTCATATTCCCCGATGGGCGGCTCAAGTCATCTCGGTGGCGGCTGCTGGTCGTTCTCGTCATCCTCGATGTAGCCGCCGACCTGCTCGTTGGCCTCGACGATCCTTATCCGCTGCGGGTAGGCCCTCAGCAGTGGGTGCCGGTCACCCTGCCGCCGAGTGTGTGGCCGATCGGAGCCTCGATCGGCTTCGCCTCGGGCGCTGTCGGTTGGGCGCGGCCGGGGCTCGCGGTTCTGGTCGCCACCTATCTGCTGCTGCGGCTGGCCACCGCCTCCGGTGAGGTTCGCCTGCAGCTGAAATGGTTCGCCTACGCGGCGACCATTTTTGTCGTGACAGTTCTGTTGGGTCTGGCAGACAATCCCCCGCCCCTAGATTGGCTTCCGGATTCCACACGGCTGGCGGTGCAGCAATTCGTTGAATCGGAAACTGCGCACGCCATCGGAAGCTGGTCTGGGCTCGCGTCGTCACTGGCGGGGGCGGTGCTCGTGCCGATGGCAATCGGCATCGCGATCGTGCGCTATCGGCTCTACGACATCGACATCGTCATCAACAGGACCATTCTCTATGGCGGCCTGGCGTTATTCGTGACGGCCTCATATGCGATCGTCATCGCGGGTGTGGGCAGTCTCCTTGGTCAGCGCGCAGGAGTCGACCCGCTGCTCAATGTTGTCGCCATTGCGGTGATAGCCGCGCTTCTGCTCCCTGTGCGGTCCCGGCTCCAGGCCATTGCCAACGCCGCCGTCTACGGCAAGCGAGCGCGGCCCTACGATATTTTGTCCGACTTCGCGGCCGGCATCGGCCGCGCCGAGCAAGCAGACGTCTTGCTGCCCCGGATGGCGGAGCTCCTGCGCGAGGGTACCGGCGCCTCGATTACAGAGGTGTGGGTCAAGCTGGGCGATCGGCTGCAGCTGGCCGCTTCCTCGCCAGAACGAGATGGAGCGCAAGTGAGCCTGACTTCACTTGATGAGGTCAAGGCTCGACTCGGTTCCCAGGTCAGGGTGGAAGAGGTCTTTCACGATGGTGCTTTGCTTGGTGCGCTCGTTCTCGCCAAGTCTCGCGGCGAAGAGCTCACCTCAGTAGAGCAGCGCCTCTTCCATGACCTTGCGTCCCATGCTGGGCTGGTGTTGGTTCGCTTCCGCCTCGTTCAGGAATTGCGAGACTCGCGGTCCCGGATCGTGGCTGCCCAAGACGTCGAGCGACGCCGCATCGAGCGCAACCTCCACGATGGCGCTCAGCAGCGATTCGTCAACGCGCTTCTGGCATTGGGCATGGCTGACGTCGCCGGCGAGAAGGGCCGTAGCGAGCTGATTGGAGAAGCGGGGCGCGAGGTCCGCGCAGGCCTGGCCGAGCTGCGAAACCTTGCGCGCGGGCTGCAGCCGCCGCTTCTTGCCGAGGCCGGGTTGGTGCCCGCGATCCGCGCGCTCGCGGACCGCTCGCCAATCGTGACCACAGTGGTCGCCGGATCCGACCGCAGGTACGGGGAAGCAGTGGAGGCCGCGGCATATTTCGTGATCGCCGAAGCACTGGCGAACGCCGCCAAGCACTCGGGAGCCGGCTCGATCGAGATAACGGTCGATGAGTCCGGCGGAAGGCTCCACCTCGAGGTCTCGGATGACGGCGTCGGCGGAGCTGATCCAAGCCGCGGTTCGGGGATCGTCGGGCTGCGAGACCGCGTGGCCGCGGCAAGTGGAAGCATCGAGGTCGTCAGCCCGCCCGGGGGCGGCACGACCATCACCGCCGAGCTTCCTTGCGCGTAGCCGTCGCCGATGATTCGGTCCTCTTTCGGGAGGGGCTGGCCCGCCTCCTGGAGGCGTCAGGCATGGAGGTGGTCGGGCGCGCCGGAGACGCGGCGCAACTTATCGCGATTGTCGAAGCGCAAAGCCCCGACGTCGTCATCACCGACATCCGGATGCCGCCTACGCACACCACCGAAGGGTTGGCGGCTGCCGTCCAGATCAGGGAGTCGCACCCCAAGGTGGCCGTGCTGTTGCTGTCCCAGTACGTCGAGACGACTCACGCGCTCCGATTGCTGGAGCGCGGCGCCGGACGGGTGGGCTATCTGCTCAAGGACCGCGTCTCAGACGTGCGCGAATTCCTCGACACGGTGCGGCGAGTGGCGGGCGGTGGATCGGCGATCGATCCCGACGTGGTGTCGGAGCTGCTGGTCAGACGCCGGCGCCGCGACGTGGTCGGGGAGCTGACCGAACGCGAGCGCGCGGTGCTCAACCTGATGGCAGAGGGCCGTTCCAACACTGGCATCGGCACGTCACTGCATCTGAGCGAGAAGACGGTCGAGGGCCATGTCCGGAGCATCTTCTCCAAGCTCGAGCTCGAGCCCGCGGCAGAAGATCACCGGCGCGTTCTGGCCGTACTTACGTATCTGAGAGCCTGACGTTGCGCTGGCGCTCCACGGCCTCGTGGAGCAGCGTTGCCAGGTCGAAGACCTGAAGATTCGCGCCCGTTTCGCGTACGCCGTCGTCGAGCATCACCGTACAGAAGGGACAGGCGACCGCCAGCGTCTCCGCTCCGGTCGCGGCCGCCTCGCGAACGCGCTCCTGGTTGATCGGACGGCCGCGCTTCTCCTCCATCCACATCCGCGCCCCGCCGGCTCCGCAGCAGAACGTCCGCTCTCGGTTGCGCGGCATCTCCACAGCCTTGCCCACCGCGGCCACCAGCTCACGCGGCTGGGTGCGCACGTCGTTGTGGCGTGCCAGGTAACAGGAATCGTGGTACGTGATGGTCTGGTTGCTTGCCGCGGGCTTGAGCTTGCCCTCGCGCACCAGCTCGGCGAGGAACTCGGTGTGGTGCACGACCTCGTAGCGGCCGCCGAAGTCGGGGTATTCGTTGCCAAGGGTGTTGAAGCAGTGTGGGCAGGTCGTCAGGATCTTCGTCACCCCGGCGCCGTTCAGCGTGGCGACGTTCTCGCCGGCGAGCCGCTGAAATGTGTACTCGTCGCCCATTCGCCTCGCCGGATCTCCGTTGCACGCCTCGCGCGGGCCGAGGATCGCGAAATCGACGCCCGCCTGCTGGAGCAGCTTGACGGTCGACACCGCGGACTTGCGGGCCCGTTCGTCGAAGGCCGGGGCGCAGCCGACCCAGAACAGCACCCCCGGCGCGGGATCGCCCGGCTGAAGCACCCGCACGCCGAGTCCCTCCGCCCACAGTGTGCGGTCAGATTGCGGCTTGCCCCACGGATTGGAGCTCCTGTCGACGTCCCGCAGCATCGTCCCCGCTTCCTCGGGAAACCTCGATTCGACCATGACCAGGTTGCGGCGCAGGTCGATGATGTGGTCGATGTGCTCGATGTTCACAGGACATTCGCGCACGCACGCGCCGCACGTGACGCAGTCCCAGACGACGTCATCGATCACGGCGTTGGGCACGATCGGAGTCGACGTCTCACTCAGCAGGTTGTCGCGCAGAGCCATCATCAGGAGCTTTGGCGACAGCGGCTTACCTGTGTTGTAGGCAGGGCACACTTCCTGGCAGCGGCCGCACTCGGTGCACGACATCGTGTCGAGCATCTGCTTCCACGTCATGTCGCTTGCCCGCGCGGAGCCGAATCTGACTTCCTGCTCGGTCACCTCGAAATCGACCGGCTGGAGCCGGCCCCGCGGCTGCGTGCGTCCGAAGTACACGTTGAAGGCCGCGACCAGGATGTGCAGGTGCTTCGAGTAAGGCAGGTAGACCAGAAACGAAAGGATGATGAGGACATGGGACCAGACGGCCACGCGCTCGAGCACCGGTGCCGCAGGCCCAACCACGTTGGACAGGGCGTGTGAAATCGGCGCCCACTGCGCGGGGTAGTCATTCAGGTGTAGGGCGATCTGCGATGCGTGCCAGAGGAAGAGCGTGATCACGATGCCCGTGATCAGCGCGAGGATCAGGTCGGCCTCGCCGAGGTGGCTGCCGGCGAACCGCGCCGGCCGCTGCACCTTGCGGATGACGAACGCCATCGCGACGCCGATCAACACGAGCAGCGCGAAGATGTCGACTAGGAACGCGTACCAGCCCTGGGCGCCGAGCCACGGCATCGTCGCGCGCGGGTCGACTGCGCCGATCATCGCGATCAGGATGGTCGGGAACAAGACCAGAAAGCCCCAGAAGATCGCGGCGTGCATGAGACCTGGCAGGAGTCGCTGCAGCAGCTTGCTCTGACCGATTACGACCTTGGCCTCGGCTCGCGCCCGGGCCGGCACGTTGTCGAACCGGGCGGCCGGCTTGCCGGTGCGCAGGAGCCGGAAGAGGAATAACGCACGCCGCGAGAACAGGGCGACCGAGATCGCAAGCAACAGCACCAGCGCGATCAGCGGCGTCAGCTTGAAGTGCGCCCTGCGCGCGCCCGGCGGATCTCCGCGGAGATCGCGGGCACAATCTCCTTGAGGTCGCCGGTTACGGTGTAGTCAGCGTTGAGCATCAGCGGGGCCTGCGGGTCCGAGTTGATCGCCAATATTCGTTTGGCGCCCTTGAGGCCGGCCATATGCTGCGTCGCTCCCGAGATGCCGCAGGCGATGTAGACCTCCGGCGCGACCTTGGTCCCGGTCTGCCCCACCTGGTCGCTGTGCGGCCGCCACCCCGCGCTGGTCACCGCGCGCGAGCAGCCCACGGCGGCGCCCAGCAACCCGGCCAGCTCCTCGATGATGGCGAAGCCCTCCTTGGAGCCGACGCCCCGTCCGCCGCTGACGATCACCTTGGCGTCGGCGAGGGAAATGCCTCCGTTTGTCGGCTTGATGTGATCAGACACGCGCACGACCAGGTCGCCCAGAGCCGGAGAACCCACCTCGATGGTCGGCGGCTGCGGCCCGTCATCGGCCGGGACGGTGTGAGGCGCCACGGTCACCAGCGGACGTGGGCTGTGCAGGCGAGCCTCCTCGAGGAGGCTCCCGCCCCAGCGCAGGCGCGTGACGGTCGCGGGATCGCCGGGCGCGGCGCCGATGCAGTTGGCGGCCAGGGGCAGGTTCAGACGCGCTGCGAGCCTCGCCATGACCTCGTTGCCCCGATCGGTGCCGGCCGCGAACACCGCGCCGGCGTCGAGCTCCTCGACCGCCCGCGCGAGCGCCGCGGCCAGCGCGTCCGGGGCGAACGGCTGCACCGCCTGTACGGGCAGCCCATGTGGCTCGCCGAACTTCCGGGCGAGCGTCAGCGCCTGCCGCGATGGCTCGCCTGGCTCCATCAGCACGAGGACGTTCACAGCACGCCGGCTTTCTGGAATACGTCGACCACGGCGGGTGCGGCTGCCGCGCCGCTCCCCAGCGACTCCGCGCGCCTGCCCTGGCCCGCGGGCACCAAGAGCTTGACCAGCTCCAGCCTCGGCGCGGGTCGAGCCGGCGTGACATCGGCGACTGGCTTGCTGCGAGCTCGCATCCGCCCCGGCACCGACGGGTAGCGGGGCAGGTTCAGGCCTTCTTTCACGGTCAGCACCGCAGGCAGGGGCACTACGTAGACGTCCCGGCCGTCTTCGACCTCCTGCTCACAGCGGACGGACGAACCTTCGAGGGTCACCCTTTTCAAACCGGTCACGCAGGGGCGGTTCAACGCGTAAGCGACGCGCAGGCCGACCTGGAAGCCGCCCGAGTCGGCCGACTCGTTGCCGAAAAAGATGATGTCGAACGGTCCGTTTGAGGTCTCGTCGGCGCGGATCGCGTCGAGGAGCGCAGCGGCGGTGGACTCGCCATCCCATTCCTGACCATCGGTCTGCAGGTGGATCGCGCGGTCGATGCCCAGCGCCATCGCGTCCCGCAGCTGCTCCACGGCTTCGGGCGGCCCGAGCGTGAGCACAACCGAGTCACCTTTGTTCGCCTCGATCAGGCGCACCGCTTCCTCGACGCCGCACTCCTCGTGCGGGCTCATGGTGAACCCGAGGTGCTGGGTGTTGATCGCCCGCGCGTCGGCGGTGAGGACGATGCGGCCACCGGTGATCGGCACGCGTTTAATGCACACCGCAATCCGCACGATCTAAGCCCTAATGCGCGTGTTCTCGGGATCGAAAAGCGGGGTCGCGCCGGCCACGGCCACCGAGGCAGGGTAGCGCTCGCCCATGTACTCGACCAGCAGCTGGTTGCCGAGCACGGACTCCTCGGGCGTCAGGTACGCCATCAGGATGTGCTTGCCGACGGACGGTCCGGCACCGGCGCTCGTGACGTATGACCCCCGGCCGTGACGATCGACGATTCGCTTTCCGTCCCTGGTGAGGATTGGTTCGCGGCCGAGCATGTACCGCTTCTCGCCCGACTTGGAGCGGTGGTCGTCGACGGTCAGCGTGCAGAGCATGGCGGCAGGGTCCTCTTCGCGATGTCTAAGGTGCGCCGCTTTGCCGACGAAGTCCTCTGCCTTCACCCGCGGGGCGGCCATGCCGGCTTCGACCACGTTGTACTCGGTTTCCAGCTCGTTGCCGTGCGCGCGATAGCACTTCTCCAGACGGCCGGTCGTGCCGTAGACGCCGATCCCGCATGCCGCCAAGCCGTGTGGGCGCCCGGCCTCCCACAGCGTGTCCCAGAGCATCAAGCCCTGCTCCATCGGGACGTAAAGCTCCCAGCCCAGGTCGCCGACGTAGGAGATGCGCGAGGCGAGGACGCGCTGCGTGCCGATCTCGATTACGCGGCACGTCCCGAATTTGAAGCCTTCGTTGGAAACGTCGTCGGAGGTGGTGCTTTCGAGGATGTCCCGCGCCCGAGGGCCCCAGAGCCCGATGGTGGTCATTGACGAAGTCAGGTCGGCCAGCTCAGCGCCCGGGACGAGCTGGTCGCGGAACCACTTCTTGTCCGACATCCCGGCCGCCCCGCCGGTGACGACGCGGAAGTGCTCGTCACCGAGCCGCATGATCGTGAGGTCGGACTTGAACCCGCCGTTCGGGCTGAGCACGGGCGTGTAGACCACGCGACCGACCGGCACCTCCATCTGGCGCAGGGCAGCGCACTGGACCGAGGCGAGGGCGCCGGGACCGACGACGTCGAAGATCGTGAACGCGGACAGGTCGAACAGGCCGGCGCGCTCGCGCATCGCCAGGTGCTCGGCGTTGATGATCGGCGACCACCACCGCGATTCCCACTCCGAGGTCCGGTGCGTGACCTGGTCGTCGTACTCCTCGAGCAAGGCCCCGTTCGATTCGTACCAATGCGGCCTCTCCCAGCCGGCGGCCTCGAAGAACACGGCACCCAGCTCGCGCTCGCGCGCATGGAACGGCGCGAGCCGCACATCGCGGTTGGAGGCCCACTGCTCGCTCGGGTGGACGATGCCGTACGTCTTGTTGAAACCCTCCGCCGCCCTCGCGCGCACGTGCGCGCGGGTCCTCTGATGTTCATGGAACCGCGCGATGTCGGAGGAATGGAGATCGATCTCTGAGGAGCCGTGGACCATCCACTCGGCGACGGCCTTGCCGGTTCCCGGCCCTTCCTTGACCCAGACCGCGGCGGCGGCCCACAGGCCCTTGACGTCCGGTGACTCACCGAGCACGGGCATCCCGTCCGACGTCAACGACAGGATTCCGTTGATCGCGTACTTCACGCCGACCGACTCGTCACCCACGATCTCAGGCATCAGCTCGAGCGCGTGCTGCATCTGTTCGTCGAAGTCGGCCTGCGTGAAGGGGAACTCGGTCGGCGACAGCGCCGCCTGCTCCACCGGCGGCAGGTCCTCAGGGTCGTAGAGGATCGGCCGGTGCGCGTAGGACCCGATCTCGAGATCGCCCCCCGCCTGCCGCTCGTACATGTTGGTGTCCATGTCGCGGACGATCGGGTGCTCGATGTCGGACTTCGCTCCGCGGAAGCGCGGCACGGGGCCGATGTCGATCATCTGGTGCACGGCGGGCGTGAGCGGAATGTGCGTCCCCGCCATCCGGGCGAGACGCGGGCTCCAGACGCCGCACGTGATCGCCACGACCTCAGCTTCGATGTCCCCCTGCGTCGTGCGCACGCGACGCACCCGCCCGCCTTCGACGTCGATGCCGACGACCTCGGTCTTGGGCGCCACGTGGAGGGCCCCGGCGGCCTGTCCCTTGTCCCGCATCAGGGTGCCGGCGCGCAAGGAATCGACGACCCCAACCCCCTGCGTGTAGAACCCGCCGAGGATCACCTTCTCATTGATGTACGGCACGAACTCCTTCACGTCGCCGGGCGTCAGGAGCGACACGGGCTCGATGCCCCACGAGCCCGCCGACGCCATGCGCCGGGTCAGCTCCTGCATGCGTTCTTTCGTCCGCGCGACCTCGATCCCGCCCGACTGGATGAAGACACCCATCTCCCTGTACTGGCGCACGCTCTCCACAGTCAGCGCGGTCATCTCCTTGGAGTGGTCGACCAGGTAGATGAAGTTCGACGCGTGTCCGGTCGAGCCGCCGGGGTTGGGCAGCGGTCCCTTGTCGAGCAGCACCACGTCGCGCCAGCCCAGCCGCGTCAAGTGGTAGGCGAGGCTGTTGCCGACGATCCCGCAGCCGATGACGACCGCGCGCGCGTGGCGGGGAAGCCCGTTGTCCATCGCAGTCACTCCGGCTGGTAGGGCGAGCGCGTCTCCTCCGGCAGCTCGTACCAGCGGACGCGGTCGCCCACCTGCGCGCGCAGGCGCCACTTCAGCGGCTTGGGCTGACCTTCTATCACCCGCCACAGCTCGTCGAGGCGCGCACTGACCAGGTCGCGATCGACGTCGAGCTCGTGGAGCATGCCGCGCAGCTTCTCGGTGTTCACCTGCAAGGTGCGGTAGAAGCCCCAGTCCTCGGCCGCCACTCGCGCGATGTACGCGGCCTCGATGGCCTCGTCGTGCCCGTTCATCTCTATGGTGTGGTCGAGGATCAGGGCGACGATGTCGACCAAGTCCTTGTGGTTGACCTCGTAGATCTGCAGCTTGCTGAGCAGCAGGTCAGAGGGGCTGACCGCGGGATGCTCGTGCTCCAGGCGTCCACGCAGGTCGATCGTGTGCGACATCCGGAAGACGTCGACGAACACGTCCACCTGGCGGCTGTGGTGTGCGTCGTAGAAGTACAGGCGCCGGTCGCCGTTCATGAGGTTGAAACGGTCGTTGGCCTCGTACCCCAACTCTCGAAACAGCTCGAGGACGGCTTTGCGGTCTCGTTTCGTCATCACGAAGTCGAGGTCGCCGTACTTGCGCTTGAGAGGCGGCTTGCGCGCGCTGGGGGAGTGGGCGTGGATGCCGGCGCCGCCCAGGAGCTTCAGGCCAAGCTTCTTCCTGCGGGCCGCATCGGCGATTCGCTCCGACTCCTCGATCGGATCCTCGTGAGGCTTGCTCAATCAGGCGAGATCTCGATCACGATCGTCTTCAGGTCCGTCATCTGCTCGAGCGCGAAGCGGCCGCCCACGCGCCCAATTCCGCTCTTCTTCCCGGCGCGCCCGCCGAAGGGCAGGTGCGCCTCCCAGTAGTTGGTCGACTCGTTGATGTTCACCCAGCCCGTCTCGAGGCTGTCGGCAAAGCGCAACGCCCGAGACAGGTCCTTGGTGTAGACCGCGCCGAGAAGGCCGTAGGGCGAGTCGTTCGCAAGCTCCAGGGCCTGCTTCTCGTCCTGGAACTTGATGATCGGAGCGATCGGCCCGAACGTCTCTTCCCGGCTGACGCGCATGTCCGGCTCGACGCCGTCGAGGATCGTCGCGTGGTAGTACAGGCGCGTCGGAAAGCCTTTCGCGCGCTCGCCGCCGAGAACGAGCTTCGCGCCGCGCTTCAGCGCATCCGCAACGTGCTGGTCCATCTTCGTCGCGACGCCCTCGTTGTTGAGCGGACCGAGCGTCGTGTCATCGGCGAACGGGTCGCCGAGCCGCAGCGCCCGGGCAGCATCAGCCAGGCGGGCTACGAACTCGTCGCGCACAGGTTCCTCGACCAGGATGCGCTCGCCAGCCGTGCAGCTCTGGCCCGCGCACAGGTAGCAGCCGACGATCGCTCCTTCCACCGCCTTGCCGATGTCGGCGTCGGCGAAGACGACCTGCGGGCCGTTGCCGCCGAGCTCGAGCATCACGTGCTTGCCTGCCGCGCGCTTCGCCACCGAAGCGCCGGTTTCGGTCGAGCCGACAAAACCGACGCCGTCCACGAGCGGATGACCCGCCAGTTCGTCGCCGACCTCGGCGCCAGGGCCGGTGACCAGGTTCGCCGCGCCGGCGGGGAAATCGGCTTCGGCGATGCATTCCATGAGCGCAACGGAGATCACGCTGGTGGAGGAGGCCGGCGTCCAGACCACGGTGTTGCCCGCGGCGAGCGCCGGAGCGATGAGCTCGGCCGCCATCGTCAGCGGCCAGTTCCAGGGCGTGATGATCCCGTAGACCCCGCGCGGGTAGTGGCGCGCTAGGACCAGCTTGCTCGGGCTGGCCGACGGCAGGACGCGACCCTCGAGGCGCTTCAGGTCTTCGGCCGCGATCCGGAAGTATTCGATGCACTCGTCGACCTCGCCCAGGGCCTCGGCCTTGAGAGGTTTCCCCTGGTCGAGCGTGAGCAGGCGCGCGATCTCGTCGCGGCGCTTCTCGATTGCTTCCGCGATCCGGTGCAGTCGTCTCGAGCGCTCGAAGCCCTTCAACCCGGCCATGGCCGCGCGCGCCCTGTGCGCTGCCTCGACCGCGCGCTGAGCGTCGGCTCGTGTGCCCTTCGGAACCTCGGCGATGACCTCGCCTGTCGCCGGGCTCTCGGCGTCGAAGTGCTCGCCCGACTCGCTTTCGACCCATGCTCCCGCGATGAACATCTTCTTCACGGATCGTGCGACGTCGATTGTCATGGACGGGCTCCATTCATGCGGTGCTTGCCGAGGTCGAACGCGCGCCTGTAGATCTTGCGGTAGTTCGCCGCGTCCACGTCGCGCGGGTTGCCGATCGTCTGCGGGTCGGCGAAGGCCTTGTCCGCGAGCATGGGGATCTCCTCTTCGCTGAACCCCAGCTCGTGCATGCTCGGTATGTCCACGTCGACGGTCAACTGGTGGACGTACTCGACGGCCATCTCGGCGGCGCGCCAGGTGGACACGCCGCGCACGTCGAGGCCGAACGCGGCCGCCATGCGGGCGAATCGCTCCGGCTCGCCGGAGTGGTTGTACTCCATGACCGGCCCGAGCAGCCGCGCCGTAAGCGCGCCGTGGGGAGCGTCGTGCACGCCGCCCGCGGTCTGGCTCATGGCGTGCGCCGCGCCGGCCGAATCAGTGCCGTACGCGAGCCCCGCCAGGGTCGCCGCGGCGCTCATGTGATAGCGCGCCTCGAGGTTGCCGGCCTGTGAGAACGCGACCCGCAGATAACGTGCGACGTATTCCATCGCCAGCAGCGCGACCGCGTCGGTGAAAGGCTGGTGATACGACATGGTGAAGCACTCGACCGCGTGGGCAAGGGCGTCCATCCCGGTCCCCGCGGTGACGGCCGGCGGCAGCTTCACCGTCAGCTCGGGGTCGATGACCGCGACCCAGGCAGCGATGTCAGGCGTGCCGCCGACGTTGAACTTGATCTTGCGCTTGGGGTCGGTAATGACGGCCCACAGGGTGACCTCGCTGCCGGTCCCGGCCGTGGTCGGGACCGCGATCATCGGCGGGATCCGGGAGCGAATGGGGCTCCCTCCCCACTCGTAGTCGACGATGCTGCCGTGGTGGACGGCCACCACGCCGATGCCCTTGGCGGTGTCCATCGAGCTGCCGCCGCCGATGGCGACGAGGCCGTCGCAGCCCTGGGCTCGGTACTCGGCCGCGCCCGCGTCGACGAGCTCGACGCCGGGGTTGGCGCGGACCTTGTCGAACACGATGGGTTCTACGTCCGAGGTGCGAAGCGCCTCGAGAGCGGAATCGAGGAGTCCCGCCGCCTTCACGCCGGCGTCGGTGACGAGAAGCGGCCGGCGGATCCCGAGCAGGCTCGCCTCGCGGCCCAGCTCCTGGATCGCGCCCAAGCGTTGGACGAGGCGGGTGGGGTTCTGGTAGGTGCGGAGCGTGTACTCGAGCATCGCTGGAAAACTAGCCGCCGGGCTTGCGCCCGGCGGGCGTTGCAATCCTATTCAACCGGTATCTCATGGTGGATCCGGCGCAGGTCGATACCTTGCCTGCTGCGGACGATTCGCGCGACGAGGTAGATGGCGATTGCCACCACGTACGTGGCGAGGAAGTAGTACACGGAGTTAAGGGTTGCCTGGAACGAGGTCCCATAGAGATTACTGCTGTTAAACGACCACTCGTAGAGCATGAACAGCAGGAATATCGCGGTGATAACCGCGACAACCGTGATCGTCGGCACCCCGGCAACCTTGTAGTTGGCGACAGGCGAGGCTTCATACAGATCCTTCCGCCGCCAGGGCAGGATGATCGCCGCGACCACAGTGGCCAGGAAAGTCAACGCGAGAACGGCGGTGGCGTCCAGGAAGACGCTCTGGAACTTGGGGACATAGGAATAGATCGCGCTGATCACGACCGACGGCACGATCATCAGGACGAGGGAGCCGTACGGCACGCGCCGCCTGGCCGAGATGTTGGCCGCCCACGAAGGGAGAACCCGGTCGAAGGCGGCGGCGAAGATCACTCGTGTCGAGGAAAGGAACAGCGTGCCCGCCCAGCCGAAGAACCATAGTCCCATGACGACGATGAGCAGGGCCTGGAAGAGGTGGTTGTCCACCAACCACCCGGCGAACATCACCGGGTAAGGCCACGTGGCAACCGGGGTGGCGTCGCCGCCATAGAAGGCGTAGTTGTAGTAAGCGGCGTTGGCGGAGTTGTAGAACTGCCAGCCCATGGTCTTGACGATGAGGATCATGACCAGCGCCACAAGGCCGATCGTCACCCACAGGCCCCAGAACATGCTCCAGAAGGGCTTGCGGATGTCCTTGGCCCCGCGGACCTCGCCATAGAGCGTTGCGCCCCAGTTGGGCCACAGCAGGTAGAAGGCAAGGAAGGGCATCAACAGGAAGATCGGGCCGAGACTGAACGCCCCGAAGTCATGCTGCGTGTAGCCTGCCTTGGTCCCCAGATCGATAGTCGATTGGTAGGCGTTTCCACTGGCGCCGAACAGCGAAGCCGCCTCGCGATTGAATGCATGCTGGAAGTCGCTCTGGCTTGCGAAAAGCAAAAGTCCGCAAACGACCACGAGCCCGCCCAGCCCAATCCAGAAGCAGATCTTCTGGATCCGCGCATAGGTTTCCATGCCCAATGTGACCACGACGCTGACGAATGCGAGAACGATCAGGCAGCTGACGAAGAGGCCTGTTTGGCTGGTGAAGAACGTGGCGACGCCCGACAGCTTGAGGGTATAGGCGAGGGGCAGAAAGAACTGGACGTTGAGGATGTTGGCGTAGATCGGAGCCCAGAGGAACAGCGTGAACCACCAGCCGGTAATCGAGAGGACGAAGCCGAGGCCGCCACCCAGCACTCGACTCTGCCACGCGTAGTCACCGCCGGTTCGCGGCATGACGCTGACCAACATCGCGTAGGTGATGACAAGGAATGTGGTGAGCACCCCGAAGATCACGATCGCCGCGAGAAGCTGTCCATCAGGTACCCAGTACACATAAGACATTCCGTACAGGCCGAGCGTGATCAGGTTGATCGACCAGAACGAGTAAACGAACGCGTCGAACGTCGACCAGGCTTTGACCAGGCCGGTCGCGTTGCGGAGGAACAGGCCCGGCCTCGCGGCTGCGGCCGTCCCCATCGTTGTGTCCGCCATAGTGCTTCCTCCTTACCTCTTCATCCGTTGACCAGCTGATAGCTCTTGATGCCTTTTTTGGCATCCAGCAGGACGATCGCCCCCATCAACATCCCCTCCTCATACGCGCTGCCCGGGTTGATGGACAGCGTCTTGCCGATCTTCACCGCGCCTTTGCTCTCATGAATGTGGCCGTGCAGGGAGAGCAGCGGCTGGTGGCGTTCGATCGCCTCGCGAACCGCGGTCGAGCCGACCGGTCGCAGGGCGCGGCCGCCGTGCAGCAGCTTCAGGTCCGCGTCGATGGCCGGCGCCTCGTCCAGCCCGGACTTGAAGGGCGGGCAGTGAAGATTGAAGATGGCCCGCCTGGGATCGGCGATCTGCGAGGCCATGGTCTCGATCCGCTCGGCCAGCTGCTCCTCGGAGTCTTCGCGGTGGGTCTTCCAGGGCGTCGGGTTCGACCAGCCGGTCGAGATCATCGCGAACCCGTCGATGTCGACCATGCGGCCCTCGCCGAGCTCGACCAGCTCGGAGCGCCGGACGACATCGTCCACCTCCATCTCGTCGTCGTTGCCCGGGCACACGAAGCATCGGATGCCAGATCCGCGCAGCTTCTCGGCCGCCATGTTCATCCAGCGGTCGACACCCTCGAGCATCACCTCCTGGAAGCACACGGCACGCTTCTCCGGGCTCTGGTCGAGCTCGTGCAGCCGCTCCACGCTCATGCGGAGCGGGTAGTAACCCTTGCGCCGGATCGTGGCCTCGACCTCGCCCACCTGCTCGGCCGGCACGGTCTGTTGCTCCCCGCCGAGGACGACGCTGAAGGCCCCGTTCTCAGAAACGATGGGCACGATCGCCTTACCGGTCATGTCGCCGCCACAGATGAGGACGTCGGCGTCGTAGAAGCGGGCGGCGTTGAGGAACTTCTTCCAGCACACCTCGGAGCCATGGAGATCGGTGGCGAAAAAGATCTTGGTCATCCCTCGACCAGTACCTTGCGAATCTCGCGCTCGAAGCCGGTGACGTGCCTGCGCATGATTGCTTCGGCGCGCTCGCCTTCCCCGGCGAGGATCGCATGAAGGAGCTCGACGTGCTCGTCAACCGCCTCGCGCAAGCGCACGTCGCGGTCGAGCACGAGATACCAGAGGCGGAGACTGAGGTTGAAGTAGCGCTCGAGCGTGGCCTCGAGGAAGGGATTGCGCGCCGCCCTGTAGATCGTGCGGTGGATCTGCTGGTCGAGCTGCATCAGGTCGCGCTGGTCGGTGACGTAGCCCCGGCCCACGAGCTCGAGGAGCTCTTCGATCAAATCGCGGTCCCCGGTCGACAGCTTCTCCGCGGCGAGCCTGGCCGCGTGCGCCTCGAGCACCACGCGCACCTCCGTGATGCGGGCCAGGTCGGTGATGTTGACGTCGGTGACGAATGTGCCGCGGTGAGGGATGGACTTGACCAGGTTCTCCCTGGCCAGGCGCTGCAGGGCCTCCCGGATCGGCGTGCGGCCGATCTTCAACTCTTCGCGCAGCTGGGCCTCGTTGACCACCGAGCCGGGCGCCATCTCCAGGCTCACGATCCGCCCTAGGATGCGCTGGTAGGCAACCTCACTCTGCGACCGTGCCTCAACCGGCTCGGCGACCGCCAACTCCCCTTCTCCCACCAAAGCGGCGATATGCGACCGATATACCGGCGCGGAACGTAGCACCATGGGGGCCCTACGTCAAATTGCTGGCCTCCGCCATCCAGCGCCTCAGGTCGTCGGAGCGGAGCACTTCGAGCGCCCGCTCCCAGCGACCCATGTAGTAGCCTCGGAAGTCGAACTCGACCCCCGAGATTCCGGCCTGGATGGCTCCCCAAAGCGTCCAGCCGACGTCGGACATGAGCGCGAACAGGTTCATCCTCGCCAGCTGTCGTGCATCCGGTCTGCCGAAGTAGGCCTCGCACAGCGCTGCCCTCAGGTCCTGGTCGAACGCCGCCTCCTGTGCCGTGTTGCCAAGGTCGAAGCACGGGTCGTTGTTGCCGCTCAGCTCGTAGTCGACGATCCGCAGCGTGGTCCCGTCGTCGATGAAGTTCTCGCACAGGAGGTCGTTGTGGCACGGGGCCGGCGGCAGCGCGGCGGCGTCTACCGCCCGCTCGATCTCGCTCACGGTGGACAGCCAATCGCTGTAGCCCTCGGGAATGGTCGCGCCCTGCTGCTCGACGATGCCAAGGTAGTACTCGATAAGCCGGAACATGTTGAAGTCCCGCAAGAAGCTCGGCGCGCCGTGCAGGCGGTGAAAGGATTGCGCCATACGGGCGGCCATCCGGGGCGACTGGAGCGTCTTCGCCGACATCGTCGAGCCGACGATGAACTCGAGGACCATGACGTCGATTCCGGGCACGTGCTCGAGCACCCTCGGACCGATGCCCGTCGTCGCCGCGGCTTTGGTGTTGGAGACCTCGTTCTCCCGGTCGATCGACAGGAGCTCTGTCGACTTGCCGGGCACCCGCATCACGTAGCGCTCGCCGTCCACCTGCACCAGGTAGTTCTCGTTAGTCAGGCCGCCAGAGAGCGGCGAGATGCTGACCCGCCGATCCTTCCAGAGGGATACGCGCGCCGCCGCTTCCTCAGCTTGCGTGTTGTCTGGCCTCCTGCCGGGACAGCACCGCGTCGGGCATCACCGCCGCGCGTAGCAGGCGGCCGAAGACTTCGACATCGACCTGCGCGCCAGGCTTGAGCTCGATCGGTAGGTAGGAATAGGCGAGGTTTCTCTTGACGGTGAAGCCGTAGGCGCAGCTGCGAAGGCGGCCGACGACGTGGCCGTCGCTGATCACCGCCTCGCCGCCGTAGATCGGCACGTAGTCGTCGCCGCCCACCGCGAGCGTGCGCAGCCTGCGCGTGACATCGCGCGGGATGGCGGGCCATTTTTCGCGGTGCACGCAAAATCCCAGCCCCGCTTCGAACGGGTTGTCCAGCAAGCCCATATCCGCGGCGTAGTAGCGATAGCCCTTCTCCATGCGCAGGGAATCGAGGACTCGATAGCCGCCGGGCGTGATCCCGTACTCATGCCCCGCTGCCATCAGGCGATCCCAAATCTGGCCCGCCCAGACCGGTTCGACGTAGAGCTCCCAACCCAATTCGCCGACATAGGTGACACGCTGCGCGAACACCGCGATTCCCTCCACGTGGATCTCGCGGGCGCGCATGAAGGCAAAACCCTGCTCGGTCACGTCGTCGCGCGTTACGCGCTCCAGCACCTGTCTGGCTTTCGGTCCCCACATACCGATCACGGAGAGATCCTCTGAGGACTCGCGCAGATGGGCGGGCGGATCGCCCTCGCGCACCTGCATCTGCAGCCAGCCGAGGTCGCTGTTCACGTATCCGGCGCCGGTGACGAGCCGGAAGTGGTCGGCCGACACGCGTGTGATGGTCACGTCGGCGGCGATGCCACCGTCCTTCTCCAGCAGCTGGGTATAGACGACCGAACCCGCGGGGCGGTCGATCAGGTTGCCGGCCACGCGTTCCAGCAGCGGCAGGGCGCCAGGGCCCGTGATCTCGATCTTGCCGAACGAGCTCATGTCGATGATGCCCACGCGCTCGCGAAACGCCAGGTGCTCCGCCGCCAGCAGGTCGAAATATGGCGGACGCTTGAACCCGAACGCGCGCTGGTCGGCGCCCGCCCGCCGCCACGGATGTCCTGGGTCGAAGTAGTCAGGCCGCTCCCACCCGTGCTTGACGCCAAACACCGCCCCGAGGTCCTGCATGCGGGTGTGCAGGGCGCTGGTCCTCCGGGGCCGGGCCCACTCGTCATTGTCGAGGGGGTAGCGCTGGTAGTAGTAGTACTTGTACGTCTCGCGCGCGAGCTCGGCGGCGTATCGAGGGGCTCGATGTGCAGGACCAAACCGCCAGGGTCGGTAGGCGTACAGGTCGAGCTCGGTCTCGCCGCCCGTGACGATCTCGGCGATCGACCGGCCGATGCCACCCGCGCCGCCAAACCCGTTGAGCGAGAGGCCTGCCGCCATGTACAGCCCGCGCGCGCCTGGCACCGCCCCGACGAGCGGTCCGGCGTCAGGCGTCATCGCGTCGGGATGGCAGACAAGCTTGACGATGCCCGCCTCGTGGACGAAGGGAAAGCGCCGTGCCGCGCCGGCGAGCAGCGGCTCGAAGCGTGCCTGATCGGGAGGCAGTGAGATCTCGGCGTGATCCCAGGGCACACCGTCTATCCACCGCGCGACCGGGTTCAGCTCGTAGCCCCCGAGGACCATCCCGCCCGCCTCGGCCTTGCCGTAGACCAGGTTGTCGGGATCGCGGAAGCAGGGCATGTCGTGCGGCAGCTCGTGGCCGGGGACCGCGAGCAGCGCCGCGTGCTGGTGGTCGACCGGTGTCGAGACCACGAACGCGCCCGCCATGGCGGCGATCTGTGGTCCCCAGATCCCGCCCGCGACGACCACGACCTCGGTCTCGATCCGGCCCGCTTCCGTCTGGACCGCCGTGATGGCGCCTCTGGCCGAGAGCTCGATGCCCGTGACCCGGCGGTGCGTCAGGACGCGCGCGCCTAGATTGCGAGCTGCGGCTGCCAGCGCGTGGGTCGCGCTGTGCGGGTCGAGGTGGCCGTCGCCCGGCAGCCAGACCGCGCCGTAGAGAGAGTCGCTGCTGATGACCGGCATCAATCGGGCGGCGTCTTCCGCCGAAACCAGCTCGACGTCGAGGCCGATCCCGCGGGCGCGGCTGACTCCGCGCTGCAGCTCCATGAGCTGGTCCCTGGTCGACGCGAAGCGCAGGCTGCCGACCGTCTCGAAGACGCCGAGCTCCTGGTACACCTCGATGCTGTAGGTGCGGAATCGCATCATCGTCGGCGAGGGGTTGAACTGGGTCACGAGACCCGCCGCGTGGCACGTCGACCCGCTTGTCAGCTCGTCCTTTTCGAGGAGGACGACGTCGCGCCATCCCGCCTTTGCGAGGTGGTAGGCGACGCTTGTGCCGGTGATCCCGCCGCCGATGACCACTGCGCGTGCGGTTTCCATTCGGCTTGGAATCGTAGGGATTCCCTCACTCGGGTAGGGGCTGCTGTTTCGTCTCCGGCAAGAGGAAGAGGAGCAGCGCGCCGATGACGGCGGCCACGCCTCCGAGCTCGATCGCGCCGCCGAGTCCCGCCGACGCCGCCAGCAGCGCGACCCCTTGCAGCCCCGCGATGCTCCCGACCGCGCCTGCGAGGGCGATCGCGGCCTCGGCCGTCGCCCGGGCGCGTGTCGGAAACAGCTCTCCGGACCACGCGCCGAAGACCGGGGTGGCCGCGCTGGCGAAACAGCTCCAGAGCACGTTGCCGACGAAGAAACCGACGGTCGCGGTGACAAAGCTGAGGCTGGTCGCGCCCGCGGTGGCGATGGTCAGCGCGATCGCCGGCCCCCGGCGACCGTAGCGATCCGTGAGATAGCCGCCGGCGAGATAGGACACCGCGCCCACCGCTCCTGAGACGACCACGAGGAGGCTGATCTCGACCGGGGTCCAGCGCAATACGGCGCTTGCGTAGACGGTGTAGAGCAGGCCGGCGGGCTCGAGCAGGACCGCGAGTAGGCCGAACATCACCGCCAGGACGATGATGCGGCGCCGCCACCGCGGCTCCATCAGGAGGCGAATCGCCGAGCCGGTCACGCGCACGCCCTGCCAGGTCCGGCCCTCGGGCAAAAGCCACCAGATGAGCGGGGCCAGCGGGAGCCCGATCCCGCTGGCGTAGAAGAGCCAGCGCCAGTGCGGCGCGACCAGCGGGTACGCGATCACAGTGATGCCGGTGCCAAACCCGGAGAGCAGCGCCAGCACGCTGACCGCCTGGCCGCGCCGTCCCGGCGGCGCCTCCTCGACGATCAGCGCCGTCGCCACTCCGACCACGACGACCTCGAAGCACACCGCAAACAGCTTCAGCAAGGCCAGGTCCGCCAGCGACGGCGCAAAAGCGCTGCCAAAGTTGACCAGCGAGAAGCCGGCCACGCCGGTGGCGATCAGGCGGCGCCGTCCGAACCGGTCGGCGAGGGTGGCCAGGGGCAGCGCCCCAAGGGTGCCGATGGCCAGGATCGAGCCCAGGCCCGAGAGCGCGGGGATGCTGGCGTGGTAATCGGCGGCGATGGCGGGAAGGGCGAGGACGAGGATCGAGCCCTGGAATCCGGACAGGACCACAGCCACGCCCACCCAGATGAGCGTCACCCGCTGCCGCCTGTCTAGACCAGTCACTGGGCCGTTATAGTCGCGGCTACCCATGGCGGCTGTCGTGAGTGTTCGAGACCTGCGCAAGCGCTACCGCCGCCGCGATCCTTGGGCGGTGGACGGCGTGACGCTCGAGCTCGGGGCCGGCCAGGCCTTTGGCCTGCTCGGCCCGAATGGCGCCGGCAAGACCAGCGTGGTGAAGATGATTGCGGGCCTGCTGCGCCCGGACGGCGGCGCCATCACGGTGTTTGGCTCCTCGCCGGGCGATCCGGCGGCGCGCGCCCAGCTGGGCTTCGCGCCCGAAGACCCTGACTTTCCGAAGTTTCTTCGCGCGGCCGAGGTGCTCGACTACTTCTCCAGCCTCCTTGGGCTTGATGACGCCGAACGCAAGCGGCGTATCCCCGAGACGCTCGCTTTTGCCGGACTGGAGAGTGAGCGCCGACAGATCCGCCAGTACTCGAAAGGCATGAAGCAGCGTCTCGGCATCGCGCAGGCCATCCTCGGCCGGCCGAAGCTCCTGATCCTCGACGAGCCCACCGCCGACCTCGACCCGCTGGGCCGGCGCGACGTGCGCGCGCTGATCGAGCGCCTCAAGCAAAGCGGCGTCGCGATCCTTCTCAACAGCCACCTGCTCAGTGAGGTCGAGCTCGTGTGCGACACGGTCGCGATCATGGCGAAGGGGCGCGTGTTGAAGGAAGGGACGATGAGCGAGGTCGTTCCCGAGGGCCGCAACCTCGAGGATGTCTTCGTCCAGCTCGTCGAGACGAACCAGATGCCGCGCGACCACCTGCCCTCATTCATCACCGATAAGGACGGGACCGTGTGAACGGCGTGGGCGCAGTCGCCCGCTACACGATGCTGGAGCTTTCGCGGCGGCGGATCCTGCTCGTCTTCTTCCTCCTCGGCGCGGTCGGCCTTTTGATCTTCGGTTTCGGCTTTCGTTTTCTCTACTCGTTCGCGTCGTCGGGCGGCCTGGGATCGTCGAGCAACCTCGATCCGGCCACCTTCGACCGGCTCCTGCAGCTTCAGTTCCTTTCCTATTTATATGGGGCGCTTTCGACCTTCGCCCTGCTGATCGGCTTTGGGATCGGGATGACCGCCATCTATCACGACCTCGATTCGGGCGCCGCGGTGAGCCTGCTCTCGAAGCCGATCACCCGCTTCGCGTTTGCGCTCGGAAAGATCGTCGCCGCAATCGGCTCGCTCGTCCTGATCGTCGGGGTCCTCGCTCTCGAGGCGCGGCTCGTGATGCTGCTGTTTCCGGGAGGGCTCGAGAGCTCGCTGACCGGGCAGGTGATCGCAACCACAGCCAACACAGTGGTGGTGATGCTGATCGTGCTCGCGCTGAGCACGTGGATGAACAACATCGTGGCCGCGATCGTCGCCTTCGTCTACTACAACGTGATCACGGGCGTGATCACGACAGTGCACATGTTCTTCGACAGCGGCGCGTTCCACAACGACCTGGTCAAGACTGTCTTCGACGTTCTCTACTGGACGGTGCCGCACGCCCTGGTCAGCAGCGCGCCTGGGGACCTGGTCCGCGCCCAGCTGCAGATCGAGAACCAGTCCGGGAACACGACGACGTTTGCTTTTGTGCCGTCAGCTTCGGGAGGTGGGGACATCGCGTGGTGGGCTTTCATGGTCGTTGTCTTTTCCGGCCTCGTCTATCTCGCCGTCCGCCGGCGTCAGGTCTAGACAAGCCTCATCTTCCTGAGCAGGTAGGGCCCCGGGCCGAGGAAGCCGCAGGTCGCCGCGATATGCGCGAGCGAGACGCCGAGCAGTGACGCGGGGCCGGGCAGGAGCCAGAACGCAAGCCCCAGCGGCACGCCGACGAGCGCGGTGGCAAACGTCTCCTCCCAGGTCCACCGGCCGAGCCGGTGGTACAGCACGTAGGACGCGGTGCCGACGGCGAAGCCAATCGGCGCTCCCCAGACGATGCTCAGACCTCCCTGCACCAGGCCGCGAAAGAACGCCTCTTCGATAGGGCCGTTGAGGGCGTAGAACCCCGCCTGGAAAAAGGCGTCGGCGGCTCCGGCCGGCACGTTGAGCGCACCGCGCCGGCGTGTCAGCCACAGCCGCACCGCTGCAGCCGCTGTGAACATGACGGGAACGCCCACCAGCCCAAACCAGAGCTGGACGGGGATGTCGCCGGCCTGCAACCCAAGCCAGCCGGCCCGGCCGCTTGCTTTGTACGCGATCGCGTAGGCAGCCGTCAGAGGCAGCAGCCTGATCGGTACGTCGGTGCGGACCCAGGCCCAGCTGTCTGGAATACGGGTGAGGACGAGTCGCGTTCGAGTGTCTGACATGGCTGGTGGAGAGCTCATCAAATTCGACGTCTTCTTCGATTACCAGTGCCCGTTCGTCTATCGGGCGGCGGGCCTTCTCGACGCGGTGCGTCGCTCAGGGCAGCGCAACCTCGACGTTGGCTGGCGGTACTTCTCGCTCACGCAGGTGAACTCCAAGGATGACGTCTGGACCGTTTGGGGTGCGCCGGCATCGGAGAAGGTGCGCGGGCGGTTTGCGTTCCAGGCAGCTGAAGCTGCTCGCAGGCAGGAACGATTCGATGAGTTTCATCGTGGGCTGCTGCTGGCGCGACACCGCGACCGCCTCGAGATCGACGACGTGAGCGTGGTGGAGCATGTGGCAGCCGAGGCTGGACTCGGCATCGAGCGGTTCCGCCGTGACGTCGCCGACCCCTCCATCCTCGATGCGCTGGCCCGGGATCATAGGGAAGCCGTCACCGTGCATGGCGTCTTCGGGACGCCGACCCTGGTCTTCGCAGATGGCGCCTCGGCTTACGTGCGGCTCGCCGAGTCGGCGGCTGAAAACGGCGTCCTGGAGGTGTTCGACCGCGTGGTCACGGTCGCCGCGGCCGAGCCGCGAATTCTGGAGATCAAGCGTCCTCACAAACCTTAACCGGACGGTTCGGGTGGTTTCGAGGCATCCGGAGTTGTCACTGCGGGCGGAGCAACAGGCAATGACTGATCTCGAGAACCAAACGGTCCCTGTCGGCACGTATGACAGCTGGCGTACATGGCTTATGACGGGCGCCCGGCGGACTCCGGTCGACCCGCGCCGTATGCGCGGCGCGCACAAAGGCCTGAAGAAGATCCTCGTCGAGGGCCTCCTGAACAGCGCCGAGGCTCCGTATACGTGGAAGGACTTTTCCGGCGCGATGGTGCGTCACGCAGTCGATGACGCGATGCGCGCCCTTCCACCGGAGGACACCCAGGTGGTCAAGCTGGCCTACTTCGGCGGCTACTCCAACCGCGAGATCGCGCGGGAGATCGGCCTCACCGAGGGGACGGTGCAGCGCCGCCTCCGCCGCGCGCTGGCCGCGATCAGCGACCACATCCAGCACGGACGCGTCCTCGGGCGGCGCGCCTTCTACGCCCTGGCGCTCTGGCTGTCAGGCAGATGGTTGAGCGACAGCGCCCAGCACTTCTTGCAGGCGACGGCGGTCGCCGGCGCCGCGGCGGTCATCGCCGTCACTCAGCCGGCGGTGCCCGCGGCTGTGGGGAGTCAGCGCGCTCCCGCCACCACGCAGGCGCCCGCCGCGGCCGGCACTGTGGTGCCGCCGCTGCCCTCGCCGACCGTCCCGGTCACGGTTCCGGGGGAGGGTTTGCAAACGGTGCCGGTGCCGGCGCCTGTTCCGTCCGTGCAGGTGCCCACAGTCACCGTGCCGGTGACCTTGCCTCCGCTGCCGCGTCTTCCCCTGAAGCCCAAGCAGGTCCTCTAGGCGCCGTTCGGGGCGTAGAACACAACGCCGTCGACCGTGGCCACTATGTGATAGCCGGACGCGACCAGGTTTTCCAGCACCGGGTAATCGCGCATCGGATACATCGAGAAGTCGCTCCAGCCCGCGGCGGCGGTGTCGACGACCAGCGCCGGCGGATGCGCGTCGAGGTCTGATTGGAGGAGAGGCCACACGTCGGGTGCGGTGTCCCAGTTGTCTGGCGGCAGGCTGGAACCCCGGGCGAAACCGCGCAGAAAGCCCGGAAAGCGCGATGCCATCACACGGTCGGACTCCACGTACACCGCTGGCCAGTCACCCCAGACGAAGACCCGGTCCGAAGGTGACGTGTGCGCCCCGATGTACGCCGACACCGCCTCGTGCCGCGGGACAGGGGGGCTGAAGTCGTATGTGAGCGGGTCGGCGCTGAAATCGAATGCCCACCACGCGATGGCCGGGATAACGATTCCGGCCACCGCAGCGGCGGCCACGAACCGCCGCGGCTGAAAGTGGTTGAACGCCAGCGCCGCAACGACCGCCAGCGGGCCCATCGCCTGGATGAAGTAGTGCCATGAGAGATGACCGCCCGAGAGCGAGCCCGCGATCGCGACCCCGAGCCACGCCACGGTCAAACGCGCGCGGACGTCCAGGTCGCGCCATCGGATCGCAAGTGCGATCGCCGCGATCCAGAAGACGCCCATGTCGATCACGAACGGCACTACGCTGTCCCTGGCGCGTTCCCACACGAACTCGGGCGTCCAGTTGAGCGAGGCGTAGCCGGTCAGCGTTTGCACCGTCCACCTCCAGAATCCCGTCAGTGAGCCGGTGAGCGCGATCAGTCCGGCGCCCGCAAATAGACCCGCAAGACCGCCCGCGACAAGCAGCGCGGCGGCTCGACCTCGCCCCTCCCCGGGCTCGAGCCAGAAGATCGCGATCGCCAGCAAGAGCACGTTCACCGCTGCCGACTGTCGAAATGCGCCCGCGGCGACGAGCAGGACGCCCGCCCACAGCCAGCGCCGCCGCAGCATGAAAAGGACAGACGCCGTGAGCGGAACCATCATCAAGATCTCGGTGTTCGTGGCGAGAAGCCTTGGGTTGCCCGCCGCGGTTAGCACTCCGTAGAAGAGCCCGGCCAGCAGTCCGGCGCGGCTTCCGGCGAGGTCGCGAGCGATCATGAAGACGAGCAAGCATGTCCCGGCCATGGCGACAAATCCGGCCGCGTGTATGGCCGTCATCTGGTAGTCGCCGAACAGCCGGAACGTCAGCGAGTAGACCCAGTAGATCCCGGGCGGCTTGTTGTCCACGCCACCGGCGCCGTAGAGGTCGCCGCCCATGTTCATCAACACCGCGATGGAGCCGTAGATCGCTTCGTCGCCGTCCAGCAGCCGATGCAGAAACTCGGGCACGTGGGCGGCGGCGACGACGATCCCGACTCCGAGCGGCCAAACCGCTGCCCGCCAGGAAGTTGTCGGACGATCGGATTCCATGCGTTTTGGAATATAGGCGTCGCTGATGGCGGGTCAGCTACGCTCAGAAACGGGGGAGATTTTGTTCAGGCATGTACACGTGGCTGTGGGGCGCGGGCTCGTCGTGGCGGCGTTTGCCGTTGTGGTTTGGGCTCTGTACCTGGACGTCGCCATCCGTCATGACCCTATCAGCGTCGACTTCCACACCTACCTCGCGGCGGCGCAGGTTGGCCTTCAGCAAGGCTGGTCGCACATCTACGACCAGGGTCTCGTCACCATCCAGCAGGACCGACTCGCACCCGGCGAGCGCCTGCAGCCCTTCATCAGCCCGCCGACCGTCGCGTTTGTGGTCGCGCCGCTGGCGCAGCTCCCATTCCAAACCGCTTATGTGATCTGGGCGGTGCTCACGTTTGCCGCATTCGCCGTCGCCATGGCGCTGTCGGGCATCAGCCGGGGATTGAGCCGCTGGGTCGCGGTGGTCGGCGCGCTCGCCCCCTGGTGGATCATGCACGCGGTCAACGTCGGGCAGGTCGTGCCGCTCGTCGCGGCAGGGATGGTGGTCGGCTGGCGCTTGCTTCGAGACAGACGCGACGTTCTTGCCGGCGTCGCCTTTGCTTCGCTGCTCCTGAAACCGAATACGGCGATGTTGGTTCCGATCGCGCTCCTCTTCGCCGCGCGCTATCGGGCCCTTGCGGCCTGGGCCGCGACCGCTACCGCCGTTACGGCCGTGATCGCTGCGGTCCTCGGGCCAGCTGGCGTCAGCGCCTATGTCCACCAGATGCTCGGCCCCTGGCCCAGCGGCGCCGACAATGTCACTTTGCACGGCGCGCTCGACGCGACCGGCACGTTTGCCGCACTGCTGCGCGTCCTGATCGTGGCCGCGGTCATGGCGGCGGCGTTGAGGCTTCGCGAGTCGCCGGGAATGGTGATCCCGCTCGCGATCGTGGGCTCGCTCCTGGTATCCCCTTACCTGCACGGTGCTGACCTCTGCTTGCTCGCCGCGGCGGGCTGGATGATCTGGGAGGAGCGTCCGACGATCCCCTGGCGCGCGCTCCTGGCGGCCGGGTGGTTGCTCTCGAGTCCCTTTCTCTACCTGAAGGGCGACAGCCCACACCTCACGCAGTGGCCCTGGCTAGAGATCGTAATTTTCGCCGCCCTGCTGCTGGCCGCCGTCGGGCCGTTAACAGCCTGGGCTGACTCCAGGAGACGGGCGACCGCATAATCAGGGTCGCCCGCGCCACTCCGGGAGACCCGTAACGCTCAACATCCAGGAACTCGATCTAGATCAAATAGACGGACCACTCCGTGTGCTGGCCGGGCCGGGCACGGGGAAGACGCATACGCTGGTCGACCTCTACGCGCAGGCGGTGCGCCAGCGGGCCGCCAGCCGTGCCCAGATCCTCGTGCTCACGTTCTCGACAAGCGCGGCCGGCGAGATCGCGCGCCGGATCGACGAGCAGCTGAAGGATGACTACGGCGAAGCGTGGATCTCGACCTTTCACAGCTTCTGCGCCCGCCTCCTCCGTGATCACGCGCCCAACCGCGAGCGCTTGCTGATGAATGGATTCCAGGAGTGGATCGTGATGCGCAAGCTGCTGACCGAGATCGACCCGGAGCTGCTCGGCTCGCTCGACGAGGTCCGCCGCTCGGACGCGTTCGCGAAGGACCTGCTCGGATTCGTGGCGCTCATGAAGCAGAACCTCGTCCACCCGGCCTCCCTGCTCCTCGCCGCCGAGGCGAGCGCTGGTGAGCGGCTGCGCGTCCTTGCGGCCGTGTATCAGGCCTACCAGGAAAGGATGCAAGGCGCACGGCTTGTCGATTTCCGCGACCTTATCTCGGGAACCATCGAGCTTCTCCAGTCGAATGGGGCGCTGCGCGCACGCCTGCGCTCGAAGTTCGAGCTGGTCCTAGTCGACGAGTTCCAGGACGTCGACCCCGCACAGTTCGAGCTGCTGCGTCTCATCGCGCCGCCAGAGTCGCGCCCGCGCCTTGTGGTCGTCGGCGATCCCGACCAGTCGATCTACGGCTTTCGAGGCACTGTTCCGCACCTGCTCAGTCAAGACTTCAGCGTTCTGTATGGGGCGAAAACGCTCCGCCTTGAGTCTTGCCGCCGCTGTTCGCAGGAGGCTCTTGACGCGGGCGAGCGCCTCCTCGCCGCGACGCAGCCCGACCGCGTCCCACGTGTCCTGCGTGCGGACGTTGCGCACGAGGCGCCGGCGGTGGTTCTGGCGCGCGAGGGCGATCCGGTCGGCGAGGCATTCTTCTGCGCGCGCGAGATCAGGCGCCTGCATTCGGAAAGGCCCGGGCTGCGCTACTCGGATTTCGCCATCGTGCTGCGCAGCACCACCGCGCTCGGAGCGCCATTTGAGGAGGCGCTTCGCGCACTCGGCCTTCCTTATGAGGTGCGCGGCTGGGGTGCGACGCCGCGCAATGAGGTGGTCCGGTTTCTCATCGGCTACCTCGAGGCGCTGCGCAGGCCCGACGACCCGGACGCTTTCGAGAGCGCACTCGCATCGAGCCTGGGCGGAGTCGGCCCACGCACGGTGAGCCGGCTTCGCGCGCATGCCACGCACCGAGGGCGTCCGCTCAAGAAGGTCGTCGACCGTGTGATGTACGTGCTCGCCACCCGCGACCCCCAGCTGCATCCGCTGCCGTGGGGCGAGGAAGTGCCGGCCGGGGGCGTGCAGGGCGCACCTTCAGATGAGACGCGACCGGACCCAGACTTCATGCCCTTCCTCAGCGACGAGGAGCTCGATGGTCTCTATCGCGCCATGGTGGCCCGGCAGCGGCTGCTTGGCCTCGCACGCCAGCTTCCGATCGCGAGCCTCGCCTATTCGGTCCTCATCGAGGACGGCGCGATGGCGAGGTTGCTCGACCTCGAGCTGCCCGCGGACGAGCGGGCCGAGGCGATCGCCGACCTGCGCTCGGCGATCGAAGGTCTCGAGTCGATCGAGGACGTGCACGAGCGGCTGCACGGATCCAAGCCGCTGCTGTCCGACCTTACGGGCTCGCTGGAAAGCCTCCTCTCGGCGGCCGCGGACGACACCGAGGCCGCGGCCGGTCGCCGCGACGCGGTGCAGGTCATGACGGTGCATCAGGCGAAGGGTCTCGAGTTCGAGGTGGTCTTTTGCTCGGGCTTCGCGCATGGTCTGTTTCCCCTCGAGGCGCGACCCCATCCCCTGCTCGACGCGGAGGACCGCGCCTGGCTCGAGCGCTTCAAGGTCGGCTTCATGCCGTCATGGCCCTCGGATCCGGACGGCCATCTCGCTGAAGAGGCGCGCCTCGCCTTTGTGGCGATGACCCGGGCTCGCCGATGTCTCTACGTCACCTACGCAGACGCTTACCTGCGCCAGGCCGGTCGCTCGGTGTTTCTCGATATGGCCGAACCGCAGGCCGACTCAAGGGAGTTCACGCGGGCGTCCTCACGACTGCAGCCCGGCGACGTCCTTCTTGCGCGCGAGGCCGAGGTCTTGCTCGCTTCGCATCCGTCGGCCCTGGGTGAGGCGGTCATTGCCAGGGCGGGTGCGCTCGGTCTTGACGTCGCATTCTTGACGGACCCGGCGTCAGGCGAGCCGTTCGAGCCGTACGGCGAGGGGCGCAACCCGGCCACGGTGGAGATCGATCACTTCAGCCCGACCACGCTCAACGACTATCTCAAGTGTCCCCGGCTCTACTGGTACAACCACCATCCCCGTCTGGTCGAAGAGCCGCGTTCGGTGGCCATGGAGCGAGGCGGCTTCCTTCATGAGGTGCTGCAGGACTTTCATGAGCACGAGCAAGAATGGCGGCCGCTCGATGCGGAGCAGCAGCGGCAGTGGCTGGAAGATTCGCTGCAGCGCCATCTCGACGGCTATCTCTCGCGTATGGAAGGTGTGCTCGATCGCAGGCGCGAGGAAAAGCAGGTTCGCTCGCTGCTCGGGAACTACATCCGCTCCCTCACCAGCCTCCAGTTCATCCGCCGGCTGGGCACCCTGGCCGTCGAGAAGCGCTTCCATCTCCAGCTCGACGGGGTCGAGGTCGTGGGCAAGATCGACCGCGTCAACGACGTGGGTGACGGCGAGGTGGAGGTGGTCGACTACAAGACCGGGTCGGGCAAGCCGATGCGCATCGCCTACGAGATGTACTTCGGGCCCGCGCTGCACGACGTCCAGCTCGCGCTCTACTACCTGGCCTGCAAGTATGGGTTCGACGACGACGGCAAGCCGCTGGGGTTTCAGCCTCGATTCCTTTCCCTGTGGTACCCGAAGGACTGGGTCTGGGGCGGCATGCGGCAGGACATCTTCAGCGTCGGCCGGCCTGCCGGGCTCAAGGAATACCGGGAGAGACCGCTGAGCGCAGATGACCTCGACCGCAGCCGCGCCGTGGTGATCACGGCCATCGAGCGCATCAAGGCCGGGCATTTCGAGCCCGCGCCGCGCGAGATCGCGGGCACATGCGTGACCCGGTTCGGCACGTGTCCGCACGCGGCGATCTGCTCCTACGGAGGCGCTCCGCCGGAATGAGCGCGACCAGGGTTCGAGGCCCGGTGTTGAGTCCCGAGCAGGCGACTGCAGCCCATGCGGGACCGCAAGGCGCGTTTTTGATCTCGGCCGGACCCGGGACGGGAAAGACCTTCACCGCCACCGAACGTTTCTGCTGGCTCGTCGAGCAAGGCGTCGCGCCCGACCAGATCCTAACGGTGACGTTCAGCGAGCGCGCCGCCGAGGAGCTCCGGCAGCGGATCACCGCCGAGCTGTCGGCACGGCGGCCGGACATCGGGGCCAGGGCTCTCGATGGGTCATTGATCGGAACCTTTCACAGCGTTTGCGCAAGGCTTCTGGACGAGTTCGCGTATCTGGTCGGGGCGCCGCGCGAGTTGCGCATCCTCGACGAGACGGGGCAGCGGCTGTTCGAGCAGGAGCTCATGGCAAGGCTGCGCAGCGGCGCCGCGGCGCCCTTCGATCCCGACTCGTTCAGCGCCCTGTCCGTCGACGACCTCGACGACCTGCTGCGGTCGGGCCTGCGGTTCCTGCTCAAGCTCAAGGGCCGAGGCATCAGCCCCGAACGCTTTCGCCAAGGCGCGCTCGAGATGCATGAGCGGCACTGGAGCGCTCGCCCTTCGCTCAACGGTTCGGGCGGCCCGGACCCGGCGCGCGCCGAGGTCGAGGCGATCGACGTGCTGTTCACGATCTATCGCGCCTACGAAGACGGGCTGCACGCTCAGGCGCTCCGCGACTTCGACGACCTGCTGCTCGAGGTGATCGACGCGCTCGAGCGCGTGCCTGAGTTTCGTCGGCGCTGCCGCGAGCGATTCCGATATCTCATCGTGGACGAATTCCAGGACACGAATCGGATCCAGCTCGACTTCATCCGTCTTGCCGCCGCCGAGAATTTCGGCAACGTCACGGTGGTCGGTGACGCCAAGCAGTCGATCTACGGCTGGCGCGACGCCGAGATCGAGAACATCCGCACCCGCTTTCCCGGCCGGCGCCTTCCCCTCACCCACAACCGGCGCTCGTACCAGGGCATCCTCGACTGCGCAACGGACTTCATCCGCCGCGACGCCGATTTCGCGGACGAACCGGAGCTGGTCGCGACCCGCGGCCCCGGCGCAGGCCCGCCGGTCAGCGTTCTCATGGCACCCGACCCCCGGACCGAGGCGCGCTCCGTTGGCGAGACGATTCGTCGCCTCCACATCGGAGGGATGCCGTTTCAACACATCGCGGTCCTCTCGCATTCGGTCCGGATGCTCCCCCGCGAGTTCGAAGACGAGATGCGCATGCAGGGCATCCCATACCTGACCAGCGGTGGCTCGGGATTCTTCGACCGCCAGGAGATCAAGGACGTGCTGGCGCTGCTCCGGCTGACCGAAAACCCGATGGACGACGGCGCGTTCGTGCGCCTCCTCCAGGGCCCGATCGTGCGTCTTCCCGACCAGGGCATGTACCGGCTCGCATCGCTCCGCTTCGAACGATCAGGCATGAGGCTGCGAGATTGCTTCGACGAATCATCGCGCGAGGGTTTTCCCGAGATGGATCCGAAGGTCGCAGCGGAGGCGGTGCGGCTGGTCGAGCTCACGGACCGGATCGGGCGCCTGCGCGATGCGCTGACGGTCGCCGACATCCTCAACAGGCTCCTCGAGGAAAGCGGCTACCTTCGTTGGGCGGAGCTGCGAGCGCAACGCGACGGCAGCCCGCGTGCGCTGCTGAACCTGCGCAAGGTCTTCCAGCTGGCCGGCCGCTTCGAGCGCGACCTGGCGCTAGCGGGAATCGGCGACTTCGTGCGCCATCTCGACCAGGTCATCGATGCGGAGCTCCCCGTCGGCGAGGCGGCGGAAGGGGCCACGGGCGCGGAGGCCGTCTCCCTCCTGACCATCCACGCCGCGAAAGGCCTCGAGTTTCCGGTCGTGTTCCTTGTCAACCTGCGGCCGCCCCGGCCGCGCGACATGGAGAGGCTGTTCTTCGACCCGGACGGCCTGGGCTTCGTAATGAAGAACTGGCGGGGCGAAAAGCACCCGCGATACGTCGACACGTCACCCGGAGCCCCGGCGGTGGCGCTAGCCATCGGCGAGCGGCGGCGGATCGTCTACGTCGGCCTCACCCGAGCCAAGGACGCCCTCTATGTCACAGCGACCCGCGAGGAGCCGAGCGCGAATGAGGTCGGGGCTAATGGCGCCGGGCGCGCGCAGGGCGCATCTCCGCACGACGATCATGATCATTTCGCCGAGATCGTGAGCTGGGCTCTCGCACATCCCGAGTCCGCGGCCGTCGTCGAGGCCGAGCAGCTTGAGCTTCCAGTGCCGAGGACGGCCATCGGCGAGGTCCGCGACGACCCTTCGATCGTGGCCGCCGTGCTGGACCGCTTCGAGCAGATCCAACCGGGGCGCGACACCGCGGCGCGGGGCTCGGCGCAGCTGATCGAGCTGAGCTTCTCCCAGCTGCACGACTTCGAGGTCTGCCCGGTGCGCTACAGGTTCGCCCACGTCTGGCGCGTGCCGGTGCCGCCGGACGAGCTGCAACCGGCGCACGTCCGCGCCGCCGGCTCCACCGAGCTCGGCGCCGCCGTGCATGAGGCGCTTGCCGCGTGGCACAACACTGGCGACGAGACCGATGGCGTGGCCACCGCGCTCGGGCTGTATCGCGGACCCGAGGCCGGTCGGGAGATGCTGGCCCGTTACCTGGCGCACCCACTGGCCGCCGCGCGGACGCTCGCGGTCGAGGCCGGGTTCAACATGGCGATCGGCGGCACGCGTGTGCGCGGAGTCGTCGACCGCGTCTGCGAGATCGATGGCGGGGTGGCCTTGATCGACTTCAAAACCAACGCCACGCTCGACCCCGCGCTGCTGGCGGCCTACTCGCTGCAGCTGCGGATCTATGGTCTGGCGGCGCGCCGTGGCCTGCTGCCCGGAGGCAGTGATCCAAGGCTGATCTTGTTCGACATGAGGCGCGGGGAGCAGCATGAGATCGCCGCCGACGACTCCGCCGTCGAAGCCCACGTGCTCGCCGCCGCGGCGCGGATCAGCGAGGAGGACTTTGGCTTGCGGCCTGAGCACGCGCAGAGGCCTTGCAAGCTCTGCGCTTATCGTCCTATCTGTCGCGATGCGCGAAAAGTACTTTGAGCGCCGCCAGATCAAAGAGGCGATCGCTTTCGCCGAGGAAGGCGGGATCGCCATTCACCGCAACTTCGATTCCTATCACGGCTCAACGATCCGCGGGTTCAGAAGGGAGAAGCCGTTTCTCCACGTGATCGGGCTGCGCCCCACCCTCGAAGAGTGGGGCAGGCTTCACGGGCTTCGGCCGGAGTGGATTCAGCCTGAAAAGCGGCGCGCCGTCGCCCACTACGACCTCTTTGGGCCGGCGGCTCAAGCCCTGATCGAGCGGCTCAGGTCTCACCCTTGACGGCTAATGACGCAACGCGTTATACTGCGTCAAGAATCAGAGGAGGACTGAACATGAGCACTGAATTTTCCGATACCGCCACGGCCGTTGAAGAGGTTGCTGTCGGCGCGGTCCAGACCGCGGCCGAAGTCGCGGCCGATCCTGTGCGCGCCGCCCGCAAGCAGGCGCGGAGCCTGGAACGGAAGGGCACACCCGCGGTGCGCCGGATCAACCGCCGGCTCAACGCGCTGATCCCCGACAGGGTCGTGCTCTTCGGCCTCGAGGTCAACGATCGATTGCCTGAGAAGCTGGCCATCAGGGGGCTGCAGCTCGTCAAGGTGCAGGCGCGTCGCCAGGACGTGGTCGGTGGCGTCGCCAAGCGGACGCTCAAGGTCTTCAACGGATCGTTCAAGACCATTGCCCGGACGGCCACCCGCCTCGAGCAGGCGAGCGACCTGACGCCGCAGCGCCAGGCCGCGGCGTCGACTCCGGCACGCCGGCCACGCCGCCGCTCGGCGCGTCGCCGCGCCGCGTAACCCCCAGACGACAATCGAGGGCGCCCCGCCGAGATCGGAGGGCGCCCTTTTTGATTTCAGCTAGCCTTGGTCGGGGTCAATGGTCCTCTGCACCGGTTCCATCGCGTACGACTACATCCTCACCTTCAAAGGCCGTTTCAAAGACCACATCCTTCTCGACAAGACCCACATCCTAAACCTCAGCTTCCTGGTCGACGACCTGCAGAAGCGGAGGGGTGGCGTGGCCGGCAACTACGCCTACAACCTCGCGCTGCTGGGGTGTCCGGCGGCCGTGCTCGCGACCGCGGGGAGCGACGCGGCGGAGTATCGCGACTGGCTGATGGCCAAGGGCGTCGACTGCAGTGGGCTGCGCCTGCTGGAGGGCGAGATGAGCGCCACGGGCTTCACCACCACCGACATGGACGACAACCAGCTGACCGGCTACTACGGAGGTGCGATGTGGCGCGCCGCGATGCTGGGTCTCGACGACGGACCGCCGCATGTCGATGCGGTGATCATCGGCCCGAACGATCCGGGGGCAATGAAGCGCCTCGTGGTCGAGTGCCGTGAGCGCCGTGTGCCTTTCGTCTTCGACCCCGCGCACCAGCTTCCGATGATGGACAGCTCGGATGTGACCGACAGCACCACGGGAGCGTGGATCGTCATCGGCAACGACTACGAACTCGAGCTCATCCAGGAGCGGACAAGGCGTGATACGAAGGGATTGCTCGACCTGGCGGACATCGTGGTCACCACTCTCGGCCGGCATGGATCGAGGATCACCACGCGCGACCACTCGGTCGACGTCCCTTCGGCGCCCGCCCTACGCGAAGCCGACCCGACCGGCGCGGGCGACGCCTACCGCGCGGGTCTCGTCGCGGGATTGATGAGGGGACTCGACTTGGGCGAGGCGGGTCGGATCGCGTCGCTGGCGGCGACGTACGCGGTCGAGCACGTCGGTACGATCGAGCACGCCTACACGCGCGCCGAATTTTGCGTGCGGCATCGCGAAGCCTTCGGCTTCGAGGTCTCGGAGAAGCTCTGGACTAGTTGAACTTCTTCCCCTGGTCGCGCCTGTACGCCCAGAACGCGAGCAGGAAGAACCCCACTGCATAGGCTGCCATGTAGAGCCAATCGGTCGAGATGCTGCCACCTTCGGTCCGCGCTCCCACCGAATCCCAGACCAGCTGCGCGGCTCGATAGAGCGGCAGGTAAGGCGCGACATTCTGCAGGAAGTGCGGCAGCAGCCTGAGCGGAAAGAACAGTCCCGACGCAAACGCGGTCGGCAGATAGATCAGGTTGGTCACTGCGGGGGCGGAGTTTGGTCCCGCGACGTAGCCGAGCGCGAAGCCCAGGCCGATGAAAGGGATCGAGCACAGCATGGCGCGCAGGCCGAGTGTTCCCCACTGCCCGGTGGTGAGTTGAACGTGCGCGGCAACCGCGGCAAACAGTCCCAGGACGACGATCGCGATCAGGGCGATGGCGAGCGCGGATAGGGCCTTGGCCGCGAAGTAGATCGGCGCCGGTAGCGGAGTCGATTTCATGAGCAGGTCTTGCTTCTGTCCCCGCTCGTTGGCAAGCGAGATGCCGAATCCGAGGACCATCACGTTGGCGACTCCATAAAGCGCCATCGAGGCCAGGAAGTACTGACCGAACGTCACGTGTGAGCCGGGGAAGAGAGGTTCGCTTGCCTGGCCGAGTCCGATGAACGCGTAGAACATCGACGGCAGCACGATGCTGGTCGCGCTGAACGCGGGGACGCGAAACAGCTTGATGAACTCGGCGTACGACTGCCTCGCCAGCATCGGCAGTACCGGAGCGGTCGTCGGGCGAGTCGCGACCGCGCTCACGGGTGAACCTCGCGATGAGTCATCGCGATGAACGCCTCCTCCAGGTCCGCACCTGAAACCTCGAGGTCCTGCATCGGCACCCCGCGACGAAATAGCTCGCGCAGCACGCCTTCGGGCTCGTTGGTCAACAACCGGACCCGATGGTCTTCGACCACACGCGACTGCAGGGGCAGGCCGGCGAGCTGGCTGTCTTCTGGCGGCGCCGCGGTCGTAAAGGTGATCCGCTTGCCGGCCACGCGCGCCTTGATGGCGGCGGGGCTCGCGTCCGCGATCACGGTTCCGTGGTCGATGACAATCACGCGCTGGGCAAGCTGGTCTGCTTCCTCGAGGTAGTGGGTCGTGAGGACTACGGTTCGACCTTTGGCGGCGAGCTCACCGACTTCCTCTAGAAAGCGCCGGCGGCCCTCCACGTCCATGCCGACTGTCGGTTCGTCGAGAAAAAGGGCGTCCGGGTTGCCGCACACCGCAAGCGCGAGGTAGAGGCGCTGATGCTGACCGCCGGACAGGTCTTTGACGAGGCTGTGGGCCTTTTCCTCCAGGCCGGCCATCGCGATCGCTTCGGAGGTGGGCAGCGGGGCTGGATAGTACGAGCGGAAAAGATCGACGATTTCGCTGACGCGAAGCATGCCCGGCACCCCGGATTCCTGGAGCATGACGCCCACCCGGCTCCGAGCCTTCAAGTTCTTGGGATCCATTCCAAAGAGACGCGCCCCACCCGAGCTCGGATTGCGGACGCCGAGCATGAGGCTTATCGAGGTTGTCTTTCCCGCCCCGTTGGGACCCAGCATCGCCACGACCTCGCCCGGCTCGATGCTCAGGCTGACGTCACGCAGGGCTTCCACGTCTCCGTAGCGCTTCGAGGTGTTGGTCAGCTGGACGGCCGGATCCGTCATCGGTTACAGGCTAGAGTCTTTGCGGTGACGACCATCTTTACCCAGATCATCGAAGGAAGGCTGCCGGCGCGCTTTGTCTGGAAGGATGATCGCTGCGTCGTTTTCCTCTCCAACCGGCCCCTACGTCCCGGGCATTCGCTCGTGGTGCCGCGAGAGGAAGTCGACCACTGGCTCGATCTCGAAGCCTCGCTGCTCGACCATCTCGCCGAGACCGCGCAGGCGGTCGGACGCGCGCAGATGGCGGGATTCAAGCCTGAGCGGATCGGCGTGATGCTGGCGGGTCTGGAAGTCCCGCACTGCCACTTCCACGTGGTGCCGATCAGGGGGCTGCACGATCTGGACTTCGGCAACCAGGATCCTGACCCCGACCCCGCCATGATGGACGACGCGGCGGAGACGATCCGTCGCGAGCTGCGCAGGCTCAGCTACACGCAGGTAAGTGACTAGCTCTCCAGCAGCCTCTCCAGCTGGTCGAGATGTATCTCGAGGTGGCTGACCAGCGGCAGGCGGGCGATCTCCTCGGCGGTCATGGTGATCCCTTCGCCGAGCTCCGCCGACCGCCGCAGGGCTTTCGGGTCGCCGGTGCGAAGCGTCTCGATCGTGCGCTGGTGGTCCGCCATCGCCATCCGGAGCAGATCAGCGGGTTCCAGCTGCGACATCTGGTGTCCCACCGTGTCGCGAAGATGCACCGCCTCGAGCAGGTCGATGTTCGGCGGCTGTCCGGTCGAGATGCGGTGCACGAGCACGCCGTAGAACTTCGAAAGCACGGCCAGGTGGGCTAGCAGCTCGTGCGCGCTCCATCCGCTTGTGGAGCCGGATTCAAACCGGATGCGCGGCGCAAGCGCCGCCAGCCGGTCGGAGGCCGCCTGCAGCCGGTCCGCGAGGATGGTCCTCTCGCGGTCCAGATACGTGTCCATGAACGCCTTGACGTCGTCGAGCGTGAACGCCGGGCTCTCGATCTTCACCGGCTTTCAGACTAAGCGAGAATCGAAACATGTGCTACCGAGATGACGCGCGTCCGCCTCTGCCGCCCGTGAGCGGCGGCGCCGCCGACCAGGGTGATATCGACCTGACCTCGTCTGACGGCACAAAGTTCGCCGCCTACTTCGCGCGGGCGGCAAAACCCACCGGCGCGGGCATGGTCGTGCTGCCTGATGTGCGCGGCCTGCATCAGTTCTTCAAGGAGCTAGCCCAGCGATTCGCGGAAGCGGGCATCGACGCGGTGGCGATCGACTACTTCGCCCGGACCGCCGAGACCAGCGATCGCAGCGATGCCTTCGACTACATGCCGCATGTGCAGAGGACGACGACCGAAAACATCGCCGCGGACGTCGGTGCGGCGATTGCACATCTCAAGTCGATGGATGGAGGCGCGGTCAAGTCCGTCTTCACGGTCGGGTTTTGCTTTGGCGGGTCCAATTCATGGAACCAATCGGCTATGCATCCAGACCTGAGCGGATGCATCGGGTTTTATGGGAGGCCGATGCGCAGCGAGCCCCTAATCCCAAAAATGAAAGCCCCATTGCTGGTCATGGTCGCTGGCGCCGACGCCGCGACGACGCCTGAACAGTCGAAGGAGTTCGAGCGTGCGCTCACGGCAGCGGGCGTGACTCATGAGGAGCATGTGTATGAAGGCGCGCCGCACAGCTTTTTCGACCGCAGCTACGAGCAGTGGAAGGATGCCTGCGACGACGCCTGGCGGCGGATGCTGGCCTTCGTGACAAAGCACCGCTAGCCTTTTCCCTTGACCCACCCCCCAAAACCACCCGCCCAGGGGGGCTGGCGCGGGTGGCGCCGAGAATACGGCCTGGCGGCCGAATCGCCAATAGGCCCTTAACAGACCCTTCGACGCGGTGTCGAAGGCCGTCGGAGTCCACGTATAGTCGAGGCGTGGTGAAGTTGGCCTCCAGGTCCAAGACGCCGAGAGCCGCCCCGCGGCTGCCACAGGGCTTGATCGACGAACTGGAACGCCGTCACGCGGGTATGGCCAGGCATATGGCTCGGGCTGTCGTGACGCTCGTCCGCTGGGACAGCTCAACCGGCGTCCCGCCGCAGCGCGACGCCATCGTCCGGGCGTGCGAGGCCGGCCTTGATCTCTTCCTCGCCACCGCGCGTGAAGCCCGGCCCGCGACGCAGGAAGAGCTGCGGCGCGTCGCGCAGCTGGGCATCCTCCAGGCCCGGAGCAGCCAATCGGTCGAGCCCATCCTCGCCGCCTACCGCATGGCCGCGCGCGTCGCATGGGATGAGATCCTGCGCGCCTGGCGTGGCCACTCGGAGGCGACTCCCGAGGCGATCATGCTCGTTGCCAACTACGTTTTCGCCGCGCTTGACCAGGTGGCGGCCGAGGTCACCAAAACGTATCTGCACGCTCGCGAGCAGCACATGCAGCGTGGCACCCGCGCTCACGCGCGGCTCTTCCACGCCCTGATCAGCGACAACTTCGATACCGAGCTCGAGCTCCAGCGCCAGGCGCTGGCGATCAACACTCCCCTGATCGCCACCGGCTACGTCGCGGTCGTCTGCAAGCTCGTCATGGGCAACCGGGACGGCGAGCGCGGCGGCCAGGCGCTCTCCGAGGTGACCGAGTCGCTCGAGCTGAGGCGAGGAACCCTGACGCTGGCCACCGATCCGAGCACGCTCGTCGTCCTGTGGCCGGCCGAGACGCTCGCCGACGCCGAGTCGGCGCGTCAGTTCGTGGCCCAGCTGCAGGATCAGGTGGAGCAGCGGGCGGGGCAGCTCGGCGCCCGCGTCCGCGCCGGCATCGGCGGCTATCACCCAGGTCTGCACGGAGTGTCGCGCTCCTACCTGGAGGCGCAGCAGGCATTCGAAGCCGGGCGCAAGCTGAGACCCGACTCAGTGGCGCACAGGCATGACGATGTGATCCCGCACCTGGTGCTCGCGCAGAACCCGTTGCTCGCCGAGCGCTTCGTCACTCACAGCCTCGGGCGCCTGACGGACCCCAAGGTCCGGAACCGCGAACAGCTGCTGGAGACCCTGGAGGCGTACCTAGCGAAGGGCTCGGTCAAGGACGCCGCCGGCGCCCTGGGCCTGCACCGACACACGGTGCTTTACCGGCTGGAGAAGTTGAAGGAGCTACTGGGGGGCGACCTCGACGTGCCCGCGACCCGGCTTCGGCTGCAGCTCGCGCTCGATCTCCGCAAGCTCCTCTGAGATCGCCTTTGGACAGTGGGTCCAAAGAATCATGCAATTTTTGCCACTTCGCGCCGGTGCCGATTCGACGCGGCGTCCGTATGCTGGGTTTATGACGCAAGAGCCAAAATCCAACGGTCGCCGCGTGGCCGTCACCGGCATCGGTTTTATCACGCCGATCGGAAACGACATGGAGACTGTGTGGTCGAACATGGTCGAGGGCGTCTCCGGAGTCGGCCGCATCACCCGCTTTGACACCGCCAACTTCGACACCAAGATCGCGGCCGAGGTCAAGGGCTTCAACGCCGAGGACTACATGGATCGCAAGACCGCCCGCCACATCGGCCGCTACTGCCAGTTCGCGCTCGCGGCTTCCAAGCAGGCGCTGGCGCAGTCGGGCCTCGACCCCGCCCAGATGAACCCGGACGACGTCGGCGTGATTGTGAGCTCGGGCATCGGCGGCATGGAGGAGATCGAGAAAAGTCACACCGCGCTGTTGGAGCGCGGGCCCAAGCGGATAAGCCCGTTCACGGTGCCGATGATGATCGCCGACATGGCGGCCGGCGTCGTCGCCATTCACACTCAAGCCGGCGGGCCCAATTACGCCATCGTCAGCGCCTGCGCATCCAGCGCTCACGGCATCGGCGAGGCGTCGGAGATCATAAAGCGTGGCGACGCCGTAGCCATGCTTGCCGGTGGCTCGGAAGCAACCATCACGCCGCTGACGATGGGTGCTTTCTGCCAGATCAAGGCGACGAGCGAGCGCAACGACGAGCCGGAGAAGGCTTGCCGTCCCTTCGACCTCGGCCGCGACGGATTTGTCATGGGCGAGGGGTCGGTGATGTTCGTCCTCGAAGACCTCGAGCACGCGAAGGCCCGCGGCGCCCGGATCATGGCCGAGATCGCCGGCTACGGCGCGAGCGCCGACATGTACCACTTCACGGCCCCGCAGCCGGAGGGCAAGGGCGCGACGCGAGCGATGCGTCATGCCCTCGAGACGAGCGGCGTCGACCCCAACGACGTTGGCTACGTCAACGCCCACGGCACGTCGACCAAGCTCGGCGACGTGGCGGAGACCAAAGCGATCAAGTCCGTGTTCGGCGACCACGCATTTGAGCTGGCGGTCAGCTCGACCAAGTCGGTGCACGGCCACCTCCTCGGCGCCGCGGGCGCGATCGAGGCGGCCGCCTGTGTGCTGGCTCTGGAGCGGGGGCTACTGCCGCCGACCATCAACCTCGACGACCCCGACCCCGACTGCGACCTCGACTACGTGCCCAACAAGGCGCGCAAGGCGGACGTCAACGTGGCGATCTCGAACTCTTTCGGGTTCGGCGGCCACAACGCGACCCTCGTCATCAAGAAGAGCCCACTGGGCGCGAAAAACTAGGAGGACGGATTGCCAATGGCAACCCAGCTCGATTTCAAGGAACTGCAGGATCTCTCGGCGGAGATCCTCGGCATCGACCCCGACCAGGTCCAGATGGACAAGAGCTTTCAGCGCGACCTCGCGGCGGACTCGCTCGACCTCGTCGAGCTGATCGCCGCGATCGAGGACAAGTACGACGTGGAGCTGCCCGAAGAGGAGCTCGAGAAGATGAAGGTCATCGCCGACCTGTGGAAGTTCCTGGAGCAGAAGACCGCTGAGCGGCTGGAGGCCTAGCGCCGATGGCCATCACCACCAACTACCGCACTCGGTCGGACGCTCTGCCGCTCCGCTCGTTCAAGGCGAAGGGTCGCCAGAGCGCGATCGCGGGCGTCGGGGTCTACGCGCCGGAGAAGATCATCTCGAACTTTGACCTCGAGACGATGATGGACACCTCTGACAAGTGGATCACCGAGCGCACCGGCATCCACCGCCGCCACATTGCGGAGCCGGGCACGACGACGTTCGAGATGGCCACCAGAGCCGCGAGAGCCGCCCTCGATGCAGCCGGCATCGCGGCCCAGGAGCTGGACATGATCCTGGTCGGTACCTCTTCACCCGACGGCCCGTTTCCCTCGGTCGCGTGCCGGGTGCAGAACGAGCTCGACGCGCCCGGCGCGGTCGCATGGGACACACTGGCCGCGTGCACCAGCTTTGTCTACGCGCTTTCCATCGCGGACTCGTTCATTGCCACCGAGCGCGCTGACACCGTGCTCGTCATTGGCGCCGAGGTCCTCTCGCGGATGCTCGACTACTCCGACCGCGGCACCGCCGTCATCTTCGGTGACGGGGCGGGCGCGGCGGTCGTCCGGGCGGCGCCGAAGGGCGCCGGTTTCCTCAGCTGGTGTCTCGGTTCGGACGGCCGCGGCTACGCGCAGGTGACCTGCGGCAACATCGAGAAGGGCGCCTATGCGGCGAAGGACGCCACGCCATTCATCAATATGGTCGGCCCCGACGTGTTCAAGTTTGCGGTCGACATCTTCATCCGCCAGGCGAGTGAGGTGTGCAGCGCGGCCGGCGTCGCGCTGGACGAGATCGACCTGTGGGTGCCGCACCAGGCGAACTACCGCATCATCGACGCCGCCGCCCGCCGCATCGGCCTGCCCATCGAGCGCGTCGCCATCAACATCGACGAATTCGGCAACACCTCCAGCGCTTCCATCCCGCTGGCGCTGGAAGAGGCCATTCGCAAGGGTCGCGTCAAGCCCGGTGACCACGTCCTGCTCGCAGGGTTCGGGTCCGGCTTGACCTGGGGGGCAACCCTGCTGAAGTGGGCCTGACGCAATGACCTGGAGCTGACATGGACATAAAGCTCGCCGGACCCATCGCGCTTCTGTTCCCCGGCCAGGGGGTGCAAAGGCCGGGCATGGGCAAAAACCTCTATGAGCGTTACCCGGCAGCTCGCCGCGTTTTCGAGCGCGCTGAAGAGGTGCTCGAGATGCCGATCCGCAAGCTGTGCTTCGAGGGCCCGGTGGAGGAACTAAACCGCACCGACGTCATCCAGCCGTGCGTGATGACCGTCTGCTGGGCCGCGTACGAGGTGTGGCGCGAGAGCTACGGGCTCGAGAACGTGAGCGTCACCGCCGGCCACAGCTTGGGCGAGATCGCATCGCTTGCGGCGGCCGGCTCGATCCCGTGGGAGACTGCGCTGCTGCTCGTCAAGGAGCGCGGCCGCGTCATGGCCGAGGCGGCGGGTGAGCACGTGGGCATGATCGCGATCGTCGGCCTGGACGAGACCGAGGTCGAGCGCATTCGACTGCAGGCTGCAGAGCGCGGACGGCTGTGGATCGCGAATCGGAACGCGGACGTCCAGTTGGTCCTCTCCGGCGAGATGCCTGCCGTGCAGGAGACCGAGCGCCTCGCCATCGCGGCCGGCGCGCGCCGGGCCCTGATCCTGACCATCCCTCTGGCCGCGCACACCCCTTTGATGGAGGCGGCCGCGGCCGCGTTCCGCAAGGCGGTCGACTTGCTCCCGCTGAAGGCGCCTTCGATCCCGATCCTCGCCAACGCGTCGGGCGAGGCGCTGCGCACGGTGACGGCGCTGCAGGAGGAGCTTCGCCTGCAGATGCTGCGCCAGGTCGACTGGGCGCGCACGATGGTGTCAATGCGCGCGATGAAGGTGCGCACGGTGGTCGAGCTCGGGCCGGGACGGGTGCTCGCGAGCCTGGCCGCCAAGCACATTCCGGGCGTTGACACCTGGAACGCTGAGGAGCTCTTCGTCGATTACGCGGGACCGACAACCGCTTAGTGGGTGACCTGGACGGCAAGACCGCGCTCGTCACGGGCGGCGGCAAGGGCATCGGCCGCGCCATCAGCCAGGCCCTCGCGGACATGGGCGCGCGCGTGGTCGTGAACTATCGATCGGACAAGACCGCTGCTGAGGAGACCGCCGCGTCCCTGCCCGACGGCATCGCACACCAGGCGGACGTTGGCGATCCGGCTCAGGTAGAGGCGATGGTGAAGGCCATCGGAAGGGTCGACGTGCTGGTCAACAACGCGGGCGCGGTGCGCGACAAGCTCCTGATCCAGATGTCGCCGCCCGATTGGGAAGACCTGATCCGCACCGACTTGCTGTCGGCGTTCGCCACCACCAGGGCGGCCATCATGTCCGGCATGATGCGCGCGCGTTGGGGGCGCATCGTGAACATTTCGTCGATCGTGGGTCTGACTGGCAACGCGGGGCAGACGAACTACGCAGCGGCCAAGGCCGGGTTGATCGGATTCACCAAGTCCGTGGCCCGTGAATACGGATCGCGCAACATCACCTGCAACGCGGTCGCACCGGGCTACGTGCGCACCGAGCTAACCACGGGTTCGCTGACCGACGAGATGGTCGGCGAGCTGATCAAGATGACTCCGATCAAGCGCGAAGCCACGGCTGAAGAGGTCGCGGCCGCGGTAGGGTTTCTGTGCTCGGAGCGCGCCGGCTTCATCACCGGCCAGGTGATCGCCGTCGATGGAGGCCTCTCACTGTGAGCCTCCACTCCCGGAAGCCCCCCGCATCTTCGCGGCCTGTACGGCCGGGCGCCTGCGGCACTGAAGCCGGCGTCATCGGGCCCGGCGCTGACTCGTCACGTATCTATCGATGCGCTCCTCGTGGCGCCACACTTTCCTTGGCTCCGGCCGTCTATGCCGCGAATCTGTGTCGGATTTCCGGGATCGGAGGCTCTTGATGGCGATCCTCGAAAGACACCGTGACGAGGTCGCGATCCAGGGTGGCGAGCTGCCCGAGATCCTGCTGCCCACCAACTGTCCAGGGTGCGGGATCGCGCTCGCGGCGGACGAGCTGCGGGCGCACAACTACGTCTGCACCCACTGCGGGCATCACTTCCGTCTTGGCGCCGACGTCTGGATCCCGCTCCTGGCCGACAAGGGCTCCTGGCTGGAGCGCTGGAGTGATGTTCGCTCGCACGACCTTCTGAACTGGACGGTGCCCAAGCCGTACCAGGAGACTGTCGAGCGTCTTCTCGAAGATGGCCTGAACGAAGCGGTGCGCACGGGCACCTGCACGCTCGACGGCCGGGCGATCTGGCTCGCCGCCTTCGACTTCGGTTTCGTGGGTGGCACACTGTCGATCGTCGCCGGCGAGCGGCTCGCCCGCGGCATGGAGCAGGCGGCTTCATCAGGCACGCCGTATCTCCTCATCTCGGCGTCGGGTGGCGCGCGCATGCAGGAGGGAGTGCTGGCACTGATGCAGCTCGCCAAGGTGAACGCCGCGGTTGGGCGCCTGCACAGCGCCGGCGTGCCGTTCTTCTCGGTGCTCACCGACCCGACGTTTGGCGGCACTGCCGCATCGCTCGCCCTCTTGGCCGACATCAACATCGCGGAGCCGGGTGCCGCGATCGGATTCACCGGACCGCGGGTGATCAAGCAGGCGACCTACGCAGACCTCCCGCCCGGATTCCAGAGCGCGGAGTTCCAGCTCGCGCACGGACAGGTGGACATGGTGCTGCCGCGCACAGAGCTCCGCCCGCTGCTGGCTCACCTCCTGGAGATGTACCCATGAGCGTCTGGGAGATCGTCGAGCTCGCCCGCCATCCACAGCGGCCGTACTCGCTCGACTACATTCGCCGCCTGGCGCCCGATTTCATCGAGCTGCACGGTGATCGTCTCTCTGCCGACGATCCTGCGCTGGTCGGCGGGATCGGCACCTGGCACGGCCGAACCACCGTGTTTCTCGGCCACCAGAAGGGCCGGAGCATAAAGGAACGAGTGGCTCGGAACTGGGGCATGATGCATCCCGAGGGCTACCGCAAGGCCCTGCGACTCGCGCACCACGCCGCCAAGTTCGGCTTCCCGATCCTCTCCCTGATCGATACGCCAGGCGCCTATCCAGGCGCGGGAGCGGAGGAGCGCGGCATCGCCGCCGCGATCGCACACGCGATCATGGAGTGGTTCCGCATCCCCGTGCCGATCGTCGCCGCGGTGATCGGCGAGGGTGGAAGCGGCGGCGCGTTGGGCATGGGCGTGGCCGACCGCGTGATCATGCTCGAGAACTCCATCTACTCGGTCGCGTCGCCGGAGGCTGCCGCGTCGATCGTGTGGCGCGACAACTCGCGTAAGGTCGAGGCCGCGGAGCAGCTGCAGCTGACCTCGCGCGAGATCCTGGCGATGGGTGTGGTCGAGGAGGTCGTGGTGGAGCCGGACGGAAGCGCCAGTGCCGACTACGACGCCGCCGCGAAGGCGCTCGACCAGGCGCTGCACCGACTGATGCAGCCGCTTCTCGAGATGCCTGCGTCGGAGCTGCTGCAGCACCGTTACGACCGCTTCCGCTACATCGACTCGCTGGTGCAGGCCGAGCCGCACTTCGGCCCCAAGATCGATTAGGCCCCTCTTGGGGGTTGGGCGCGACGAGGCGAGGCGTTTGAAGGATTGCGTAGGGTGTCGGCCGGGATGAACCCGGCCTTCGGTCCACGCTCGTGAAATCAAGTTGCGGGTAGTCGCGCAGCGCGTCGCCTCCGGCGCCGTGGCTTGGGAGGACGGCGGACAGCAGCACCGAGCAACCATCGGCCACGGTTTCGTGTTGTTGGTGGGTGCAGGTGGCGATGACGAGGAGAGCGCTGTGCAGCGCCTGGCGGACAAGCTCATCGATCTCCGCGTCTTCGCGGACGAGGCTGGGAAGATGAACCTGAGTCTGGTCGACGTGCGCGGCGCGGCGCTGATCGTCTCCCAGTTCACCTTGTTCGCGGACATGAGCCGCGGCCGGCGGCCGAGCCTTCTCAAGGCCGGTGATCCCGCCCGCGCCGAATACTTCTACGAAGCCTTCGTCCAGCGATTTCGCGAGCGTGGAATAGGGACCCAGACCGGAAGCTTTGGAGCCGTCATGCACGTGAGCATCGAGAACGACGGTCCCGTCACGCTTGTGCTCTCGAGCGACGATTGGGCGACTCGTGTCTGACTCGAAACGGTCGCTGCTGCCTTACGCGGCGTTCGCTGCGCTGGCCCTGATCTGGGGTGCATCGTTCCTGATGATCAAGCTCGCGGTCCAGGACATGAGCCCTACCTCGCTCCTGCTTCTTCGCTCGGCCTCAGGTTTCGTCGCTCTGGCCCTGATCATGCTCGTGATCGGGCGGCCGCTGTTCAACCCGGGCTGGCGCGGCCGGGTCATCTCCTTCGCCATCATGGCGGTGACCAACGCGGTCATTCCCTGGATCGCGATCGCATGGGGTGAGGAGCGAATCTCGAGCGGCCTCGCGAGCATTCTCAATTCCACGACCACGTTGTGGACGGCGGTCTTGATCTACTGGGTGATGCCGAACGAGCGTCCGAGCTTGTTGAACTACTTGGGCGTCCTCATCGGCTTTGCCGGTGTGATCGTGCTCGTCTATCCGGATATCACGACCCACGGAATCTCGGGCAACGTCCTTGGCGCGGTGGCGGTGTTGGTGGCGTCCCTCTCCTATGCCGTAAACGCGCTGTATCAACGGCGCAAGATGCGCGACGTCAGCGTCTTCGAGGTCAGCCTCGGCCAGCTCGCCGCCAGCGCGCTGTTTGCGATTCCGATCGCTGCGCCGTCACTCTCCCATGTGCACGTGGCCCCGGTGTCGATGGCAGCAGTGCTGGCGCTCGGCGCCATCGGCACCGGCGTGGCGTATCTCCTGTACTACTACGTGATGAACAGTCTGGGCGCTGTTCGGGCCGCGGGCGTCACCTTTCTCGTCCCGGTGACGGCGGTCTTCTGGGGGGTCGTTCTGCTGCACGAGATCCTGAGCGTCACGATCGTCGCCGGGATGGTTGTCATCCTCGCGGGAATCGTGCTAACGAATCTGCGCCGGCCGTCGCGGCCCATGACCGCGGTCGAAAGCGACTCAGCCGCCGCGTGAGCGGCCCAGGTCGTTACCTCGAGGAGCACGCCGACCAGGTACACGAGGCCGCGGAGCGGATACGCGGTCACGTCCGGCGCACACCGGTGCTTGGCACCGACCTCGATCCAGAGCTCCGCCTGAAGCCCGAGTGCTTCCAGGTCACCGGCTCCTTCAAGCCGCGAGGCGCGTTCAACGCGGTGCTTTCGCTGGTCGCCCGAGGCAGCCGTCCTCCAGGTGTGATCGCGGTCAGCTCGGGCAACCATGCGCAGGCGGTGGCGCTCGCGGCTTCGTCGGTCGGCATTCCGGCGCTGATCCTGATCCCAGAAGATGCCAACCCGGCCAAGGTCGCGGCGACACGCGCCCTCGGCGCCGAGGTCATCCAGGAAGGCATCAATTTCGCCAACCGCGAGCAGCGGCTGCGCGAGGTCATGGCCGAGCGAGGCTTCACGCTCGTCCACCCATTCGACGACTGGGACGTGATCCACGGCCAGGGCACCGCGGCCCGCGAGCTGCTCCAGGACGCCCCCGACCTCGATGTCATCGCGGCGCCCGTGGGCGGCGGAGGCCTGCTCGCGGGCACCGCCATCTCCGCCAAACGTCACCGGTCGTCGGTGAAGGTCGTGGGGGTTGAGCCGGCCGCCGCGGACGACGCGTACCGGACGTGGAAAGCCGGCAGCATCCAGACCCTCCCGACATCGCCGTCGACCCTCGCGGACGGCGTCCGCACCACCGCGATCGGACGGCGTAACTTCGAGGTCATGTTCGCCCATGGCCTGGTTGACGAGGTCGTGACGGTGACCGAGCAAGAAATCGCCGATGCGGTCCAGGTCGCGTGGTCGCGACTGCACCTCGCCCTGGAGCCGACCGGCGCGCTTCCCCTTGCTGCCTACCTCGCCGAAAAGCTGCCGAAGGGCCTGATGGGTCTGATCCTCAGCGGCGGCAACGCCAACCTCCAGACGGTGGCTACACTCCTCAAGAAATGATCCCGGTCAAAGAAGTGATGACGCGAAACGTGATCACGTTTCGCGAGGACACGCCGATCGAGGAAATCGCAAGCACGCTGACCTCCAAGCGCATCACTGGCGCGCCGGTGGTGGCAAATGAAGGCCACGTCGTGGGCATCGTCTCCGAGACAGATGTGTTCTCCAAGAAGGGCAAGACGGCGCGTGACATCATGAGCCCGCGCGTGATCTCGGTCACCGAAGAGACGGGAATCGACGAGGCCGCGCGTCTTTTGATCGGGGAGCGGATCCGCCGCGTACCCGTGATCCGCGGGGGCAAGATGGTCGGCCTGCTCAGCCGTTCCGACGTGCTCGACTTCTTCGCCAAGACGCGCTGGACATGCAAGGTCTGCGGGTGGTGGGAGCGAAGCCTCGAGCGGCCGACGCGATGCTACTCGTGTTCGAGCACCGACCTGCGCCTGGAGCGTGCCGATCCGGGACACTGACGATCCCGATGAAGTCGGAGGCCTCGCCGCGACGTCGCGGGGACCCCGGGTGAGAGAAATTCGGCAGTCTGTGAAGGCTCAAAGCTTCACCGAGTCCGTCATCCGCGAGATGACACGGCTCAACCTCGCACTCCACGGCCCGGCCGAGGCCGTGAACTTCGCCCAGGGATTCCCCGACTTCGATCCCGATCCGCGCATCCTCGATGCGGCCGCGCAAGCGTTGCGGCAGGGTTACAACCAGTACGCGACGACTTGGGGCGCGCCAGCCCTGCGTCAGGCGATCGCCCGCAAGCAGTCCGCGGCGTGGGGGCGGCCCGTCGACCCTGACGCCGAGATCACGGTGTCATGCGGCGCGACCGAGGCGATGATCGCGGCGATGCTCGCCGCCGTCGATCCCGGCGACGAGGTGGTCATCTTCGAGCCTTTCTACGAGAACTACGGCCCGGACTGCGTGATCAGCGGCGCCGTTCCGCGTTACGTCGCGCTGCGTCCGCCCGACTGGTCGTTCGACGAGGGCGAGCTGCGCGCCGCCTTCAACAACAGGACGCGGGCGATCGTCGTGAACACTCCCCACAACCCCACCGGCAAGGTGTACTCGCGAAGCGAGCTGGAGCTGATCGCGCAGCTCTGCGTCGAGCACGACGCGATTGCGATCACCGACGAGATCTACGAACACCTCGTGTATCGCGGGCGGCATGTCAGCATGGCCACGCTGCCAGGCATGGCGGAGCGCACGATCACGATCAGCGGCGCCAGCAAGACCTATTCAGTGACCGGCTGGCGTGTGGGGTGGCTGATCGCACCGGCTGCGATCAGCGCCGGCATCCGCAAAGTCCATGACTTTCTCACCGTCGGCGCCGCGCATCCACTGCAGATCGCGGTCGCTCAGGCGCTGGAATTTCCCTCGTCTTTTTATTTGGACCTTCTCGGCGACTACCAGGAACGCCGCGACGCGATGGTGGCGGGCTTGCAGGAGTGCGGCTTCGAGGCCAAGGCGCCTGATGGTGCTTACTACGTGATGGTCGGCATCGGAGCGTTCGGTGCCGATGACGACGTCGCATTCGCGCGCCGCCTCATCGAGGAGGTCGCCGTCGCCACCGTGCCTGCCTCGAGCTTCTATCACGACTCCACGTTGGGCCGTGGGCACATCCGGTTCAGCTTTCCGAAAAAGATCGAGACGATCGATCGCGGGCTGTCGGCGCTTCGACGCCTCAAGCAGCCTTAACAGCCAGAGTTTCTTTCCGGATTTCCGACCCCTAGCCTGGCGTCATGCGCAGGCTGATTCGTACTCCGCTGACGTGGATGGTGGTCGCCGAGTTTGTCGTGGTCGGCTTGTTGGTGGTCGTGGCGTGGAGCGTCCTCGCATCGTCCTTCAGGCCCGCGGTGGGTGGTCCAGCCGCGGCGGCGCCCGACGCCGCGCCCAACGTCGGGACGGAGGACTCGCCCCTGCCTGACATCCCCGCCATCACGGGCCAGGGAGCGCGTGGTCCGCTACCCGGGTTGAACCTGACCTCATCGTTCTGGCGCGCCCGCCTCGCCGACATCAACCGGGAGCAGGTGCTGCTCGTTCGGCTCGAGTGGCGGATCGTCCACGCCGGCATGGACGCGGCCAGGAGCTACGTCGAAAACGTGGTGCTGCCCGCCATCCGGCGAGCGGAACGAGCTGCTGTGGGCTAGCGCTCCGACGACATGGTTACGTTGCCGTTGAGGGTGGCGCCGTCCTCGACGGTGAGGCGCCCGACCTTGACGTCGCCGTTCAGCCGGCCGGTGCCGGCGAGGGTCAAGCGACGCTTGGCGGTCACGTTGCCGGTCACCTGGCCGCGAACGCTGACGTTGGCGCCCTCAATGGCCGCCTGGATGCTGGCCGTCGAGTCGATCGTGACGTCGCCGCTGGCCTTCAGGTCGCCCTCGACGTTGCCCGCCACCTTGAGGTCGCCTTGGATCTCGAGGCGTCCCTGCAGCACGTCGCGCGGCCCGAGGCTGACCACATTGGCGCCGCCGTTCTGCGTGCTGGAAGCCTGAGCCGCGGTTTTTTCTGCTTGAGCCATCGATTCCTCCGTTGCGTTTTCCATACTTTCATCCCGACTCGGCACACAATTTCCGTCCAAACGTGATGAGCCAGGATTTCAGGGAGCTAGCATCGTAACAGCCGTGCCCCAAGGCGTCGACAAAGGTTAAGCAGCTGCTGTGGCCTTGATGGATCCGGATTCTTCGGACGAGATGGTCGACCATGTCGTCGACTTTTTCGATCGCATCGCCCCCCATTACGACGCCTGGGCGGGCGGTCAGCACGGACGGGTGGCGGCGCGCCTGGTCGACCTGGCCGCTCCCGCGAAGAACGAGCAGGTGCTCGACGTCGGCACCGGGACCGGTCTGGTCGCCCACCTGGTGGCACCCCGCGTCAAGCCGGGCCTGGTCTTCGGCATCGACCTCTCGGAGAACATGCTCTCGATCGCTCGCGCCCGCCAGGGGGATGGCCCGAAAGCCCGGGTTCTGCCAGCCCTGGGCGACAGGGGGGACAACCCCGCCCGTAAAAACCCGAACGTGCAGTTCTTGGGCATGGCGGCCGAGCACCTTGTTTTCCGCCCGGAGACGTTTGACCTCGTGACGATGGGCCAGGCGCTGGCCTACCTGGCCGACCCGACCCAAGCCCTCGCCGAGGCACACCGGGTCTTGCGTCCGGGAGGCCGGCTGGCGATGTCCTGCCAGCGGCGCAGCCTCAACACCCGTGCCCAGGACCTCTTCTTCCAGGGTCTCGCGCCGCTCGCCCGGCGCCACTACCTCAGCCTTCCGCGCTACAGCTCGGAGCGGTCGAGGTTTGGCGAGCCCGACGTCCTGACCCAGATCCTTGGGGCGGCCGGCTTCGAGGTCGGGCGGCTGACCGAGATGGTGACCGGTGGCCGGGCAAACGACGCCCGCGAATGGACGGAGCTGATGGCCGGCGCCGGCCCGCTGCCATACACGTTGATCCGCGCCCTCGGGCCCCGCTACCGCAATGAGCTGGAGGCGGAGGTCGAGGCGGCTATGGCCAGCCTTGGAGATCCGGACGACGCCTTCAGGTACCACCACTCGTACGTGGTGGTCGTAGCGCGAAAGCGATAACGGCCGCCGTGAGCAGGCACATCGCGGCGGCGATCAAGAAGATCTCCCGGTATTCCTGAAGGAAGGCCGCCGCCACCAGCCGCTCCAGGTGCTTGACGCGATCGCCTATGTCCGGATCGGTCAGGACCGGCGTGCCGAGAATCTGGTGAAAGCGATAGAGGCCGAAGGCGGTGAGCGCCGAGAGACCGATCAGCATTCCCATCGTCCGCGCGAGCACGACCAGGCTGGTCGCAAGACCGTGGCTCTGCGCGCGCGTCAGAGCCAGGACGGCCGAGGTCAGGGGCGCGATGACGAAGCCGAAACCGAGCCCGCAGATCGCAAGCGCGATGTCTGCCTGGCGCAGCGGCCCGATCCGGAGCGACAGCTCACTTGAGCTCCAGCCCGACATCTGCAAGAAGGCAAGCCCGGAGAGCGCGATGCCCATCGCGCCGGTGGCGCGATCGCCGAAGCGGCCGGCGAGCCGGCCGCCAACCACGGCGCCGACGGGCACGCCGACCAGGAACTGTGTGAGCAGCAGGCCCGAGGCCAGCTGGTCGAGGTTGAAAACGAGGCGGCCGAGCAGCGGCACGTCGACCAGCGCGACCATCAAAGCCGCGCCGATCAAAACGTTCGCGGTGGCCACCCCTGCGAAGGCGCGGGTGCGCAATAGCTCGCGCGGGATGAGCGGTTCGAGGTTTCTCGACTGCCTCCACGCGTATGCGGCCAGCAAGATCACCGCACCGGCAAACGCCGGTAGGAACAGGGCGTTGATCGCGCGATGCTCAGGGTCGTCGGGGTAGAGGGCGAGCACAAGCGCGCCGAGGCCCGCGCCGAGCAACGCCGCGCCGGGCCAGTCCACGAACGATCTGCGCACGCCCGGCGCCGCAGGCTTCGCTGTCCGACCAGAAGCCACCAGGCCGGCGCCGCAAATCGCCGCCAGAGGAACGTTCAGCCAGAAGACGAAACGCCAGCCTCCGGTCATCGCGGCGGCCGCGGCCAGCGTCGCGCCGTAAACGGGACCCAGCACGCTCCCGGCTTCCTGCAGCCCGGCCACCGCCCCGAGCGCAAAAGTGCGCGAGCGGTCGCGATAGAGATCCGCGGCCAGCGCGAGCGAGACCGGGACGAGCCCGCCGCCGCCGAGGCCTTGCACGAAACGTCCGGCGACGAGCCACGGCAGACCGGCAAACATCCATAGCCCGGAGGTTGCGGTGATGATCGAGCCAAATGCGAACGCCGCCACGCATGCGGCGTAGATGGGAATTCGGCCGCGAACGTCTGAGTACGCGCCCAGCAAGGGCATCGCCACCACGTAGCCCGCGAGGAAGCCGGTCACGATTGGCGTCGCCTGCTCGAAGCGTTCGATCGACAGCCCGAGGTCGCCCATCATGGCTGGCAGCAGGGTGACGACCACATAGGCATCGAGCGCCGCTACGAACAGCCCGGCGCCTGCCAGCGCGAGCAGGACGCTCTTACGCAAGCAATTAAGGCGTGGGAGACGTAATCGTGACGGTGGGGTTGAAAGCTGAGATGTCAACTTCCACAGCGGCCTCCTTGCCCCCGTCCCCGAACGCTCCGTCGAGCACCGCCTTGCGGATCAGATGATCCGACCGCACCCAGATGTTGGCGGCCACCGGTCCGCTGGAGTTCAACTGGGTGAGGAGGCTTCGTACCTGTTCCGGCGTGTAGGTCGTGGAGACATGGTCGACCGTCTTGCCGTCGAGCTGCTCGGACGAGATGTACTTCTTTTGAGTGCCGGACGGGATCACGGCGGGAAGCCCCGTTGAAGGGTCGAAAAGCTTGGCCATGTCGGGAAATTGCGCGGCCTGGGATGGGTTCACCTCTTCGAACCTGGAGAAGGGAAGGTGCACGTACGTATGTCCGGCGGCGATCACGACCTGCAGGGCAAACGTAATGTCCTGCTCTTTCACCATGTAGACGGTGTCACTGTCGGCGGGCATGCGGACCGACGTTTTCGCGCTCACCAACCTGAATCCCTGGATCGTGACCGTGCCCTTGGTGAGCTTCAGGGTCGCGCTCACGCTTTGCAGCTTCGCCATGGCGGCGGCGCTGTCGCGGAGGACCTTCGGCGCGTCCCCCGTCGCCTCATTGCCGCTGCACCCGGTGAGCGCAACCGCCGCCGCGGCCGCGGCGAGGAGGCGTCTCATTGACGCGCCCGCACGATGATGCGGATGGGCCGGTCGTAGAACAGGTACTCCCAGGCCCAGTTGATCAGGACCACGAGGCGGCTCCGAAAGCTGATCACCTTCACGAGGTGGACCGTCAGCCACGTCACCCATCCGAGAAACCCGGACAGATGCACCCACCCGATCTGCGCCACCGCTGAGTTGCGGCCGATGGTCGCCATGATGCCCGGATCTTGGTAGCGAAACGCGCGCGCGCCCCCCTGGGCGACCAGCTCCGAGATGCAAGCGCCGACGTGCTTGCCCGCCTGCATCGCAACCGGAATCAGCATCGGCAACAGCGCCTCACCATCCATTGCATGTTGCCGCGCCCCGGCGAGGTCGCCGATCGCAAACACGACCGGATGCCCGGGGATCTGCAGCGTGGGATCGACCTTGATCCGGGCCTGGCGGGCCAGCTGCACGCCCGCCGCCTTCCCGATTTCCGACGCTCTGACGCCGGCCGTCCAGATCACCATCCCGGTCGGGATTTCCGTGCCACCGGCCAGGCGCAGGCTGCTTTCGGTCACCGCCTCGACCTTTGAGTTCAGCATCACCTCGATGCCCTTGCGCTCGAGCGAGCGGCGGGCAGCCTCGCGGAGCGACGGCTGAAAAGCTCCAAGGACATAGGGCGCTGCTTCTATGAGCACCACGCGGACCTCGTTTGTGTCGAGGTCCCGGTAATCCTTGCGCAGGACGAGACGGATGAGCTCGGAAACCGCACCCGCCATCTCCACGCCTGTCGGGCCCCCGCCGGCGATGGCAAAGGTCAGGAGCATGCGCCGGGTCGCGGAGTCGCTTGTCCATCGCGAGGCCTCGAACTGGGAGAGGATCCGGTTGCGCACCGCAAGCCCCTCGTCGAGCTCCTTGAGGCCGAGGCTGTGCCGGGCCAGCGCCGGATTGCCGAAGTAGTCGCTCTGCGCGCCGGTCGCCAGGACGAGGTAGTCGTACGCAATGGGACCGTGGTCGGTCAGCAGGCGACGGGCGGCGAAATCGACGCCTGTGATCGACGCTTGGAGGAAGTCCGCGTTCGGCAGCGGCCGGATCAGCTGGCGCACCGGTCGCGCGATCTCACCCGGGTCGAGAAGCGCGGACGCGACCTGATAGAGCAGGGGCGTGAAGAGGTGGTAATTGTTGCGGTCGACCAGCAGCACCTCGACCGGCGTCTTCTTCAAAGCCCGCGCGCAGGTCAGGCCGCCGAAGCCCGCGCCCGCGATGACGACGCGGGGTCGTTTCATTGACGAGGGTAACGACGCCCTCCGCTATGCCGCCTGTTCGCCATCTTCTCCAACGCGGCCGCGCCTCCCGTCGCCTGGAGCAGGGTCTTCGGAAGCTTCTGCTTCTTATTGATCACGGGCTCGAAAAGATCGCCGTGCTTCTCGACCCGCTTCAGCACCTGTTCGGAGTCGAACACCAGCATGCTTGGGTCCTTCGCTTCGAAGCATTTCTCGACCTCGTCCCACGACACAGGCGTCGAAACCGTCGGCCGCGCACGCGCTCGCAGCGAGTACACGTTGACCGTGGTCTTGTATTGATCGTTCTGGCTCCAATCGATCAGAACGCGACCGGTGCGCAGCTCTTTCAGCTGCTTGTGCACCGCGAGGTCCGGGTGCTTCTCCTCGAAGTACTGCGCGAGACCCTTGGAGACGACCTTGGTCTGGTTGTAGTCGACCTTCGTGTTCAGGGGCACGTACAGCTGCAAGCCCTTGGAGCCAGAGGTCTTGGCGCAGCTCTCGAGTCCGTGCTCTGCGAAAAGGTCTCGCAGCATGAGCCCGATGCGACAGCACTCAACGATGGTCGCGGGCGGTCCCGGGTCGAGGTCGAAGACCAGGGTGCGCGGTTCGGGCAGCTTGCTGCAGAGCGACAGCGACGTGTGCATCTCCAGCGTCGCCAGGTTGGCAAGCCAGACGAGCGTCGGCAGGTCCTGCGCGAGGCAGTAGTACATGTCGCGGTTGTTGCCCCCGCTCCAGACCTTGGCCGTGTCCACCCAGTCCGGCCGGTGCTTGGGGCAGTTCTTCTCGTAGAAGAACTCGCCGTCGACGCCGTTGGGGTAGCGCTTCAACGTCAGCGGATGGTCGCGTGTGTGCGGCAGCAAGACAGGCGCGATGCGCGTGTAGTAGTCGATCACCTGCGCCTTGGTGAAGCCGGCCTCGGGGTACAGCACCTTCTCCAGGTTCGTCAGCTTCAACGTCCGCCCTTCGATCTTGACTTCGACCGAGGTCTCCTTAGCCACCTTCGCGGATCACCTCTTTTGCGGGCTTGTCGACGCGAAATCCCTTGAACGCTGGCGCGCGCAGCTGCCCGCCCCGCGTCCATTCCACGAACTCGAACTCGGCCACTAGCTTCGGTTTGACGAAATGGGCGGCGCGGGGTGCTGAACCCGCCTCGAAAAGGCTGTTGTCGACTGCGAGCGGCTTCAGCATCGCGTTCAGCTTCTCCAGCGTCGAGTCGGTGAACCCGGTGCCGACTTTGCCCGCGTAGACGAACTTGCCGTCTTCGTAGTAACCGACCAACAGCGCGCCGGGAAATCCGCGCCGCTTGCCTTCCCCCTCGAGCCAGCCGCCGATCACCAACTCCTGGCGGTTGCGATTCTTGATCTTCTCCCACGCACCGCTTCGGCGGCCGGGCTCGTACCTGGAGTCCAACCGCTTGGCCACGACGCCTTCGAGCCCAGCCTTCGCGCTGGCTTCCTTCATCGTCTGCCCGCCGCCTTTCTCAAAAGGCGGTGTCTGCCACGAGGCGCCCGCAAGCTTCAGCTGCGCCAGGGCTTTGCGCCGGTCGGTGTAACGCTGCTCCATCGCCGAGCGGCCGTCCTGCCACAAGAGGTCGAACACCATGTAGGTCACCGGCACCTCTTTCATCTTCCGCCGAATCTCAGACTCGGCCGTAAGTCCCATTCGCTGCTGGATCTCTTCGAAGCTCGGTCGACCCTTCTCGTCGAGGGCGACGATCTCGCCATCGAGGATCACCTCGTTCGAGCCGAGGGCGCGACCCATCGGGTGGATCTCGGGGTACCGAGGCGTGATTTCCTCACCGGTCCGGCTCTGCAGCCGCACGCGCCCGCCCTCGACGTACGCGAGGGCGCGGATGCCGTCCCACTTGAACTCGAAGCCCCATGCGTCGTCCGGCGTCGGGAGTCTGGCCGCGAGCCTGGCCATCATCGGAATGATCTTGTCGGGCATCGCCTTGCGCTCCGGATCCTGCGGCGGATCCATGCGGTGGATCATCCAGTTCTCGCCGTTGGTCTGAAAGAGCACGTAGCGGCCCCGCAAGCGCTTGCCATGGAGGACGACCATCACCTCCCGGTCAGACCACTTCTCGATGTCGTAGGTGCCTTCGTCCCAGATCAAGACCTGGCCCGCGCCGTAGTTGCCCTTGGGGATCTCGCCATGAAAGTCGATGTAGTCGAGCGGGTGGTCCTCGACGTGGACCGCGAGGTGGTTCTTCTTCGGGTCGGGCGGCACCCCTTTCGGGACCGCCCAGGAGACCAGCACGCTGTCCTTCTCAAGGCGGAAGTCCCAGTGCAGGCGCCGGGCGTGGTGCTCCTGAACGACAAAGCGTGGCGCCCGGGGTGCTTTCCGGGGCACCCGGGCGCCAGGTTCAGGGGTCTTCTTGAAATCCCTTTTCGCTTCGTATTGGGCCAGCTTTTTGGCCATCAATAAGAAGGTTAGGCCACGGCCGCCGTCTCCTCGCGGGCCGCAAGCTCGATCTGCCTCGGGCCACGGACGAAGGCCGATGCCGCTGCCGCGACGACGAGGACGGCGATCGGCAGGAGCAGTGTTGGGTGCATTGCGTCGACGAACGCGTGGGTGAAGACGTAGTGAGCGATCTGCTCCACCTGCGCCGGCAGCTGCATGCTCACGCCGGACTGGCCGGCACCGACCTCGAATCCGGAGTGCGCCGCGTTGCTGAATCCGTTGACGAACGGGTCTCGGTAAGGCTGAGGCAGATGTCCGGCCGCGGCCACCGCCTGGTCGTGCAGCGCCAGGGCCAGCCGGTTCTGCAGGAAGGCGCCGACCGCCGCACTGGCGATCACGCCGCCCAGCTCCTGGATGGTGTTGATGACGCCGGATGCGACGCCGGCAAGGTCCGGGCGGAGGTCGCGCGTTGCGATGCTGAACACTGGAGTCCAGATGCAGCCCATGCCAAGGCCGCTGAGCATGAGGCCGGGTGCAAAGTCCCAGCGACCCGAGCTCGTGTGCGCCGCCCAATCGATGTACCCGCTGCCGGCCGCAAGGACGAGCAGACCCGGGATCAGAAGGTATTTGCCGTTGATCTTCTGGACGAGGCCGCTCGCGATGCCCGACGAAACGATCATCGCGATCGGTTGGAGTGCGATTGTGAGCCCCGCGTCAATCGCGCTGAGTCCCAGCACCGACTGCAGGTAGATGGTCAGCGGGAGATAGAGGCCAAGGATGGCAAATCCCATGGCCGCCATCACGAATGTCATCAGCGTGAAGTTGCGGTCCTTGAACACCGCGAAGGCGAGTAGTGGCTCGGAGTCCTGCCGCCGCGCCTGGTAGTAGAGGAAGGCACCCAGCAGCAAGACGCCAGCGGCGATGAGCTCAGGGACGGTGACCATTCCGGTCACGACGCCCCAGTCGTAGCGCTGGCCTTCGATCAGGCCGAAGATCACGCCGAGCAAGCCCGCTGTGGCTAGCGCAACGCCGGCGAGGTCGAGGCGGTGGCGGCGGCCCGGCCGGAGATCGGGGATCAGGAGCATCGCCAGGCTGAAGGTGATGACGCCGATCGGGAGGTTGACGGTGAAGATCGAGCGCCAGCCGAAATGGGTGACGAGGAAGCCGCCGACGGTCGGCCCGGCGATCACAGCGAGGCCCGCGATGACGCCGTAGATGGCGAACACCCCGCCTCGCTTCTCGACCGGGAACAGCGACATCATCAAAGGAAGGCCCTGCGGCGCGAGCAGCGCGGCGCCAAGGCCCTGCAGCCCGCGAGAGAGGATCAGCTGGGTCGGGTCCTGTGCCAGGGCGCTGAATCCGGACGCGATGGTGAAGATCACGACGCCGACGGCAAAAAGGTTGCGAGGCCCGTAGATGTCGCCGAGCCTTGCCGAGGTGATCAACAGCACGGCGTACAGGAGGCTGTAGGCGTTGAGCACCCACAACACCTGGTCGAGGCTCGCGTGAAGACCGTCAAGGATCGACGGGACCGCGATGTTGACGATCGTCAGATCGAGCAGGGTCATGAAGAGGCCGAGCACGAGCACGCCCAGCGCGGCCATCGGGTGGTTGCGAATGCGGGTCATGGTGTTCATCTCCCTTTGGTATGAGGTGAAGCCAACGGTTGGCGACCAGCGCGTCGAAACGTCAGCCAGCCGAGCGCCACGTACCAGGCCTGGAGCTCGAGCACGAGGATTCGCTCGGTCAGGCCGGCGACGCCGCTCTGCACGCCTTCGACGGTGGGCGTGAACGAGACGAAATAGAGGACGGCGAGGGCCAGCGTGAGCGGCCCCGCCAAGATGAGCCAGCTACCGAGCGAATGCCACTCTGGGACGCGTCGGAGCAAAGAGCCGACGACGGGGAAGCTGACGACGGTCGTCAGTGCCAGCAGGAAACCTGCGAAGTGGAGCAAGAACGACTCCAGGTTGAAAAGGCCGTCGATCACTCCCCCCAACCCGGGCAACGCCAGCAGGCCCGCGCAGATCAGGCGTGCGCGCGCGCTGAGCTGGGGAATCTGGCGAAAGACGCCGACGACTCCGGCGACCATCAGCAGCCCGCTGAGAACGAACGCGGTGTTCATGAAGGGTCCGGTGGGACCAAGGCCGAGTCCGCTGAAAGGCTGGCTGATCGCCGAGTACGGAGCGATGTGAGCGCCCCAAAGGTCGTAGCCCGGACTGAGAAAGCCCAGGACGACCCAGGCGAGCGTCAATACCGCCGGACCGGCGACGGCCCCGAGCGCGAGCCATCTCGCCGGGACCATCGGCATTACGCTCCAGCGCCGGGCGGCTGCTCGGCGAAAACGGTCTGTCGATTCGAGTTCGCTCAATTGTCGTTTCCTCCTCTAACGTTGTTAGGCGCCTACCCGCCCACCATACAACTAACAGTGTTAGGATTGCAAGTGCAACTACAGCATTTAGAGGAGAATCTTTCGAATTGAGCCCTGAGGAAGAGAAGCAGCGGGGTCTGACCCGGGAGCGGCTGGTCGATGCCGCCCTGGCGCTGGTCAACGCGGAAGGTCTGGACAGCCTGTCGATGCGGGCTCTGGCCGACCGCCTGGAGGTCAAGGCTGCGTCTCTCTACTGGCACGTGCGCGACCGCCGGGAGCTGGTCGAGCTGCTGGCCGAATCGATCCTCGAAGGCGTGCCGCGGCCGCGCCGCGGCGGCGGCTGGCGGCCGTCGGCGGTCGCCACGGCGGAGGCGCTACGGCGGCGCGTCTCAGCTCAGCAGGACGCGACCCGTATCTTGCTCGAGGTCCCCGAGGCGCTCGAGCACAGCGGCACCTTCGTCGACCTGAAGACGCAGCTCGAGGTCGCCGGGCTTCCGTCCGTCGAGGCGGGCCAGGTCGCTTTGATGGTCATGACCAACGTCATCTCAGCCCGGGTGCCTGCCGACCTGCCGGTTGTCGACAGCGCGGCGCCGGCCTCGATTGCCGTCGACACCGGATCGCGCGGGGTGGTCCTGCGGGCGGGCACTCCCGACATGGAGGCGCTGTTTCGCGTTCCTCACGACCAGTCGGCGGCCGCGCCCGCGGTCCTGCGCGGAGAGACGGTCGTCGTCCGCCGCTTGCGCGGCATCGGGCTCGGCGAGATCGAGCTCAACCCACGGCGACCGTGGCGAGTTCAGGTCCAGGCGCCGACATGGAACATCCGGATCGATGCGGCCGGGCTGGACCTGCGCGAGCTGAATGTGGATAGCGGAGCTGCCAAGCTGCAGTGCTTCCTCCCCCGGCCTCACGGCGTGGTGCCGATTCATATCTCGAGCGGTGTGGCCGATGTTGGACTTCATCGAGCCGCCGGCGCCGCGGTGGTCGCTAACGTCAGCACCGGCGCCGTCAAGGTGAGGCTCGACGACTTCTCGACCAGGGTGACCGTCTCCGACGTGCACTGGCAGAGTCGAGAGGCATCGATCGCGGCGGATCGCTATGAGTTGCAGATCTCGACCGGTGCGGTGAAGATCGCGCTCGATTCATACGAACCGCAGGAGACGACGCCGGCCGCGGCGGCCGAGCCGCGGGCGGGCGGCAAGCACGCGTCGGCCCTGGAGATCCTGCTCGACGGGGTGGAGGCGCGAGTCGGTCGAAAGGCTGAATAGGCGAATAATCGTTTATTCAGCTAAACTGCTGGCATGGCCATCTTTTCGACCCCTCCGAAGTCACGAGCTCTCGAAAGCCGGTTGACCAAGCTCGACAAGCTTCGCCGCTACCTTGCTCGGCACCTGGGGGAATCGGCCCAGCCCTGGACCGGCGCCCTGCGGCGCCTCGCGGCTGCGGAGGCGACCGTGGGATCCACGTCGATCGAGGGCTACGGCACCAGCGTCGAAGCCGCGTTTGAGATCCTCGCCGGAGGCCACCCGCCACAGGCGTCGGAGGAGACCCAGCGAATCATCGCGGCCTACGGGCAGGCGATGGATCGTGTCGCCGCCCTGGCTGAGGATCCTCACTTCCACTGGTCACGCCAGACCATCCTCGAGCTCCACTTCTTGATCTGCCATCCGCAGAGCGATGCCAGGCCGGGGCGCCTGCGCGACGGATCGGTGTTCGTGACTCGCGGACCGGGCCGCGATCCCTACCGGCCGCCGGAGTCCTCCGAAGTCCCCGGGCTGGTCAACGAGCTGGCCTCTTGGCTGGAATCAGGCGATGTCTCGCGCCATCCGGTGGTCCGCGCGGCGATGGCGCATCTGAACGTGGTCTCCTTGCATCCGTTTCGGGACGGAAATGGGCGGCTCGCGCGGGTGGTCCAATCTCTTGTCCTTGCCAGGGAGGGGCTGCTCCGCCCGGAGTTCGTCTCCATCGAGCCTTATCTGGGGCGGCACACGCGTGAGTACTACGCGGTCCTGGAAGAGGTTCAGGGCTCGGCCTTCGATCCAGCCCGCGACCCATCCAGCTGGGTTGAGTTCTGTGTCGACGCGCACGTCTCGGAGGCAGCCGATCGCCGGCAATGGGTCTTGGTCGCGTATGCCCGGCACGACTTCTGCACCAGGGTGGCCGGTGAGCAGGGGTACCCCGAGCGATTTGTGGTCGCTCTGGATCAAGCCCTCCTTGGCTTACCGGTGACCAACGCCGACTATCGACGCGCGAGCGACATCGCGAGCCCGACGGCGGTTCAAGACCTGCAGCGCCTTCGACGCGATGGCTGGCTCGAGCAGCGTGGAGGCGGTCGGTCGGTGCGCTACGTGGCCACAGACAAATTGCAGAAGGCGTGGGCGGACTCGAGAGAAAGCCCGTTAGCGATGAGCAGGTCTATCGATTTAACGCAGGGCTGACGGCTGAGGCGCATCGAGCACTTGAGCTTCAGAAACAGCCGTTGGCCGGATATCCAGGCTGGTTCGAGACCTTCTGGACGCCGTTGGCCAGGGAGTAGAGGAAGATCCCGTCGGGGCTGCCGAACCACACGCCATGGTTGTCGGAAATCGGGCTGCCGATCCCCGGAACCCGGTCGCCGGACGTCCAGATGGAGCGGCTGACACCAGAACCCACAAGGAGCAGAAACTCCTGCGGTCCGCTCACGCCGCTCGCGACGATGATCGGGTTGCCTTCCACGTCCTGGCTGACGTAATGCACCGAGCTACCTGGCCGGTAGAACCACGCCACCCGACTGCCGTCGACCAGGTTCAGCCTTTCGAGCTGGTCAGGTGCGACACCGGCGACAGGGTGGGGGTCGCTCGCATTGACGGCGCCAACCCAAAAGACTCGGTTGCCCGCGCTGCCCTGGACGTCCCAGGGGTCGGCGACCTTCGTGACCGCACCTGTCGTGGGGCTCATCAGCCATAGGCCGTAATCCACGTAGGTCGTGGTCAGGTAAATGCCCTCGGCCGCGTAATCGAGAATTTGAAATGGCGAGGCCCACCCCCCATCGTCGAAGGTCAGCTCAACTCCAGTCTTGACAGCCACCACGTAGAGCGTGGCTCGAGCCTGCGGGTCTGCTTGACCGCCGATTGCCCGGTCCGTATATGCGAAATGGGACCCATCAGGTGAGACCGCGTTGCGGCTTACCGGCAGCCACCGCGAGTACGCGCGATCGTAGTAATGAAGGTAAGAGTCACCCACGAGCTCTCGTCCGAGGCGAGCGATGGAAACCATCCCGGCCGCCGGGTCGGGTGTGACCGTCCCGGAGGGAAAGCCGATGAAGCCGCCCACCGATCCGGTGCCGCGATCGTCAAAAACCGGGAGCCGACACGAGAAGTCGACGGCGCTGATTGCCGTCGGTCCCAGGCCCAGGGACCAGGTGGGGCTGGGCGCCGGGGAGATCGACGCCGCCGGGGAAGGCGGCCGGGCCTGAGGTGTGGCTGGAGCGCTGCAAGCCCCGACCAACGCGATCAAGGCGAGGCCGGCCATCCTCATGCTTGTGCAACGAACCGTCCCCCGACGACGTTACTGGGAAAGTCGGCCTTAACAACCAGGGTTTCTCTGGCCGCGATCCGCTCCTAACCTCTGCGCAAAACGCTGGAGGTTCGCATGCTGTTTCTCGACTCGACGCCCAACATCACCCCAATCACAGACCTGATCAACACCTGGATCCACATCGGCCAGGCATTGGTCGGTTCGATCGGAGCACTCGCCTTCATCTTCGCGTTCATCTGGAAGATCACGGCGGTCGAATCGAAGTCGGCGCTCGCGGCCAAGCAGTGGATCCAGCGCATCGTCGTCGGCACCATCGGCGTCGAGGTTGCAAGCTCCCTGGTCGGCATCCTCACGAGCTCAGTCCCGACGCGCTGAGAGATGGACCTCACGTGGCTCAAGGCCCTCTACGAGGAGCTGGGCCGGATCGACGGCTACCTGTACGCCATCGTCCATCCGAACCTAATCGTCGCCAAGGTCCTGGACGACAGCGTCGGCTTGCTCCTCAAGGTGTGGTTCAAGTTCATCCTGACCACCACCGACTTCGACACCGGTGGCGATTTCGTGGGCAGCGCCACGATCCAGCGTTTCGAGCCGACGGTCCAGATCATCGCCAACGCCGCCCTGGTCCTGATCGCCCTGTGGGCCTCGTACCGAATCATGTGGGGCCACGGTCTTTTCACTCACTACACGGTGCGGATCCTGCTGCCGCGAATGTTCATGGCCGCGGTCCTGATCAACTTCGCGATGCCGCTGTTCCAGATGTTCGTTTCCGCCACGAACGCGATCAGCCATTCGGTTCAGACCTTCACCATGACCGACGACCTGAGTACGCTCGCCACGAGCTTGCGGCAGAACGACGCGAGCGCGGGGACCTGGGAGATCATCACCACTGGCGCGCTTGCCGGCGGATACGGGGTGCTTGCCATCGCGTACCTCGTGCGTTACGCGGTCCTGATCGTGCTCGCCGTCACGGCACCGCTCGCCGCGCTGCTGTTCATGCTGCCCGAGACGAGCCACCTGGCGAAGATGTGGACCTCACACTTCACCACCAACCTTTTCATGCAGCCGGCGCAGCTTTTCGTGCTCGCGATCGGATTCGCGCTCGAGCGAGACGGCATCAGTCCGGTCCACCACCTGTTTGCGCTGGCGTCCCTGCTGATCGTCTTCAAGGTGCCAGGCGCGCTGGGCGGCGCGGAGAAGGCCGCGCACAAGGCGGAGTCGAGCCTGCATGCCGCGTTGCACAACGTCGTGCACGCGCTGGCAAAGGCATGACGCGGCTGGTTGCGCTTGCGGTCGGGGCGGTCGCGGTCTTCCTGGTGGGCGCAACGCAGGTGCCCAGTCACATGCGGCTGCCGGTGGCGACCGTCGTCATCGGAGCCGTCATCACCCAGCCGTTCGGCTGCACGGCTCTGCAGCTGGAACCGTTCGATCCCGCGTGTCCGTCGCACCACGTACACACAGGCATCGACCTGGCCGCACCGGTCGGCACCGATGTCAATTCGGCGACGTCGGGCGAAGCGATCACGGGCTACGACCCCGCCGGCGCCGGTAACTACGTTCTGGTGATCGCCGGCGTCGGCGTCCGCATCCTGTACTGCCACCTGTCGGGGTTTGCGGTTCGCTCGGGCGCGCCGGTATCGCCTGGTGAGGTAATCGGGTTTGTCGGCGCGACGGGCCTGGCGACCGGTCCGCATGTCCACCTTCAGGTCGACGTGGACGGCGTGCCGGTTGATCCGGCGGTCTTCCTTGCGTCTTAACTCCGCCATGTCCGGCTTGCCAGACGCCCTTGCACATGAAAAATTTTGGCTGTGGGAGAAGGCCCGTGCTTTTTTGGTGCCGAAAGCCCGACTCTTAACTTGGGCCGGCCGGTCGTCAGGCACCCTTTGCTGTCGCCCAGCCCTTGGACTGGAGCACGCGGGTTAACGTCTCTGACCCTCGACCAGCCCCCACCAGGAACTCTGTGTTGGAGGTGGTGGCGATGCGCGTGGTGAACGAGCGCTGCTGCGGTCTGGACGTGCATAAGTCGAGCTTGACCGCCTGCGCCATGGTGCCGGAAGGCAAGCAGCTGCGAAGCTTTGGCACGACGACGCCTCGGCTGCAGGAACTGATCGGCTGGTTGAGGAGCCTGCAAGTGAACACAGTCGCCATGGAGAGTTCCGGCATCTACTGGCGACCAGTGTTCAATCTGTTGGAGGAGGCAGGGTTGGAGGTGGTGGTCGCCAACGCCCGCCACATCAAAGCGGTGCCAGGTCGCAAGACCGACGTCCGAGATGCCGAATGGATCGCCGACCTGCTTCGCCATGGGCTGCTCAAGCCCAGCTTCATTCCCAATCGCCAGGAACGTGAGTTGCGCGACCTGGTGCGCTACCGGCGGACGCTTATCGAGCAACGAGCACACGAGATTCAGCGAGTGCACAAGGTGCTGGAGGCCGACGGCTCGGCTATCGGGTCTCGCTCGACGAGGTGGCCTAGGGACCCCAAAATTTTTCGGGTTAACAACCTGGGTGGGAATCTGCGCCGGCTGGGCCTAGGCTGGATCCAATTTCACGGAGGTGATGCGATGGTCAACAAAGTCATTCTGGTTGGCAACCTGACCGCGGACCCGGACGTCAAGGCGACGCCCAAAGGCACATACGTTGCGAAGCTGCGCCTGGCGACCAACACGTATGCCGGCAAGGACGAGACCGGCAACCGCAAGGAGCAGACCGAGTACCACAACCTCGTCGCTTTCGGCAAGCTGGCGGAGTTGGCCGGTCAGTGCATCCAGAAAGGTCGCCAGATCTACGCGGAAGGCAGGCTGCACACAAGCTCATGGGAGGATGCCGCCGGTCAGAAGCGCTTCCGGACCGAGGTCATTCTCGACGACCTCCAGTTCCTCGGCAAGAAACCACAGGAGGCCGCTGCCTGACCCGCAGACAGGCGCGGGCCATGCAACGTAATGTTGTAATCGATGGCCGAGGACGCCGCTGCCTGGTTTGCCGCCCGAGTTCCGTCCGGCTGGTTCGCCGGGCCGCCGGACGTGATCGCGGACGGAGAGGAGATCCTGGTCATGGGTACCCTGCCAGACGTCGAGCTTGCCGGCGCGACCACGAAAGAGGGCCGGGCGGCGGCCCGGCTTGCCCGGATCGACCGTTTCCGCGAAGAGACGCGCGACGACAGGATCCGGATCGCCCGCGGGGCGGAGCGGCAGTTCGGCCGCAAGGTCGCGTGGGGGGCGCGCTGCGGTTCCGAGTCGAAGATCTTCACGACGTTGAGCGTGCCGGTGATGACACGCCTGCGGATGAACGAGCGCTCGATCCTCGACACGCTGGTCGCGGGGGGCGTCGCCCGGAGCCGCAGCGAGGCGCTGGCGTGGTGCGTGCGGCTGGTGGGGATGCACCAGGCGGACTGGATCAAGGGCTTGCGCGACGCCCTTGTCAAAGTGGACGAAATCCGCAGTAAGGGACCTCTGAACTAGTCATACCCGTCGATACTTGTGGCCACTTTGATCGCCAAAGGCGAACGCAAGCACGTCGTCATCATGGGCGCGGGGCCGGCCGGCCTGACCGCGGCGTACGAGCTCATGAAACGCAGCGTCCCGGTCACGGTGCTCGAGAAAGACCCTCGGCAGGTCGGCGGGCTGGCTCGGACGGTCGAACACAACGGCTACCGATTCGACATCGGCGGCCACCGGTTCTTCTCCAAGAACCAGGAGGTCGAGGACCTCTGGACCGAGATCCTCGGCGACGAGATGCTCAATCGTGGCCGGCTCTCGCGCATCTACTACCGCGGCCGTTTCTTTGCCTATCCCATCCAGGCTTTCAACGCGCTGTGGAACCTTGGACCCCTCGAAGCCGTGCGGTGCCTGGCCAGCTACCTGCGGGCGCGGCTGCAGCCGGTCAAGAGTCCGCTGACGCTGGAGGACTGGGTACGCAACCAGTTCGGCTGGCGGCTGTACAGCATCTTCTTCAAGACCTATACGGAAAAGGTGTGGGGCATCAGCACCAAGGAGCTGTCGGCCGACTGGGCGGCGCAGCGCATCAAGAGCCTCGATCTGTGGGTTGTCATCCGGAGCGCGCTGCTGCCGCGCCGCAATCCCAGCCGCCGCGGCGAGATCGTGACCACGCTAATCGACAGATTCCGCTATCCACGCCTGGGTCCCGGCCAGATGTGGGAACGCGTGGCTGAAATCAGCGCCGTGAAGGGACACCCTGTCCTGCTCGACCGGTCGGTCGTTCGCGTCAACCATGACGACGGCGCCGTCAGCTCGGTCGTCACCACCGACTCTGACGGCAGCGCCGAGACGCACGCCGGGACTGACTTCATCTCGAGCATCCCGATCCGTGAGCTGATCGCCAGGCTGGAGCCGCCGGCGCCCGAGAAGGTGCGTCGGGCAGCAAGCGCTTTGGGCTATCGCGACTTCATCAGCATCGCCCTGATGATCGACAGGCCTGCGGTCTTCCCTGACAACTGGATCTACATCCACGACCCGAGAGTGCGGGTTGGGCGGATTCAGAACTTCAAGAACTGGAGCCCGGACATGGTGCCAGACCAGGGCAAGACCTGCCTGGGCCTGGAGTATTTCTGCTTCGAAAGCGACGGGCTCTGGACCATGCGGGACGCGGAGTTGATCGAGCTGGCGAAGAAAGAGCTCGGGCAGCTCGGCATCTGCTCGGCAGGCGATGTGTTCGACGGTGTCGTAGTGCGGCAGCAGAAGGCCTATCCCGTCTACGACGACGGCTATCAGGCCAACGTCGCCGTCGTCCGCGATTATCTGGCGCGGTCTCTGCCGAACCTTCACCTCGCGGGGCGCAACGGCATGCACAAGTACAACAACCAGGACCACTCGATGATGACCGCGCTGCTGGTGGCGAGAAACATCGCCGCGGGTTCTCGGCTCGACCCCTGGAAGGTGAACGCCGACGCCGTGTACCACGAGGACATCAAGGTTGGTGAGCGCGATCTCACCGGCCGCCAGGTGGCGGAACGAATGAGGGCGAAAGCTTAGGCGGCGGTCTCTTTCAGGCCGTTTTGGGTCGGGCGAAGTTGGCGGCCACGAAGCTGGCAACCGCAAGGACGACGAACAGCACTGCGTGCTTGTAGTGCGGCCCCGACGTTGACGACGTGAGGATCTGCAGCACGCCCAACGCATAAAGGGCGGCGACGACGATGAAGACGACCCCGAGCGCCCCCAGCGCGACCGAGACCGACTGCGACCTGGTCACAGGCTGAAATGTAACAAAGCCAGGCTGATGAGCCCGGCCCCGATGCAGTACCAGCCATAAGGATCGAGCCGTCCAGAACGGAAGTAACGCAGCAGGAATCGCGCGCTCGCGTAGGCCGCGATGCCCGAGAGCAACGCGGCCGCAAGGTACTCGGCGACGGGCACTCCCGTTGAGAAAAGCTGCGGCACCTCGACGATTCCCGCGCCCAGGATTACCGGCGTCGCGAGGAGAAACGAGAAGCGGGCCGCTTCCTGGTGGCGAAGGCCCGCCAGCAGTCCGCCGCCGATCGTGACGCCGGAGCGCGAGATGCCCGGCAGGAACGCAAGTGCCTGGCAGGCGCCGACGAGCGCAGCGGCGCGAAAGCTGATGCGCTCGGCCTCGGCGAAGTGCGATTCCTGCTCGCTGCGCGACAAGCCGCGTTCGGCGCGCCGCCGCATCAGCTCGAACCCAAGCATCAGCCCACCGTTGAGGACGAGAAAGCCGGCGGCCTCGTCCGGGCTGGCGAACAGGCTCTTGATCCGGCTTTCGAGAAAGACGCCGAGCACGGCGGCGGGGATCGTGCCGACGAGCAGGAGCATGGCGAGTCGTTCGGATTCGGTCTTCATCTGGCCCCGAATCGCGGCTGCGAAAAAGCCGCGGACGATCGCGACCCACTGCTCCCGGTAGAGCAGGAGCAGCGCGGTCGCGGTCCCCAGGTGCAGAAGCACGAGGAAAGGGACAAATGAAGGATCGGATTGTTTGAAGCTCCAGTGGAGGAGGCTGGGGACGAGCACCGCGTGGCCGAGCGATGAGACGGGGAAGAGCTCGCTCGCCCCCTGCAGCAGGCCCATGAACAATGCCTGCGGCAGACTCACCGGGATATATTCGCGGAGCGATGACGAGGCTCGCTGCTTTCAACCCGGCCGTGAGGACGCTAGATGAATCCATCGCCCGGGCGAGGGCCGCCGAAAGGCTGGGCTACGAGTCGGTGTGGACGACGCAGATGCCAGACGCCCGCGATGCCTCGCTGGTGCTGGCCGCCTACGCCATGAACACCGAGCACGTGAAGCTCGGCACAGGTGTGCTTCCGATCTACACCCGACACCCGACGGCGATGGCCCAGATGGCGGCGACGCTGGACGAGCTCTCGCATGGCAGGTTCATCCTGGGCATTGGGATCAGCCACAAGGTGACGGTCGAGGGCATGTGGGGGCTGAAGCTCGAGGATCCCCTCCAGGCGATGCGGCAGTACCTGACCATCGTGCGCACGATCCTGCAGAAAGGGGGCAGCAATTTCGAGGACCGACACTTCACCGCCCGTGGGGTCTATTCGGGACCGCGCCGCGCCGACCTTCCGATCATGATCTCGGCCCTGAACCCGCGCATGCTCGAGCTTGCGGGCGAGCTGGCCGACGGCGTCGTCCTCTACATGTGCACGCCGGCCTATGTACGCGACCACGTGCTGCCGGCTGTGCGCAAGGGCCGGGAGAAGGTGGGCAAGTCATCCGAAGGATTCGAGGTCGTCTCGGCGGTGCCGGTGAGCCTGACCTCGGATCGAGCCGCGGCCCATGACGTGTTCCGCAAAACCGTGGCTCGTTACGCGAGCCTTCCTTACTACCGAAAGATGATGGACGCCAGCGGCCTGAAGGCCGAGCTTGACAACGAACGCGTTGGCGAGCGCGTGCTGGACGAGCTTGCGGGCATCGGCGACGAGGAACGGGTCCGGGACGCGGTCCGCCGTTATCGGGAGGCGGGGGTGACTTTGCCCGGAGTGGGTCCATTCAGCGGGCACGAGGGCGCGAAAGGTTTCGAAGCCACGCTGGAGGCGGTCGCGGGAGCCTAGACGACCTTGGCGGCTGCTTCGTCCAGCAGCTTGCGCGCTACGCCGAACTCGCGGTGCACGCTCGCGTCCTCGGCCCGATCGAGCAGCTCGACGACCTCCCTCCATCGTGTCGCGTCGCGCTCCGCAAGGCCAGAGCGCACCTGGCCTATGGTCTGGGTCGCGAACAGCAGGCCGCCGCCGGGGTTGTCGAGGATCGACTGCGCGATCGCCAGCTGCTCGCGCGCCCAGGCGACGATCTCCTCGCCCGGATGCGTGTCGAGCACTTTGGGACGGCGGACTTCCATGCGCGCTCCTATTCTCCCGGTAGCTCGCGGCGGGCGGCAAGGGAGCGGAGCGGTTCTCCGGTCAACCTGTACACGGTCCAGTCGGAGTTCGGCTTCGCGCCGAGTCGCTCGTAGAACCTGATCGCGTCCTGGTTCCAGTCGAGCACCGCCCATTCGAGCCGTCCGCAGCCCCGCTCGGCTGCGGTCCGGGCCAGAGCTTTGAGCAGCGCCTGGCCAATCCCTTGGCCGCGGCGCGCGGGCACCACGAACAGGTCCTCGAGGTAGATCCCGGGCTGGGCGAGAAACGTCGAGAAGTTGTGGAAGAACAAGGCGAAGCCGACGGGCTCGCCTGAGTCTTCGGCGATCAGCGTCTCGGCGTAACGGCGCTCGCCGAAGAGCGAGTCGGTCAGCTTCTCCTCGGTCATCGTGACCTCGTGCTCGAGCTTCTCGTAGTGCGCGAGGTCGCGAATCAGCTGCGCGATCACGGCCACGTCGGCCGGCTCGCCGGCCCGGATGTGCAGCGTCATTTCGGACGGTCGCGCAGGCGGAACACGAAGCGCATGGCGCCGTGCGTGTCCGAGAAGCTCGCGATCTTGTTGTCGACCAGGCCCGCCGCGAGTCCGGCATCGATGAGGTCCGTGTCACGAAGGGCGCTGCGCCCGCCTTTCGGGCGCACCACCCAGATCGCTCCGTTGGGCTCGATCCAGCTCTTCACCTCAAGCAGGCGCTGAAGGTCGTGCATCTCGTTGGCTCCGACAAAGACTATGTCGCAGGGAGTTCGGGGCTTGCCCTCGACGACGTCGTGCGTGCGCTCGCGGAGCAGCTTCATGAAGGTGGGGTTGTGGAGGTCGACCACGGCGACCTTCGATCCCGGTTTGACGCCGAGCTTGTCAAGGAGAGGTTTTGCCGTTTCCACCACGCACCGCTCCAAACACGATCACACCTAAGAGCCAGCCGGCGTACGCCCCGGCAACGGTGAGCACGATCAGCGGCACCGGATTGCCGACGCGGCTCGACAGCAGGCTGCCAAAACCCACCAGTCCGCCGAAAACCAACGCGCCGGCCACACCGCCCGCGGCGGCAGCGATGAGCGCCGCTGGGGTGAGTCGGGGTCTCAGACCTCGATCACCTGCAGGTCTTTGACGGCGCCGGCCACGGTGCCCGAATACACGTGGTTGAAGAAGAAGCGCGTGTCGGGGTGCCGGCGCTTCAATTTGCTCGCCGCCTCCCAGCTCATGTGGCTGAAGACGTCACCGGGACCGGTGGCCTCGACGATGGCGATGTCCGCGTGGTCGACGAGCTTGTCGAGGGGCGCGGTCGGCTCGGTGTCGCCCGAATACGCCACCACCTTGCCGTTGACGTGGATGCGATATCCGGTCCCACCCATCGTCCCATGATCGAGTCTCACGGTCTCGTACCGGACGCCCGCAGCCGTACCGGAGCTTCTGGCCGTCACGTAGCGTGCCTTGAACTGCGGTCGCATGACACGCTTCCAATCCGGACCCCAGCTCACCTCCCAGAGCTTCTCGAGGTACTCCTCCACGCCCGACGGGCCGACGAAGGTCAGGGGGCGCCGGTCGACGAACACGCGGTGGAGCACGAAAGGCGGCAGCCCGAGCGTGTGGTCGCCATGAAAATGCGTCAGGAAGACGACCTCGATGCCGCCAGGGTCGACGCCCAGCCTGTGCATGTGCGGCAGGAGGGGTGCGCCGCCATCCAGGAGCACGCGACCGTCGACCACGACGGCGCCGTTGTAGCGGTCGAGCGAAAACGCAGCGCCGCTACCGAGAAATGCGAGCTTTAAGCGATGGTCACCGCCGGGTTGAGGTACACGTCCTGGATTGCGTGCAGTAATTCGATGCCCTCCTTCATTGGGCGCTGGAACGATTTCCGGCCGCTGATCAGACCCATGCCGCCCGCGCGTTTGTTGATGACGGCGGTGCGGACAGCCTCCTTCAGGTCTGTGGCGCCTTTGCTCTCACCCCCCGAGTTGATCAAGCCCGCGCGACCCATGTAGTTGTTGATCACCTGATACCTGCAGAGGTCAATCGGGTGGTCGCTTGACAGCTTGTCGTAAACGGCGGGAGAGGTCTTGCCGAATCCGATCACCTCGTAGCCGCGGTTGGTGTCCGGCAGCTTCTGCTTGATGATGTCGGCCTCGATCGTGACTCCCAGGTGGTTGGCCTGACCCGTCAGGTCGGCCGCCGTCTCGTAGTTCAGGCCGTCCTTCTTGAAAGCGTTGTTCCGGACGTAGCACCACAGGACGGTCGCCATGCCAAGCCGATGCGCCTCGTGGAACGCGAAAGCGATCTCCTGCAGCTGCCGGTCCGACTGCTCGGACCCGAAGTAGATCGTCGCCCCGACCGCGACCGCACCCATCTCCCAGGCCTCGTTGACCGTCCCAAAGAGGATCTGGTCGTAGTGATTGGGGTAGGTCAGGAGCTCGTTGTGGTTGAGCTTGCAGATGAACGGGATCCGGTGCGCGTAGCGCCGCGCGACCGAGCCGAGGACGCCGAAGGTCGAGGCAACCGCGTTGCATCCTCCTTCGATCGCCAGCTCGACGATCTTGGCGCCGTCGAAGTAGATCGGGTTCGGCGCGAACGAGGCGCCGGCGGCGTGCTCGATGCCCTGGTCGACGGGAAGAATCGAGAGGTAGCCGGTGCCGGCGAGGCGGCCGTGCGCCAGGAGTGACTCGAAGCTGCGCAGCACTCGGGTCGGCCGGTCGCTGTCCTTCCAGACCCGGTCGACAAAGTCGGCCCCGGGCAGGTGAAGCTGCTCTTTGGGGATTGTCTGGCATTTGTGGTCGAGGAGATCCTCGGCGTCTGCGCCCAGTTCTTCTTCCAGCTTTTCCAGCGATCCTCTGGTGACTGTTGCCATCATTGCCTCTTACACATTTGATTAGCGTGTTACGCAGGTACGCGAACGACCATCCGTCACTCTATAGTGCGCCGATATGACCCAGCGGGCGAGCGACCTTCTTGCCGAGGTGGCTGACCGGCTCTCCACCGACGCCAGCGAGAGCGGGATCGTGGCCGCCGAAGCGGTCCGGGCGATCGAACCGGAGCTCCTGCAGGGGTACCGGGACGGGACGATCGACGAGCTGGCGAGGATGTCGGTCGGTTTTCTCCAGGCTCTCTTCCGCTCGCTGCGTCTGGACTCGAAGATCCCCTGGCCGGAGTACTACACCCAGGCGCGCGAGTTTGCCCGCCGTTACGCCGAGCGAGGAGTCCCGCTCGAGTCGCTGATGGAGGGACTCGCCGTCTTCCGCCGCACCGTGGTGGCGCGAGTGACCGAAGGGCTCGAGGAGAGCCCGTACGCCGATGAGGTGCTGCTGCTGGCCCAGAGCAGGCTCGGCGATGTGATCGAGCACCTGAACTCAAGCTTCATCCGCGGCTATCTCGACTACACCGAGAGCAAGCACCGCGCGCGCCAGACCGAGCTCCACGGGCTGTACCACATCGCCAGCGCCCTCGGCCGCTCGCTCGACGTCAACGAGATCGCCGAGGTCGGTCTTAGAGAGACGCTCAAGGTGCTCGGACTGCAGGCCGGTGCGGTGTGGGTCCGCGAGGGCGCGCGACTCAAGCTCGCCAAGACGATCGGCATGCAGCAGGGTGAAGAAGAAGAGTTCTCCCAAACCGGCCGGTCAGGGCTCAGCCGCGTCGTCGAGATCTCCTCCGGTCCAGCCGAGTCGCGGGTCGACCGCATCGCCGGCGAGTGGAGCGCGATCCGCGCCGAGCTGCGGACCAAGGGCGTGCTGCTGGGCGCGATGACCGTCGCGACGCGCTTGCCGCGCACATTCGAGCCAAGCGACCTGGAGTTCGTCGCCGCGGTCGCGGACCAGATCGCCGTGGCGCTCGACCGTGCGCGCCAGCACACCAAGGAAGCGCGCACCGACTACCTGACCGGGCTTGCCAACCGGCCCGAGTTCGAGCGTGCGATCGACCGCGCGGTCGCCTCGGCCGAGCGGCACAAGCGCCGGCTGGCGCTGATGATGCTCGACCTCGACAACCTCAAGGACATCAACGACTCGTACGGCCACCACGTCGGCGACGAGGCGATCCGCGTGCTCGCGGCAGAGCTGCAGCGCGCGGTCCGGGCCACCGACACCTGCGGGCGCCTCGGCGGCGACGAGTTCGGCGTCGCGATGCCGGATGCGGACGAGCGCGATGCCCGCGAGGTCGGGATCCGCGTGCGCGAAGCTCTGGAGCATCTCAACCGCACGGCCAAGCTCCCGGTGCCGGTGGAGTTCAGCATCGGCATCACCGCGTGGCGTCAGGGCCTCGACTGGCAGGCCATGTACCAGTCGGCCGACAAAGCGCTGTACGTTGACAAACGCCGGCGCCATTCAGCCAAGAAGAGGCTTGGCCAGACTCCAGTCAAGACCCCGACTTCCTGAGGGAGCAGTCCTTGACGCGTCGTTCTTTCAGCGAGATACGCGTGTGGTCGCGCGCGACCTGCTCGGCAAGTTGCTGGTGCGCGAGCTTGACGGCCGGCGCCTGTGGGGAAAGCTGGTCGAGGTGGAGGCCTATCTAGGGCCGGACGACCTCGCCGCTCACTCCAAAGGTGGGCGGCGGACGGCGCGCACCGAGGTCATGTTCGGCGCCCCGGGGCATGCCTACGTCTACTTCACCTATGGGATGCACTGGTGCCTCAACTTCGTCACGCGCGAGGCCGGGATGCCGCAGGCGGTGCTGGTGCGAGCCCTGGAACCGGGGCCCGGCGTGGGTAGGTGCAGCGGGCCGGGACTCGTCACCCGCGCCCTGGGCATCGATCGTGCGCTCAACGGTGCCCTCCTCCGGCCGCCTGACCTCTATGTGCTCGACGACGGCGAGCCTCGGGGGCGAATCTTCATCACGCCGCGGATCGGCGTCCAAGGCACCGGGCGCTGGGAGAAGCGTTTGCTGCGTTACGCCGTCGATTCGCCGAGCCTATCCCGGCCGATCCCAAAACGCCTGAAAAGGCCCAACATCAGGGAAGGAGAGCAGCGGCGCTTGCCAGGCCGTTAGGCCGGGTCGGCTTTGCCGACGCCGCGATGAGAGGGAACCGCTAGGTTCCCTCGCATTTGGCCTACGGCCAGCGGGTGCTCGCCGCGGGCTCGGTGTGCTCTAGCTTCTCCCAGTCCGCCCGGATGGGCGCAAACACGTCCACGACCGTGCAGCCTTCGGGGCCCGCGGACGCATCGTGCGGAACGTTGCTCGGAATCGTGTACGTGTCTCCCGCCCGGAGCGTCCGCACCTCGCCTCCGATGTGCATGGTCATCGAACCGCTGAGGATGAAGCCGAGCTGCTCGTTCTCGTGTCGGTGCTCCGGTAACGCGATGTGGGGCTCCAGGTCGACGACCGCCATCGTCAACCGCTCTCCGTTGACCGCGCGGGCGATGATGCCCTCACGGAGCTTGATCCGTCGCAGGCCGGCCAGTGGCCGAAAGGTCTTACTCAACTTCGCGGTCGATGATGGTCGCCGTGCCGAGCCCCCCTCCGCAGCACATGGTCTCCAGGCCGTAGCGGCCGCCGCGGCGCTCGAGCTCGTGGAGCAAGCGGGTCATCAGGATCGCGCCGGAAGCCCCAAGGGGATGGCCCACCGCGATCGCGCCGCCGTTGACGTTCGTCTTCTCCAGGTCGGCGCCTGTTTCCTTCTGCCATGCGAGCACCACCGAAGCGAATGCCTCATTGACTTCGAACAGGTCGATGCTCTTAAGGTCGAGACCAGCGCGCTTGAGGACCGCGGCCGTGCCGGGGATGGGGCCCTCGAGCATCAGCACCGGGTCAGTGCCGACCACCGCCATCGCCCGGATCCGCGCCCGTGGCTTGAGCCCGAGCTCCTTCGCCTTTTCGAGCGACATCAGCAGCACCGCCGCGGCCCCGTCGGAGATCTGACTCGCGTTTCCCGCGGTGATCGAGTGCTCGGGGTTAAACGCCGGCTGCAGTGCTGACGTCGCCTCGTAGCTTGCGTTGGCCCTGATGCCTTCGTCGCGCGCGAAGATCTCGACCTGCCCATTGGAGATCTCGACCGGCATCACCTGCGATTTGAAGTAACCCTTCTCGGTGGCGTTGTCCGCGCGGTGGTGGCTCTCGACGCTGAATTCATCCATCGCTTTGCGCGAGATGCCGTACTTGCGGGCCATCAGCTCAGCGGAGATGCCCTGCGGCACGAGGTCATAGAGCTCCATCAGCTCAGGCGGAAACGGAGTGCCGGGCGAAAGCGCGTTGCTGCCCATCGGCACGCGTGACATCGACTCGACGCCACCAGCAATCGTCACGTCGCACACGCCCGACTGGATGAGGCTCGCGGCGAAGTGGAGCGCCTGCTGGCTGGAACCGCACTGGCGGTCGACCGTGGTCGCCGGCGTGGTGAAAGGGAACCCGCTGGTCAGCCACGCGTTGCGTCCGACGTTGAGACTCTGCTCGCCTGCCTGACTCACGCAACCGAAGACCACATCGTCGACCAGCGAAGGTTCGACGCCCGCCCGCTTGACGACTTCTTTGAGGACGAGCGAGCCGAGCACGACCGGGTGAATGTCCTTGAGCTTTCCGTTGCGCCGGCCGATCGGCGTCCGAACGGCTTCAACGATTACTGCGTCCCGCATCCGTCAGTGCCCTCCTCTAACGATTCCGTCGTCTCTGTGTCAAGCCACCAGGATTTGCCTGGCGGTTCGAGTTTTTTTATTGTTGACGTGTCTATAGACGCCTGTTAACTTTCGCGACGCCCCAAGCGGCTGAGTACGGTAAACCTGAGGATACCGAACGTCGACTAGGTGGAAGGTCCGGGGCAACCCGGGATGGAAACCGAAAAACGCATAGGGGACTTCAGGGTAAACAGGAAGGTCTCTTGGGGCATTACTTTTCCCCAGAACCTCCACACGGCCTACTTAATTCAAAACGCCCCGCTTGCGCGCCTTTGCGCAGGCTTTGTCCACAGCCCCGGCGTCGAAGTTCGCACCCTTTTTCCGCAGCCGCCTGACACCCTCGGCCAGGCGGGCGACAGGGGCCGGATCCTCGTAGCGCAGCCACCGGTAAGCAGCCGGCCGGGACCACGGTTGGGCCGCCCTTGCATAGACGGTGCGGTGGGCGTCGACCACGATCTCTTCCACGTCCTTTAACAGGCCCGTGCTGACCAGGTCGGCGAAGTCCTGGCCGGCCATCCACGCTAGGAGTCGCGAGAGCCTTGCGCCGGGGCTAATCAGGCCAAGGGGTCCGCGGCCGGCTGCGGCGTCGGCATGTCGTACACGCTAGCGCGCAGAGTGCAGATGAACGGCAGGTTGCGATACAGCTCGCGGTAGTCCAGGCCGTAGCCGACCACGTAGTCGTTGGGGATCTGGAAGCCCACGTAGCGCACCGCCGCCTTGACCATGCGGCGGAGCGGGCGGTCGAGCAAAGTCACGACCTCGAGCGAGGCGGGCCGTCGCCGCCGCAGCTCATCGAGCACGTAGTCGATCGTGAACCCGGTGTTGATGATGTCTTCGACCAGCAGCACGTGGCGCCCCTCGATCGGGTAGTCGATGTCGCGGGCGATCCGCACGCGGTCCTGCGGCTGCGCGCCCGCGAACCGGTGCAGGTCGAGGTAGTCGATGACGAATGGGACTCTGATCTGGCGGGCGAGGTCGGCCAGGAAGAAGGTGACGCCCTTGAGGACGCCCACCAGGACGAGAGACTGGCCGCGGTAGTCGCGCGAGATCTTGCGACCCAGCGCGCGCAATCGCGTCTCGAGCTCGACCGGAGAGATGAGGATCTCGCCGATATCCTCCTTGCGCAGGTGCTGCACCTCCAGCGCGCCGTATCCGGCCTTGGCGAGCAGCTGCTGGTAATCCTTGCGATAGAGCAGCCGGACGTTGAGCTCCGGATACAGCTCGCGGACGAGGCGCACCTTGCGGTTCTTCGGCGTGACCAGCGACTGCTTCATGGTCGTCAGCTCGATGTAGAGGTCGTGCTCGGGCAGGTAGAAGTCGGGTGTGAACATCTCGGCCACACGCGTCCCCTCCCAGGCGATCGGGAAGGACACCGGCTCGTACTGCCAGCGGATGCGGTAGTAGTCGAGGAAGCGCGCGAACTCCTGCTCTGACGGATGCGCGAACTCGACGCGCGAGTGAGCGGGGCCCGTTCGTCTGACCAGCCGCGACCGCTGCCGGACCGGGCGGCGCCATTTCTGCGGGATCGAGGAGTGGACCGACGACGCCAATGAGACGGTGCTGATTGTACTCTCCACTTTGGGGACGTCCGAATGAGCACTCCGGCGCAGCGAATGGTGGCCGAGCAGCTGCGACCGCATGGCGTGACCGATGAGCGCGTGCTGCAGGCGATGGCATCTGTGCCTCGCGAAGAGTTCCTGGCGCCGCGGATGCGCCGGCACGCCTACGAGGACCGGGCGCTTGCGATCGAATGTGGTCAGACCATCTCGCAGCCGCTCGTGGTTGCGCTCATGGCGCAGGCCGCCGGGCCGCAACCAGACGACGTTGCGCTCGAAGTCGGCACCGGCTCGGGTTACGCGGCCGCGGTCCTCAGCCGGCTTTGCCGGCTCGTCATCACAGTCGAGCGCGAGCCCGCCCTCGCCGAGCACGCCTCTGAAACGCTGCGGCGGCTTGGGTTTGACAACGTCGAGGTCGCCGTCGGCGACGGCAGCCTGGGCTGGCCCGCAAGAGCTCCCTACGGGGTGATCCTGGTCGCGGCCGCCGCACGGGGAGTCCCGCAGGCGCTGATCGACCAGATGGCGGACGGCGGCCGGATGGTCATCCCCGTGGCGATGTCACCGGAAGAGCCGCAGGACCTCCGGGTCTATATGCGGCAGGGGACAGAGGTGACGTATCGCTCGCTGTTCCCGGTGCTTTTCGTCCCCCTACGGACTGGGTGAGGCTTTTGGCGAAGGGCTCGGCGATATGGACGATGTCCCCGTCAATGCCTGGAGCTGCTGGAGGATGACGCCAACCTGCCCCATCTCGGTCGAGAACGTGGTCAGGTCACCTCGCTTCAAAGCGTCGTATGCCGCCTTGTAGTGCAGGTTTGCCTGGGTCACCAGGTCGGTGATCTGGGCGACCACCGCCGGCGTGATCACGGTCGGAGGCTGGTTCGGGAGCGGCGGCGCGGTCGCCGTACCCACCAGCTGCTTGATGGCGCCGTCCAGGGTGGTGGCGTAGGCCACGTCGGTCTGGTCCGCGAGGATGACGCGCTTTAGCTCCGGCAGCGCCGACGACTCCTTGGCCCGGAGATAGACCGGCTCGAAGTAGAGGAACGAGTTGCCGATCGGCACCACCAGCAGGTTGCCCTGCTGTACCTCCGAGCCGGCCTGGCTGAAAAGTGTGAAGTCAGCGGAGATGGTCGTGTTCTGATTGATGCGGTTGGCGACCTGCTGCGGTCCGAAGATGACCTTGTCCTTGGGAAGCACGTAGGACACGTACTGCCCGTACTGCGAACCGTCGTTGCGAGCCGCCAGCCACGAGACCATGTTGTTCTTGCCGAGCGGGGTGAACGGCATGATCAACAGGAACTCGGGGTTTTGCTGGCCGGGCAGGCGGAACAGCACGTAGTACGGCTGCAGCGCCGTCGCCGCGCTGTTGGGTGAGGTCTGTGCTGTGGGGATCGCCCATACGTCCTCCCGCGCGAACAGCACCCTCGCTCCCGCGGCGTCCGCCGTGACATGGTAGGTGGCGTAGATCCCAACCTGCACCCTGAAGAGGCCTTCGGGGATGCGCAGGTGGGACCGGAGACCCTGCGGCATCTTGTCGATCGATTTGAAGAGTGAGGGGAACGTGGCCTCGTAAGCCCGGATCAAGGGGTCTTTCGGATCGATCACGTAGAAGTCCGTCGTGCCCTGGTAGGTGTCGATCACAACCTTCACCGAGTTGCGGATGTAGTTGATGTCGGTGTCGCTGCTGACCGACACGGTCTGCGCGTATGGGTAGGTGGACGCGGTGGTGTATGCGTCGAGGATCCAGTACAGGCGCCCGTCGACGACCACCAGGTACGGATCGCTGTCGAAGGTCAGGAAGGGCGCGAGCTCGGAGGCGCGGTCCTTGATGTTGCGGCGGAAGAGCATCAGGGATTTGTCCGTCACCTGCTGCGAGACGAGCAAGTTGAAGTCGCCGAGCTTCAGCGACCAGAGCGCGCGATTCAGGCTGTTCATCGGCACGCCATGGGTGCCGGTGTAGTTCGTGTACTGGTCCTGGCTGCCCTGCGGGAAGTCGAACTCGCGGACCTGCGACGGCGCCACGGCATAGTCGTTCTCCCGCGGGACCTCGCCATAGTAGATCGCGGGCTGCGTGATCTTGAGCGGGCCGGCCGGCGGAACATCACCTACGACGTAATCGGGCAGGCCTTCGCCGACGACCGCGTTGACCGGGCTTGCGGCGGCTCCGTAGCCATGCGTGTACTGGAGATGGAGGTTGACCCAGTTCTGCGCGCTGGCGGACAGCCTGTTGGTGTCGACCTCGCGCGCGCTGATCTCGAGCTGCTGATACTGCCCGTTGACCGTGTACCTGTCGATGTCGATGTCGTTGAAGGTGTAGTAGGTGCGGATCGTCTGCTGCTGCTGATAGGTGTCCTTCAGCGGTGCGTAGTCCCAGAGGCGCACGTTGTTGACCGTGGCCTGGTCGTTCTGCACGTCCTGCGCTGTGAGTGGCTGGTCGCCGTTGAAATTGTTGACCGCGACGTCGGACAGCCCGAAGGCGGCGCGCGTGCCCGCGATCTCGCGCTGAATGTACGGAAGCTCGTAGGACTGCGCGTTGGGTGTTACCGAGACGCTCTGCACGACCGTCGGGTAGACCTGGCCGACGATCGCGATCAGGATCCAAGCCCCGGCCGCAGCCGCCGGCACCCACAGGCGCTGAAACCAGGCATTCGCCAGCAGCCCGCCCGCGAGCACGATGCCCACGCCGGCCTGGAATGTGTACAGCGGCAGCCTCGCGTTGATGTCGGTGTACGCGGCGCCCCATACGACGTTGCTGTTGTGCGCGAACAGCAGGTCGTACCGGCCGAGCCATGCCGAGGCCGCCAGCGTGACCGCGAACGCCGCGATCAGGACCGAGACGTGCGCGAGCGCGCGCGGCGTCGGGCGGAAGTCAAAGCTGTCGCCGCGCCACGAGTAGAGGGCGGCGATCAACAGGATCGCCATGAAGTCGAGTCCAACTGACCAGTTGGCCACCGCGTGGAGGAACGGAAGCGTGAGTAGATAAAAGGAGATGTCCTGGCCCAGGACCGGATCGGTGGTGCCCGTCGGCGAGGAGTGCAGGAACAGGGCGAGAGACTGCCACTGGCTCGCCACGCCGCCAGACAGGATCAAGGCGATCACTGCCGCGGCGCCGAGGCTGATCCAACCGGCTGTGCTCCGCAGCACCGAGCGCCGGATGCCGACTGCGCGGAGCGCTCCCCCGGAGCGCACGCGGAGCGCGATCAGGACGTTGACCGCCAGGTAGGCGAGCGCGATCACAAAGCTGCCGAGCCCCAGCGACCACTGGAGTCCGACCCGTGTCGTGTAGACGTCGCGGAGGCCGAGCGAGTCGTACCACTCGACCTCGGTGACGAAGCCGACGATCGGGCTGGCGGCGATGAAGACCAGGACTGCGAGGGCAAAAAGCGCGACTCCGCCCCAGAAACGGCGCGGTACCTGCGGCATGCGGAACTCTCGGCTCGGGTCGAACGGACCGCCGCGCTCGAACGGATCGAAGGGACGGTATCGCCGGGACATGTGAGTGGAAGCTTAGAGCGAGGCCAGAGCGCGATCGTCCTCAGCGAAGTCGGTGCTGCCGTCGGTGGGCGGATGTTCGAGATGCCAGCGCACGGAGGCGCGCAGAGTTTCGAACGGATCCGAAGTCGTCCAGCCGAGCAGGGAACGCGCTTTGCTCGCGCTCGCCGCGATGTGCTGGGTCATGTTGCCCGTCGCCTTGAGGTCTTCCGGCAGCATGTCGTCGGCGACGCGAACCAGCTCCGCGTCGGACTCCGCAGCCTCGAGGATCATGCGCGACCACATCCGCATCGAGTAGGAGCGGTCCTCGCATATGTTCATGACCTCGCCGCTCACTGACGTCCCCAGCGCCAAGCGCACCGCACGTCCCACGTCGCGCACGTAACCCCGGCAGGTCAGCCACGTGCCCGCGCCGAAGGGAATGCGCTTCCGGCCTGCACGAAGCCGCCGCAGCAGGAACTCCTCGCGGCGCTGATAGTCGTGCTCTCCGTAGACCATCGGCAAACGCAGCACGGTCGCGCCCCTCGGCAGGTACACGTCTTCCACGTCGAGCTTGTCGTACTCGTCCATGCCCGGCATCTTGCCGCGGTATGGATAGCGCTCTGTGCGCACCGGGGAAGCCTCATCGAGCGGCACGGGATCCGTCTCGCGGTCCTCGTTGAGCGCGCCGAAGGCCCTGTAGACGTCCAGGCTCGAGATCACGATCCAGCGGCTCACGTCGAGCAGGGCGCCGAGCGCCAGCTCAGCGTCGGTCCGCGTGAGCGCCCGGCAGTCGATCACGGCCTCGGGTGCAAAGGCGTCGAGCTCGGCGCGATGCATCGCCAGCTCTGCGCGTTCGCAGTGCAGGTGCCGGACCTCCGGCATATCGTCCGGCTCGAGGACGCCGCGATGCACGACCAAAAGCTTGTTGCGGGCGGCGGCGAGCTCCTCCACGGCGGCGCGGCCGATGAACCGCGTGCCGCCCAGAACGACGATTCTCAGAGGCGGACGACCCTCAGGCTTTATCTTTTGCTGCCGGCGCCTTCGCGGGCCCGGGAGCCTCGGTCGAGGCGGCGGTGACGTGAGGGTTCTTTTCGACGATCAGGTCGATGAGGCCCCAGTCCCGCGCCTGGTCGGGGGTCATGAAGAAGTCGCGTTCCATCGCTCTCTCCACGTCCTCGAGCTGCCGCTTGCAGTGCTTCGCGTAGATCCGCGCCACCTGCTCGCGCTGGCGGAGGATCTCCTGGGCGTGGATCTGAATGTCAGAAGCCTGTCCCTGGATGCCCTGGGTGAAAGGTTGGTGGATGAGGATCTGCGCGTGCGGCAGCGACATGCGCATCCCGTTGTCTCCTCCGGCCAGAAGGATCGAGGCGCCGCTCGCGGCCAGGCCGGTGCAGAGCGTCGCGACCTTCGGGCCGACGTACTGCATCGCGTCGTAGATGGAGAGCGCGGCGGTCAGCGAGCCACCGGGGCTGTTGATGTAGATCTGGATGTCGCGATCCGGTGACTCGTTTTCCAGAAACAGCAGCTGTGCGGTGACGGTGCTCGCCATGTCGTCATCGATGACGCCGCGAACGAAGATCACGCCGTCCTTGAGCAGGCGCGAGTAGATGTCGTACGCGCGCTCGCCACGCCCGTCGTTGGTGATCACGGTCGGGATGAGATGCATTTATTCCTACCTCCTTGGCGAAAACCCAATCCGATCTTTGGGCTTTGGCGGTGGATTCGCCATCGCCAGATAAGCGCTGAAGTCGGCCACGCTACGCAGCGCCTCTAAAGGTAGCGAGGCCGTGGCAAGACGGAGCTTGACGGGCGGGTCATCCGGCCAGGCATGCTGCTCGGGCTGGGCGCCCAGCAGGCGGGCCAGCTCGGCGTAGATCTCGGCCGGCCGGACGCCCAGGGCGTGGGCGACCGCGATCAGGCGCTCGGTCGAGACTTCCTTGCGGCCCCGCTCCACCTCGGACAGATGAGCGGGCGAGAGTCCCGCCTCGGCCGCGATCTCGCTGAGGGTTCGACGCGCCGCCTCGCGCCGCGCCCGCAGCACCGAACCCAGAACCTGGCGGATGGTCTGTGCAGTTTCGCTGTAGGCGAATGCCATTTGTCCTGAGCAAAACGATACGACGAAATCCGGACTAGCGGCGGGCGAACGTCGGGCCGGGCGGCGCGGGCACCGCTTCGCGCTCGGCTGCGGTCTGCGCCCGGCGCCGTCGCAACTCCAGCTCCAGGCTTTCCTGGCCGCGCGCCATCGCCCACCGGTGGTTGGCCGCGAAGATCGGCCGGAATATGAAGCTCCCGTAGCGCAGGAGCTGCTTCTCGGCGGAGATTCGCCAGTCGTAGGTCACGTCGACGTGGTCACCGTCCTGTTTGAGGGTCCACACGCCTGTGCCCTCGAAGTCGCCGTGCGCCACGAGCTTGAACCCGGACGGCGGAGTGGACTCGGTGATCGTGAAGTTCCACTTCAGGGTGTAGGGCAGCCAGCCCTTCGTGTGCAGGCCGACCACGCGACCGGCGCCGCCTTTTTGATCCGGTGGCCGGAGCTCTCTCACGTCGAGGTAGACGGATGGCCACCAGCGCGCGAGGCCAAATGGGTCGGCGAGCACGTCGAAGACCTCCTGCGCGGTGCCCCGCAGCCGCCAGTGCGTCACGAACGCATACTCGGGCGCCATCTTTTAATCCTTGAGGTTCATCGGATCCAGCAACTCCTGTTTCGGCCGTTCGATCTTCTGCCGTGAGCGCATGATCTCGATCAGCTTCTTGCGCCCCTTCGGCGGTCCGATCATGATCGCGCCGACGAGCCGGTCGTCCTTGAAAAATAGCTTGCGGTAGTACTTCTCCTCGAAGCTGAACGTGCGCACCGACTCGAGGCCCGGCTGCACGTCCGGCGTGACGCCCATCACTGCCAAGGTCGACCCGAACATCGTCGTCGTGTAGGTCGGCACATCGAAGAAGTCCTCATCCGCGCCAGCCATGTTCCGTGCGGCGACCCTTCCGTGAGCCTCCGCGTTGTCCCACGTGCCCATCTGATTGTGCCGCTCGACCATGAGGTCGTAGAAGACCGCGATGTCGCCGGCCGCGTACGCGTCGGGCGCTGACGTACGCAGCTTCGAGTCGGTAACGATGCCCTTGCTCAGCTCCACTCCTTGGCGCACCGGCTCGGTGTAGTAATCGAGGCCGACGCCGTACGTCAGCAGGTCGAACTCGACCTTGTGTCCGTTCACCGTCTCCGCCGTGAAGCGGCCGTTGCTGCGACTGAACTTCTGGACCTCGTCGGAGGTGATGAACTGCACGCCCTGCTCCTCACCGAGCTGGCGACACAGGCGGCCGCCCTCCTCGTCGAGGACGTAACGGAGGAACCACGGACCACGCATGATCCACGTGACCTGGGTCTTGCGCCGGAAGCTCACACCTTCGGCGAGCTCGTAGCCGATGAAGCTTCCGCCCATCACCAGCACGCGCTGCGACGCATCCGCCTTCTCGATGATCGCGTCGGTGTCGTCGAGGGTCTGGAAGCCCAAGCACGCTGAGACCTCGCCCGAGCCGGGCCACGGCGGTGGTTTGGGCCGGCCGCCGGTCGCGATCAGGATCGCGTCGTACTTGAACTCCTGTCCGCGATTGGTGTGCACGACCTTGTCGTGGAGGTCGATCTCGGTCGCCCACGTCTCGAAGTGGACCTCGAGGTTCTTGTTCCCGTAATCCTCGACAGTGCGCATGAAGACCTTCTCGCGCCGCACCTGCCCGCGCAGGTAGCGGGGCAGCGCGACGCGGTTGTAGAGCGGATGGCGTTCGGCCGCGATGATGACGATCGTGGATTCGGCGTCGGCCTTGCGCAAGTCTTCCGCGCAGGTCTGCCCGGCGATGCCGTTGCCCAGGACGATGTAGCGGCGGGTCAACTACAGCTTCAATGAATAGACGTAAGCGCTTCGTTCGGCATCCGCGAAATCGTATCCGGTGGCCTCAAGGTCCTCTTCCGCCGGATGGCCTGGCGGCAGGTTGACGGTCACGTGCTTCAACCCGTCCGCATCGGCCTCGAAGCGAAGCCCCATCAGGACCTCGCGCAGCGCGCCGCCCGATCCGGCGAGGAGTGAAACGGCGATGTTCTGCCCCCACGGCTCGCGCAGCAGCGCGAGAGCGCGGCCACCCGGGCCGACTCTGACCAAGCCCCGACGGGCGAGCCGCTCGAGCTCCTCGACATTCAGGTCACGAGCGCCGTTCATGTCCGGGCAGATGCCTGCGTACAGGTCGATGCCCGCGCTTGACGCGGCCATGGACCACAGCCGCGGCGCTTCGGCAGGGTCCGGAATCCGCGCCGGCTCACCTCCTTCGACGCGCAGTCCCCGCCACCAACGCATCTCGACCAGGCGGTGGAATCCTGCCGACTCGAAGAGTCTCACCGCCGGCAGGTCGCGGGTCGCCAGGCGCATCTCGCGGAAGCCCTGCGCGCGCGCCTCCTCGATCCCTGCGTTGAGCATCGTCCGCCCGATTCCGCGCCTGTGATGGGTGCTCGCGACGCGCAGTCCCTCGTACCAGATGAGGCCTAGGGCGTATGGACGCAGCCGCTGGACGCCGACCACGACGCCCTCGAGCTCCGCGGCCTGGAACTCGGCGCCCGAGTCCGATACCCAGCGGTCGAAAACGCGCGGGATGTAGTCATGGCCCTCCCAGACGTCGTTGGTGATCTCGGCGATGCGCTCGCGATCCGCCGGCCGAACGGGCCTCAGGGTCAGCTCGTCTGTGGTTTCCAATGTGCGACTCCCGAAAGCGCGACGCCGCCGTCGAACACAAGCTCATCGCCTTCTTTGCTGAGCACGTCGTCGAGCACCGCCCGCGCCTTCACCTCGTCCCATCCCTCGCCGAACAGCGCGCGGCTGTCGGTCAGCGCTTCCTCCATGTTCGCGTATCGCGTCAGGATCGGATAGCGGATGAAATCTACGTCGGCCGCGACGCCCTGCTGGAGCAGGAGCATGAACAGCTCGCTGAAACGCGGCAGCCGCGGGCCGGAGTCGCCGACCAGCCTCCTGCGTATCTCCGCCGCCGGATGCGGCAGGTCGGTCTCGCGCATCATCACGAACACACGCTCGCGCGCCGCCTTCTGCAGCTTGTCGAGAAAGGGCACGGGGTCGGCGACCCCATAGAGCACGTGGCTGCAGATGACCAGGTCCGCGGGCGCGACCTGGGCGTCCTCCCAGGTGCTCGCGATGACCGTCATGTTGTCGCGTGGCGGGATGTGCGAACGCATGCCATCGGAAGGTTCGACCGCGGTCACCCACTCGAGGCGCTCGGCGAGCGGAGTGGCGTGCCGCCCCGTGCCTGCTCCCACGTCGATCAGTGTCTTACGCGGCGATAGGTACGGCTCCAGCACCTGGAGGAACTCATCGCCGCGGGCATGGGTCGAGCGGGCGTAGCTTCGCGCGCGGCGGTCCCAATAGCCGGAGTCGGCGTGCCCTGAGGCCAGGGTGGCGCGATCCGCGACGACCTTTTGCCAGCGTGCCACCCAGTCGATCTCGCCCATCGCCTGAATCAGGAGGCTAGTGCCTGGCGGAAGTCCCCGTTTCGCAGGCAGTTTTTAACACAGCTGGGGACAATCCGGGGACAACCTGGACTCGACGCCCATAGGATGTAGGTAGCGCCCCGTGCGACACAAGATATGGCAGGGCGACTTCGAAGCGATGCGATAGGGAGAATAGCCACCGTGGGCGGGCGTGAGTTCAACGCAGCGGAATCGAGCCTTCTCGAGCGGTATTTCACCAACCTCGACCGGCCGGTCTTCGCCCTTCGCAACCTGCCCGAGGTGGTCAAGGGAGCCCTCTTCTCGCGCTACTCGAGAACGGAGAAGAGCTTACGGCGCGTCCTGCTGGACGAGTTCATCAACGAACCCGATTCGGGGTTCGAGCGCCTGGCCGGCGCGCCATCCTCCGCCGACGACATGGTCGCGGTAAGGCGAGCTGAAGACTTTTACGAGCGCGTCCTGGTGGGATATGGGGACGACTCGGTGGCCGAGCTGGCCGGCGCTCACGTCGCGGTGGAGCAGGTGTCGACGCTGGCGGCAAAGGCCCTCGAGGACAGCCGGATAGGGATCTCGCCTCTGGAGAAGTCGACCCGGTACGTGCGCTTCGACCGACCCGGAGCGGATGGCAAGTACCTGTATCACCGCGGCGCCGAGCTCCGTCATCCCGACTACGAGCCGGGCGCCGACGGGCTCTTCGCCACCTACAGCCGGCTCGTCGAGCCCGTGACGTCGGCGATCCGGGAGAAGTTCCCCCAGGAAGAGGGCGAGACCGACCGGGGGTGGAAGTCGGCGACGAGGGCGAAGGCGCTCGATCTCCTGCGGGGGCTTCTCCCGGCGGGCACGCTGACCAACCTCGGCCTGTTCGGCAACGGACGCGCCTTCGAGTACTTGATCACCAAGATGGCGGCCAACGAGCTGCCCGAGTGCCAGGCCCTGGCGGTGGAGCTGCACCGGGAGCTTTCACTCGTCATCCCATCGTTCGTGCGCAGGGCGCTGGACGACAAGTACGGGCGGCCGGCCGCGGAGCGGATGGCGCGGATCCGTTCCGCCAGCGCCCGATTGGCATTGTCCGGAAATCCCGCATCGAGCCCCCCCTCCGTCCGCCTCCTTGAGTCCGATGCCGACGCGGAGCGGAAGGTGGCCGCCGCCGCGCTGTTTCCCTACTCCAACCTTCCCCTCGACCAGCAGGTGGGCGATCCTTCGACCGTGCTGGAGGCGCTCCTCGCCGATCGGGCGAACCGCCGGCAGCGCGCACCACGGGCGCTGGAGCAGGCCCAGTACCTGTTCGAGATCACAGCCAACTTCGCCGCCTACCGTGACCTGCAGCGCCACCGCATGCTGACCCAGGACCGCCAGCTGCTGGGCACATCGCTCGGCTACGACAGCCCGCCCGGGCTGGCCGAGCTGGGCAAGGAGGACGAGTTTGGCAGGGCCGTGGAAGCGGCGGCGGAGTTTCACGGACGACTCGAGCGCGACCTCGGCCCTGCTGTCGCCCAGTACATCGTGCCGCTGGCCTTCCACGTGCGCTGGTACTTCCGCGCCAACCTGCGCGAGGTCTACCACCTGTGTGAGCTGCGGACCACGCCGCAGGGCCACCCGGATTACCGCGGGGTGGCTCAGGAGATGTTCCGCCGGGTTGAGGAGGTGCATCCTAGGCTCGCTCGCTACGCCCGGTTTGTCGACCTCGGAAAGGGCGACGAGCTGGAGCGCCGCGCGTCAGAGCGGCGGATCGACGAAAAGTTGTCCGCAATCGACCAAAGAGTGCGATAGCATCACGCGCGCACGCAGAGAGTGGTGGAGATGGTTGAGCGCGGTCCGGAACGGAGAAATGGCGACAGGCGATCGGGCATCGACAGGCGCTTCGGCGAGCGCCGCAGCCCTGAGCGCGCCGCCGCAAACCGGCGCATCCTCAACCCCTTCGACCGGCGGGTCGCGGACCGCCGCTTCGTTGAGCGCCGGAGCGGCTGGCCCGAGCCCCTGGCCTACTAACCAGACCGCCCACCTTTGGCCCGCCCGGCCCTGATCGTCCACGGCGGCGCCGGGCCCGTCCCCGAATCCGAGAGTACTCAGCGTCAGGCCGCGGTCGAGCGGGCTAGAGAGGTCGGGTGGTCGACGCTCACCGATGGCGCCCTGGCGGCGGCCATGGCTGCGGTGCGCCACATGGAAGACGAGCCACTTCTCAACGCGGGCATCGGCGCCTGTCTGAACGCCGAGGGCGGGGTGGAGCTGGACGCCGGCGTCATGGACGGGGCCGGGCTGAAGGTGGGCGGGGCGGCGTGCCTGCGTGACGTCCGTCATCCGATCGACCTTGCGCGGGCCGTGATGGAGGACGGCCGGCACGTGCTTCTGGCGGCGGCCGGAGCCTCGAAGTTTGCGCGCGAGCACGGCCTCGAGATGTGCGACCCGTCGATCTTCATCACCGACCGCAAGCGCCAGGAGCTGCTCCTAGGCGCGGACACCGTCGGCGCCGTAGCGCGGGACGCCGACGGACACCTCGCCATCGCGGTTTCCACCGGCGGAATGACAGGCAAGCTTCCGGGCCGTATCGGCGACTCGCCGATCGCGGGCGCCGGCTTCTACGCGGACGACCGTTTCGGCGCCGTCTGCGGCACGGGGCTGGGCGAGGCGTTCATCTGGCTGGGGCTGGCGCGTCTGATGGTCGTCGAGCTGCAACACGGAATGGAGCCCGCGTCCGTGGCCAGGGGTGCGGTCGATCACCTCGGCAAAGCGCTCAAGGCATCGGGTGGAGTGATCGTCATCGGTCGCGAGGGATCGCCGCAGGCGGCATTCAACACGCCGGCGATGCCCTGGGCGGCCGCCGAATAAATTGGACTCCGGCAACGCGGGCGAGCTCGTCGCGCTCGCGCTGAAGCAAGCGGGAGTCAGCCATCTGTTCACCCTGAACGGCGGCCACATTTGGCCGGTGCTCACCGGCGCGGCTGAGCACGGAATCCGCGTCATCGACGTCCGGCACGAGCAGTCGGCGGCTTTCGCGGCCGAGGGATGGGCAAAGGTGACCCGCGAGTGCGGTGTCGCCGCGGTCACGGCGGGGCCTGGTGTCCTCAACTCCGCATCCGCTCTGGCGCAGGCGCAGGGCAATGACAGCCCGATGTTTGTGATCGGTGGTCGCGCGCCGGTCTCGCGGTGGGGCATGGGCTCGCTCCAGGAGATGGACCACCTCGAGGTGACGCGCAGTCTGACCAAGAAGGCGGTCACGCTCACCTCGGCCGACGATGCTTATCGCACCGCGGCCGAGTGCATCCGCTCCGCCCTGAGCCGTCGCACGGGGCCTGTCTTTATGGACATCCCGATCGACGTCTTCTTCGGTGCGGCCGATCTGCCGGAGGCGACCGAGCACCTCACCGTCGACCCCGGGTCGCCACCAGATCCCGAGTTGATCGAGCAAGCCGCGCGTGTCATTCGCGACGCGGAACGGCCGCTGGTGGTGGCGGGCGGCGGCGTGTGGTGGGCGCGCGCCGAGGATGAGTTGCGCGCCCTCGTCGAAGCCGCAAACCTTCCGCTGACCGTCAATGGGATGGCGCGCGGAATGCTGCCTCCTGGGCATCCTCTCTTCTTCTCCCGGGCCCGCGGCCAGGCGCTGCGTGATGCGGACCTGATTGTGCTGGTCGGGGTCTTGCTCGACTTCCGGCTCAACTTTGGTCTGCCGCCGGTCTTTGGCGAGGATGCGCGTCTGCTCTACCTCGACGTCGACGGCCACCGCAAGCATCGGCCGGCGGAGGTTGCGATCTTCGGTCAGGTGAAAGCGGCGCTGAGCCAGCTCGGCGCTGCGCTCGCCGGTGGCACTCATCGAGATGTCTGGCTGCAGGCGCTGCGCGAAACGGAGACCGCCGCGCGGCAGCGCGACGAGGCGATGACCAGCTCCGAGTCCGCCCCGGTGCATCCGGCGCGGCTGATCGCGGAGGTCGATCAGTTCGCCGACCCCGATGCGATCATCGTCGGCGACGGCGGGGACTTCATATCGTTCGCGGGCCGGCTGATCGAACGGGACAAGCCCGGACTGTGGATCGACCCGGGGCCTTTCGGCTGTCTGGGCTCGGGGCCCGGCTACGCGATTGCCGCCAAGCTGGCACGCCCCGGGCGACAGGTCATCCTGCTGTCCGGCGACGGCGCGTTCGGCTTCTCAGCCATGGAGTTCGACACGATGGTGCGACACCGGATCCCGGTTGTCTGCCTGGTCGGAAACAACGGGATCTGGGCGTTGGAGAAGCATCCGATGCAGAGCTTGCTCGGGATGAGCGTGGCCGCGGACCTCGGTTCGAAGACCCGATATGACAAGGTGGTCGAAGCCCTCGGGGGCTACGGCGAGCTGGTCGAGCGGCCGGAAGAGATCCGGCCGGCGCTGGAGCGGGCTTTCAAGTCCGGCCTGCCGGCGTGCATCAATGTGATCTGTGATCCGGATGCGGAATATCCGCGATCATCAGTGCTGATGTGAGCGCAACCGAGCTGAGACCCATTGTCGAAGCAGACGAGTGGCGCACCGCCCAGTCGCAGTTCGACGAGGCCGCGGAGATCATCAAGCTCGAGCCCTGGCTGCGCGAGGTCCTGCGCGAGGTGCAGCGAGAGTTCACCTGCCACTTCCCGGTCAAGTTGGACAACGGGCACACGCGCATCTTTACCGGCTACCGCGTGCAGCACAACATCAACCGGGGCCCAGCCAAGGGTGGTATCCGCTACCACCCCGACGTGTCCCTCAATGAGGTCAAAGCGCTCGCGATGTGGATGACCTGGAAGTGCGCGGTGGTCAACATCCCGTTCGGCGGCGCCAAAGGCGGAATCATCGTCAATCCGCGCGAGCTTTCGGCCAACGAGCTCGAGCACATGACGCGTCGCTTTGCAACGGAGATCTCGATCCTCATCGGCAGCGACCGCGACATACCGGCGCCGGACGTGAACACGGACGGTCAGACGATGGCCTGGATCATGGACACGCTCTCGATGCACCTGGGCTACTCGGTGCCTGCGTCGGTGACCGGGAAGCCGCTGGAGGTCGGTGGGTCCGCGGGTCGGGTGGAGGCGACGGGCCGGGGGGTGACGATCTGCGCGGTCGCGGCGCTCGAGCATCTCGGACGTGCGCCGCACCAGACCAAGGTCGCGGTCCAGGGGTTTGGCAACGTGGGCAGCATCAGCGCAAAGCTGCTCGAGGAAGCGGGCTGCACGATCGTAGCCGTCTCGGAGGATTACGGAGGGATCTACAACCCGCTCGGCCTCTCCATCAAACGCGTGCTGGAGTACCGCGCGCGGGAGAAGACGCTGCGCAGTTTTCCGGATGCGCAGGAGATCGGCAACCAGGAGCTGCTGACTGTCGAGTGCGATCTGCTGGTGCCGGCGGCAATCGGCAACCAGCTGACGTCGCGCAACGCGCGGGATGTGAAGGCGACGCTCATCGTCGAGGGGGCGAACGGGCCGACGACGCCGGAAGCGGACGCGATCTTTCGCGAGCGGGGGGTGTTTTTGGTGCCCGACATCCTGGCCAACGCCGGGGGCGTTACGGTGTCGTACTTCGAGTGGGTGCAGGACCTGCAGTCCTTCTTCTGGTCCGAGCATGAGGTGAACCAGAAGCTGAAGGCGATTCTCTCGCGGGCGTTCGGCGAGGTGCTGAAGACGCATGAGGAGCGGAAGGTCGACATGCGGATGGCGGCGTACGTGCAGGCGGTGTCGAGGGTGGCGGGGGCCACGAGGGAGCGGGGGTTGTATCCGTAGGGAAAGGACGGGGCGATGAAGAGGGTGGCGGGGGTGGGTCTGGTGGCTCGGACCCCTGTGGGTTGTCGCATGCTCACCATCGCGCCCGACGCTCTTCCCCCGGGGCTAGGTTCTGACCCAGGAGTCGATCGCAACCAGCGCCAGGCGACCTCTGATCGCCGGCGACCGCCACTGTCAGTGGCCGGGCTGCGAGCGGCCGGCGTCTTGCTGCGACGGCCATCAACTCAGGCACGGTTGTTCACGGTGGAGGGCAAGATCTTGACCGTCGCTCCCACGATTAACTTCGGCTATCCGAGAGGTCCGGACTAGATCTCTCTCGTCCGGAAGCTCCAGATGCTCAGCGACAAGACCAGGGCGAACCAGATCACCACCCACGCCAAAAACTGCGTTGGTGGCGGATCCGCGGCGGCAAACGGATTCGCTCGTCCCGCGGCTCCAAGCGCGCGCATGGCCGCGATCAGCGTGTCGGGTTCCATCGCGTAGATTGCGCCGCGCCACAGGCCGTCAGAGGGCAAGAGCAGGTGGCTCACGACGCCGACGTTCTCGAGCGCCTGGTTCTGCAACCCTGTGCCGATGTCCCCGACGACCCCTGCAATCCAGGCCATCAGCCACGCGACCAGAGCGATCACGCCAGCGGTGATTCCGGATAGGCGCGTCGACAGCAGCATCCCGACGGACAGCAGAACCAGCCCTTCGGCGGCGACGAAGACGAGAAGCTCCACCGGATGCGGCGGCAGATAGCCGGTCGCCCAGTCGACGGCTCCGAGCTCGAGCGAGCCGGCGCCGGCGGCGTAGACCGCGACGAGAGCTGCAAGGCCCAGCCACTTGCCGATTACGACCTCGCTGCGGCGAACGGGCCGCGCAAGCATCGACAGCAGCAGGCCGCTCTCGACCTCGCCCGAGATGAGGGGGCCCGCAACCACCGCCGCGCTGAGCGCGAGCACACCGCTGAACATGAAGGTGACGACGATCAGCAGCTGCGACGTGAGCAGCGCCACCTGCTCGGGCGGCAGCGGAGTGCCATTGGCGCGAGTCAGGGTCGTGATCTTGTTGAAGCCCCAAGCCGAGAAGCCAACCACGACCAACGTGAGGATCAGCAGCGCCAGGAGCAGCCGGCGTCGCGACGATTCCTGGATCGTGAGTCGGGCGATGACGAGGAAGGGAGGCAATTACTTCTCTTCATCCTCCAGCAGCTGGAGGAAGCGGTCCTCGAGCGTTTGGTGGCGCGGCGCCACCTCGTAGACGCGGCCGCCCATCGAGACGATCGTCGCGACGAGCTCGGGGACGCGGCCAGGGTCGAGGCTGGCGAATGTCAGCTGCTCGCCTTCGTCATCGATGCGCCCAAACTTCGCGAGCTGATTCTTGTCGGCTTGCGCGAGACCCGCGACCCGCACCCGTACCGCGGTCCCGCCGAGGAGGTCGTCCATGGTGCCCTCGGCGATCACGCGCCCGTGGTCGACGACGGCTACGCGGTCGCACACCTGCTCGACTTCGCTGAGGAGATGCGAATTGAGGAACACCGCGGTGCCGCGCGAGGCGAGGCCGCGGATGATCTCGCGCACGTCATGCCGGCCGACGGGGTCCAGCGCCGATGTCGGCTCATCGAGAAACACCAGCTCAGGCTCGCCAAGCAGAGCGGCGCCCAGTCCGAGGCGCTGCTGCATGCCCTTGGAAAATGTGCCGACCCGGTCGTTGGCGCGCTCGGTCAGACCGACGGTCTCGAGCACGGTGCGGATCTCGTCCTTCCAGCTCGCGCGCGGGAGTGGAGCCAGCTCGCAGTGCAAGGTAAGGACCTCGGAGGCCGTGAGCCAGGCCTGGTAGCGAAACAGCTCGGGCAGGTAACCGATGTGACGGCGCGTGCCGAGGTCGCCCAGCCGCTTGCCGAGCAGCCAGCCCTCGCCGGACGTGGGCGTGAGCAGGCCGAGAAGGAGCTTCACCGCGGTCGTCTTGCCGGCGCCGTTGGGGCCGAGGAAGCCGAACACCTCGCCGCGCGGCACGGTCATCGAGAGCCCCGCGAGCGCGATCGTGCGGCCGAACTTCTTTCGCAGCTCGACCGTCTTGACCGCCGGTGTGCCGGCGGCCGCCTCAGGGGAGGCGGCCGCTTCCGTCTTCTCCGCTACCTCAGCCACTTCGCTCAGGCTAACGGCGCGTCGCTACTTGAGGTTATTCGCGATGTTGATGGCGTCCGACTGCTTGAGGCTGCCGGCGACGAGGTACACAAAACCGTCCTTGACCCAGACGACACCCGAGCCCACGCCTGTGTTATCGCCCAGCGCCACGCCGTCGACGCCCTGAACAGTGACCTGTGTCGAGTTCGCGTATTCGATCGGCACCGGGATCAAAAGGGTCGTGCTCGGGTCACCGATCGCCTCGACCGCTTTCTTGAGCTCGGGCGAGATGCCTGGCTGGGCCAGGATGAAGTCCTCGAGCTGGGTCACGGTCACCTGGGTCGAGGTCGCCGTCGGCGCGGCCGACTTGGCGACGACCAGCTGCGGCAGGCTGATGTCGTTGGCGCTGCTGCCGGCCGGTTGGCTGAGGGTGCCGAAGATTTCACCCACCGCAGGTCCCACCGTGATGGTCAGCGTGGCGCCGTCCATTCCGGCGGGCATGCTGGGCAGGGTCTTGCCGTGGCTGGCGGCCGCGGTGGCCGCCTTATCCGCGCTGAAAGTGAAGACCGCTTGCGCCTGGGGCATGGCCGCGTAGGTGATGTTGGTCGAGATCCCGCTGGGCAGGCCGGACACCGTCGGAGGCTGTACGCCCGCAGCGGCGTCAGCGGCTTCGGTCGGGCTTGTCACGACGTGGAGGTCGGGCTGCTTGGTCCAGGTGATGGTTCCGTAGTCCGCGAGCTGCGACAGCGCCTGGATGTCTGCGACGGTCACCGGCACCGGCTTGACGGTCGCCGGCTTGAAGAAGAATCCGCTGAACGCGAACGCGACGACAACCACCGCTGCAGCAACAACCGCCGCCACCAACGCGAGCGTTGGCCGTGCGGCGGGCCGCAGGATGGGGAAACGCAAGCCCAACGTGGGCTGCGCCTTGGGTGCGCCCGTCACGCGGGCGAATGCCTTGTCCACGTCGAAGGGCGCTTCGGGCACCGCGAGCAGCGTCGCCACCGAGCGCGCGTCCTCGGAGGCGAGCTTGAATCGGGCCTGGCATTCCGCGCAACCGTCGAGGTGCGCGGCGTCGGCGCCGACCTTCGCGTCCGGATCGTCCACCATCCGGCGCAGCGTTCCTTCAGTTAGATGTGCCACGGCTTACCTCCTTGCGCAGCGTTGCCTCCGCGCGCCTCAACAAAGTTCCTATCTGTCCGATGCCGATGCCGAGCGCCTGCGCGACCTCGGCGTAGCTGAGTCCGCTCGCGCGAAGGACGAGCACGGCTGCGGGTTTGGGCGCCAATCGTCCGAGAGCGTCGCGCAACCGGCGGCGGTCCTCCGCGACCTCGGCCTGCTTTTGGGGGTCGAGGGTCTTGTCCTCCGCCTCCAGCGCTTGCGCGAACTCGCGCTTCTGCCGGCGCCGGGCGCCTCGCAGGCGGTTGAGCGACGCGTGAGCAGCCGCACGATGCAACCACGCGGGCGCGTACTCCGCAGTCGCCGAATGCAGCCGGTGGAAGTCGATGAAGATCTCTTGCGCCACGTCCTCGGCCTCATGCGGATCGGCGAGGACGCGGTTGGCGATCCCGACGACGCGGGCGTATTCGGCCGTGAAGAGGGCTTCGAAGGCCTCCTCGTCAGAGAGGCCCTTAGGGACCGCGGTCATCCGGCGCGCACTCAGATTCAAGCCCACCACTCATAAAGCACCGCCGGCCGCTGGATTGTGGCGTCGAGTAAAGGCTTTTGGGCGCGTCCAACGGTCAGCCGGCGGCCGCTTTGCGCCGGCGCGAGCTGCGCGAGATCTCGTCCTCGATGACGGTGAAGTCGGCCCGGGGCAACGAGTGGATGTGACCCTGAAAGGCGAGCGTCCAGTGCTCCGGCGGCCACTTGCGCACGTAGTCGAGGCGATACGCGAGCTCCTTGGCAGGAACCCAGTCCGACTCGTCGAGGACGGTGTCGACGCGAATATGTACGCGCCAGGGGTAGTCCTCGTCGCGGCGCGACGACCGCCAGATGGGAGTGTGGTCCTCGTACATCGGCGAGGCGACGGTGACGGTCGCGGCAAAAGCCATCCGGCCGGTGATGTAGTAGAGGAGGCGGTCACCCACCCGCATCGTTTCGACACGACGCCGGTGGCGGCTCTTCAGACCCTGGATTGAAAAACCGTGCTCACGGGTCTTGCGGAAGTTGTCCGGCGAGCTGACGACCATCCAGTACTGCGCCGTCCGGCCGCCGCCAGACTTGCGCTTGCGCCGCGAGCGGCCTGATTTGGCCGGCCTCTCTTGCTCGGGAGGGTTCTGCTCGTTCTCGTTCTCGTCGGGCACGAACGGAAGGTTACTTGCCGTCCACTTGACCCGCGTAATCCGAGGCTTCGCCTTGGTTTCGAGGGGACCCCTGGCCAGGCCGCACCGGCCCGAGGTCTTGCGGTTCTGGAAGCAGGGCGCTCAGGTTGCGGATCTGGGCGATGTGACCCATCTCGTGTTTTGCGACCAGCCGGCACACCTCGAGCAGAGTCATGTAGCCGCCTCGCGGATCGGAGATGTTGCGGTTCCATTCCGAATTGCCCCAGCCGTGCAGAAGGTCGACCGTCCGCCGCCGGACCCGGGCGAAGTCTTCGAGCGCCTCCTGCAGGGGCCGAGTCAGTGCCTGGTCGTGCCCGGGATCGATGGCGGCACGAACATCGGCGGTTGTCTGTCCGTCCAGGTGGGCGTGGCGGAGGAGCGCGTCGACCCTGGGTGCGGAGTCGACCAGGTGGGCGATCAGGCTGCCTAGAGTCGGGAAGGCGGGGCCGTGCCGGTAACGGAGGGGCGCCTCGTCGAGCCAGTAGACGAGGTCGCTTGTGCGCTCCGGCACCGAACTGAGCAGCAGGACGACGTCCGCCGTGGACATCTCCTCATCGAGTTCCATGGATACAGGTTAGACGGCGTTCACAGCGGCGCCGGCCGGTTCAAGATAGGCGACCCATGGACGGGATCGTGGGGCCGGACGGTCGGCCCGCGACTTTCGACGGCGCTGCCTGGATCTCCCAGGACGGCAGGTACTGGTGGAACGGGACGGTCTGGCAGCCGGTCAAGCGCTCCAGATCGCTTCGTCCAAACTGGTTTGTCATCGCAATGGCGGTGATCATCGTCGGCGTTGTCGCGGTTTTCTTCACCCAGGTTCACCACGACGCGGTCAGTCCGGACAAGATTCCACTCGGCGTGTCGAACGCGAGGATCGACTCGCCGACACAGGTTCAGTTCGACTACAGCACCGCCACTGCCTGCAATGGCCTCACCTTCCGGGCGGTGTTCTATGACAAGACCGGCAAACAGGTGCAGGTGTTCGACAACTCGACGATCGCCAGCGCGCCGGCCCACAAGCTGGTGCATTTCACCGTGAGCGTCTCGCCGCCAATCGTCGCAAGCGCGGTCCGCTTCGACGCTATCCCGACCTGCCACAGCTGAAGTCGCATACTCGATCGCGTGGAAAGAGTCCAGGTCGCGTGCGACAACTGCGGCACAGAGCTGGTGCCGAACGCCGCGTACTGCGAGAAGTGCGGAGCGCGGACGCGGCGGGCGAGACGGCTTGTAAGACTTGCGATCCGAGTCGAGCTCGTCTTTTTCTTGTTGATCGTGGCGATGGTGGCGGCGTTCGTCTGGATCTACGCCGCCCAGAAGTAGGCCCCAGACGCGCGCTAGCGCCGGTAGATCGCGCGGCCCTCGACCTCGTCCTTGTTCAGCCGCTTGTTCAGGTGCAGGCCTTCGAGCACGAACTCGATGACCGACGCGCGCACCTCCGGCCGGTCGGGCAGTCCCAGCCGCTTCAATGCGGTCGCCAGCTCCGGCACCTCACCGATCGCGCGGGTGTAGGCGCGGGCGGGAATTCCTTCCCCGACCTCGAGCATGTTGCCCTCTTCGAAACGCGCAACGACGCCCTCGAACTGCGAGGGCGAGAAGTGGCGGCTGAACACCGAGCTGATCGCACCGCGCTCGAGACGGGCCAGCACCTGCTCCTCTTTGCCTTCGTCGAGGGCTTCGATCTCGACACGTCCGGCGGTTGAGGAGGCGAGAAATGCGAGGTCGGTGATGCGCGGCACGGCGAGCTGCTCGCCCACCCGCGCGGCACGACGCACCGCATTGCTCGCGAGGTTTTCGACGTTCGCGATCGACATGCGCACCGAGACGCCCGACGACTGCGAGATGTGTGGGCTGCGCCGGGCAAGGTGTGTCAGCTCGGCGACGATCTCCTTCATAAATGAAGGAAAGATGAGCTCGAAGTCCTCGGGAATGGAATGTCTTTCCGCCTCCATGATCTGCAGCTCTTCGCCGATGCTCAGCGGGTAATGCGTGCGCACCTGGGAACCAAAGCGGTCTTTGAGGGGTGTGATGATTCGACCGCGTGAGGTGTAGTCCTCGGGGTTGGCGCTCGCGATCACAAACAGGTCGAGCGGCAGGCGGACTCGGTACCCGCGGATCTGCACGTCCTTCTCTTCCATGATGTTCAGCAGTCCGACCTGGATCCGTTCGGCGAGGTCCGGTAGCTCGTTGATTCCGAAGATGCCGCGGTTGGTGCGAGGCAGCAGGCCGTAGTGAATCGTCAGCTCGTCGGCAAGGTAGCGGCCCTCGGCGACCTTGATCGGGTCGACCTCCCCGATGAGGTCTGCGATCGAGATGTCCGGCGTGGCGAGCTTCTCGCCGTAGCGCCGGTCGCGGCCGATCCACGCGATCTCCACATCGTCACCGTCCTTCGCCACCAGGTCGAGGCAGCGCCTGCAGATGGGGTCGTAGGGGTGATCGTTGACCTCGCAGCCTGCGATCATGGGGACGAAGTCATCGAGAAGACTGATGAGCGACCGCATGATCCGGCTCTTCGCCTGTCCCCGCTCGCCGAGGAGGATCACATCGTGCCCGGAGATCACCGCGTTGGCGAGCTGCGGCAGCACGGTGTCGTCGTAGCCGACGATGCCCGCGAGCAGCGGCTCTCCTGAGCGCAGCCGGGTGAGAAGGTTGCGGCGCATCTCCTGCTTGACCGTCTCTCGGTTGTGTCCCGTGGCGCGAAGCTCGGCGATCGAATGCGGTCGGGCTGAGGTCACCCTTGCACTATAGACAAGCAGTCGACCGCTTCCGTCAATGTGCTCACAGGTTTCTTTCGTCTACATAGTTAGACTGACCTGGCGTTTTGACTCAATCGATTCGCGCTCGTTACGAGGCTGCACACGACGAGGGCCGGCCGCTTTTGGGCGGCCACCGCGGCAACCCCGCCGACAATCCGGAGAACACGATGCGCTCGTTTCGCTCCGCGATTGCGGCCGGTTGCGACCTTATCGAGTGCGACGTCCATCTATCGTCTGACGGCAGGCTGGTCGTCATCCACGACCACACGCTCGAGCGCACGACCAGCGGGACCGGCCTCGTCCGCGACTACACGGCCGCCGAGCTGCGCAAGCTCGACGCAGGTGACGGCGAGAAGATCCCCTTCCTCCAGGAGGTCGTGGAGCTCGTGCTCGGCAAGGTCGGGCTGGTGATCGAGATCAAGCAGCTTCCGCCGCTGTACCCGGGACTCGAGGAAAAGCTGGTCAACATGCTGCGCCAGCTGGGCGCCGTTCAGGAGTGCGCGGTCATCTCGTTCAACCACGCCGCCATCCACGAGCTGCGCAACATCGAGCCGTCGCTGCAGCTCGGCATTCTCGAGGGAGCGCGGCCGATGAATCCTGCGAGGCTGCTGCGCGAGGCGGGCGCCGACGTCTACTCACCGCACTGGGGTGCGGCCGACCCGGAGGTCGTCAAGGAAGTCCATGCGGCGGGCGGTGCGGTGGCGGTGTGGCCGGTCGACGACGAGGCGGGCCTGACCTGGTGTAGGTACTGCAAGCCGGATGCGATCTTCAGCAATCGCCCCAAGGAGGTGGGGGCCGCCCTTCGCAGCTGGGTGGTCGTCTAGGCCCCAGCGTTACCCGACCGGGGCATGGACGTTCGCTCAAGTAGCCGTGCACGCACCTACCATGAACCGGCCGTGCTCGCCGACCGGCCCCCGTTCGAAGACCTTTACCGGGATTTCCTCGGACGCATCTACGCCTATGTCCGCGCCCAGGTCGGCACGTCGGCCGACGCCGAGGACATCACGGCCCAGGTCTTCATGAACGCCTACCAGGCGTACGGCCGCTTCGAGGCAAGAAACACGACACCTGCCGCCTGGTTGTTTCGGATCGCACGCAACGCGACGCTCGATCACTTTCGCGCGCACGGCCGGAGGGAGCGATTGCGGCGGACGATCGAGCACCAGCCTGTCGCGGAAGCTGACCCCGCCGGCCAGGCCGAGGAGCGCATTCAGTACCGCGCGCTCCTGGCTCGCGTCGCCCAGCTTCCGGAGCGTCAGCGGGACGCCATCTCCTTGCGGCATTCGGGGCTCAGCTTCGACGAGGTCGGCAAGCTCATGGGCTGCAGCGAAGACGCCGCGAAAATGCTGTATCACCGAGCACTGAAGGCGGTTAGAGAAGCCGTGCAGAAAGAGGGAGTATGAAAACCCCAAAAAATCTGGCGATTTTCCCGGGGACCCTATGAGCGAGCAGGAAGAAGATCTCGAGCTCCAGGCGCTGCAGCGCGAGCTCGACGGGGCCTTCGAGAGCACCCGCCCGCGCCGAGGTTTTGAGGACGAGCTCTGGGTGCGGATGCAGGCGGCACGGCCGGCGACCAACAGGTTGCGGGATGCTTTTGCGGGCTTCTTCGAGGGGATTCGCGCCGTGCCGAGAGTCCCGATGGGGGCGGTGGCGGCGGTGCTGGTGACGGCGCTTGCGATCGGGGTCATCGTCTACGGCGGCAGCCATGGCGGGGGTTCAGCCACCTCGTCGGGGACCTTCGAGCAATCGGGCGCGGCCCCACGAGCCGTCGACGCCGGCTTCGGCATGCTGCCGTCACCGGTCCTGGGCTCCGCCGTGAGCTCCGGGCAGATCTCAGGCGGAGCACCGACGGGAAGCGAATACCTCGGCCCAGCCCAGATCTCATGGGCCGGAAAGGCCAGCGTCGCGGGCGGCAGCGTCCACGTTTACCGCTACCGCGAGCCGTCGATCAACACGGCCGATCAGTTCGCATCGGCGCTGGGCGCGGTGCTGCGCCAGCGGCCGCAGGGCTACCTCGGGATCTATGCCGCGTCCAAGTACACCCTACGGATTCGGGGCACCGTCGGGTCGCCGCCATCAAGTCCCGCGTACATGATTGATGCGTCGACGTCGATGCCGCCGATCGATGCGGCGGGTGCGAGCCCAGCGGACTACGCGAGCATCTTCCTCGCCCAGCACAGCCTCGAGCCGCAATGGCCTTACACCGTCACAACTGACAAGAGCGGCGACCCGATCAAGGTCGTTTACGAGCGGCAGTTCGACGTCACCGGCTACGGCCTTGCCTACCTCGTCAACAGCAACGGTGATCGCTACGGTCTGGAGGTCGACCTTCGCGCCGACCAGCTGGCCAGCGTCACAGGCCCTCTGCCTCTGAGCCTGGATACGGCTGACTATCGGATCGTGTCACCCGATGAGGCGATTCGGCCAACGCTCAGCTCACAGGGCACAAACGGGTCGGTGCTGCCGCCGCCGGCGGTCCAGCTGACGCACGTCGAGCTCGTCTACGTGCTCGTGCCGGCCGGAGACCACAGCTTCTACGAGCCGGCTTACCTTTTCTCTGGAAGCTTGCAGGTGAGCGGAAAAACCTACGTTAAACATGTGCTTGCTCCGGCGGTAGATCCTTCGCAACGCACACCCTAGTCCTCACGATCGGGCACTCGACCCGGTCGCTGGAAGAGTTCATCGACCTCTTGAAGCATCATCGCGTCGAGCTGCTTGTCGATGTGCGCACGGTTCCTGCCTCGCGCCGGATGCCGCATTTCGCGAAGGCCGCCCTCGAGAGAAGTCTTCCTCAACACGGCCTCGTGTACGCGCACATGCCGGAGCTCGGAGGTTTGCGCCAACCCAAACGTGATTCGATCAACCTGGGCTGGCGCAACGTTAGCTTTCGCGGCTATGCCGACTACATGCAGACGGACGCGTTCTGGGACGCGATCGCGCGCCTCGAAGAGCTTTCGAGGTCAAACCGGTCGGGAGTCATGTGCGCGGAGGCAGTGCCGTGGCGCTGCCATCGCTCGCTCATCGCGGACGCGCTCACCGTTCGAGGCGTCGAGGTGAGGCACATCACCGGCAAGGGTGAGCCGGCGCACCACGCTCTGACCCGATTCGGCCGGGTTCATGACGACCGCATAACCTATCCGCCCCCGGATACACTCGGCCTCTGAGGGGATGGGCAAGAAGCAGGTCCGGCAGGTCCGGCAGCAGATGCGGAAGGTGCAGCCCAAGACGGCCGGGTCCAACGCCCCGGGCGCGAGCCGAAAACAGCGGGAGCGCTACGTCCAGTCGGGTGGCATGCTGCAGGGCTACGCGCCCGAATACGTGATGCGCATAGGCTACGTCTCAATCGGTATCGCGGCGCTGTGCCTGGTGATCATCGCCACGTGCCTGATCTTGATCCGGGAGCTCTACGGCTGGCCCGACGCGGTCGCCGCCTCAGTCGCCTGGGTGCTGCCGATCGCACTCCTCGCGAGCTTTGTCGGGCCCGGCTTTCGGCTGGCCCTGAAGGACCGGAAGGTCGAGCCGCGACTCGTGCAGGGCCAGCTCGTGGGCGCGAGCTCCGTGAGCACCTCGATGGGGCTCGGCATGATGATGGTCCAGACCCGTGGCGGTGTGGAGCAGTACCTGGTCCCGCCGGCCCGGCTGAAGCAGGTTCCGGGCAACCAGGTCAACGTCGTCCTCACGGTCACGCCCAACCTGAAGCACGTGAAGTCGGTCGGGGTGATGGGCCAGCGGATGGTCGGCCGGGTTGAACCCCCGGTGCCCCCGGTGATGAGGAGGCTCCAGTTGCTGCCTGTGCTGACCCCGCTCGCTCTTGCCGTGGCCGCGATCCTCGGCGACGACGTGGTGGCGCTTTTGCCCATCGAGCCGTCGGCCCTGCATGCGGTCCTCGCCGTGCTGGCGGGGACTGCTCTAGGGGCCGCGGTCTACGGTGTCTCCTTCCTGCTGCAGCGCCGGATGATGGAAGAGGTCCAGGCGCTCGTACCCCGAACCTAGCCGAACCGAAGCGTCACCTTCTGGATCGAGTTGTTGCCGTAACCGAGGCGGTTCCACTGGGCGTGGTCGGGCTGGGTTTCACCGCTGGCGTCGGTGGCGCGGGAGCGAATGGCCAGCACGCCGGATCGCTCGACCGTGGTGGTGAGCTCCCAGGCACGCCACGCGTAGGGCTGCGCTTCGTTCAGCTCTGCGTCGTTCCAGGCGCCGTTGCCGAGCCTGACTTGGACGCGCGTCACGGGAGCGGAGCCCGACCATGCTAGGCCGCGGATCGTGAGGTCTCCGGGTCGCAGGGTCTCACCCTCTGCGGGTTGCGTGATCACCGAGCGGACCTTTTGACGCGTCACCGGTTCTGCGCCGCCAGTCCATTCGTACACATAGCGCTGGGTCTGGAAGAAGCCCTCGAACGGGCGGTCGGTGAGCTCGATCTCGGTCAGCCACTTGACCGAGGCGACGGCGTACCAACCGGGCACGATCGCGCGCAGCGGGAAGCCATGGTCAGCCGGCAGAGGCTGGCCGTTCATGGCGTAGACGAGCAGCACCGGGGTCGCATGAGCAGCTTCGAGTTCAAGGCTGCGCTCGAAGCCTTCCGCGCCGCGAAAGATGAGCTCGGTCGCGCCCGGGTCGAGGGCAGCCATCCCGAGGATGTCGGAGAGAAGCACTCCGGTCCACTCGGCGGTGCTGACCGCGCCCAGGGACCACGGTTCGCCCTCGATCGCCGGGCTGAAGAACGAGCGGCCGTTGCCGGCGCATTCCAGTGTTACGGCGCTGGTCCGCGACGGCATCTGCTTCAGGTCGTCGAGGGAGAGCCCAAGCGGGGTGCGGACGAGACCGTGTACCTCGAGCCGCCATCGATCGGCATCGATCGCGGGCACGGGAAAGTGGCTGCGGACATAGAAGCGATCGTTCGGCGTGACCTGACCTTCGACGAGCCGCGACAGGCGGACCTCGCAGTTGAGCGGGTCGTCTCGGAGCACGACCAGGTCGGATGTCTCTGGCGTCAGCTTTCCGGTTCCGGATGTGCTTCTTCCGCTGCCGCTGTCACGTCCTCGGCTGGCGGGGTGGTTTCGGTGGTCCGTTTGCCACGCATGGCGCCCTCCGGAATCAGCTTCTGGCGCTCGGGATAAGCCGCGATCAGGAGCAGCGTGAAGGCAAGTCCGAAGATGACGGGTCCCAGATGAAAGCCCTTGCCGTGCAGGGCGGAGATGATCTCGAAGATCAGCACCACGAGGCCGTAGAGGATGCCGGCCCGAACCCAGGCGATGGATCCCGACGGATTGATCGCGGCGACGATCAGCCCGATACCAAGCACCGCGGCCGCCGCGGAACCATGCGTGCCCACCTGTTCGTCGACCGGCGCGAACGACGTCACGAGGACAGTCCCGGCCGCGCCGCCGACGAGGCCGATACCCATGAGCAGCAGCCCGATCCTCAGGATCAGTGGTCTCATGCCCGGGACTGTATACGGGCGGTAAGGGCTTAGTCACGGATTAGACTCGAATCAATGACCAACGACGTCCCGATCACCCCCGAAGGGCTGGAATCCGTCCAGAAGGAGCTCGACCAGCTCACAACACAAAAGCGCCCCGCGATCGTGGCCAAGATCAAGGCCGCTCGGGAGCTCGGCGACCTGTCCGAAAACTTCGAATACCACGCGGCCAAAAACGAGCAGGGAATGATGGAGGCTCGCATCAAAGAGCTCGAGGCGATCATCAAGAATCACGTGCTGATCGTGAGGACGGCAGCCAACGGCGTGGTCGGGATGGGCAGCACGGTGCGTTTCTCGGAATCGGGCGAGGACGAGGAGTGCTACCGCATCGTCGGGCCCACCGAAGCCGATCCCAAAGCCGGGCGCGTCAGCCACGAGTCGGCCCTGGGCAAGGCTCTGATCGGGCACCGCGTCGGCGACGAGGTGGAGATCAAGACCCCGAGCGGCAGGTACAGCGTCCGCATCACGGCGATTGAGTAAATCCACAGCCGCCGGGCGCGCGCAGGGGGCATTTTCAAAACCGTTGACCTCGCCGCTGGTCGAGCTTCGGCGCTGGATGGCGAACCGCCACGTCGACGCTCTCTACATCACGCGCCCCGTCTCGATCGGTTACTTGACAGGGTTTTTCGCCGAACCTCATGAGCGCTTGATGGCGCTGGCGGTCCGTCGTGACGACGTCAAGCTCATCGTGCCCGCGCTCGAGCAGCAGGAAGCCAACACGCACTCTTCACACGCGGACGTGATCGCATGGCGGGACGGCGAGGATCCATATGAGCTCGTCAGCGGCGCCCTCCACGGATTGGTCGAGGTCGGCGTCGAAAAGAAGCACCTGAGCCTCGACGCGGCCGAGGTGATCACTTCGCGCACCGGCATAAGCGAGCTCGTCGACGTCGGCGCCGAGATCAGGCGCATGCGGTTGACCAAGCGCGAGGACGAGATCGAGAAGCTGGCGCGAGCAGCCGCGATCACCGATGCCGCGACAGATCGGATTTGCGCGATCCTGCGCGCCGGCCAGACTGAGATCGAGGTCGCGGTGACGATCGGTTCTGTAATCGGTGAGCTCGGCGCCACGCTCGCCTTTCCATCGCTCGTCCAGTCAGGCCCCAACTCGGCGCTGCCCCACCTGGAGCCGTCGACCCGAAAGCTCGCGCCGGGCGACCTGGTCTTGCTCGATTTGGGCGCGGCCGTCGATGGCTACAAAGCCGATACCACGCGCATGGCCGTGGTCGGCGAGCCGGGCGCGCAGCAGCGCGAGATTCATCGCGTCGTCCTCGAGGCGCACGACGCGGCGATCGGCGTCGCCCGAGCGGGCGTCACGAGCGGCGACGTCGACGCGGCGGCGCGGCGGGTCATCGAGGCTGCCGGATATGGCGAGCGCTTCTTCCACCGCGTGGGCCACGGCCTCGGGCTGGAAGGGCATGAGGATCCGAGCCTCGAACCCGGGTCAGAGACCGTGCTCGAGCCGGGCATGGTCTTCACGATCGAGCCAGGGATCTACATTCCGGGCTTCGGTGGCGTACGCATCGAAGACGATGTCGTGGTCGAAGAAGGCGGGTGCCGCGTGCTGACCAGGGCAGACCGTTCGCTACGCGTCATTTCTGAAGCGCCGCGTGCGGGCGCGGCGCACTAAATAAAGATGCTGGCGCCCGGCATGCGGCGCACCGCGCAGCGAGAGATGGTCTACCACGCCATCGTCAGGTTGGGCGGCCACTGCACCGCGGAAGAGATCACCGATGCGCTGCACCGGAACAAGCCCGGATTTCCACGCAGCACCGTCTACCGAGCGCTCGAGGCCCTGACCGCGTCAGGCTCCGTGTACGCGGCCCACCTCGGCGAAGGACCGACCTACTACGAGCTCGCGAGCGGCGACCACCACCACGCGGTCTGCCAGGTCTGCGGTGGCGTCATGCACATCCAGGAGGAGCTGGTAAGCGAGCTCGAGCAGCACCTCGAGCAAGGACATGGATTCAAGCCGGTGCGCACCGAGGTCCTGGTCGTGGGTGTCTGCGACGATTGCTCGCGGAACCCGGCGCCGCAGGGATCGCGCCGGCGGTCGATCGACCCTCACCACCGACATTAAGGAGAGGTTCATGGAATCCAAGATCATCGGCACCGTTCTGCCTGTCCTCGAACTGAACATGCAGCCCAACGACAGGGTCTTCGCCGAGTCTGGTGAGCTCTCCTGGATGTCGATGGCGATCCAGATGCAGACCGGCACCTCGGTCGGCGGTCAGCAGGGCGGATTCCTAGGGGCACTGGGCCGGGCGATGGCCGGAGGCACGCTGTTCATGACCGAGTACACGGCCGTGGGTGGGCCCGGCCTGCTGGCATTCTCGGCCAAGCTTCCGGGCGAGATCCTACCGTTGGAGATCACACCCGGGCAGGGCTACATGGTCCACCGGCACGGCTTCCTGTGCGCCACGATCGGTGTGCAGTTTTCGATCGGATTCCAGCAGCGTCTCGGCGCCGGCGTCTTCGGCGGCACGGGCTTTCGCCTGCAGAAGCTGGCCGGTCAGGGCCAGGGCTGGGTCGCGTTGAACGGCGAGGTTGTCGTCTATGACTTGCAGCCAGGCAACACGTTGCGTGTGCATCCGAGCCAGGTGGGCATGTTCCAGGATTCGGTCCAGTTCAACGTCGTCACAGTTCCTGGGATCCAGAACATGTTTTTCGGCGGCTCGGGACTATTCCTCGCCGCATTGACCGGACCGGGGAGGGTGTGGCTTCAGTCGATGAGCATGCAGCACCTTGCGCATGCGATCCAGGAATACCTGCCCAAAGCGGGCTGAAGAGGAGGCGAAAATGCCGAAGTATCTGTCGATGGGCACTTACACGGTCGACGGCATCAAGGGTGTGCTCAAAGAGGGTGGCACCGGCCGGCGCAAGGCTGTCCAGTCGGCGATCGAGGCCATGGGCGGCAAGCTGGAGGCGTACTACTTCGCATTCGGTGAAAGCGACGTCGTCGTCATCTCGGATGTGCCGGACAACGTGACCGCGGCGGCGCTCGCCATCGGCATCGGTTCGTCGGGCACCGTGAGCCTGAAAACAACGGTTTTGCTTACGCCCGAAGAGGTTGACCAGGCCACAAAGAAGACCATCTCGTTTCGACCCGCAGGCCGGTAACACACAAATGGCGGACCGGTGGCTGACCTTCGACTGCTTTGGCACATTGATCGACTGGCGCCACGGCATCCGCACCACGGGAGAGCTCCTGTTCCCTGGCCACGGTCAGGCTTTTCTCGACGCCTACATCGCGCTCGAGGCTGAAGTCGAGAGCGAGGGATCGTTCAAGCGCTACCGCGCGGTGCTGACCGAAACGTCACGCCGCGCGGCCAGACAGCTCGGGCTCGACCTCAAGCCCGACGATGCCACTGCGCTGGTTTCCACGATTCCGTATTGGCCGCCGTTCGGCGACGTCGGCGCCGCCCTCGCAGACCTGCGCAAGGAAGGTTGGAAGTTCGCGCTCCTGACGAACTGCGACCGCGACATCGTCGCCCTCACGCAGCGTCGCCTCCCCGCTTCGTTCGACGCGGTCGTCACCGCCGAAGACGTGTCCGCCTACAAACCGAATCCGGCCCACTTCCGGCTGTTCCAATCGACGTTCGGCGCTTCCGCGGACGCGTGGATCCATGTCGCCCAGAGCTATTTCCACGACATCAAGCCCACGCACGAGCTGGGCATCACCCGCATCTGGGTGAACCGTCAAGGCGAGAGGGACGATCCGTCGCTCGCTGACGAAGTGATCAACGGTCTGGCGCAGCTACCTGATGCGGTCTCTCGATCAAGCAAAGTCCGCTAGGTCGACGGTCGCGCGATAGACGCGGCGGGCGGGTCCGGACTGGACGAGGTTCCCGTTCGCTTCGCGCCGCAGTTGGAGATCGCCACCGGGCATCCGCACGGTGACGCTCTGGTCCACGAGGCCGCGGCGCATGCACGCCGCTGCGACCGCACTCGCGCTGGTTCCAGACGCCAGTGTGTAGCCCGCGCCGCGCTCCCAGATCTCCGCGCGCACGCGCGCGCGATCCAGTACGTCGCAAAGCTGGACGTTGGTCCGCTGGGGAAACGCGGGATGGCGCTCGAGGTGCGGGCCGAGCTCCAGGCAGCGTTCCTTCGTCACCGGCTGGCCGAATACCACGCAGTGCGGGTTGCCGACGGAGACGAGCACGGCTTCGACCTTGCCCGCGGGCGTCTCCAGGTCGACTTGGTCCGGTTCGCCGTCAAACCTCGCCGGAAGGTCGGCGGCGCGGAAGGACGGCCGGCCGATGTCGAGCTCGGTCACGACCTCGGCGGTCTTCTTGGCGAGCACGCGGACGGCGTTGGCGCGGTCGACCGTGAGCAGCTCGAACCGGTCATCGGCGCCATGGTCGAGGACGGCATGGGCGGCTGTGATGCGAAGGCCGTTGCCGCTCTTCTGGGCTTCGGAGCGGTCGGGGTTGAAGATCCGCACGCTCATCGCTCGGGGGTCGAACGCCAGCAGGCCGTCCGAGCCGAGACCGAGGTGCCGGTCGCAGAGCTCGGGCAGCAGGGCCACGACCTCATCGAGCGGCCCGGGCAGGTCCATGACCAGGTAGTCGTTGCCAAGCGCCTGGTACTTGAAGAGCTCTATTTGCGACACTGTCGCAAATTCTCCGGAATTCCCCGCGCTCTCTGTTGGTTGCCTAGAATTGAGGTTCTATGCAGGACCTGATCTGGCCTGCCCAGCGTTTGACCCACATCCCGGCCTGCTTCTGTAGCTAGCACCGGTCGTCTGCTCGCGCCGTCGCCGGGCGCGCGCAGGGCGCACTGTCGAACAAGAAGCGCCCACCCGACCGCTTTCTGATCCCGATCGTTTGGATCGGTATTTCCCATTTTCTGGAGGATTTGGAATTGAGCTCACAGACACAGACCAAGGCTCTCGTCACCACCGAGTGGATCTCCGAGCACGCCAAGGATGCCGGCCTTCGCCTGGTTGAGGTCGACGTCGACCCGAGCGTCTACGAGAAGGGGCACATCGAGGGGGCGGTCGGCTGGAACTGGAAGCGGGACCTGCAGGACCAAGTCGCCCGTGACATCGCCCCGAAAGAAGCTCTTGCCGAGCTGCTCGGACGCAGCGGCATCACGCCAGAGACCACTCTTGTGCTCTACGGCGACAACAACAACTGGTTTGCCGCCTACGCGTACTGGGCGCTGAAGTACTACGGCCACGACAAGGTCCAGCTGGTCGACGGCGGCCGCGTCAAGTGGGAGAAGGAAGGCCGGCCGTACACGACTGACGCGCCGTCGTTTCAGGCGACGAGCTATCACTTCCATGGCTCGCAGAACGAGAAGATCCGCGCCTACCGCGACCAGGTGCTGGACAAACTCGGCAAGGCCGCACTCGTGGACGTGCGCTCGCCGAAGGAGTTTTCGGGTGAGCTGCTCGCGCCGGAGAACCTCCCGCAGGAGGGCGCTCAGCGCGGCGGGCACATTCCGACCGCGGCGAGCATCCCGTGGGCTACTGCGGTGAACGCTGAGGACGGCACCTTCAAGAGCACCGACGAGCTGAAGGAGATCTATGGCGGCAAGGGCATCGTCTCCAACAAAGAGGTGATCGCTTACTGCCGCATCGGCGAGCGCTCGGCTCACACGTGGTTCGTGCTGCACGAGCTACTCGGGTATCCCGACGTCAAGAACTACGACGGCTCGTGGACCGAGTGGGGCAGCTCGATTCGGGTGCCCATCGAGAAGTGAGCGCCGCGACTCACGTCAAGGGGTCCCCGCGAAATCCAGGCGAAGCCTCCGATTTCGTGGGGATCGTCGTCGACCACTCAGCGTTGAAGGTCAACCAGACCGGGATCGTGGCGACCGTGCTGGTCGCGTTTGCGGGCAGCGCGCTTTTCCGGCCGCTCCTTGTCCTGATCCCCCTGCTCGCGATCGTGCTGCTGGTGGGCACGTTCGCACCGCAGTTCGCGCTTTTCAAGCAGCTCTATTTCAAGGCGCTAAAGCCGCGCGGCATCGTCAAGCCACGGTCGGTCCAGGATCGGCCTGAACCGCACAACTTTGCTCAGGGTCTGGGCGGGGTGTTTCTTGTCGTGGCGTCGATCTTCTTGATCCCGGTGCCGTTTCTCGGACTCGCGATCGCCCTCCTGGTCGCGGTCCTCGCGTTCGTCAACCTGGCGTTCGGCTACTGCCTCGGCTGCCAGATCTTCTACCAGCTCGAGCGCAGAGGAGTGTTGAAACCGTCCAGTCGGTCGTCGGAGACGACCGAGACCTTCTGATGTCAGCGCAACTCTGGGCTTTAGCGGTGGCGGGTGCTGTGGTGCTCGCCGCCGCCGGCCTGGAGACCTTCCGCTCACGCTGGGCGCGGCGGTTCGCGACCGGCGCCACAGCCGCCCCGGCTGCAGAGCCTTACATCCTTTATTTCACGGGCGACAGCTGCACCGTTTGCAAGACACACCAGGAGCCGGCGCTCGCGAGATTGACCGGCGTGCGAATTGACAAGGTCGACGCGGTCGAGGAGCGCACACTCGCGGATCGATTCCACGTGTACACGCTGCCCACCACCGTGGTGATGGCGTCCGACGGTCGCGCGCTTCACGTGAACTACGGCTACGCTCCCGCGCCGAAGCTCGAACGGCAGCTGGCGGAGGCACGAGGCGGCGCTTTGAGGACGGCGGCGACCGCGTAACCTGAGCCGGTGACCCGGCGGCTTGGGGTTTTGCTGTTTGCGCTCTTGCTCGCCGTCGCGTGCGGCCAGTCCAATCCGAGCAACGAGATCGTGCTTGGAGCGATCTACCCGCTGAGCGGTCCGCAGGCAGCGGGCGGCAAGGAAGAGCTCGCCGGCGTTCAGGCGGCGCTGCGGGTGGCAAACGCCAATGTGCACCTGCAGGTCATCGACGCCACCACGCCGAAGTCGGCCGCAAGGGCAGTCGACAAGCTCGTCAACCAATATCACGTCCCCGCGATCCTCGGCACCTACGGCAGCACGCTTTCTGCCGCCGCCTCGGCGCGGGCCGAAGAGCTCAAGACGGTGTACTGGGAGACGGGCGCCGTGGCTGATCCGATCACCGCGCACCGTCACTACGTTTTTCGCACCGTCGCCACGGGAAGCTCTTTGGGCCGCATGGCCGTGACGTTCACGCACGAGGTTCTGGTGCCGCAGTCCCAGCTGTCCGTCCCGCGCGCGGTCGTCGTGCGCGTGAGCGACATCTATGGGCGCTCGGTTGGCGGCGGCGAGGAGGCGCTCGCGAAGGCGGACGGCATCAGTGTCGTCGACGTCATCGAGTACAACCCCAACGCCTTCGATCCGAACGCGATCGCGGCGCGCCTCGCGGAAGACCGAGCCGATTTTCTGTGGGACGTGAGCTATCTCGACGATGGCGTGGCGATCTGGAACGCGGTGCTCAACAACGAAGTGTCGTTCAAGGGCGCGATCGGGACCAGCTCGGCGTTCTGCATGCCGGAGTTCAGCGCGCGGCTAGGCGCCAGGTCGGTCGGCGTTTTCGCGGCGGACAAACCTGACGCGGGCATCAATCCCGATGCGCTGTCGGCGTCAGGGCGCGCGCTGCTCGCCAGCGCCAAAGCCGCGTACACCGGCAGCTCGATGGACATCCCGGCGGTCGCGGGGTTCGTCGGGGGCTGGGCGCTGTTCCACGATGTGCTGCCGCACGTCGACGGGTCGATCAACGCCGAATCGATTCGCGCCGCGGCGCTCAGGGTTGACGTCCCCGCGGGCGACAGCATCAACGGTGGCGGAGTGAAGTTCGCTGGGCCCGGTGCGCTCGACGAGGGCCAGAACACGCGGTCCGCCGCGGTGGTGGGGCAGTGGCAGGCGGTGGGGGTGATGAAGGTCGTCTATCCCCCCACTTACGCCACTTAAGCCCCTCTCCCCGACGAGGAGCGGGATTAGGACTCGAGCTCTTTTTGGACCAGCGTGATGTCCATCCAGCGGTCGAACTTGTGCGCCGCGTTGCGGATGGTGCCTACGATCTCGAAGCCTTGCCGGGAAAAGAGCGCGATCCCTGAGCGATTGTCCTTGGCGACGCTCGCCACGATCGTCAGGTAGCCGAGGCCGCGTGCTTCCTTGGTCAGTTCTGTGATAAGCGCGGCCCCGATGCCACGTCCGTGATGCACCGGATCGACGTAGACCAGACATTCGGCCACGTCGAACCCGCGCTGCTTCCAGGGCAGAAGACGGGCCCAGCCGATGACCCCGGTGTCGTCGGTCGCCACCAGGAGCTTCGACCGCTTGCCGTGCATCTCCCACCAGGCCTGGGCCTCTTCGGCGTCCAGCGGCTCCGAGTCGATGGTGGCGAAGGTCTGGTTGACCGCCCAGTTGTAGATTCCAACGATCGCCTTGAGGTCGTCCCGCGTCGCCGCCCGGACCGAGTAGTCGCGCGTCGTCCTCGACTGCTCCGATTTCTTCGCCTTAACCATGCCGACCATTATGCTTGCCGCCCGTGAAGCCCGAGATCAAGACCCCGTTGCCTGGGCCAAAGGCGGCAGAGCTCATCGCCCGCGATTCCAAAGCGATGTCCCCGAGCTTCACGCGGTCGTACCCATTCGTGATGGATCAGGGGCGGGGCTGCTGGGTCACCGACGTCGACGGCAACAGATTCCTCGACTTCACCGCGGGAATCGCTGTGGTCACCACCGGTCACTCGCACCCAAAGGTCGTGGCGGCGATCAAGGAGCAGGCAGACCTCTTCCTGCACATGTCGGGCACCGACTTCTACTACAGCCCCGAGATCGAACTCGCCGAAAGGCTCGAAGACAAGATCCTCCCCGGCACCCCGGCGAAGGTTTTCTTCACTAACTCCGGCGCCGAGGCAATCGAGGGCGCCATGAAGCTCGCGCGCTACACGTCCGGCCGTCCGAGCTACATCGCCTTTATCGGTGCGTTCCACGGCCGCACCTTCGGGGCGCTGTCACTGACCGCCTCGAAGGCGAGCCAGCGCCGCCGTTTCGCGCCCCTTTTGTCGCAGGTGTTCCACGCCCCGTTCCCGACGGCGGCTCGCGGCGTGACCACGGATCAGGCGATCGAGCGCATCGAAGAGCTTTTCACCACCGTAGCCCCGCCGGAGAGCGTCGCCGCGGTCTTCGTCGAACCTATCCAGGGCGAAGGCGGCTACCTCGTTCCGCCCGACGATTTCCTTCCCCGGCTCCGGGAGCTGACATCGAAGCACGGCATCTTGCTGGTCGCGGACGAGGTCCAGTCGGGAATGGGACGGACTGGGCACCTGCTGGCCGTCGAGCACTGGGGCGTCGAGCCGGACATAGTCTGTCTGGCCAAAGGCATCGCCTCAGGTCTGCCGCTCGGCGCCTTCATCGCGCGCGCGGAGCAGATGAGCTGGCCGCCGGGCTCGCACGGCAGCACGTTCGGCGGCAACCCGCTGGCTTGCGCGGCCGGGCTCGCGACCCTGGACCTGCTGGAGGACGGCCTGATGGAGAACGCGGCCCGGGTGGGCGCGCAACTCCAGGATGGCCTGCGCGAGATCGCTTCGACTCACAACGAGGTCACAGACGTCCGTGGTATCGGCCTCATGCTGGCGCTCGAGCTCAAGACGTCAGAGCAGGCGGCGAGGCTGGTCCAGTCGGCCTTCGAGCGCGGTCTCCTTCTGCTCACGGCGGGAACGCGCGCGGTACGCATCAGCCCGCCGCTCGTTTTGAATCCAGACGAGGCCGCGACCGGCCTGGAGATCATCGCCTCAGCCCTCGCCGACCACTCCTCAGCGGATTGAATCGGCGATCGGCTGCATCGCGGTTGCGGCCGCTCGATCGTCGTCGGCAACTTGTTTGGAAGACCTGGCTCGCTGGTCGTCGATCACCCTCAGCGTCGCCTCGACCTGATCAATGACAGGCGGTTTCGCTGTGTGCGTGAGTGATGTGAATGCATCGACGAACGTGCTGGTGAGCGCCGATCTGGCAGCCGAATCGCCGGCCGCATAACCGAATAGGGCCTTGTCCCTCGCAGTCCACACGTCGACGAAGCTCGGGCCGATGCTGTTGGCGATCGCGTCTCGATTCACCGCCAATGCATTCGAGGCGGCTACCGCCTCTGGATTGCGGCCGGCGACCGCGGCGGCGGTCGCCATGGTCGACAGGTACGAGTGCTCGTGCAGAAGCAGGTTGAGCGAGACCCGCGTGACGACTTCGGGGCGTGTGGGGTCGCCGGGAAACTTGTCTGGAAACCGGGTCGCGATCTGAATCGAAAGCTTGTCGCCCAGGTCGGCAGCCTTCGTGTAAGCGTTATTAAGATCGCTGTAGAGGCTGCCGTACCTGTGGGCGAAGACGTCGTCGATGAACGCTTTGTCCGCGCTGACCTGCCGGCTCGCGAGCTGCTTGACCGTGTCGATCGAGAGGTCGCTCGCGTCGCCTAGCAGCTGGGCGAACTGGGGCACGAACTCGCCCGTCAACGTCAACATTGCGGCTTTGGCTTTCGCATCGTCGTGCGTAACGACGGCGATCGTGTAGTCGACGAGATAGCCGTTCTGCGTGTTCCATGCCTTCGCGATCTGGCCGGCGGTGGTGTTCCCAAACGCCCGGCTCAACAACCTGGTCATGTCGGATGAGTTGGTCGCCAGCAGCGCCGCGTACGCCCCGTAATCGTCGGTGTGGTTGACCGCGGCGGCCGATTCCTTGGCCACGATCATCACGTGCTCGCCCAGCAGCAGGTCGAGGCGTGTGCGGAGGTCTCCGGCCTGGGACTTCGCAGGGGTGGACGGGATCAGCGCGGCAGCTGGACTGGGCGGTCCGGAGCACGAAACCAGCGCCGCGGCGAGGATGACGAACGCGCCGAGTCTCAATCCGCCGCGATCTTAGACCCCGGCTACGATATTTCGGCCTTGCCTGAGTGGCTTCTTGTCGACGGCTCGAGCATGTTCTTTCGAGCTTTCTACGCAATTCCGCAGACGATGCGCGGCCCTGGCGGCGTCCTCGTCAACGCTGTGCGCGGCACGCTCGACACGCTGGCGCGGTACGTGACCGACCGCAAGCCCCGGCACCTGGCCTTTACCACCGACGAAGACTGGCGCCCGGACTGGCGTGTCGAGCTGATTCCCGGATACAAGGAACACCGCACAGCCGAGCCGATCCCGCCCGCGCTGATCCCGCAGGTGCCGATCATCCTGGCATCGCTTGCCGAGGTCGGCGTCGACGTCGTCGGGCTCGAGGGCTACGAGGCGGAGGACATCGTCGCCACGCTGGCGGCGAAGGTGAAGACGCCGATCGAGATCGCAAGCGGCGACCGCGACCTCTTCAGCCAGGTTCGCGGCACCGAGATCGTCGTGCTCTATCCACAGAAGGGCGGTATCGCGTTCGTCGACGAGGCGGAGGTGGCGCGCCGTTACTCGATCCCCGGCCGCGCGTATGCCGACTACGCGATCCTGCGCGGTGACCCTTCGGACGGTTTGCCCGGGATCGCGGGCGTGGGCGACAAGAAGGCGGCTGAGCTGGTCACGCGTTACGGGTCAGTCGGGGCGATGCTCGAGGCGGGCGTGTTCCGAAACGCGAACGCGGAGTACCTGGAGAAGGCGCTGCGGGTGGTGCCGCCCGTGCGCGACCTTGCGATCAAGGTGCCCAGGGGACGCCGCGACCGCTACCCGGAGGATCCGCAGGCGGTGGATCAGCTCGGCCAGAAGTACGGGATCGCGAGCTCGCTCGAGCGGCTGGTCAAAGCGCTGAGTTCCATTCCCAGCCTTACCAAAACCTGACGTTCCCGCCGCATTGATCTGACACTGCCCGGCCAACGTATATCCCGTCATGACGATCACCTGGGTCATGCTGCGACGGCGGCGGACGAGGGGCTACATGATTTGGGGCCATGGAGGTCGGGCTCTGCGCGACGTGCAAGCACTCGCGGACGGTCAAGGGCGCGCGGAGCGTCTTCTGGATGTGCGAGCGATCACGGACGGACCCGTCCTTTCCCCTCTACCCGCGCCTGCCGGTGATCCGCTGTCGCGGCTACGAGACCGATCCTTCTAAGCAGCCGCCACCCGCATGAGGGCCATCGGCTTGCCGGCCAGCGGGTCGAAGATCCCCACCACCGCGGCTGAGCCAGTCGCGATCTCGGCGATTCGGCCTGCATCGCTGACCGCGTAAAGGGTATGCCCGTCCGGGCTGAGGCCGACGCTCGCGATGTGCCATCCGTCGAGTGTGCGGCTTCGAACCTTGAGGCTGGACGCGTCGATCCACGCCACCCCCGCGGGGCCGCCGACCACCACGTCATTCCCGCTCACAACCGCGGCGTTGACGCTCTGGGTCGTGCCACCGGCGCGGCCCGATTTATCGATTCGCCCGGTGCGGTTGATGTCCGGCGCGCCGTTCGCACCCGTGCTGATGACGGCCACAACACCGGTCACCGGGTTGGTCGCGTAGAGAACCGACCCGTCAGGCTTCATCGCCAGCGACCACTGCATCTCGCCCGGATCGTCAGCGTAACCGCCGCCGGGCAGGTCGAGACAGAAGGCGAACGGACCAACCAGGCTCAAGGCGTGGATGAACGGCGCTTCGTGCTCGCGCACGTACATGCTGAACAACCACTGCCCGTCCGGTGTCGCGACTCCGGAGAGCCGAAGACCGGCCATGGCCTGCGTTCCGTCGCTCTTGTCGACGACGATGTTGTCGGTCAGCAAGCCCGAGGGCACGTCGTAGAGGCGGACGTAGTACTCCCTGCCAGTCACATGCTGGATCAGGTAGAGGTTGTCGCCGCTATCGCTCACCGCGTCGAACTGGAAGTAACCGGACAGGTCGACCTGCCGCCGGACGGAGTACGTGAGGGTGTCGATCAGAATCATGTGGCTTGCCTTCGGCATCTGGCCGGCGGACTCATCGAACCTCTCGACCACGAGCCATCGCCCGTTCGGTGAAAGGCCGCCGGGCACTCCGTTGGCGGTCGCTCGAGGGAGCTGGTAGGTGCCGTGGAGCTGGATTGTCTTCTGGGTCGCGCCGGTCGTCGGATCAGTGTCGACCAGAGACGTAGCCACGATCGTATAGACGTGCTTCCAGTCCGCCGACGGAGCGCCGAGGCTGAGCCTACGGTCGGCCGAGTGTGAGCGGGAGTCGATGACCGCCAGCATCGGCGAGTCACCGGCCGATACGGCCTCGTAGAGCTTGTCGCCATTGCCGGATCGCGGACCTTGCTGGGCTGCGGCGCAACCGGCGACGAAGACGGCCAAGCAGATCATGGATCCCACTGCTCGCATGCTCTTCACCTCGCCTCCCATACACCGCCACGGCGCAGTCGGTTCGCTCAGCCGAGCGAGGTCGCGATGTGCAGGGCCTGGTCCTTGGTCATGTCGCCCTCGATCCTTACGATCGTCCCGGCGTCGTCGAAGATCAGCGTGTTGGTGGCCAGGCGCAGGGTGTCGAAGAACGGATTTCCGTTGGCGTCCGCGAACGCAAACTGATGCGGTTTGCCCGCGATCCAGTAACCCGAATGAACGCCGACCGAGACCGGTTCGATCGTCACATCGGGGCCGAGCGTCTTCTGGAAGAACTGCTCGTTCACCCTGCCTTGCGCCTCGGTGACCAGGACCGAGATCCCCGTCTCACTCGACGCGGGAATGTCGGAGCGCTGGGCGTACACGAGGGTCACCTCGTCGCCCGAAGGCCCGGACGGCGGCAGCTTGAGGTAGACCTCGTCGGGCGGGCCGAGGGAAGACGGAACCTTGATCTTCCAAGCCACCTGGCTCTGTGCGCCGTCGAGCGTGGTTTGGGTGCCGAGGCTCAGGCGTTGGCCCAGAGGTCCGGACGGCAGCGGGGAAGGGGACGGCGGTGGGCTCTGGGTGCGCTGGAACGTGGTGTGCAGGTTCAGCCAGCCGGCGATGGCGTCGCGGGTGGGGGTGTAAACCAGGAGGGTGGCGACGATCAGAAGAGCGGCGGCGGCTGCCAGTGCCCAGCGGGTTTGCCACAGGGATCGCCCCCTCCGTCGGGATTCGCCCGACACCTCCCCACGAGTAGGGAGGTGAAGTGCTCTCCTCAAATCCGGCGTCGGCGGCCAGTCGATCGTGGCCGCCAGAGAGGTGAGCTGTTCTTCGAGGTCAGGCACTTGCTGCCTCCTCGACCCGCGTCTTCAGCCTCGCCAGGGCTCGCGAAAGCCGGGATTTGACCGTGCCCTCCGGGATGCCAAGGGCCGAGGCGGTCTCTTCGCCGCTGAGCTGCAGGAAGTAGCGGCTCGCGATCACGAGGCGGTCCTCCTCGCTCAAAGTGCTGACCATCGCGAGCAACCGCCTACGCTCGTCACTCGCCACGGCAACCGCCTCGGGGGATTGGGCCGCATCCCCCGGGCGGAAGCCTTCGGTCAGGCGAAGCTCGAGGCGGTGCCGCCTGCCCGCCGAGCGAAGCCGGTTGCGGGCCTCATTGGCGATGATGCGCAGCAGCCAGGGCCGAAGCTGGGCGCCGGCCCGGAAGCGATCCAGCGCCCGGTAGGCCTTGACGAACCCCTCCTGCGCAGCGTCCTCAGCATCCGCGGCCGAGCCGGTGATGACGTAGGCGGTGCGGAACGCGATCTGCTGGTATCGCTGCACGATCTCCTCGTAGGCGGCCGAATCGCCGCGCTGGGCGCGAGCGATCAGCTCGGAATCGTCCGCTGGCCGGCCCTCCATCGGAACGCATCATCTACACCTTGCGTCGCATCATGGTTCCGGTCTGTTTGCAACCAGACGGCTGTGAGGTGGGTTTAGGAGGGCGATGGAAGGTACGGAACGTGTCTTCGAGCGCCTGGTTCGGGATCACCAGGACCGGATCTACGCGCTCGGTCTCGCGCTGACGGGCAACCGCCACGACGCGGAAGAGGTGGCACAGGACACGTTCCTTCGTGCCTATCGCGCGCTCACGGCATATCCGCCGGACCGGGTTCGTGACCTGAAGCAGAAGGCCTGGCTGCACCGAATCGCGGTCAACGTCGTGCGCAACCGGGTGCGCGGCGTGCGGCCGCGACTGGTGGAGCTGAACGGCAGCGAACCCGACCGCGGTTCCGGACCGGAGGAGGACGTGATGCGGCGGGCGGAGATCGACGAGCTCGCCGCACGCGTGGCCTGCCTTCCGGCCCGCTATCGCGAGGCGGTCGTGCTTCGCCACGTGCAGGAGCTTTCGTACGCGGAGGTCGCGGATGCGCTCGGTCAACCGGTGGGCACGGTCAAGGCCAACGTGCATCGGGCGCTGAAAATGCTCAGAGGAGATAACCATGGCGACGGTGATGATTGATCTGAAGCGGCTGGGCGACGTGAAGGCGCCGGCGGGATTTGCCGAGCGGGTGCTGGCTCAGGCCGGGATGGCGGATTCGTACGCGGTGTTCGAGACCGTGCTCGGACCTGTGTACGTGGCCTGGAACCGGCTCGGAGTCTCGGCCGCGATGCGAAGCAAGTCGGCGGCTGAGTTCGAGGAATGGTTTCGCAAGGACGTCGGGCGGGAGCTGCTGAGGGTCGAAGCCCCGGCTGCAGTGGCGGCGAAGATCGAGGATCAGCTGCGCGGCAAGCGCCGTCTGCAGTTCGACCTGCGCGGCCTGACGCCGTTCTCGCAGGCGGTGCTGCAGAAGACGCTCGAGATCCCGCGCGGTCAGGTGCGGCCCTACGGCTGGATCGCGCGCGAGATCGGCCATCCGGCGGCAGTGCGCGCGGTCGGCACCGCGCTGGCCAACAATCCGATCCCGTACTTCATCCCGTGCCACCGCGTGGTCCGCTCGGACGGCGTAATCGGCAACTACGGAGGCGGAGGTCCGGAGGCGAAGCGCAACATCCTCACGCTCGAGGGCGTGCAGCTCAAGCGCCTGGAGACGCTGGCCCGGTCGGGTCTGCGCTACGAGGGCGTCAAGAGCACCAAGATCTTCTGCTTCCCGACGTGCTACCACGGCCGCCACGCTCGTGAGGAGAACTTCGTCTTCTTCCACGACGAGGCAGAGGCGCGGGCGGCCGGCTACCGCCCCTGCAAAGACTGCCGGCCCGCGGTCGCTTAAGCCGGCAGCGGCGCCACGCTGGCTGCGACCGGCGCGCCGCGCGGGTAGAGGCGGTGCGAACGCGAGAGGCCGCCGTCGAAGTTGATCGCTTTGCCGTCGTGGTAGGTCATCGGCCTCGATCCTCGGTGGGGCTTGTGGCCGAAGACGACTCGACGGCTGCCCGTCAGCTTGAGCCAGCGGTCGAGCCGGGCCGGTTGAGCCTCGAAGACGTTGGGGCTGCTCAGGAGATCCCACAGCAGGGCTTCGCCTCCCGTTTGCTGGAGATCGCGAACCCGTTCGTTGATGGACCGCACGCTCGACCCGAGGTTCAGATACGCGTCATTGCCGCAGTGCTGGACGAGCGTGCCGTCAGGCAGGCTGATCAAGGCGGGTCGTTCGCGCATCCACCGCTGTAAGGGCTCATCCCGGCGCAGCTCGTCCAGGTCGTGGCGCTGGCCCCCGATGCTGATCCAAAAGCCGATCCGGGTCGCGTCGCGTAGGGCCCACAGCATCGCCACCTCGTGGTTGCCGAGAAGCACCTCCGTGTTTGCCCGGTCGCGCGCGAATCGCATGGCGCCGACCCCGAACAGGCCGTAGTCGACCAGGTCGCCAAGGAACAGGGTTTGCCATTCCTCGGCCGGGTACGGTTGGAGGGCTGCGAAAAGGCGCTCGATGTCGCCGTGGACGTCGCCGACGATCAGGACAGGGAGATCGTCCGCAGCCATTCCTCTCCGGCGCCATCGAGCCGCCTGACCGCGCGTGTGTAGGAACCGATGGTCTGGAGCTCGGTTCGATGGGCCGGCCAGCGCGTGATCGTGCCGAACGTGATCTCTGTTTCACGCCTGGTGAACGGCACCGCGTGGTCGAACAGATGCGTCGCGCGACCGCCTTTGAAGACCCAGAACGCGTCCCACCTAGTGGTTGCGCGTGCCCGGCGGACGTGGGCGTTGGCGTCCCACCATCCTGGGCCTGGATCGCGGACGACGTCCTGCAAGGCGTCCTTCACCTCGAGGCAGCCGACGAGGTGGAAGCCGGCCGGGCGGTTGTGCGGCTGGAGGCGGGCGAGAAAGACGATCAGGTCACCGGCCTGGGCGCGGCGAAGGCTGAAGGCCCGGCCGGCGCGCCGGCAGTTGTCGCCGTAAGTCGGTGTCGCTGAAGTCAGGTCGGGATCGAGATGCACCGCGATGTCGCGCCAGGATCGCGGTGCGTGGATATGAAGACGGGGGAGGTCGCGGAGGCGGAGCATTGGTCGCCGCCACGGTCGCGGCTCGGGGATCGGAAGGAGCTCGAAAGTGCCGTCATCGAAGAGAGGCGAACGCGCCGCGTGGCTCGCGTTCACTCCGACGTTGGCGAGAAACACCGCCACGGATCGATGCTAACGGGGGTCTTGAGGGGGTGGGTAGAATTCCGTAGGCGCATAGGGGCGTAGCTCAGTCTGGTCAGAGCATCGGTCTCCAAAACCGAGGGCCGAGGGTTCGAATCCTTCCGCCCCTGCCAATTTTCTGAGCCTGGCGAGTAGCGCCGTGCGTGGTCTCGTTCACCAAGTAGAGGAATCGGGCTTGGTGGGTCCAGGAGGCGCGCGATGAGCAAGCGGATTACGACCCGTTGGTACATCGGCGCGTGGGCGGTCTGGTTGGTCGCTTTCATCGCGATGATCGTGCTATCGCGCCAGGCTCCGGCCAGCACATCGCCGCCACCGGGCGTCCTCCTGACCTACTTGGTGATGTTCGTGGCGGGATTGGTGGCGCTGGTGATGTGGATCGGCGCGCTCATCAAGCTCGGGCGGCTGCGTTCGTGGGGATGGTTTGCCGCGGTGCTGGTGCTGCACTTGATCGGCCTGGGCATCATCGGCATGGTCGCGTACGCCATCGTCGGTCCGGAAGACGGGGTCGAGGTCGTCTACCGACCGACCGCGACGTAGCGAATCGGGCGCTCATCCCTGCGACGGC
>VBFH01000027.1 GCA_005883575.1 Chloroflexota bacterium | reverse complement strand
TGTTCACTTTTCGATTGGCCTCCGCGTTCGTTGGTCTGCTGCTGATGGTGGCCTGCGGTTCGTCGCCCACCGCAAAGCCCTTGGCAACAGCGTCGAGCAACCCTACATCGGCTGCAACGCCCCTCAGAAACGCGGTGCTTGTCGGCCATTCGGACAATCCGGAGGCCGTGGTCTTGATGACCCTGAGCGGCACGATCATCAAGACAATCCCTGGTGTTGGGGTGGTCAGCCAACACGCCGTTGGCGCCTACCTAGTTGTGGCCGGCTTCGGCTCAACCAAGGGATGGACCGTCGACTCCACAGGCACCGTCACGGACGTGGCGCCCGCTGCGGTGGCGATCCTGTCTCCCACGACCACCAACGGGTGGACACCACCGCTGATTGTCGATTCCTCGACCGCGGTCATCGTCCTGGCGGGCAAGAACGGTTTGACAGCTAACGCCGTGGACCTCCGGACAGGAGCTGTTCGGCCACTGCTGCCCGAGGTTGCCTACACCGGCTTCATGTCCTACTCTGCATTGACGTTGCTCGACGTGAGCAGCGATCGGAAAACGGTCTGGCTGAGCAAGGTCACAGCCACCGACGCTGTTACCGGACGGCTGGAGATCCTCGGAGTTGACCTGCGAACGGGAACTGTCTCTAGCCAGGGACAGGCCAACGCGCTCGCGGGGGCCGAACTCGCGATCAGTCGAGACGGAAAGTCGCTCGCCGGCCAGGAAGAGGCCGGCACCGACAGCACCCACCTTGCAATTCGCCACCTTCACGTCGTCACGCTCGGCACAAGCGTCGACCTTGACGTTCAAGGGACTGCCCCGTACGTCGGTGGACAGAGGGCACCAAGCGTCCTCTTTGCACCTGGCGGTGCAATGGTGGCCTGGTGGGGAGGGCTCGACAACGGAAGTAAGACATTCCAGGTCAACGTGTCAACTGTCGAAGGAGCAGGAAGAACGCTCTACAACCCCACCCAGATGCCCTTCAGCAACGCGCTCTCCGGGGTCCTGTGGGTCGATCCGAACACCATGGTGGTGCAGCACGACATCGAAACCGACACGATCAATGCAACCACCGGCTCCGTGACCTTCGTCTCGCAAAAGCTCAACTACCTCGACGCAGTTCTCAACTGAGGAAGTTTCTCGACATCTGATTGCGCACATCTGGCGTCAAGCGATCCCATGGAATGCGCGCGCAGCGCACCGCTGACGACAGATGGGCACAAATTCGGCCCGACTTTATCAGTAAGAGAAAGGTGACGAGTCGGCTGTAGGGGATTTCGCGGTGGACTCCAGGAGAGCTGATAGGTGCTTGCGCTCCGCTTCCTGGAGAATATCGAGTAGCTGCGCGGTCGGACAACTCCAGGAGGGGAGAGATGTCTGGTATGCACCACCCGTGGCGAGCCGGGGCGACAGGCCTCACGCTTGCGGTCGCCGTCCTGCTAATCATCTTGCCCGTGCCCGTGAGTGCATCCGCCGCGGGCAGCGCCGGGCGCACGCCGATAGTCCTGTTCCCGGCGTTTCATTTCACCAGGGTCCTCGTCACCGTCCACAACCAGACGGTTGCGCCAGGCTGCCCCCGCTTTGGCGCCTTCACGGACTGGTTCCTGAACGATCACCCCAGCACCGCCTTCTCGCAGGTCTGCGAAGACAAGCTGCTGACCCTCCGCTTTAACCCGAACCCACGAATCCCGATGCCGCATCGCTTCTCTAACCAGATCGGTGTGACGGTCAGCATCCTCGACTACGGCACGACCCAGAGCGCGCCCTTCTACGAGCCCATGTACGAGGCCCTCGAGGCAGCCGGCTACGTCCGCAACCGGGACATTCGCGTCGCCGGATACGACGCTCGCCTCACCCCCGACATTGGTGACTACATGGTCCGCACCAAGCGGCTGATCGAGGAAACCTATCGCGACAACGGCAATCGGCCTGTGCACCTCGTTGGCCACTCGAATGGCCCCCTTTATGCGGAATATTTGCTCACGCACACGCCGCCGGCCTGGAAAGCCAGGTACATCCACGGCTTCACACCGATCGCGGGAAACTTTCCGGGGCAGGGATCGCTGTATCTCATCATGTTCACCGGCCTAAACATCCAGGACTTCTCGTTCCCCGCGAGCGCGGCGAATGCCGAGAGCAGTGCCCGCATGTACTTGAGCTCACCGTCCACGTATATGAGCGCGGCGGATCCCCGAGTCTTCGGCGATCACGAGATCGTTGTTCACGACACTTCGACCGGTCGCAGCTACACGCCCCAGGACTATCGGCAACTCTTCGACGATGCAGGCTTGCCTCAGGCCAGAGAAATCGCCGACTACTACGTCGGTTTTCTCAAGATGAACAGCGCAGCCTCGTTCCCCAACGCCGACGTCTATGCGGAGAAGGGCTCGGGCATCCCCACGGTGATCGGCGCCCCGCTGCCGGATCTCTCGGTTGGGCAGGTCATCGACCCGAACACGATCCAGTTCTTCGTCCGCGACGGCGATATCAACCAGGAGGACATAACAAACAACGCCGTGTCTGCCTGGCAGGCGATGCCGTGCTTCCACTTCAGCCTGACCGATAACCCCGGCATCGACCATTTCTTCTTGCCAGGAAATGCCGATCTACTTGCGCGGCTGATCAAGGAGGCGGCCCTTCCGCGCACGGATTGCAGGTCTTAGTTCATACCCTGCGCCCCTGACCGAGCATCACCGTGGCTGACTCCATCAGGATCGCCAACTGCTCCGGGTTTTACGGAGACCGCTTCTCGGCGGCGCGCGAGATGCTCGAGGGCGGGCCGATCGATGTCCTGACGGGCGAATACCTGGCCGAGCTGACGATGCTGATCCTCTGGAAGTCGCGCCAGAAGGATCCTGACGCCGGCTACGCGACCACGTTCCTGCGCCAGATGGAGGAGGTCGCGGGCCTGGCGATCGACCGCGGCGTGAAGATCGTCGCCAACGCCGGCGGTCTCAACCCGGCAGGGCTCGCGAGAAAGCTCCGCGAGCTGCTGGTGCGCTTGGGGCTGCGGGCCAGTGTCGCCCACATCGAGGGCGACGACCTGCTGCCGCGGCTTGGCGAGCTCCAGGCCGCCGGTCACGAGCTCCGCCACCTCGACACGGGGCGCTCGCTCGCCGAGGCCGGCGTGAAGCCGGTCTCAGCGAACGCGTACATCGGCGCGTGGGGAATCGTCGACGCGCTCAAGGCCGGAGCGGACATCGTGGTTTGTCCCCGGGTCGCGGACGCCTCGCTCGTCGTCGGCCCGGCCGCCTGGCGCTTCGGCTGGGCGCGGGACGATTGGAACCGCCTGGCCGGCGCCGTCGTCGCCGGCCACATCATCGAGTGCGGGCCGCAGGCGACCGGCGGCAACTACAGCTTCTTCTCGGAGGTGCCCGGGATCACCAATCTCGGCTTCCCAATCGCCGAGGTGCGCGAAGACGGCACCTCCGTCATCACCAAGCATCCGGGCAGTGGGGGATTGGTCTCGGTTGGCACGGTCACCGCGCAGCTTCTCTATGAGATCCAGGGCCGCGGCTACCTGAACCCGGATGTGGTCGCACGGATCGACAGCATCCAGCTGTCGCCTGACGGACCCGATCGCGTGCTCGTGTCCGGAGTTATAGGCGAAGCCGCGCCCGACAGTCTCAAGGTGTCGGTCAACTACGTGGGCGGTTACCGGAACACGATGACGTTCGTCCTCACCGGCCTGGACATCGAGGCCAAGGCGGAGGTCGCGCGGCGGCAGCTTTTCGAGCCCTTGGGCGGCGAGTCGGCCTTCGAGCACGTCGACGTCCAGCTCCTCCGCACGGATCGTCCCGACGCGCCGACCAATGCCGAGGCGATCGCCCAGCTCCGCGTGACCGTGAAGGACCGCGACGCCAGGAAGGTGGGGCGGGCGTTCTCCAACAAGTTCATCGAGCTTGCGCTGGCGAGCTACCCAGGCTTCTTCACGACCGGTCCGCCCGAGGCGGAGACGACGTACGGGGTTTTCTGGCCGGCGCTGGTGTCGGCGGAGGTCGTGACCCAGACGGTCGTGTTCGAGGACGGCCGCCGACTCGAGGTCGTAGAACCGCCCCGACGGCCGCCGCAGGAAGAGAAGGCGGATGACGGTCGGCCGGAGCCGGCCGACTTTGGGCCGACGCGGCGGCTGCCACTGGGGACCGTGTTCGGCGCGAGGTCGGGTGATAAGGGTGGCAATGCCAACGTCGGCGTCTGGGCCCGCAGCGAGGATGGATACCGCTGGTTAGACGCATTTCTGACCGTGGATCGGCTGGGCGAGCTGATGCCGGAGATCACGCGCCGGGAAGTCCATCGGTACCGGCTGCCAAATATTCGGTCGCTGAACTTCATCGTGCTCGGCCTTCTTGGCGAAGGCGTGGCCTCTTCTACCCGCATCGATCCTCAGGCGAAAGGTCTCGGTGAGTACCTGCGCTCGCGAGTGGTTGAGCTGCCGGAAGCGCTGTTGGAGGACGCGGCGGTCGCCAACCGGACGGGAGGGCGCGGACATCCGCGTCCTCCCGCTTGATCGAGCTCGCTAGACGAACACCCCGTTCTTGACGTGACCCAACTGCGCGAAAACGCTCTTGGTCCCAGACGGGTTCGAGACGAAGCTGAAGCCGAAATCGTTGTGCGCTGACCAGGTCATCGTGGCCTGGCTCATGACCAGCTGACCCGAGGAACCCGTGGTGGTGACCCTTCCCCTGCTGGACACCGGTCCATGCCAGTGGATGTCAAAGCTGGCCGACGCGCCGACCGACACCGGCGATTCGAAGCGGAACAGGGCATTGGGTATGTCGAAGTAATCCTTCATCGCGAGGTTCGTTGCCCGCATCCGCGCCCGACCTGTTCCGAGCTCGACCGGACCTATCGCGGGGATCGGCACCGTCCAGAACAGCCCGCCCGGATAGGGGCTGATTCCCGGATCGAAGTCATGAACCTGGGTCGAGAAATTCGTGAGGTCATACTGACCCCTGTAGAGGTCCAATCAAACGAAGCCGAACGTTCCTTTATGGACGGCTCCGTCCTGGCCCACATAGACACCGCTCATGAAGCGCATGTCGGTGTCGTAAAGAAGCGTTTCGGTGCTCCCGTCAGGGTTCGTGGCGGTCCCGGTGCCCTGCACATCGGCGACGCCGACGAAACCGTTGAAGTCGCCGATCGACGATGGGTCGATTCCCGGCCCGAAGAAGGTCAGCGAGAACGTGACACCGTTCAGCGTGATCTGGTTGCTCGTCGGCTTTGGCGCCGCGTTGGGCGCCTTGGCCGCGAGCACGTTGGTCGGAAACAAACCCGTGCCGAGCGTTGCGCCCGCGACCCCCGCTATCGAACCGAGAAATGTTCTCCGGGACAAAACGTGCCGGACGTGATGCGAAACCAGCCCCACCGGTGGTGGATTGGCCCACTGACTCATGTCGAGGATGGAACTTCGCATGGCATCACCTCCAGATGGAGAGAGCGGCGAGCGGCGTCTGGCCGATGCTAGGACCGATCGAGTCCCTTGTCCATGGGCACTTGCCCCTGGCCCGGATATCTGATTGCCCATCCGGGCACCAGGGGCATCCGGCTAGCCGCGCAGCCCTCGAAAGAACTTCCTCACGCCGGCCGTCAGCAGATCGGGCACCTCCATGGCCGCAACGTGGCCTCCGCGGTCGAATTCACCTTGCCGCGCCGCCGTCCGGCGATCCGGACGGGCCAGCCGTGCGTCATCAGCAGCGGCATCGCGTTGGGCTCGGCTGATCGGACGTGGAGGAAATGGATCCGCTGACTATTTGATGCCCAGCAGTCGAGTCGCGTTCCCGGAGTAGATCGCGGATTGGTCAGCGACGGCGAGACCGCACGCATCGACGTCCTGGATTGTCGCCTCGACCGCGTCCGGTGGGCCGAGCGGCATGTCGGTGCCGAACAACACGTTCGCCGGCCCGAAGAAATCGATGACGCAGCGGACAGCGTGCGTTGCGCCGAACAGCGCCGTGTCGGCGTAGAACCTGCGGAAGTAGTCGGTCGGGTGCAGCGGCAGCGTGTCCTGGACCTGGCGGAAACCCGGGCCCATGCCGAGCCGAGCCGCGAAATGCGGCACCATGCCGCCGCCGTGATGGGCGATGAGCTTCAGGTTCGGATGCTCTTCCATCCGGCCTGAGTACACGAGCCTGGCAAGCGCGGCGGCGGTTTCGTAAGGCCAGCCGATGGCCCACCACAGGCCGTAGTTGGACTCGCGCTCCATGGCGTAGTCGGTGAAATTTGCGGCACGGGTGGGATGCAGCCACACCATCCTCTCTACCTCTTCGACGCGTGCCAAGATCGGCTCGAAGCGGGCGTCGTCGATTGGTGCGCCTCGCACGTTGGTGAACATCTGGATCCCGAGCGCGCCCAGCCGGTCGACCGCGCGGTCAAGCTCCAGCAGCGACGCATCGATGTCGTTGAACGGAAGCGCCGCCGCAAAGCCCACAAAGCGGTCCGGATGCTTCGCCACGAGGTCGGCCATCTCGTCGTTGGCCAGGCGGGCGAAGTCGGCGGCGACTTCAGGCGGGCCGACGTCCTCCAGCGGCGGCACCGCCAGCACCAGTACTTGCGCGTACTCGCCAATTGTGTCCATCGCGCGCCAGCGCGCTTCAAGATCGGTCAGGGCGGGGTTGAAACCGAAGACGCCCTCGCGGTAGTACCGCAGCTGCCGGCTCGTGATCGACGTCTCGAGATGCTTGTCCAGACGGTCCAGATAGCGTCTGGGCAAGATGTGCGCGAACGCGTCGATCTTGCGCATCACGAAGAAAAAACAGCTATTGGCGCAAATTTAGACGTTCTATCAGTAGCGAGAGACCGAACCACACTGAAACTCGCCCACAAGAGCCACCGCATAGGGGGCGGCGAAGATGAAGGAAAAAAGAGCTGGGACCGCAAGGCGGTCAGGATCAGATCGTCGGACAACGGAGCGCCGCGCTCGGTCGAGTCGCGTCCAGGTGAATGCTCAGCGGGATCGGCGGCACAGGCTGCGCCGGCTCGAGTTCCGGCGCAGTTTGCTCCGCCGGCGTGCCGTTGACTCTGTTTCTCACACCTAGAAACGATGCGCCTGGGGCGCAAGTGAGTCGATGAAGAGGTCCCAGAACCCGTCGAGATGTAGACCGGTGCCGACTTTTGCGTCGAACGGAACACCGGCACGGCGGCGGAAGTCCGTCACCGTCATGCCGGTCGTGAGCCGGCCGGCGAGCTCGACCTCGACATAGGCCTCACGACAGGGGACCAGCTCGGGTCTGGCGACGCATGCGACGGCACAGGGATCGTGCACCGGCGGATCGCTGACGCCGGTCTCTCGCAGGTGCTGCGCCTGGTAGAACCGCAGCATGCCGACGACGGCGCGCGAAACCGGTGAGTCGAGGGACTCGATTCGCTCGAAGATGGTCTCACCCGCGGCCGCCAGCCGTGTGACCTCGAGCCCGATCATCGTGAGCGGCCAGGGGGCACCGAACACGATCGCCGCCGCCTCGGGATCCACATAAACGTTGAACTCGGCGGCCGCGGTGACGTTGCCGCCCGTGTACGAGCCCCCCATCATGACCACCTCGCGCACCCGCTCGGCAATGCGTGGTTCCTTCCGCAGGGCCACCGCAATATTGGTCAGGGGTCCGATCGGAACCAGCGTGATCTCGCCTGGCGAGGCCATCACCATGTCGACGATCATGTCCACCGCGTGATCCGGGACCGCGCGCGCGGCCGGTTCTTCCCACGCATGGCCCTCCAGGCCTGTCGTGCCATGAATCTCGGGAGCGGTGACAAGCGGCCGGACCAGCGGCGCTGCGCACCCGGCGGCGACCGGGACGTCGCTTATCCCCGCGAGGGTGCAGACGCGCAGTGCATTCAGTGTTGTCAGCTCGAGCGTGTGGTTGCCCGCTACTGTCGTGATGGCCGAAAGCGTGACCTCGGGGGTGCCGTGCGCCAGCAGGATCGCCATCGCATCGTCGTGGCCCGGGTCGCAGTCGAGGATGATGCGCCTGCTCACGTCATCAGTCGTGGACGTCGTCGAGCTCGATTCCGAAGAGCCGCTTGAGGTCTTCCGGAAACGGCAGTGATGGCCGCGCGCCGAGCTTCGTCGCAGCGGCAGCGCCCGCCGCTCCTCCCAGCCGAACCGCGTCGGGGATGTGCGCACCCCGGGCAATGGCGAATGCCACTGCCCCGACGAACGCGTCCCCGGCGGCGGTAGCGTCGATCGCCTCGACGGGCTGTGGTTCGATGCGCGTCATCCGGCCGTCCGCGTAGAGCTTCGATCCATCGGCTCCGAGCGTCACCACGAGCGCGCCCACCGATCGCTCCAGCTCTTTTCCGCCCAGCTCCTCCGCCTCGCGCCAGTTGGCGACGAGCAGGTCAACGAACGGGACCGGCCGGCGCGCAATCCCGCCGCTTGGCGCGGCGTTCAGGATGACCCTGGCACCCGCGTCTTTGGCGGCCGCGATCGCCGCCATCACGGTGTCTAGCGGAATCTCCAGCTGGAGGACGACGACATCGTCCCGACCCAGTCCTCTGCGGAGTCGGGCGACTTCCTCTTCGCCGACCCGCCGATTGGCGCCCGGCGCCACCGTGACCGTGTTCTGCCCTCCGTGCTCGACGACGATCAGAGCGGTGCCGCTGGGTTCGGAGGCGTCGACGATGACGTCGGCGGTGCGGACTCCATCCTCACGCAGCCCCGCAACGAGCTGTCGCCCGAACTCATCGCCGCCGACGCGGCCGATCATCCGAACGCGCGCACCCAACCGGGCTGCGGCCACGGCTTGATTCGCTCCCTTGCCGCCGGGGACGGTGAGCAGCCGATCGCCCAGGACGGTGTCGCCTGGAAGTGGAAGGGCCGGCACCCGCACGACCAGGTCCATGTTGATGCTGCCCAGGACGGCGACTGAGCCCACGGGGCAATAGTGCGCTCCGAGCCACGGTTGACAACAGGGCGCGGGGGGTCTACGAATACGAGGCTCTCGTCGATCCGCATTTTTGGAGGGAGGGGTTGACCGTGGGGATTCTCAACGCGTTCAAGGTGAGGATGAATACGCTCGCCATCGTCCTCATCCCGGTCTGCATCGCCATCGACTGGGCGGGCCATGCCGTCGCGTCGACATTGAAGCTCCCGCTGTTCCTCGACTCGATCGGGACCGTGCTCGGTGGGCTTCTCGCCGGCCCGTGGGTGGGCGGCATCGCCGGCCTCATCACCAACTTCATCAGCTCCGGCACGGTCGACCCGATCGCCGCGCCCTACTCGATCATCTCGCTCGCGATCGGCATCGCCGCCGGCATCGGCGGCTACTACGGATGGCACAAGACCTGGCCCGGCCGGATCGCCCTTTACGTCCTTATCGTGCTCGTGGCGTCGATCGGCTCCACGCCGCTCAACATCAACCTCTACGCCGGCCAGAGCGGCGTCCCTCTCGGTGACGCCGTTTACGCAAGCCTCGTCAAGAGCGGCTGGCCGACATGGCTCGCCGCGTACATCGACGAGGCCACGGGCGACATCCCGGACAAGCTCATCACGGTCGTCGTCGCGACCCTGATTTACTTTGGCCTGCCGAACCGATACCGCGCCTTGTTCTCGGTCTGGCGGCGCCAGTCCGGTGAGCCCGAGCCGGCGCCCGCGTCATCCGTCTGAGCACAAGGACGCAGTGGCTGGAGGCCTGAGCCTTTACGCGGAAGGCAAAAGCCTCCTCCACCGCGCCCATCCCTTGACCAAGGGCGCCCTGACGCTGAGCGCGATCGCGATCGCATTCATCGCGCCATCGATTGGCTGGGTGTTGGGGATCGGCGTCATTCTTCTCGTGCTCGTGACTGCAGCCGGCGTGCTTCGACGGTTGCTTGCGGTCGCGGCTGCGATCCTTCTACCGATCACGCTCCTCCTGCTCGCGGTTCAGGGCTTCGCCAACGCGAACAACAGGACCGTGGCCTTTGCGCTCGGCCCGATCGTTTACTACCGCGAGGGTCTTGCGATCGCGGCACTGGCCGCGCTGCGAATTGCCTGCCTCGTGTGCGCGACGTTCCTCTTCAGCTTCACCACTCGGCCGGCCGACATCTCTGAAGCTCTGATGCAGCGCGGGCTGTCGACGCGGATGGGATACGTGGTGCAGTCGGCGCTGCAGATCATCCCGCAGACACTGGACATGGCCGGCCGGATCCAGGATGCGCAGCGCGCACGCGGACTGGAGACCGAAGGCTCGCTGCCGCGACGGGCGAGGGCGTACCTGCCGTTGATGCTGCCGCTCGTCCTGTCATCGCTGGTCGCGACCCAAGAGCGCGCGATGGCGCTGGAGGTTCGAGGGTTCGGCCTCCCCGTCAAGCGGGTCGCGCGTTTCGAGTTTGCGGACAGCCCTCTCCAACGTGTGCTGCGATGGGTCCTGATCGGGGCGGTGCCCGCGGCGATCGCCGCCCGCCTCGCGGGGTGGCGTTGAGCTCCACGTCCCTGGTCTTCGAGAACGTCTCTTACGCCTACGAGGAGGCCGCCCGCGAGGCGGTGAGCGACATATCGCTGAGCATTGCTGTCGGGGAGTGGGTGGGGGTCACGGGCCCGACCAACGCCGGCAAGTCGACGCTGTGCCTGCTGGCGATGGGCCTGGCGCCGCACTTCTTCGGGGGAAGGCTCAAGGGAAGGGTCGTCGTGCTCGAGAAGGACTCGCGCGAGTTGAGCGTCATCCAACGGTCGGCCGAGGTCGGGCTCCTGTTTCAAAACCCCTTCACGCAGATCTCCGGCGCGCGGGAGCGGGTGGACGATGAGGTCGGATTCGGGCCCGAGTGCCACGGCGTGTCGAGGCTGGAGGTTGCGGCGCGTGTCGAGGAGGCGATGGCTCTTGTGGGGATCTCGCAGCTGGCCGCCCGCCACCCGATGGACCTGAGCGGTGGCCAGCTGCAGCGATTGGCACTTGCCGGACTTCTGGCCATGCGGCCGAAGCTTCTACTGCTGGACGAGCCGACATCCCAGCTCGACCCGGCCGGCACGGCTGCAATCTTTGACGTCCTCGCGGGCCTCCACGCGAGCGGCATCACCATCGTCATGGTCGAGCACCGGCTGGAGACGCTGTGCGAGCTGTGTCCGCGCGTTGTCGCGATGGTCGCCGGCCGGATCATCGCCGATGGTCCGCCAGACGACGTTTTCAATCGCGAGGCGGTGCAGCTGCGCGTCGGGTCACCCGTGTTCACGCGACTTGCACGCGAGGCTGGTCTGTCGCCGCCCTGGCCCGTGCGCCTGCGCGACGCCACAGCCGTGTTCGGGCGACGGCTTGCCTGAAATTCGTCTGGAGAACGTGCGCTTTGCCTATCCGGGCGGCGTCGAGGTCTATCCCGAGCCCGGCCTGACCCTGACCCTGGGCAGCGGTGTGACGGCGCTTGTAGGTGAGAACGGCGCCGGCAAGACGACGCTCACCAAGCTTTTGATCGGGCTCCTGCGCCCGAGCGCAGGTTCGGTCACGGTGGCGGGCCTCGAGGTGGCGAAGATAACGGTGGCGGCGATGGCTCGGACGGTCGGATACAGCTTCCAGAATCCTGACGACCAGCTCTTCGAGCGGACGGTCCAGGCAGAGGTCTCGTTCGGGCCGCGCGTGCTGCGGAGGAGCGCCGAGGGCATTGAGCGTGGTGTGGCCTGGGCGTTGAGAGCGTGCGGACTGGAGGGCAAGGAGGACGTCCACCCCCACGACCTCGGACTCTCGGAGCGCAAGTGGGTCGCCATCGCGTCGGCTCTGGCCGGCGAACCGGCCGTGGTGGTGCTCGACGAGCCGACGTTGGGGCAGGACTATCCCTCTCGCGAACGTCTGCGCAGCCTCGTCCGCGAGCTGGACGATCGCGGCCGGTCGGTCCTAGTGGTCACCCACGACATGGATTTTGTCGGCGAGGCGTGTCCGACAGCGGTCGTGCTTTCGCATGGCCGGGTGCGATACTCGGGCCCGACGTCAAAGGCTTTCGCAGACCACTCCGTGATCCAGGAGGCCGGTCTCGAGCCGCCGCACGTCGATTCACTCGCTCGCATGCTCGGCCTCTCAGAGTGTGTGAGCGAAGCCGATTTTCTCAGCGCGTGGCGGCGATGAGCTCTGGTTCGCAGGTGCGGACAGCGCGTAACCTCTGGCCGGGATCAGACGGCGGATCCTCGACGATGCTCGCGATGTGATCGAGACTCGTCAGCGGACCCGCGACCTGAAGCGGGATCGATGCGGTGCCCTGCTTTAGAGAGCCCACAGACTGCACCACCGTGGCCTGCTGGAGGGCGGAGGCGACCTGGGCCGCGCTGACACCGCGTGCGGCGAGCTTCACGGGGGTCGAGGGTGACGTCCACCTCATCGGTCGGTGCTCCGGTGATCACGACCGAGCACACTCCGGCGAGACCCTTCAGCTTGGGCAGCGCCTGGGCACGCAACGGACCTGCGAGATCGCCCAGCTTGGGTGGGGCGAAGATGCCGGCTCCGAAGAGCAGCGCACACCAAACATCACGATGACGCCGAGGTGGAGGGAAAGCCGCGTCACGAAAGACATTTGGGTCAAGAACCTCCGTTGGCCCTGGCCAGCTGCTGGACCAGCAGGAGGCACAGGTGTCGAAGCTGGACCAGCTGTTCTCGTTTGAACGAGGCAAAGATCGCGGTCTGCCGGTCGACGGCATCCCGCCGGAGCGATTCGACCCGTTCGAGGCCGCCGGCCGTGAGCTGGGCATGGACCGATCGCCGGTCGTCGGGGTCAGGCCGACGGCGTATCAGCTCGTCGCGCTCCAGGACGTCGACGACGTCCGTGATCGTCCTTGGGACCACGTTGAGAAACTCGGCAAGCTCGCCGAGCGGTCGTCGATGGTGCGGGCTGTAGTAGAGCGCCATGAGGACGCGCAGCCGGCTCTCCGACAGCCCATGGCTCTCCGTCCAGCGCTCCAGCGCTCCGTGGACTCGGCTGGCCGCCAGCCTGAGGGCCGCGAGGGCTTCGAGCGCCTCGATGTCGGCGCGGGTCCCGGCCTGGGTCAGGGTTTCGCGCAACGAGGGGTCGTAGAGGTTGCCGTGACGGTCGGCTTCGAGTCGCGCCGCGTCGCTCGTGAGCGTCTTCGAACGGAGGCGCTGCATCATGAGGCGCCTCATTATATTCAAGAACTTACTGAATGTTGCCGCTCACTTTCTCAACAAGAGGTGTAGCGTTTGGGGGTCTTGCGAGCTCCAGTGCAGACAGAGTGGCCAGAAGATCTTGGAAACAACCCCCAATCGCAAGCGGTCGTCGGAACCTTGAGGGCGTGGTTGGTAAGAGGTACTCGTAAGTTCGCCGTGGATCCCCGGCGCCGATTCGGGCGCCACGAGGAAGCCAGGCGGATGCTCGCCACTGATGGCGACCCGATGCCAGACCCTCCCGGAGCCTGGGGCGGCCTGGTCTCGGCGCTCCAGCGGCACACCGTCCATGGGGAGCTGGCGCAGCTGTCGAAAGAGGACAGGCAGATCCTGTCCCTGGCTTACCTCAGCGGCCACACCAACCGCGAGATCGCGGCCATGCTTCGCGTTTCGGTCAGCACGGTCAGGCGGCGGCTCTCCGCCGCACTCGCCCGACTGGAGGAATCGATGCGCCGGGCCGGAACGTGGGTTTCCGTGCTCGCCCTGCTCGGGCTTGCGACGTACGGGAGGATCGCTCATTCGGTTCGCACGATGCGCTGGCCCAGCACAGTCGCTATGGTCGCCGCCGGAACGGCAACCGCCGTCGCCGTGGGTGTGGCGGTGGTCGGTCCCGGGACCTTGGACCTCAAGCCTTCCTTAGTGCCGCCAACGTCCAGGTCGATGCAACTCACCGGGAGCGTGCCCTCAGCGATTCCGGCCCTGCTGGTTTCGATCACCCCGAACGTGATCGCCACCGCGACGAAGCACCCGAACGGCCCTGTCGCGAGCGCCACCAAGCAGGCGACCACCGAGCTCAGCAGCAAGAAATCCCTGGGGTGCCATGGCAACCCGACCAGCGCACCGCCGGCGGTACCGGTCGGACCGCGCGAGGGTCATCCGACCGGGCCGCCCGTCACGCATCCCGGGCCTGGAGTTTGCGGCGCCAGCCCAGCTCACTGAGCGCCGGTCGGGCAGAAAACAAGTGACCGAGCAATCCGTCTGGCTTGCGCCTTTCGAACCACTCGGCCAAAGGGCATCGTGTCACAGGTTTGGCATCCGCGCAACGAAAGAATCGTTGCCTGGCGACGATGGATAAGGCGCCCTTCGCACGCAGGTCGTAATCTCGGTCCGTGATCGCTTACGCGAGCGCCGGCGGATCTGAGCAAACGTTAAGGATTCATCGAGGTCGTTCCAAGGCGTCAGGCGCATTCTGGAGCACAAATCGGAGTTCCAGGGCGTAAGCGGAGGTAGATCGAGATGTCAGAAAAGAATCAAGGAGAGCGGGATCAGCGTCCGCTGACACCGCCAGACCAAACACTGGTCCCACCTTCGCCGGACGCCGTCGCTCCACCGCCCGTCTGGGGGCCGCCCCCGCCGGCGCCGAACGACTCGCTCTGGCATCGGGTCGCCGCTTTCATCGTCCTCATCGCGGTGGTCGCGGCCGCGGCCGGCGCCGGTATCGGATGGAGCCTGGCCCGCGCGGTGAACACCCGCCAGGTCGCGCAATCGACGGCGCAGCCCGAATCGCCGATCACGCAGGTCACGCCGAGCCCCGGAGGCTCGTCCAACAGCGCGAGCACGGAGGCCGTCGCGGCCAAGGTGATCCCCGCGATCGTCGATATCAACACGACGCTCGGCAACGGCCAGGCGGCGGGTACAGGCATGCTCATCAGCTCGACCGGCGAGATCCTGACCAACGACCACGTCGTGAAGGGTTCGTCGAGCATCACGGTCACGGTGCAGGGGCGCTCGCAGCCCTACTCCGCTCACGTCGTCGGCGTCGACGTCTCGCAGGACGTCGCCGTGATCCAGATCGACGACAGCGTGTCGGGCCTGCCTACCGTCAAGTTCGCCAACTCGTCGTCGCTCCAGGTCGGCGACAGCGTCGTCGCCATCGGCAATGCGCTCGGCCAGGGCGGTACGCCGCATGCCACACAGGGTCACATCACAGCGCTCAATCAGACGATCACTGCAAGCGAAGGCCGAGCCAACTCGGAGACGCTCAGCGGGATGGTTCAGAGCGACGCCCTGATCTATGAAGGCGATTCAGGCGGAGCGCTGGTCAACTCGTCCGGCCAGGTGATCGGGATGATCACCGCCGGCCAGGCTCAAGGCTTCCGTACAGCCGCCTCCGACGTCGGCTACGCCGTCGCGGCGAACACCGCAGTGAACGTCGCCAACCGGATTCGCGCTCACGAGCAGTCAGCCGAGATCACGTACGGACAGGTCGGCTACCTCGGCGTCTCAGTCTCGGGCAGTGCTTCGACGTCCGGCGCGGTGGTGGTCGGGGTTCAAAGCGGTTCACCCGCGGCGTCGGCGGGGATCACGGCCGGCTCTGTGATTACCAGGATCGGCGGAACCGCGGTCACGTCGGCGGACAGCCTTGGGGCCGCGATCAAGTCGCACCAGGCTGGGGAACAGGTGTCGGTGACGTGGACCGCCTCGGGCGGGGCCACGCACACCGCGACGGTGACACTCGGCGCAGTGAACCCTTAAGCCGAGTGACTACAGCGCGTTAACAGAGCAGGCCGCTTCGTGCGGCCTGTATCCTGGTCGGGTTGTGCGAATAGTCGTCAAGGACCCGGAGGAGTTCGAGCAGGCGCTGCGCGAGTTCCGGCGCAAGGTCCAGGAGCAGGGTCTTGTGCGCGAGATGCGACGCCGTTCGCACTACGTCCCGCCGGCCGAGGCGCGCAAGATCAAGAGCCTTCGAGCCCGGCGCCGCCGCACGCGATAAAAAACCCAACCGCTAATCCTTCTCCCTCGAGGGGAGAAGGCCTGGTTGAGTGTGTGGAAGAAGCTACCCTTGTGGCCTCGGTATAATTCCCGCGTTCGGTGACAATGGCGGAGGGGAGACACCCGTTCCCTTTCCGAACACGGTAGTTAAGCCCTCCAGCGCCGATGGTACTGCCGGGGTAACCCGGCGGGAGAGTAGGTCGTTGCCGAGCATTTTTTGAGTCCCGCGACCCCCATGGGTGGCGGGACTCGAACTTTTGATGCGGGGTGCTCGGACCCTGCCTACACCGCAGGTTCGGGCTCGGCCACGCTCTCAGCTCGGAGCTTTGGCAGAAGCACGTAGCACCGGATCGTAAGCAGGACCAGGAGCCCGACCAGAGCCACGAGCACGTCCACCACGACCTGCCCGACGCGGGCGTGGAAAAGGAAGATCAGAAGGCCTTCGCCAAGCACCCCGAAGGCGAGGATCGGAACGAACATCCGGTCGTGCACCGCCATGAAGAACTGCACCAGCAGGTTGTCCAGCGCGAGCGCGAGTCCGATCACACCCACGGGAAAGACAAGCGGGATCGCGTCGCGAAAGCTCGGTCCAAAGAGGATGCCGACCACGAGGCCGGGCACGGCGGCGAAAACCAGCAGGGCGCCCGCGCCGAGCGCGGTAAGTATTCCGGCGGACGACAGCAGGATCCGCCCCGGGTGCTGTTCTTTCGCGACCGCTTCCACGACGCGTGGAAACAGAACCTGGCTGACGCTGAGGGTGAGGAAGAAGAGGATGGTGCCGATCTTGTTGAGGCCGCCGTAGATGCCGCCGTCATGGCTGCTGAGATAGTGCTCGGCGAGGATGACATCCTGGTTGTACAGGATTTGGACGCCGATGATGCCGGCGGCAGCGGTCAGCGAAAATCCGGCCATCACGCGAAGGCGCACACGAGTGCCGACGCCGCGGAAATGGTCGCGGAGCGAGAACAGACCGAGGCAGAACACGAAGCACAGCCCGACGAAGACGGCCGCCATCGCACCCGAAACCGCGTACCCGGCCTTGAGCAGAACGAAAACGATCGTGGTCCGGATGATCAGCTCGAGGGAGAGGTTCAGCGAGAGCGCCGTGAAGCGCTGCAGGCCCTGGAGGATCCCGCGGGGGATGGCCACCTGCCAGATGAGCGCAATCGAGAAACCCAGGATCAAGATGGGAATCGTCGAGCCGAGGTGCTCGAACGCCGCGATGGGTCGTGCGAACAAAGCCGTGAGGAGGATGAAGAACAGGCAGGGGATTGCGATCAATCGCACCGTGCGGGCGAGCAGAGAGCGCACGCCCGGGTCGCCGCGCGCTGACAGCATGGCCGTGTAGCGGGCAAGGACGACGACCAGGATCAGGGCCGGTCCGGTACCGACCGCATAGACGGCAATAAGGAAGGCGACCTGGCCGTAGGTTGCAGGTCCGAGCACGCGCCCGGCGATGGCGTGGTAGACGAACCCTCCGATGCCGGCGACGAGGCCACCGAAAAAAAGCACCAGGTTCTGCCGGACCAACCGGTTGCTTCGGACCTGTGCCAGACGCTGGCCGAGGCCCAGTCGCACGCCGGTCTGCACTTCCGGCGCATTGTAGCCGGGCGTCATCTAGGGATAATTCCTAGCCGATGCCCGAATCCGGAAAGCCAATGGTCTCGGCGCTCGTCGTGAGCCGCAACGCCAAGGAAGATCTCTTGCGCTGCCTCAAGACGTTCTTCGCCGGCGCCGACGTGCCTGTCGAAGCCATCGTCGTCGACGACGACTCCTCAGATGGATCGGCGGCCGCCGTGACCGATGAGTTCCCGCAGGCCACCGTCCTGGTCCAGGCGAAGAACCTGGGCTATGGGCGTGCGGCGAACATCGGTCTCGAGCGCTGCCAGGGCAGGTTCGTGCTCCTGCTCAGCCCTGACGTGACCCTCGACCCGCAGTGCGTGGGCCGGCTGGCGGACCTCCTGCTCACCCGGCCAGACGCCGGCGCGGTCGGGCCGCGCGTGGTGATGCCGGGCGGTCGCCTAGACCCGGATGCTCGGCGCGCCTTCCCGATGCCGAGCACGCTGTTCTACCAGACGTTGGGCCTGAGCAAGCTGTTCCCCAAGAGCCCGCGGTTCGGCCGGTACAACATGGGGCACCTGTCCGAGTCCGACGTCCACGAGATGGATGCCGGTACGGGGGCGTGCCTGATGCTGCGCCGCTCCGCCCTTGACCGGGTCGGCTTTTTCGACCCCCGCTACTTCATGTTCGGCGAGGACCTCGACCTCTGCTACCGGCTCAAGCTGGGCGGCTGGAAGATCTTCTATCTTCCCTCGGCCGGCGCTACGCACAACGTAAAGCCCGTATCGGCCGAGCGAGAACGCCAGATCTCTTACGAGCGCCATCGCGCCATGTGGACGTACCACTTCAAGCATCACTCCGAAGACGTGTCCGCTTTCAGCAACGGCCTCGTCTGGGCCCAGATCTGGGGCCGGTACGCGGCCCAGCGGGTTGGTCACGCTCTCAAGCGGCAGCGCCGAGCGCCAACGTAGAGATGTACCACCAGATCTCGCGCAACAAGCGCAACAGTGTGATCGTCATCGTGGCGTTCCTCGCGGTGTGGCTCGCGGCGGGGCTGATCATCGGCGCCCTCGCGAACGGGCAGGGAGGTGCGGTTGCCGGCGCCATCGTGCTCGGCTTGCTTGGCGTGGCCGCGGCGCTGTATGCCTATTACTTCGGTTCCGCCACCGTGCTCGCCGCGATGGGCGCGCAGGAGGCGGACCCGCACCAGTATCAGCAGCTCTACAACATCGTCCAGGCGCTCTCGATCGGCGACGGCCTGCCGCCTCCGAAGGTCTACGTCATCAACGATCAGAGCCCGAACGCGTTCGCGACAGGCCGCGATCCCAACCACGCCGCCGTGACGGTGACGAGCGGGCTGCTGCTGATGATGAACCGCGAAGAGCTCGAGGGTGTCCTCGCGCACGAGATGAGCCACATCAAGAACTTCGATGTCAGGCTCTTGCTCGTCGTGACGACGATGATCGGCATGGCCGCGCTGATCGCGAGCGTTTTCTGGCAGAGCGTCGGCCGCATGCGCCTTCGCGGACAGGGTGCGATCGTCGTGCTCGCCATCGGCCTCGTGTTCACGATTATCGCGTTCCTCGTCGGCCCCCTGATGCAGCTGGCGCTGTCGAGACAGCGCGAATCACTTGCCGACGTCAGCGGGGTTGAGCTCACCCGCAATCCGACGGGCTTGATCAGCGCGCTGCAGAAGATCGCGCATAACGACACGCCGCCGGAGCGCTTCAACCACGCGGTCGCGGCGATGATGATCGACAACCCGGAAGAGCACCACGGCAGCTTCTTTAGCCGCCTCTTCGACACGCACCCGCCGATCGCGGAGCGCATCGCCGCCCTGCAGAGGATAGCCAGCGTCCAGCAGACCTAGCTCCTATCAGCGAGAGGCTGTCTCGCCTCTGCTCGCAAGGATCCTCCACGTCCGGCGCACCGAGCTGCGCCGCACCCTGCAGGTCGCGGGCTTTGCGATCGTCCTCGGCTGGGCGATGTACACGGCGTTCAGCGCCGCCCAATCGATCTTCCTCAACAAGTCGGGGCCGCATGCCTATCCGCTGTTCTTCGTCGTCCTCGCCTTGACCGTTTGGCCGATGGCCACGCTGCAGGGCGCCCTGACGCGACGCTTCGGTGTCGGGGGCGCGTTTCGGATCGTCCTCGTCGCGAACTCCGTCGCCGCGATCGCGGTCTTCGTCGGCTACACCCTGCGCGAGGACGCCACTGTCGCCTTCACGTCCTATGTCGTGTATTCGGTCGCCTTCGAGCTCGTGATGCTGAACTTCTGGAGCTTCGTCACGCAGCACTTCAACGTGCTCGAGGGCAAGCGGATCTTTCCAGTCATCGCCGCCGGCTCCAGCGTGGGGTACATCCTGTCCGGCGTCACCACGACCATCGTCGCCGTCTTCGCCACTGAACCGCTCATGTTCATATGGGCGTTCGGTTCGATCGCCGCGGCGATGATGTCGGTCGGGCTGGAGCGGACGCTCTTTCGCCCGGCCTTCATCGACGACGCGGACCAGTTTCTGGTCGAGCACGAGGTCGAGCGCAAGCAGCATGGAGCAGTTGCCGTCCTCAGGCGCGCCCTCGAGCACGTCACCGGCAGCCGGCTCGTTCTTGCCCTTGTGCTCCTGGCGTTCGTCCTGCAGGTCGTGAGCCGCGTCGGCGACTACCTGGTCGCCGTTCTATTCGTCTCCGCGACCCACAACAACCTGCAGGAGCTGACGATCCTGATCGGCAATGCGTGGCTCGCCAGCTACGTCGTCCAGCTCGTCGTCAGCCTGGCGATCGCTCCATGGGTGCTGAACCGGCTCGGCGTGAAAAACGCGATCCTTGCCCTCCCGGTGTTCACGCTCATCGGCTTTGCCGCCGTGGCGATCAACCCGGTGCTGGCGACCGCGCTGTTCCTGTTCATCGTGCGCAACGGCCTTCAGACCGGGCTCGACGACCCGGCTCAGAACGTCCTCGGCGGCGCCCTGCCGGCGCAGGTCCTGCCCAGGCTGCTCTTCCTACTCGACAACATGGTCCTGCCCGGCGCCGCGCTGCTCAGCGGGGTCGGGCTGCTTCTTCTGCAGTGGGCCATCGTCTCGAACGTCAGGGCACTGGCGGTGACCGGTGTCGTGCTCGGCGCCCTGTTCATAGCTGCCGCATGGCGGGTGCGGGGCCTGTACGTCGACGCGATCTACGCGAGGCTGCGCGCGCACGCCTTGAGCCTCGCCGACTACCAGCAAGCGGTTGGCCGGCCGACTTCTGACCAGGTCGCCGAGCTCGAGGGCTTCATTCGGGACGGAGATGACAGGACTCGCGAATTCGCTGCTGCGGCACTGGCAAAGGCGTCGCCGGACGCCTTTGCAGAGATGCTTCCCGAGCTTCTCGGCTCCGAGGACGTGCTCGTTCGCCGGCTCGCGCTGCAGATGGCCCCACCCGACAGCATCAATGCGGATCAACTGGAGGCGGCCAGAGATGACGACGATGGATGGGTTCGCGCCGCGGCCGCGGTCGCGGGGGTGATGAAGAAGGATCGGTGGGAAGGCGCCGATGCGGTGCTCCGAGCGCTGGATGCATCCGAGGCACCGGGGGACCGCGCCGCCGCGGCGTGGGCGGCGGCGTTTGTCGCCGACGACCAGACGGTCGTAAAGGCGATGCGCGACGCCGACTCTCGCGTCCGGCTCGAGGGCCTGCGCAGCTTCGCCAGGATGAAAGGTACGGTCGCGGAGGCGGCCGAGCCTCTGGTCGCGTGCCTGCGGGATCCCGACTTCGAGGTCCGCCGGGAGGCGCTGCGCCAGGCTCTGCGCTGGACGCCGCCGGTCGACTGGTATCAGCCCTACGCGGAGGCGCTTGCCGAGGGCCTCGCCAGCAACGACCGCGACGTCCGGCGGCTGGCTGCCGAGGCGATGGCGGCTCAGGCCCCCGAGGCGCTGTCCCTCGCCCTGCCGCTGCTCCTACAGCGAGACGAGACTTCGCCTGCGGCGGTGGAGGCGCTTGTACGCAGCGGTCGTCCGGAGCTGTTTCAGCGCGCGCGCGAGCACCTGGAAGCACAGCTCACCGATGGACTTCACCTGGCGCGACTCTCGGCGCGTATCGCGGGAGCGATGCGACGCCTGGACGGTGACGCAGCCGTCGGCTACGCGCTGCTTCGAATCGGCCTGGACGACTACGTCAACGGAGCGGCCGAGTCGGGGCTGGCGGCGATGCGGGCGCTGCATGGCAAGCGAGGCTTCGCGACAGTGGAGCGCGGTCTTTCTTCGGTGCATACGCAGACGAGGGTGGAGGCGCTGGAAACGTTGATAAACTTCGGCCCGGGTTGGCTCGCCGGGCCGCTGGCGCGCTTGCTCGAGCCGGAATCGTTCGACCCTGTTCTTGCCCGCCCGCTGTCGCAATCGGAGCTGGAAAGCCTCGCCGGCCACCCCGACAAATGGGTTCGCGAGACGGCGGACGCAGCTTTACAGGGGCTTAATGACCACATGAAAGAGCTGATCGCGCTGAAACGGGTGCCGCTGTTCAGCACGCTCACGCTGGATCAGCTGGCCAGCATCGATCGCCTGATGGTCACCAGGCACTACGTCAAAGGCGAGACGGTCTTTCGCAGAGGCGATGTCGGGGCCGAGCTCTACGTCATCGTCGACGGCGAGATACGCATCCACCTCGACCATGCCGGCCACGCGGTCACGCTCGCGAGGCACGGCGCTGGCAACGTGGTGGGGGAGATGTCCGTCTTCGACGAAGAGCCTCGCTCGGCGGGCGCTCAGGCGATGGCAGACACGACGATCAGAGTGCTGCGACGTGATCGACTGCAGGCGATCGTCATTGAGCATCCGGAAGTGCTGCTCGAGTTCATCAAGAACTTGAGCCAGCGGCTACGAGCGATGGACCAGAAGCTCGAGTCGGAGACGCCGAGCCGCGAGCCGGCTACTCCGTAGATTCGGCCTCCCCACGGACCTCGATCTTCTTGCGGGCAGCCTCCAGGCGCTCGGTGCAGATCTTCAGATAGATGCGCGCCTCGTCCACGGCCTTGAGCGCATCCTCGAGCGAAAGGTTGCCATCCTCGAGAACCTTCAATCTGTCGTCAAGCTTCTCCAGGGCCTGTTCGTAGGTGAGGTCCTGGCTCACGCCTCTACCTCGTCCACGCGGGCACCGAGCCTGCCCGATCCGAGCCGAATATCCACCCTTCGGTTGACGGCGGTTGCCGAAGCAGCGCGGATCACGGCGCCCGATTCGGCGTCCTGCGTGATGCTGTAGCCGCGCGCGAGCACGCCCTCGGGGCTCAGCGCCACCAGCCGCTCGCGGCGGTGCGCGACGGCACGCGTCGCGGCGGCGAACCGTTCGGCCAGGGCGCGTTCCAGGCGCTCTGAGGCGCGGCGCGACGCCAGCGCGTGGGAGCTGCGGGCCAGGCGGGCGGTGGCGGCGCTCTCCAACCTCCGCGTGCGATCGCGCAGCGCCTCCTCGCGGCGCGCCACCTGCGCGACCGGGCTTAGCCGGCCCAGCTCGTTCGCGGCGCGCGCGATACGGTCGGTTCGCTGGCGGACGAGCGCGGGCAGTATCTGTAGAAGCCGCTGGTTCCTGAGCGACAGGCGCTCGGCGTCACGGGTGACGCGCTGATTGATCTCGCGGTCCAGCCGGCGACGGCGCTCGCGCAGCTGGAGTAGAAGGTCAGACTTCTTCGGCACGACTCGCGCGCCGGCTTCGGTCGGTGTGCGGCACTCGGCGTCTCCAACCAGGTCCGCGACCGTGCGGTCGGACGTGTGGCCGAGCGCTGTCACCACCGGAAGCCGCGAGTCGAGGATCGCGCGGGCCACGAGCTCGGTGTTGAACGCGTACATCTCCTCGAAACTGCCGCCGCCCCGCGCCAGGACGATGACGTCGGCCAGGGCCTCCTGGTTGCAGCGCCGAAGCGCGCGAGCGACGCTCATCGGCGCGCCGGCGCCCTGCACCTGCACGGGGTAGACGACCACCCCCATGTTCGGATATCGGTCCCAGATCGTCTCCTGCAGATCGTGGATCACCGCGCCCGTGGGCGATGTCAGGAGCGCCACCGATCGAGGCAGAAAAGGAAGCTTGCGCTTGCGTTCCGCCGCGAAGGCGCCCTGCGCTTCGAGGCGACGCTTGAGATCCTCCAGCTGCGCTCGGAGCTTGCCCACGTCGTCGAACTCGACCTGGTCGGCGACAAAGCGCACGGTGCCGTACTGCGCCCAGTAATCGACCCGGCCACGGAAGATGAAAACCTGGCCATCCTCAGGCAGTGTCGTAACGCGCCGTGCGTCGTCCGCGTAGATGAACGCGTTGATGAGGCTCTGGCCGTCGCGGATGACAAAGCTGTAGTGTCCCTTGGCGCTCTGCTTCATGCCGCTGACCTCGCCTTTGAGCAGCAGCGCGGTCAGCGGGCGGAGCTCACGCCGGATCTCGTTGGCGAGCTCAGTGACGGTATACGGACGCTGAGCTTCCTCGGGCCGAATCACGGGGATTAGCTTACGTTCGCCCCCACCCGGCGGCTTCGCCGCCGACCTCCCCACGGGTGGGGGAGGTGAAACTCAGCCCCCGATCTGCGACATCGACTTCGCCGGCTTGATGAAGTTCGGCTTGTTGATGAGGTGCCCTTCCTCTTTACGCCAGATCGCGGTTTCGATCACCGAAGCCAGGTGGTCGTCGGACACGCCCGAGCGAAGCAGGTCGCGAAGCGGCGTTTCGTGAAGCGAGAAAAGGCATGTGCGAAGACCGCCCTCGGCGGTCAGCCGAATCCGGTTGCATGTCGTGCAGAAGGCCTGGCTGACCGAGGATATGAAGCCGACACCTCCGGCAGCGCCGTCCGCGAATGTGTAGCGGGTCGCCGGACCGGGCCTTGGGTCCTCGAAAGGCACCAGCGGAAACTGGTCCTCGATCTGCTCCTGGATGCGCCGGCTGGGCACCACCTGCTCGTTGGTCCAGATGTTGTCGCCGTCGAGCGGCATGAACTCGATGAAGCGGACCTCGTAGCCCTCGCTGTGCGCGAGGCGCGCGAAGTCCACGACCTCGTCGTCGTTGCGACTCTTCATCACCACCATGTTCAGCTTGATCGGCCAGAGACCCGCCTCGCGGGCGGCGGTGATGCCGTCCATGACGCGGTCGAAAGCGTCGCTCCGGGCCATCTCTTTGAAGGTGTCGATGTGAAGGGTGTCGAGCGAGATGTTGATCCGCTTGAGGCCCGCTTCCTTCAGCGCCACCGCCTTCTGACGCAGCAGCACGCCATTTGTCGTCATGGTGATGTCGAGCGTGGGATCGATCGCGTTGATCATCCCGATCAGCTCCTCCAGCTTGACCCGCACCAGCGGCTCGCCGCCGGTGATCCGGATCGTGCGCACACCGTAGCGATCGACGAAGATCCGAGCCAGGCGAACGATCTCCTCGAAGCGCAGGATGTCCTCGCGCGCAAGCCATTTCAGGCCTTCCGCGGGCATGCAGTAGATGCAGCGGAAGTTGCAGCGGTCGGTGACAGAGATCCTGAGATCGTCGGCAACTCGACCGTAGGAGTCGACCAGTCTCCGATTCGGCATTTGACTGATGATAGGCGCGATGGGGTACGAGCACCTTCTGGTCGATGTCGAGGCTCCGATCGCGACCGTGACGCTGAACCGGCCAAGGGTTTTGAACGCTCTCAGCCCGGACCTGATCCGCGAGCTGACGACCGCGCTGTCCGAGCTCGACGCGGACGACAGCGTGCGCGCCGTCGTACTCACGGGCGGGCCGAAAGTGTTCGCCGCGGGCGCCGACATCAGCGACATGGCCGACCGCGGCGCGGTTGACCAGCTCCGTCGTGACCAAACGGGACGGTGGGCTCCGCTTGCCGGCTTCAGCAAGCCGCTGGTCGCCGCGGTAAACGGCTACGCGCTGGGCGGCGGGTGCGAGGTGGTCCTGATGTGCGATGTGGTCATCGCCGGCGAGACCGCCCGCCTGGGGCAGCCCGAGATCAACCTCGGCATCATCCCCGGCGCCGGGGGCACCCAGCGCTGGCCGCGTACGGCGGGCAAGTACGTCGCCATGGAGGCGATGCTCACCGGGCAGCCGATCCCCGCCCAGCGCGCGTACGAGCTCGGCCTGGTCAACAAGGTGGTGCCGGCCGAGGTGACGGTCGAGATCGCCAAGCGCGTGGCGCGGCAGATCGCCGAGAAGCCGCCGCTGGCCGCCCGCATGGCAAAGGAGGCCGTGCTCAAGGCCTTCGAGTCACCGCTCTCAGAAGGCCTCGCCTCAGAGCGCAAGAGCTTCTACTTCCTGTTCGCGACCGAAGACCAGAAGGAGGGCATGCACGCCTTCCTGGAAAAACGCAAGGGCGTATTCAAAGGACGATGAGACATGGCGACTGAGGTCGAGCTGCACGTAAAGGTCGAGATCGAGGGCGGCATCGGGTGGATTCGGTTCAACCGACCGGAGAAGATGAACGCGATCGGCGCGCTCACCCGGCAGCAGCTTGGCGACGCGATCAAGCAGGCGGAGCGGGACGACGCCGTGCGGGTCGTCGTGCTGACGGGTTCGGGGCGGGCGTTCTGCTCTGGCGCCGACGTCACCGAGATGGTGCAGGGTGCCGCCATGCGTACGCCCGAGGACGTTGGCAACGTCCTGCGCAACGAGTACATGCCGATGCTGATGCGGCTGCGGACGATGCCCAAGCCGGTGATCGCGGCGATGAATGGACCCGCGGTCGGTATCGGTGCGAGCTACGCGCTTGCCTGCGACATCCGGATCGCGACCCCGGAGGCGTACCTGCTCGAGGCGTTCGTCAACATCGGTCTCGCGCCGGACGGCGGCGTGAGCTGGCTCCTTCCGCGGCTCGCGGGCACGGGCGTCGCGTACGAGATGTTCTTTACCGGCAAGCCGCTGCAGGCGGCGGACGCGCACCGGTTGGGCGTGTTCAACCGCCTCGTCCCCGCCGAACGACTGGAGGAAGAGGTGCGCGACCTCGCGAACCACCTGGCCTCGCAGCCTCGGCAGGCGATGGCCGGCGCCAAGCGAGCGGTCAACCACGCCATCACTTCCAGCTACGAGGACGCGATGGAGTTCGAGTCTTACCTGCAGGAGGCGCAGGCCGCGAGCCCGGAGTTTGCGGAGGGCGTGCAGAACTTCCTCGCGAGGCGCGCCGCTAAGAAGTGAGACCCCCCTTCACGCCGGCTTCGCCCCTCCCCACACGGTGGGGGAGGTAATTAGTGCCTGAGGCTGTAATCGTCGCCACGGCGCGTACGCCCATGGGTCGATACGGCGGCCAGCTGAAGGACGTTCGCCCGGACGACCTCGCCGCCGTGGTTTTGAAGGAGGCTTGCGAGCGCGCGCGCGTCAGACCCGAGGAGATCGAGGACGTGATCCTCGGCTGCGCGAACCAGGCGGGCGAAGACAACCGCAACGTGGCGCGGATGGCCCTGCTGCTGGCGGGCTTCCCGGTCGAAGTCCCCGGCCAGACCGTCAACCGTCTGTGCGGATCGGGCATGCAGGCGACGATCACGGCGGCGCGCGAGATCCAGGCCGGCGGCGCGGACATCGTCGTCGCCGGCGGCGTGGAGAGCATGACGCGCGCGCCGTGGGTAATGTCGAAGCCTGACAGCGCCTTCCCACGCGGACCGCAGACGGTTTACGACACCGCGCTCGGGTGGCGCCTCGTGAACCCGAAGATGGCAGCGATGTATGGCACGCTCCAGATGGGCGAGACCGCCGAGCGTGTCGCCCAGAAGTACGAAGTCTCGCGCGAGGAGCAGGACGCGTTCGCCCTGCGCAGCCACCAGCGCGCGGTCGTCGCGCAGCGTTCCGGCCGGCTCGCGGAGGAGATCGTTCCCGTGCAGGTCGCGCAGCGCAAAGGCGATCCCGTAGAGCTCGTCGAAGACGAAGGCCCGCGGCCAGACTCGTCACTCGAAGCGCTGGCCAAGCTCAAGCCGGCTTTTGCGGATCACGGTTCGGTCACCGCCGGCAACGCCTCGCCGCTGAACGACGGCGCGACGGCATTGGTCTTGATGTCGGACGCAAAGGCGCTCGAACGCGGCCTGAAACCGCTCGCGCGGCTCGTGTCGGCCGCTCCCGCCGGCGTCCATCCGGACTACATGGGCATCGGACCCGTGCCGTCATCGCTCAAGGCCCTCGAGAAGGCAGGCCTGGAGGCGTCGGACATGGGCGTGGTGGAGCTCAATGAGGCCTTCGCGTCGCAGTCGCTCGCGTGCATCCGACTGCTCGGGCTGGACGAGGAGAAGGTGAACGTCAACGGCGGTGCGATCGCGCTCGGACATCCGCTGGGCAGCAGCGGCGCGCGGCTCGTGAGCACGCTCGTGAGGGAGATGGAGCACCGCGACGCGGAGTACGGCCTCGCCACGATGTGCATCGGCGTCGGCCAGGGCATTGCGTCGATCTGGCAGCGCATCTGAGCGAGCGGGACCCTGAAGCCGTCCGGTCGATGTTCGACCGGATCGCTCACCGCTACGACCGGGTAAACACCGTCCTGTCCGCCGGCACCGACTCGGGCTGGCGCCGGCGGGCCGCGCGCGAGACTGGCCTTAGGCCAGGAGGTTCCGCTCTGGATGTTGCTTGCGGCTCGGGCAAGCTCACCGCCGAGCTCGCGAAGATCGCCGGTGATGCCGGTCGCGTCGTTGGCCTCGACTTCAGCCCGCAGATGCTCGACGTCGCGCGGCGCAACCATCCACGGCTTGAATTCATGCAGGGTGATGCGGTCAGCCTTCCCTTCGATGACGCAAGCTTCGACGCCTCCAGCATCGCCTTCGGCCTGCGCAACCTCGCCGATCCGATTCGCGGCCTTCGCGAGATGCTTCGGGTTGTCAAGCCGGGCGGCCGAGCGGTTGTGCTCGAGTTCGTACGGCCTCCGCGCGGCGTCGTCGGCGGTGCGTATCGCGTCTATCTGCGCACGCTCCTGCCCGCGGTCGGCGGCCTGTTGTCGGGCGAGCCGTCTGCCTATCGCTACCTGAGCGACACGGTCGATTCTTATCGGAGCCCCGGGGAGCTGGTCGACATGGTGATGCGGGCTGGGTGGTCACACGTACGCTTCCATGCGCTTGCCATGGGGACGGTGGGAGTTCTAGCGGGTAGTCGCTAGGAACTTCGGTCGACGGCGGACCGCGCGACACCGACCAACGCAGGTTGTAAGCCGTCGAGCTCGACCGCCTCCAGCTCACGGACCGCGGCCTCGATCAGGGTCTGAGCTTCCTTCCGCACGCGTGGCAGAGCGTCGGTGGAAGTGACCAGCTCCGTCACCCGACCGACCTCGCTGTCACCGAGCGAGCCCGCGAGCAGGCGGCGCACCTCGGGTCCGACCACGCGATCCTCGGCCGCGTAAATCAGAGGCAGCGAAAGCACGCGCTGCCGGATGTCGAGGCCGACCGGCTTGCCCGAGCTCGGGCTGAAGTCGATCACGTCGTCGGCCATCTGGAAGGCCGTTCCCAGTAGGTCACCATACCTACGCAGCGCGTCGACGACGTCGGTGGCCGCCTCGGACAACAGCGCGCCGCACGCGCAGGCGGCTGCAAACAACGAAGCCGTCTTGCCCCGGATGACGCGGAGGTACGAATCGCGATCGCCGGGATAGGTCCCGCGCAGCGCCACGTCGTCGATCTGCGACGCGCAGATGGCCTCGAGCGCCTCCGCCACGGCCGACGTCACGCCTGGATTTCCGATCTCCGCGACGAGCCGCGTCGCCTTGGCGAAGTAGAAGTCGCCGACTGCGATTGCTCGCTCCGGCCCCTCGGCCGCGGCGACCGTCGGCCTGCCCCGGCGGTGGGTGCTCTCGTCGACGTAGTCGTCGTGGATGAGGGTGGCGTTGTGCAGCAGCTCGACGGCAGCGGCAAGCTCCGCGGCACGGAGCGGATCGTTGCGAGGGCCTATGGCCGAGGTGAGCTGGACAAGCCTGGGCCGCAAACGTTTACCACCGGCATCAAGCAGCCGGCGCATCGGAGAAGCGACCGCCTCAGGATCGACCATCAGCTGCCGGGCGAGCTCCAGCTCGACCAACCCCTCAGCGCCTTCTCTGGTGGGCCGGGCGAACTCGCCCTCGAGCTGGATGGCCACCTCACGCTGCCGCGGACCGTCGAGCTCGACCGCGAAGACCGACTGCCAGCGCCCGAGGACGAGATCGCCTTCCTCGATCAGGAGGGTGGCGAACGCGCTCAACAGCAGCTGCCGACAGTGCGCGTGCCCGTTGACCGGCTCGTCCAGGGCGATGTCGAAGCGGCGCGCGAAGTCGTCGTGCTTGTACCCGGCCCCAGTCGGAGCCAGCCGCTCGAGCAGGCTTTCGAAGTCCCGAAGCAGAAGGGGCTCGTTTTCGTTGACCGCGAGGCCGAGCGTGGTGTGCAGCGACTGGAGATGGGCGCGCCCGGTGAGCAGGCCGGAGCGTCGCACCTCGTCCCGGATCTGGGAGGTGATGTCGACAAACTCGGTGGCATGCCTGGTCGCGAATTCGAGCCGTGTGCCGCTCAACGGACTGCCCCGAGCGAGGCCTGCAGCAGCTGCCGGGCGGCCGGCGCCGGCTGATCGGCGGCCGCCGCTGACGACAGGGACTCGATGGCGCGCGCGAACGCGACCTGGACGGCGAGAGGAGCGCTGTCGGCGAGAAGCCGCGAGCCGCGAGCCAGGCAGAGGTCGCCCACCAGGAGTGTCGTCGGCGGAGCGGCTCGTCCACCAAGGCCCTGCAGCCTGACTCCGACCTCGATCAGCGCGGCCGCCAGGGCGAGCTTGGGCTGCGTCTCGGCGTCGAACTGACCCACCGAATCGAGGTACGCGCGGTATGTGTCGGAGAGTCCGTCGGACCACAGCCCTTCCAGCCGGTCGAGCTCGCGGTCCAGGGCCTGGACCGTCATTCGACGGGCTCGATGACGCTGCCCGCCAGCTGACGGAAGGCGGACAGCGCCCGAAGACACGATTCGTCGTCCCTGGTGACCACGTAGTAGAGGCCGAATCCGAGCACCGTGTTCAGCACCAGCGGTACGAGGACATCGCGGGGCACTGTCAGGCGGATCCGACCGTCCTCCTCCAACCGGTCGAGCTGCTCCTGAATGACCTCGCGGTAGCGCGTGAAGAGCTCGGGGAGGTAGGCGCGGAGCCGTTCCGTCCGCGGCGCCTGGACGAGGAGGTCGAACGCGGCGAGCTGGACGTCGCCTAGCCGGCGGAGGGAGTCCCACAGCGACTCGACGCCGACCTCGAGGACCTCGAGGGGGTCGGTCAGCTGATTCAGCGTCCGGCGCAGCTCCTCGACAGACTTGGCGGTGAGGTATCGCCAGGCTTCGACGAGCAGCTCGGACTTGGTCGGAAACCAGTACTGGAGGTTGCCGATGGCCACCCCGGCCTTGGATGCGATGGCCCGGACACTCGTGCCGGAGTAGCCGTTTTCGAGGAGCGAGTCTGCGGCGGCATGGATGATCTGATCTCGGGTGCTTTCGGTCGCGGTCGCCCCGGTCATACGTATGTACCAGTGTAGCCAGGACCGGGAGCGGACTGCTTGCCACCCCGAGCGGGAGAGGGCAGGTGACACAATCTTCGAGGCGTGCGGAGCATTTCCGAGGTCTTTCCCAACCGGCTCTGTGGCGTGCTGCGAACCGAGAACCCAGCCGCGGGGTTTCAGGCCTGCCTGACCGCGGTCGAGGCCGGCATCGGGACGATCGAGATCACCAAGACCGTTCCTTCGTGTTTCGAAATGATCAAAGGCCTCGTCGCCACAACGGGCGGGCGCTATCCAGTCGGCGTGGGCACGGTCTGGGATCCCGGAGCGGTCAAGGAGGCGAAGGAGGCCGGCGCGTCATTCGTCGTCACGCCCGTGCTCCTGCCGGAGGTTGGTGAGGCCTGCCGCAAGCACGACATCATGTGCGTGCTCGGCGCCCTGACGCCCACCGAGATCTACCAAGCCCGGCTGGCGGGAGCGGCCCTGGTCAAGGTTTTTCCGATCGCGCCGGTGGGAGGGCCGCGCTACGTCGAGGCGTTGAGCGGGCCGATGGGCGGAGTCCCTCTGTGGGTCTCGGGCGGGGTGGCGATCGAGGACATCGGTCCTTACCTCAGCCTTGGGGTCAAGGCCGTCGGGCTGACCGGCGCGCTGTTCCCGGCCGACGCTCTTGCCCAGAACAACATGGAGGTCATCCGGCGAAACGCGGTGCGCGCGGCTCAGGCTGCCGCCGCCGTGCCGCTGGTCGCCTAGCCTAGCGGGTCAGCACCCCACGTGGTAGTCGCACATCGTGGCCGTGATGTTCGAGTACATGTTGATCACCTGGGCGCCTGTCAGGAGCAGGGCGACGATGACCACAAGAGCAACCAGAGCGAGGATCAGGGCAAACTCGACCATCCCCTGGCCACGCTCAAACGGGCGAGCGCCGGACTGGCTGATCAGCACCCCACGTGGTAGAGGCACATCGTGGCTGTGATGTTCGAGTAGACGTTCATGAGCTGTCCGCCGGTCGCGATCAAAGCGATGATCACGATCAGCGCGATCAGGGCAAGGATGAGTGCGTACTCAACCATTCCCTGGCCCTTTTGGATGTACGGATGATGAATCAAGGGGTTTTACCGACCTGAAAGCTTAACCGCCGAACCCCGCCCTCTGGTCGCTAACACGCTGAATCGCCTGCTCCACGACCACTCGTACCATCCGCTTCCGCCAGAAATGGCTGAGATCGGCGTTGTCCAGCGGTTTGGCCGGCTTGGCAGCCAGCTCCGCCGCCTCGCGGATCGTCTCCTGATCGAGGCGCTTGCCTTTCAGGAATTTCTCCGCCGCGGCCGCCTCCAGAGGGTACGAAGCCACGGCCGACAGGACGATCCGGCAGCCGATGACCGATTCGCCGTCGAGCTCCATGGCCACGGCTGCTCCGGCGATGGGGAAGTCGATCGAGCCGCGACGCCGCAGCTTGACGTACGCGCTGCGCGTATTTGCCGACTTCCGCAAACGCAGGCCCGTCAGGACCTCGGCCGGCCGCTTGGCCATGTACTCGATACCGTCGTCGCGATAGAGCGCGGAGACCGGGAGCTCGCGGTCGCCCTCGGGACCCGCGAGCCCGACGACGCCGTCGAGCGCGATCGCCATCGGTGCGGTGTCTGAGGACGACACTGCCCAGCACCGAGGGCTGCTGGGCGCAACCAGGCAGATGTCTCCGTCCTTCTTGATGCAGAAACCCGCGGCCTTCCGCCACTCGTAGGTCATGTCGTAGTAGTTGCACCGAGTGTCGACGCAGAGATTTCCGCCGATGGTGCCGGCGTTGCGGAGCGGGGGAGAGGAGACGAGGCCTGCCGCCTGGGCATAGCCGGTGAATCCCGCCTGCAGGTGGGAATCGTGCGCGGCGGTGGCGAGCGTCACGCCGGCGTCGATCGCACATTCGGTCGAGCCGTTGCGAATCACGCGCGGGAGGAAGTCGAGACCGATCAGTGTCTCGACCTCGAACTGACGCCGCTTGAGCTTCGGGAACAGGTCGGTGCCGCCGGCGACGAACATCGCCCGCGCGCCGTGCTCCTCAGCCATCTGCGCCGCCTCTCGCGCTGACTTCGGCCGCAGGTATTTAAATCGTGGCAGCCGCAGCATCGAAATCTTTTGGAGGGGGTTGCACCTTGATCGCCTCCGGATAGGGGATTGATGGGAATCGCGGCGGACCGTAGCGCGGCGGCTCGCCTTTCTCTTTTCGCCGCAAGGCCTCGGTGACCTTTTCCGGACTGACGGGTATCTCGTCGATCCAAACGCCAAGCGCGTCATACACCGCGGAGCAGAGGGCGGGAGGAACCGGCAGCAGTGGACCCTGGCCGGCTTCCTTCGCCCCGTACGGTCCCTCAGGGTCGTTTGTCTCGACGATGAACGTCTCGACCTCGGGCATGTCGAGGAACGTCGGCGACTTGTACTCGAGCATCGACGGCCACTTGTGCAGGCCCTTGCGAAAGACCTGCTCCTCCATCAGCGCCTCGCCGAGCCCCATGTACACGCTGCCCTCGACCTGTCCCTCCACCAGCAGCGGGTTGATTGCACGGCCCACGTCGTGCGCGATCCAGATCTTGTTGACATGGATCAAGCCTGTGCGCGCGTCCGCGTCGAGGTCGACGACGCAGGCCGAGTAGCTGTACGCGGGGCTCGGGCCGACGCCAGATCCTTTGTAAGGACCGGCGATCTTTGGCGGTGTGTAGCTTCCAGCGGTGGTCAGGGTCCCGAAACGCGCCTCCGCCAGCACGCTCGCCTCTTCGAAGCTGCAGTCGCCCACGCGGGCCTCGGAGACGTCGATCGCCGATGCCTCAGCGCCTGTCTTTGCGGCGACCGCCTCGACCAAAAGCGCCCGCATCTTGCGAGCCGCCTCCAGCGCCGCGTTTCCCGCCATGAACGTCACGCGTGACGAATAAGAGCCCAGGTCGATCGGTGTTGTGTCCGTGTCCGCGGTCACCAGCCTTATGTCGGCGGGCTGCAGCCCGAGCTCCTCGGCCACGATCGTCGCCAGCACCGAGTCCGAGCCCTGGCCGATGTCCATGGCGCCGCAGAACGCGGTGACGCCGCCGCGGTCGACCTTGATCTGAACCTCGGAATGCGGCATGTCGTTCCAGTAGATGGCGGTGCCTGCGCCGGATAGGTAGCTCGAGATCGCAAATCCCATGCCCCGCCCAAAAAACCTCTTGCGTTGGTGAAAAGCCGACGCCTTGATCACCCGATCGGTGCATTCTTCGAGCCCGCACGACGTGACGCGCAGCCAGTTCACAGTCCGGGTGTTTGGTTTGACGAAGTTGCGACGCTTGAGCTCGACAGGGTCGAGGCCGAGATCGTGCGCCAGCTTCTCGAGGTGAAGCTCGAGTGCGAACCGAGGCTGCGGCGTGCCGTGTCCCCGCTTGGGACCGCACGGGGGTTTATTCGTAAAGACGCGACAACCCTCGAAGCGGTAGGCCGGGATATCGTAGGTAACCGTCTGCAAGGCGCCTGTATAGAACGTGGACGCGACGCCATATGAACCGTAGGCGCCGCCGTCGAGGGCGCTGCGGAAGTGCATCGCGCTGATGCGCCCGTCCGCGGTCACGCCGGTCTTGATCCACATCAGGACGGGATGGCGCCCCCGGTGCGCGTAGAAGACCTCTTCGCGCGTGAGCGTGCATTTGACTGGCCTTCCGGTCAGCATCGCGAGCTTGGCCACGATGATCTCGTGGGCGAAGGGGTCGGTCTTGCCGCCAAAACCTCCACCGTGCGCGGCGCCGATCACGCGGATGCGGTTCATCGGCAGCTCCAGGACTTTCGCGAGCGCGCGGTGCACGTAGTGAACGACCTGGGTTGACGACCACAGCGTCACCCGGCCATCGATGTACGTGGCGACCGCGCTGTGCTGCTCCATCGGTAGGTGCGTGTTGCCCTGGAAGAAAAAGACGTCCTCGCGCACGTTGTCCGCACGCGCGAACCCACCGTCGACGTCGCCGAACTCAAGGCTGACGAATTTGTGGATGTTGTTCGGACCGCCGTAGTCCTGGATCCGCTCGTCTTTCGGGATCGCGAGCGCCGCTTCGATGGACATCACGGGCTCGAGGACCTCGTACTCCACCGCGATGGCGTCGCAGGCAGCCGCGGCGATCTCTTCCTCAGTCGCGGCCACTGCCGCGATCGGATCACCGACGTAGCGGACCTTCTCGTGCTCGAGCGCTCGCTCATCCTGCGTGACCGGCAGGATTCCGAACTTGACCGGCAGGTCCGAGCCTGTGATCACGGCGACAACCCCCGGGATCCGCCGCGCCGCCGAGGTGTCGATGGAGACGATGCGAGCGTGTGGGTGCGGACTCCGAAGGATCCTGCAGTGCAGCGTGCGCGCGGGCAGCATGTCGTCCGCGTAGATCGCCCGCCCTGTCACCTTGGCGGCGGCGTCGACCTTCGCAAGTGGCTTGCCGACGACCTTCATCGCATGCGCTCCGCCGCGAGCTCGATTGCCTGCAGGATCTTCGTGTACCCGGTGCAGCGGCACAGGTTGCCCGCGAGCGCCTCCCGGATCTCATCGCGTGAGGGCCTCGCGTTTTCCTCGAGCAGCGCGCGGGCTGACAGCAGGATTCCCGGCGTGCAGTAGCCGCATTGCGCTGCCCCGAGCTCCGCAAACGCGGTCTGGAGCGGGTGCAGCTCCGAGCCCGAGGCCATGCCTTCGACGGTCGTGATCGCCCGGCCCTGAAGCTGGATTGGAAGCGAGAGACAGCTCAGCTCCGGTCTGCCGTCGATCAGCACCGTGCAAGTCCCGCATTCGCCAAGCTCGCAGCCGTGCTTGGTCCCGGTGAGCTGCAGGTCCTCGCGCAAGACTTCGAGCAGGGTCTTGTGCACCGCCACCAGCAGCTGTCTAGCCTCGCCGTTGACGTCGAGCGCCAGGACGACGCGTTCGACGTCCCGGGTGATCTCGTTCTTCATTCGCTTTCGAGCATATCCCTGACCGCTTTCGCGCATGCCCACAGGTCAGGAGCCACCGCGTGCGCCTTGGTCGCGGCCGGCATCGGGTCGTCGGGGTGGACGAGGATCGTCCACATGCCCAGAGCGAGCGCCGGCTCGATGTCATTCTCCTCGCGGTTGCCGATGACGACGCACCGGTCCGCCGCGACGCCGGCCCAGCGCATCGCCATCTCGAACACGGCCGGATGAGGCTTGAGGTGCCCCGCGTCGACGGACGTGATGATGCCGTCGACGTGCTCGGCCATGCCGAGCAGGCGGAAGTCCTCCCGGTAGCTGTCGGCGTCGCGCCAGTACGTGTTGCTCGCCACCACGTTCCGCATGCCGAGTCTGTGGATCTCGCCGAGCAGCTCGATTGCACCGGGCAACGGCTTCATCCGATCGGAGACGGGGATCGACATTGCGCGCCGTAAGCGGCGAATGGTGTCCGCCTCAGCCGGCAATCCGGTACGGCTGAGGCACCTGGTGATGAGCACCTCCGCCGGCGAGTTGATCGAGACCAGGTTCTCTGTCGAGATGCTGCGCGCCTCGTCGCCAGGCCGGCTGCTCTCAATGAGGTCATCTGCCAGCGCCTCGACCTTTGCGGGCTCGATCCCGGGCATCGCCGCTCGGATCCGGAGGCGACGGCCGACCGCATCTGCTTTGCGGATCGGCCAGGAGTTCGGCCACAGAGTGCCGCCAACGTCGATGAGCGCGACCTCAAGGGCGATTCGCCTCCCCACTCGCTGGGGAGGCTGGCCTGGCCCATTCATGGGCCCGGCCTGGAGGGGGTGTCCGATCGGGCAATCACGCGGGTGACTCTATGATCGCCTCAATGCTCCGATTCTTGACCTCTGGCGAGTCTCACGGGCCCCAGCTGACGGTCGTCATCGAGGGTTTGCCGGCCGGACTCGAGATCTCCGAGGATGATCTTCGCCGCGATCTCGCCCGGAGGCAGGGCGGTCACGGCCGCGGCGGCCGCCAGAAGATCGAGACCGACGTCGCGAGGATCGTCAGCGGTGTGCGTGGCGGTTACACGCTCGGCAGCCCGGTCACCCTCGTGCTCGAGAACAAGGACCACGTCAACTGGACCGGTCAGATGACGGCGTCGAAAGAGGGCTTCGAACCGAAGGTTGTGACGCGTCTGCGGCCGGGGCACGCCGACCTCGCCGGCGCGCTGAAGTACGGCCACACCGACATCCGCAACGTCCTCGAGCGGTCCTCGGCGCGTGAGACCGCGACGCGCGTGGCCGCCGGCGGCGTCGCGCGCAAGATGCTGAGCCACTTCGGCATCGACGTGGTCAGCTTCACGCAGTCGATAGGCAAGATCGACATCGGCTTCGAAGGCTGCGACCCCGACATCCTCACCGAGGACGACGTCGAGCGTTCGCCTGTGCGCTGCCCGGACCCCGAGGCGTCGATACAGATGGTGGCGGCAATCGACGAGGCGGCCGAGCAGGGCGACACCCTGGGCGGGACTTTTCGCGTCATCGCACGGGGCGTGCCCCCTGGACTGGGCAGTTATGTGCACTGGGACCGCAAGCTCGACGGCCGGCTGGCTCAGGCTGTGCTTTCGATCAACGCGGTCAAGGGAGTCGAGTTCGGCGCGGGTTTCCTGGGCGCCGGGCGTCGCGGCTCGGACTTTCACGACGAGATCGACTACCAGGAAGGCCGCTTCCGCCACCTGACCAATCGGGCGGGCGGCCTCACTGGTGGTGTGACCAACGGTGAACCCATCGACCTTCGTGTCGCGATCAAGCCGATATCGACCATGAAGAAGCCGATGCGATCGATCGACCTCAACACCAAGGAGAAGACCGAGGCGCACTATGAGCGCAGCGACGTCTGCGTCGTTCCGGCGGCCGGCGTGATCGGCGAGTCGGTCGTCGCACTCACCATCGCAGACGCGCTGCTTGAGAAATTCGGTGGCGATTCGATGGTCGAGCTCGAACGCAACTACCGCTCGTTCGTGGAGTCGATCGCGCAATAGAAAAGGTGATGTCGATGGCGGAAGCCATCGAGCGATTCGTCCCCGACGGCGCGACGGTGGCGATGGGCCTCGCACTGGAGCCGCTGATTCCCTTCGCGGCCGGCCACGAGATGACCCGCCAGCGCCGCCGTGATCTCGAGCTGGTGGGGCCGATCTCGGATGCGCTTTTCGACCAGCTGATCGGCGCCGGCTGCGTGCGTCGGGTGACAGCCGCCTGGGTCGGCAACGTCTCCGAGGGCCTCGGCCATTGCTACCGCCGTGCCTGTGAGCACGGCATCCCCAGACCTCTCGAGGTCCACGACCACTCCAACTTCTCGATCTCGCTCGCGCTCTGGGCGGCCGCCTGGAACGTGCCGAGCCTTCCCACTCGGGCTCTGCTGGGCAGCGACATCCTGCGCACGAATCCGGGGATCGAGAGCAAAGATGGTCTCGTTCACGTCGACGCGGTGCAGCCGGACGTGGCGATCGTGCATGTGCAGCGCGCCGACGCCATGGGCCGGGCGCACGCCTGGGGCCCGCTCGGCATCAGCGAAGAGGCGGGGCTCGCCGCCAAGCGCGTGATCGTCAGCTGCGAGGAGCTCGTCGATGCGAGCGTGACTCTGAGCGATCCCAATCGCATCCTGCTCCCGGAGACGAAGGTGGTGGGGGTGGTGCATGAGCCAGGCGGCGCGCACCCCTCGCCGGTGCAGGGATATTTTCGGCGCGACCACGCTTTCTATCGGCACTACGCGGAGCGGTCGCGCTCGGTCGAAGGCTTCAACGCCTGGCTCGAGGAATGGGTGATGGGAGTCTCCGATCGCTCGAGCTATATGAAGCGCATCGACGTGGACTCGATCCGGATCCGGCACCAGCGGCTGGCGGCGCCGGCCGATTTCGGCGATGAGTGACTTCACGCCTCAGGAGCTGATGGTCGCGGTCGCGTCGCGCGAGATACATGACGGCGACCTGGTGTTCGTCGGCATGCGCCTTCCGGTCCTCGCCTACGCGGTCGCCCGCAACTCGCACGCGCCGACAGCACGGGGGCTGTTCGAGGTCGGCCTCATGCGCGATCAGCCCGCTGGTGGATTCCTCGGGACGATGGGCGATCCGCCCAACGTCGCCGGGGCGTTGTGGGCGACGCGGATGTCAAACGTGATGGCCCTGATGGCGCAGGGTGAGGTCGACCTCGGTTTCATCGGCGGCGCGGAGGTCGACCGGTTCGGCAACCTCAACACCTCCTATGTCGGCGACCCGCGCCGGCCCACCGTCAAGCTGCCGGGGAGCGGGGGAGGAGCCGACATCGCGATCCTCAGCCGGCGCTGGGTGACGTTGATAAGCCACGAGCGCCGCCGTCTCGTCGAGAAGGTTGCTTTCATCACATCGCCCGGGCACGGCGACGGCAGTCCGGGCTGGAGAAAGCGCAACGGTCTACTGGGAGGAGGTCCCGTGGCGGTCATCACCACGCTCGCGGTTCTTCGGTTTCCGGAAGAAGGCGGAGAGGTTTGCGTCGCAACGGTGCATCCCGGCCACACCGTGGACGAGGTCCTAGAAAACACGGGTTGGGACCTCAAGGTTTCGCGTGATGTAAGCGAAACGTCAGCGCCAACCGAAGCCGAGCTCGCGGCGATCCGGCGATTCGACCCCGACGGTTTCTGGACCAGGTCGTCAGTTACAAAAGGCTGACCAGACCGCAACGAGCCTCTGACAGCCTCGCCTCAATCTCAACCACACAAATCCTTTTGAGGTGAGAACGAAATGAGTCCGTTTGCAGCAGTCGCCGTCAAAGCCGTTGGTGCGGCGGGTGTGGCCGCGCTCTTGAGCATGGGTGTAGTGAGCGCAGCCACGCCGTCACCCAGCCCCTCTCCGACCGCGGCGGGCACCCAGCCACCCGCCAGCGACAGCCATGCCGATCGCCGCGCGGTGCGTCGGGCGGTGGTCGAGGCCGAGGCCGATGTCCTGGGCATCAAACCGGAGGAGCTGGTCAAGGACCTGAAGGCGGGCCAGAAGGTCTCTGACCTCGCCAAGACCAAGGGGATGACCAAGGAGCAGTTCGCCGCCAGGTTGACGACCAAACTCAAGCCGAGGCTCGAGGCGCTTGTCGACCACAAGGTCATCACCAAGGTCGAGGCCGATCGCGTACTCGACCGGATCGCCAAGGGCTACGTGCCGTTCTGGGACGGCCTTCACCGCCGCAAGTAACTGCCTCCCCGAGGGCCTGGGCGTCGCGCTCAGGCCCTTGATTCATTGACCGATGCGGGTGCGTGTGGCAATCGTGATCTGCCTCCACTTCTTGCGGTCCTCGATGCGGATCCGGGCGTCCGACTTGGCCGCGATCGCGCGCAGCTCGCGTTGGAGCTTGCGGTAGCTCGGCAGCCGGCCGGCATCAAGGCTTCAGGTTGACGTCGGTGGCAGCCGCCACCCCGAAGGCAAGGTCGACGTTCGCCGCCAGGATCTGTTGACGGTTTTCATTGCCTGCGGCCCGGCGTGAGAAGACGGTGTGACGTTCGACGATGCCGCGGATCTCGCCGGCGTCGATCACGACCCAGTCGCCGACGGCCGGATCGGCGTGGCGCGCGACCGCGCGCAGCGCAGTGTCCCCGTCGTGAACCAGGTAGTCGGCGCCATAGTTCCCAAGCACACGGGCGACGATGGCGCCGGGCGGGGCGATCGCTATGAACTTTTCGGCGAAGCGGGAATCCCAGCCCAATGACGCGAGCTGGAATGTGGAACGAGACAACTCTGACTCCTCCGGAACGACGGATGGGCGAAATCGGTCCGCCCGAGACCGGAGTGCTTAGAAAGAAGCTCCGAGGGTGGCCGACGGCCTGGACACGGTGATCACAACTCCAGCCATCGAACGCCACCGCCTTCTTAGATTCGTGCGGAGATGTTACTCCCCTTTGAATTCGGCCTTCCTTTTTTCGCCGAACGCCTTGATGCCCTCGTTCGCGTCCTTGGACACGAACACCCGGCTGATCGCCTCGCGTTCGATTGCAAGCCCGAGGTCGAGTGGGGCGCCGAACCCCTGCGTCACCGCAAGCTTGGCGTGGCCAAGCGCGACGCTCGGTCCCGCCGCGATCTTCGTCGCGTACGCGATGGCGCCTTCGCGGCATGCCGCGGCATCGGGAAAGAGGCGGTCGACCAGGCCCGCCTCCTTGGCTTCGGCGGGCGCCATCGTGGTCGCATCGAGGATGAGCTCCAGACCCTTCGACAAGCCCACCAGCCGGGGCAGCCGCTGGGTGCCGCCTGACCCGGGGAAGAGGCCCAGGTTCGTCTCGGGCAGGCCGATCTGATACGAACCCTCGGCGGCGAACCGCAGGTCGCAGGCCAGCGCCAGCTCAAAGCCGCCGCCAAGACAGTGGCCCGCGATCGCGGCGATGAAGATGATCGGCGTGTTCTCCATCTTGCGAAACGACTCGTGCGCCATGATCGCGGTCATGACCCGCGACCGGGTCGTCCCAGAGGCGAATGCGCTGACGTCCGCGCCGGCGGAAAAAAACTTCTCTGACGCACTTGTGACCACGACGGCGTGGATGTCTTCATCGCCACGCGCGTCGTCTACAGCGCCGGCGAACGAGCGCAGGAAGGCGTAGTCGTAGCTGTTGGCCGGCGGACGGTCAAGGACCAGCACACCGACGCCGCCTTGTTTCTCCAATCTGACGGGCATATCGAACCCGATAACCTTATCGAAGTAAGAAACAACCAAACGAACTGGGGGTGCCGTCCATGGCGACGATGATCATCGAAGGCGACCGGGCCAAGGCCGCCTCCGGCAAGACGTACGAGGTCCGCAACCCGGCCACAGGTGAGATCGTCGACGAGGTGCCGGCGGGAGGCCCCGCCGACGTCGACAAAGCCGCTCAGGCGGCGGCCAAGACCTTCATGACCTGGTCCAAGCTTCCCTCGAACCAGCGGCGCGAGATCCTGCACAAAGCCGCCCAACACATGCTCTCCAAGGTCGAGGAGATCGCAACGCTCCTCACCAAAGAGCAGGGCAAGACAATTCTGGAGTCGCGCCTGGAAGCCCGACGCTTTGGCGAGAACATCGGGTGGTTCGCCGACCTGGCAGACAAGATTCACGGCCAGTACATTCGGCTGCCCGACCTCACGACCTATGGACTTGTGGTCCGCATACCGATTGGCGTCTGCGGCGCCATCGTGCCGTGGAACTTTCCGCTGACTCTCGCCGCGAACAAGGTCGCGCCCGCCATCGCGGCAGGCAACACGGTGGTGTTGAAGCCCGCGAGCACCACGCCCCTCGCGACTCTGGCTTGCATCGAGGCGCTGATCGAGGGCGGCCTGCCCGAAGGGGTGATCAACGTCGTCCTGGGGCCGGCGACCGGGGAGGCCATCGTGGAGCATCCGCTCATTCGCAAGATCGCACTCACGGGGTCGACCCCGACGGGCAAGAGGGTGATGGCGAAGGCAGCCGAGAGCTTGAAGAAAGTGACGCTCGAGCTCGGCGGCAGCGACCCGTGCATCGTGCTGGATGACGCGGACCTCGATGGTGCCGCGCGGGCGATCTCGGTCGGGCGGTTCTTCAACTGCGGTCAACAGTGCCTGTCCACCAAACGGCTGTACGTCCAGGAGGCGGCTTACGACTCTCTGCTCGAGAAGCTGATCGCGCGTGCGTCCAAGCTGAAGCCCGGCAATGGTCTGGACAAGGACAGTCGTATGGGCCCGATGCATTCCGACACCCAGCGCGCGGAGGTCGAAGCGCAGATCAAAGACGCGGTCGACCACGGGGCCAAGGTCCTCTTCGGAGGCGGCCGGCCGAAGGGTGCGGAGTACGAGAAGGGATGGTTCATCGAGCCGACCATCCTCACGGATGTTCCGGACGGCGCTCGCATGTGGAAGGAAGAGGTCTTCGGCCCTGCGCTGCCGGTTCGGAAGATCAAAGACCTCGATGAAGGGCTCCGCCTGGCCAACGACTCGCAGTACGGTCTTGGCTCCTCGATCTGGACGAGCAACATGGCCGCCGCGCACCGGGCCGTGCTGGAGCTCGAGGCCGGGTACACGTGGGTGAACTCGATCGTCATCGCCCACGACGAGCTGCCGTTTGGCGGGACGAAGCAGTCCGGCTTCGGCAAGGAGCATGGGGTGGAGGCCTTCCTGCAGTACACGGAGGAGAAGTCGGTCGTTTACGGCGGAATTTGAGGTAACCGCCCCAAGTAGTTAGCTGCCGTGAAGGTGGGGCTCGTAGTCGTCGGTGTGCTGATCCTGCTCGCGGGCGCGGTCTTTGCGGGACAGGGTCTGGGTTACATCCCCGGCAGCTACATGACGGGGGACATCAAGTGGTTCTGGATCGGGTCGGGGATGGTCGTGGTCGGGGTCGTGCTGGGCGTGGTAGGGCTACGCTCTAAGCGGGTATAGCTGCTCAAGCCCCACCCTCGGCCTTCTCAGGGTGTCGTTAGCAGCTTTAGGCGGTTCTCCCGTTGATCCTGTCCCAGTGGGCCTGACACTCGACGCAGCGCGTGGCCGCCGGCTGGTACTTGAGGCGGGCTTCCGGGATGCGCCGGCCGCAGCCCTCGCAGATCCCGTAAGAGCCTTCGCGGAGGCGCTCGAGCGCGCGCTCGACCTGCTCGCGGTTCTGGTCCAGCAGGTGGACCAGCAGGTCACTTGTCTCCCGGTCGGACAGAGCCTGGGCGAGGTCGGTCTCTTCGGGAATCCCTGTGATCACCCCGCCGACGACGTCGTTCAGCGGCCTGTGCAGCCCGGCCTCCTCGCCGCACTGCGCGGCCAGAAGCTCCAGCCGTCTCCTGTCAGCTTCCAGCCTCTCCTCTGGAGCCTTTCCCGTCTTCTTGCGGATGGCCATTTGCTAAACCCCCCTCCAAACTCATTACCGGATTCGGCGTCGTTTGGATTCCGTGAGTCAGAACGCGTGCATCGGCACGCGTACCCGCTCCCGCACAATTAGGCGCCGAATGCAGTCCCCGCTAATCCCCCCGAATATCCTGGCCGTCGTTGGGATGCTTGTTTTGGCCGGTTGCCAACCGGGTTCGAACCCGCATCCGGTGCCGAGCGTACCTCAGATCGGCGGTGATCTCAAGTGTTCGCAGGGTGACCACGGCTACGAGGACCTGCAGGCGGGCTGGGGATTCTGCTATCCGGGCACCTGGAAGTACAACGAGAGGTCCCAGACCACCGTTAGCCCGCCGGGCCTGGACCTCACCTTCGACATCACCTGCCTGACCAACTGCAAGGTGCCCTGCCCGACCGCGTCGGCCGGCTCGGGGTCGGCGCAGTGCTCCCCGCAAACCGGGCTCTTTGCCTACATGATCGTGTCGACCTATCAGAGAAGCGGCTCGGCCGACCTGGCCAACTGGGTGGGCGCGAACATGAAGCCCGCTCCAGACCTCGAGACGATTTCGTGGGGCAACGCTCAGGAGGCGGCCCGCCTGCCCGACGGCCGGCGCATCGCCCTGACGCCGCACCACGTGGTGATCCTGGATGTGCATACGGGCGTGCTCGACCTGGAGACCGAGATGTCTTCCAGGCTCGGGACCTGGAAATTCAGCTACTAGGCACCGCCGGAAGCCGGGAGACTTAGCTCGGCCGCCGGAACAGGGTCGGCATCTTGATCGCCAGGCCCATGTCACCCTTGACCTTCAGCTTGCCCTGCATGAACGCGGCAGTGCCGTCGAGCTGCCCAGTCATGATCTTCACCCAATCGTTGACATCGGCCAGCAGCGTTAGGTTGGGCGTTTCTTCGGGGTCACCCTTGCCAGACTCGGCCTTGCCGTCGTGGATCCTGACCCACCATTTGCCTCCGCCGTCACCGCTCAGGTCGAAGACGATCGTGGCCTTGGTCGTGCCCGCCTTCTCAGGAATGAGGTAGTCGGGGAGAGCATCTACGATCTGGTCGGGGGTCATCTTGACTTCGGACATCGGCTCCTCCTGAAGCAGTCGGTGATGCTTTCAGTACGTTCGAGTACGACCTACCACCCATCTTAGAGCGGCGAGAATTCGCAGATGGCAATCGAGCTCGCGCTGAGCGAGGTGGCGGCGGACGTTTTCGAACTTCGTCTCCCGATTCCTTTCGAGGACGGACTCGTCAACGTCTTCATGTTCAAGGCCGGCCAGGAGGTCGACCTCCTCGACTGCGGTATGAACGCCGAAGATTCTCTGGAGGCCATCCAGCGGGCGCTGGCCCAGCTCGGCGCGCGACGCCTGCGTCGCCTGCTCGTGACCCACATCCATCCCGATCACTATGGTGCCGCCGGCGTCCTGGCCGGCGAGGGCCGCGCCGACCTCTACATACATCGGCTCGAGGTGCCGCTGGTCCATCCGCGATACGTCGAGCTCGAACACCTCGTGGTGGAGGTGAAGACCTACCTGCTCGCCAACGGCGTGCCTGAGGACGAAGCCGAGCTGCTGAGCAACTCCCAGCGCGCGCTGAGCCAGGTCGTCAAGACGGCGGATCCTTCCGTCCAGCTCGACGGCGCCGAGTTTGTCGAGATGGGCCATCACATGCTGCGCGTCGAATGGACGCCAGGTCATTCGCCCGGACACGTCTGCCTCCATGACTCGCAAGCGGGAATCCTGTTCGCCGGCGACCACATCTTGCCCGAGCTCTCGCCGAACATCGGCCTGCATCCACAGAGCACCCCAGATCCACTGCACGATTACCTGGACGGCTTGAGGCGGATGGCGGGGCTGAGACCAAGCCATGTGCTGCCGGCGCACGGCCGTCCCTTCACCGGCATCGCCGATCGCGTCGACGACCTGATCGCCCACCATGCGCGGAGGCTGGATCAGATCGTGGAGATCGTCGGCCGCCGCGATGCGCGCGCAGGAGGGACTGCCAACCAGGAAAAGAGCGCGTGGCAGGTCGCATTGGACCTATGGGGTCCGCGCGAAAACCTCTACGAGAAGCGCCTTGCCCTTCAGGAGGGGCTTGCGCATCTGCAGGCGCTGGCGGTCGAGGGTCGCGTCCGCAAATCCGTCACGCCGGGGTCCGTGCGCTGGCGGTTGTCTTGATACCCAAGGGCAGCAGATCCGCCGGATAGCAGCCGACCCCGACCACGCCCGGGCCCGCGTGCGCGCCGACCACCGGCCCGAGCGGTTGGATCATCAGCGTCTCGGCCATCGGCTCGAGCTCTCGCGCGACCCGCTCGGCGTCGGCCTCGGCATCAGCGTGGCCGACGATCACGCACAGCCCCTGGCCGCGATCCACCTCGCGCGTGAGCTCCACGACGCGGTTCAGCGCCCGGTCGAAAGTCCGTACGCGCTCGAGCGGCGTGACCAGTCCGTCGCGGATGCAGAGCACGGGTTTGACCTGCAGCACCGAGCCGAGCATCGCGCTCGCGCGGCCGATGCGTCCGCCGCGCCGTAAGAACTCCAGGGTGGCGACCGAGAAGTACGTCTGCACGTGCTCGCGCATCTCGCTCACTCGCTTCTCCACCTCGCTGGCGGCGACGCCCTTCCGAGCCACCTCGGTCGCCGCGAGGGTCAACAAACCCAGGGACATGGACACGAGCTGGGAGTCGATGACGTGAACGCGTTTTGGGTCTGTCATCTCGGCGCCCTGGACCGCGGACGCGTACGTGCCGCTCAGCTTTTCCGAGATGTGGATGGACACGACCTCGGTGTGAGCGTTGAGAAGCTCCGAATACGCCTCTGCGAATCGCCCCGGCGATGGCTGTGACGTCGTTGGATGCGTGGTCGCGTTGGGGAGCCGGCGGTAGAACTCCGACGGCCTTATCTCGACACCGTCGAGCAGCGATCGTCCTTCGAAGTTGAGCGTAAGCGGCACGACGGTGATGCCGCGCGTCTTGACGAGCTGCGACGGCAGGTCGGCGGTCGAGTCGGTGACGATCGCGACCTTGCCGGCGGTCACGGCACGATTTCGTCCGGCAGCGGATCTGTCTCGCGCCGATGTTTGCGGTTCTTGAAGAAGCGCTCCTCCATCGGTTTCAGCGCGACCAGCACGACGACCACGATCACAGTGATGAAAATCGCCACGCCGTAATACGCGAACCCAACTGCCATGCCAAGCGACGCGGCAACCCAGATCGATGCAGCTGTCGTCAGACCGCGCACCTCCTCGCCCTGGCGGAGGATGCTGCCGGCGCCGAGAAATCCGACCCCGGTCACGATCTGCGCTGCGATGCGCGTCGGGTCCACCGTGCGTGCGAATTCCGGAATCAGTCCCAGGCCCGTGAACATGCACGAGCCTGCGCTGATGAGCGCCATGGTGCGCAAACCCGCGGGATGCCCGCGGAACTCACGCTCCGCGCCGATGACGAGTCCGAGTGCGAGGGCGACCATCACGCGCAAGGCGAGGTCGAACTCGCCGTTCAGGTGCGTGCTGTCAGCCCCGGCCGGGGCGCCCTCCGGGCCTGTCCTGAGCGCCGGGCTCGTCCTTGGCGCCCGGTTCGTCGGGAAGCTCGGGGAGGTCCAGGCTGTTGACGAAGTCGCGGAAGACGGCCAGACGTTCCTCGTCGACGACGGTCTCAGCCTTGTCCTTGTCGCCCTCCAGCTCGTCTGCCTCGGGGATGATGCCGGCAGTCTCCATCACCTCGGAGGCGACGAAGATCGGACACTCGACGCGGACGGCAAGCGCGATCGCGTCGGAAGGCCGCGCGTCGAAATCGAGGTCGCGGCCGTTCTGCTTCACATAAAGTCGCGCGTAAAAGACCTGGTCGGCAAGGCGCGTGACCACTATGCGCTTGACGCTGATGCCCAGGTCCCCGAAAGCGGTGGCCATCAGGTCGTGGGTCAGCGGGCGCCCCAGAGCGTTGCCTGAGATCTTGGTCGCGATCGCCTGCGCCTCGAACGAGCCGATCCAGATCGGCAGGTAGCGGTCCGCTTCCTTCTCTTTGAGGATCACCAGGTGTTGGGCAGTCGGCATATGGATGCGGATACTGTCCACGGAGACCTCGATGAGGTTTTTCATCCTCGGGTCCATTCTAGCCTTCGGTCCTCGCCATCCCTTCTATTTGAACGCGCCAGCCCCCCGCAGGGTGACGAACCGGCCCTACGTAAACTTCGAACGTGGCGAAGGGACGGCGGGGGCGGCTGATTTTGATCGACGCCCACAGCCTCATCTATCGAGCTTTTTTTGCTCTGCCGCCAATGAGCACGTCGGATGGTCGGGTCACCAACGCGGTCTACGGCTTCACGTCGATGCTGGCCATCGTGCTGGCGTCGCGCCCCGAGTACGCGATCGCCGCATTCGATCTCGGCAAACCCACATTTCGCTCTCAGGAATACGAGGAGTACAAGGCTGGTCGCCGGGCCATGCCCGATGATCTTCGCCCTCAGATGGACATGGTCCGCGAGGTCCTCCAGGCGTTCTCGATACCCATCCACGGCGTCGAAGGCTTCGAGGCCGACGATGTGATCGGCACCCTGGCGCGCATCGCGGAAGAGCGCGGCCACGCCGTGACCATCGTGTCGGGTGACCTCGACTGCCTGCAGCTCGTGACCGAATCGGTCGAAGCCCTGGTGCCGCGACGCGGCATCACCGACACGTTCGTCTACGGTCCGGATCAGGTCCGGCAGCGCTACGGCTTCGAGCCGGCGCAGCTGGTCGACTTCAAGGCCCTGAGGGGCGACACCTCGGACAACATCCCGGGCGTCCCCGGGGTCGGGGACAAGACCGCGGCCAAGCTGGTCCAGGACTTCGTCAGCGTCGAGGGGCTGCTCGAACGTGTGGACGAGCTACCAGAGGGCCGGCTGAAGACTTCGCTGAAAGCCAACGCCGACCGGGTGCGCCTGGGCAAGCGGATGGTCACCATCGTGCGCGACGTGCCTGTGGAGCTCGAGCTCGAGAAGGCGCGCTGGACCCGCTACGACTACGACCGCGCGCGGCGCGTCTTCGACCACCTCGAGTTCCGCCAGCTTCTGAGCCGCTTCCCGCCGCCGGACCAGGTGCCGGTTCAGCCGAGCCTCACCTTCGAGCCGGCGCCGCAGGCGGCGGGCCTGCACATCGTCGAAGACCCGACCGAGGCGGCATCGCTGCTCGACGGTTCGCACGACGTGGGTGTCTTCACCTTCACCGAAGGATCAGGTCGCGCCTGCCGGATCTGCGGCCTCGGCGTCTCGACCGGAGGCAACACGTTTTATGTCGCGCGACCGGAGGCGATGGACGCTGTGGCCAGCACGCTGTCCGGCCGTCCGATCTCCGGCCACGATGCCAAGGAGACAGAGCTCGCGCTCCGCTCCCTGGGCGGAGGCAAGCGTGACTGGGCGTTCAGCACGTTTCTGGCCGCCTACCTCCTGGGGGCGGGCTCGCGGGATCCGCGCCTCGAGGACCTGGCGCACGACTTTCTGGGTATGGAGCTCGTCAGCACCGAGCAGCTGCTGGGCACAGGTCGCTCGGCGCGGAAGCCCTCCGCCATCGCCGACGGCGACGCCGCGGAGTTCGCCGCCCGGCGAGCTGAGGCGATCCTCAACCTCCGGCCGCGGCTCGAGGCCGAGATGCGAAATCTGGGCGTCGACTATCTCTTCCACGAGATCGAACTTCCGCTCGCCGGTGTACTCGCGGACATGGAGACCGAGGGGGTCGCCATCGACGTCCCGTATCTCAAGCAGATGCAGGACGAGCTCGGGGCGCAGCTGGCGGCGATCGAGGCGGAGGTCGAGGAGGTCGCGGGCCAGAAGTTCAACCTCAACGCCCCGCAGCAGCTCGCGAAGGTGCTGTTCGAAGACCTTCGCCTTCCGGTCGGCAAGAGGACGAAGACCGGCTACTCGACCGACGCCGACACTCTGGAGACGCTGCGCGAGAAGCATCCGATCGTCGGGCTCATCCTCGAGCACCGCCAGCTTTCGAAGCTGAAATCGACCTATGTAGACGCGCTACCGCAGCTCGTGGATCCGATGAGCGGGCGGGTGCATACGTCGTTCGGGCAGGCGAGCACGGCCACGGGCCGCCTCGCGTCGTCAAACCCCAACCTGATGAACATCCCCATCCGCACCGAGCTGGGGCAGCGGATCCGGCGCGCGTTCAAGGCGGGCCGCCCCGACCACGTAATGGTCTCGGCCGACTACTCGCAGATCGAGCTGCGCATCGCGGCGCACTTGAGCGGCGACCCCAAGCTGCTCGAGGCGTTTGCCGCGGGCCAGGACATCCACTCCGCGACGGCCGCGGCCGTGTTCAAGATCGCTATCGAGGCCGTCACCCCGGATCAACGTCGCCTGGCAAAGGTCGCGAACTTCGGCTCGATCTACGGTCAGGGCGAGTATGGGCTTGCCCAGCAGCTGGGCATCACTGGCGATGTGGCGCGGGAATTCCTCGGCCAGTACTGGTCCACCTATGCGCACCTGAGGGAGTACCTCGATGACGTTCGCCGCAAGGCGCGCGAGGAAGGGTTTGTCGTCAGCGCGACGGGGCGGCGGCGGGCGATTCCCGACCTGCGTTCGCCAAACTATCAGCTGCGCAGCGCGGCCGAGCGGATGGCGATCAACTTCCCCATGCAGTCGCTCGCGGCGGACATCATCAAGATCGCGATGGTGCGGCTGCATCGCGAGATCGAGGCGGACCAGATCGAGGGTCGGATGCTGCTGCAGGTCCATGACGAGCTGCTCTTCGAGGTGCCCCGCGCGGAAGTGGATCAGTTCGCCGAGAAGGTGCCGCGAATCATGACGGGCGCGTATGAGCTCGAGACTGGGATCGAGGTCGAGATGAAGGTCGGTCCCAACTGGGCCGACATGAAGAAGCTCGCGGTCGTCCGCGCTTAACCGTGCCTGAGCTTCCGGAGGTCGAGACGATCGTCGCCGACCTCCGACCGCATCTCGTTGGCCGCACGATCACCCGATGCGAGCTCGCTTTTCCGACGATCGTCCGCCACCCGGAACCGGAAGAGTTCGTCGACGCAGTGGCGAGTATGCGCATCGAGTCGATGGGCCGGCGTGGCAAATACATCCTTATTCATCTCTCCGGAGACATCGTCCTGGTCGTCCACCTGGGCATGACAGGACAGCTCCGTCTCGTCGATGAGGTCAAACCGCTCGAGAAGCATACCCATGCAGTGTTCTTCCTCGAAGATGGCCGCCAGCTTCGCTACCGCGATCCCCGACGATTTGGCCGGCTGCTGATCGGGACCGAGGAGGCGCTGCTTTCCGCGAAGAAGATGCCACGCCTTGGGCCCGAGCCGATGGATCCGGCCTTCGCCTTCGAGGAGCTGTATCGGGAGCTGCGGCGGAGGCGCGCTCCGCTGAAGGCGGTTCTGCTCGACCAGAAGGCGATCGCCGGCGTGGGCAACATCTACGCTGACGAATCGCTCCACCGGGCGAAGCTGCGGCCCGCCAGGATCGCGAGCACGGTCAGCAAACGATCAGCACAAAGGCTGCATGAATCGCTGCGCGAATCGCTCGAGCTCGCGATCGCCAACCGCGGCAGCTCCGTGGACACGTACCGCGACGCGTGGGGCGAGGTTGGCGGCCAGCAGGAGAAGCTTCTCGTTTACGGCCGTGCCGGCGAGCCATGCTTCACATGCGGGCGCCCGCTCAGCTCGATGCGGGTCGCCGGCCGGACGACGGTCTTCTGCCGCCGTTGCCAGCGATAATCCCGCGTCTGGTCGGTATCGCGGTTCTCAGTGTCATCTTCGTCGCCCTGACCATTGCCATCGCGGCGGGTGCTTTCACGAGCCTCGACCTCGAGGTCGCCCAGGGCATGCACGACGCATGGCAGCCTTCGCTGCACGGTCTGTTCCAGGTCATCGCAGAGCTCGGAGGATTCGAGCTGACGACCGTCCTCATGCTCGCGCTGAGCTACTACCTCTGGCGAAGCGGCTTCGGGTCGGACGCGCTGGTTTTCATCGCCTTCATCGCCGCCCAGGCGTTCGAGCTCTTCTATAAATTCAACCTGCATCACCCGCGGCCACCGGCCGGGCTGGCCGAGTCGGACGGCCCGAGCATCACCGAGGCCTTCTCCGGTTCGGGCGTGGGGAACAGCTTTCCCAGCGGTCACATGCTGCGTACCGTGATCGCCTACGGACTCCTCGCGTTCGTGATCAGGCGGCTCTCGATCTCGCCGGTCGTCCGTGGGGCAGCGGTCGTCGGGGCGATCGTCGTGGTCGTGCTGATCGCATTCGACCGGCTGTACCTCGACGTGCACTGGGAATCCGACGTCATCGGAGGCCTGATCCTCGGGGCCATCGCTCTACTGGCGGGCACAGTTTGGCTTGACCGGCCCCGAAAACCGGAGAATTAACCCCGTGGGGGAGAGAGCGGTCCTGATCATGGTCACGACGGGGGCTCGCGACGACGCGGAGCGTCTGGGCGAGGCACTCGTCGTCGAGCGCCTGGCAGCCTGCTGTTCCGTCGTGCCCGGCGTGCATTCCATCTATTACTGGGACGGCCAGCTGCAGCGCGAGCACGAGGCCCTCCTGCTGGTGAAGACACTCGAATCTCGGGCGGCGGCGGTTCAGGATTTCGTTCGCAGCCGCCACGACTACCAGCTTCCGGAGATCTTCCAGATCCCGATCGAAGGCGGCTCTTCCACCTACATGAACTGGCTTGAGAAGCAGGTAGCGAATCCGGGCTGCTGACCGTTAAGTAACGCGGGGCCGAACACTTAGACTGCGGGCAAAGGAGGGCAGGGGTGGCTTCAGTCGTGACGACGCCAGGTGAGCCGAGCGGCGCCAAGCGCCACCGCCGCCGCGCGCGTCGGGAGGCCGCCGCAGCGGTCGTCAAAGGAGAGCACGCAGCTTCGAACGGGAACGGAGAGGCGGGCGCCGCCGTGTTCGACTCGCCGGAGATGATCGCCGAGCCGGCTGTCATTGCGCCGCTCAGGGCCCAACCCCAAACCGACGAGTTCCGCGACCTGCTCGGCCAGGCGGTGGGGCTGCGCCTGGATACCGTCTCTCGCGAGTTCGGCGGCCGCGACGAGATGCAAGTGACGGCGCTGCGGAACGTGACTCTCGACGTCGGCCCTGGCGAGTTCGTGGCGATCGTCGGCCCCTCCGGATGCGGCAAGAGCACGTTGCTCTCGCTGATGGGTGGGCTCGACCGCCCAACCTCCGGCCACGTCTATGGTGCGGGCCTGCCGCTCGGCGAGCTGCCCGACCGCGATCTCTCCGACTACCGCCTGCAGCGTGTCAGCACGATCTTCCAGGCCTTCAACCTGATCCCGTCGATGTCCGTCGAGGACAACGTGGCGCTTCCCCTGACCCTTGCGGGCGTCGAGCTGGAGGAGCGCCGCAAGCGCGCGAGGCACCTGCTGGCGCTTGTCGGACTGGAGGAGCGCGCCGGCGCGCGGGCGAGCCGCCTATCCGGCGGCGAGCAGCAAAAGGTCGCCGTCGCCCGCGCGTTGGCAAACCGGCCGGGGCTTCTCCTCGCCGATGAGCCGACAGGCAGCCTGGACTCGGTCGCCGGTGAGGGAGTACTCAGGCTGCTCGAGGATCTCAACCGACGAGGCGCGACCGTGGTGCTGGTCACGCATGACCCGGAGGTTGCGCGCCACGCCCACCGCGTTGTGCGCATGATCGACGGCCGCGCGGTCGAGCTCGACGCCGGCAAGCCCACGGTGCGGAGCCAGGAGCCGGTGGATCCCGCGGCGCGGATGGATTGGCGCGACACGCTCAAGGTCGGGCTCGGGAGCGCAGGCCGCCGCCCGCTGCGCACAGCCTTGACGACCAGCGGCGTCGCGATCGGAATCGCGGCACTGAGCCTGATCGTGGCCCTGGCGGGGGGCCTGCAGGATGCCTTGAACGCGCCGGCCCTGGCCACGAGCCAGGTCCATCAGGTCGCGGTGTATCCGGTGGCGGACGCCCGCACGCCCGCTTTCAACGAGGCGACGCTGGCCACCCTCACCCGGCTGCCTCATGTGAAGGCCGCGTGGGGTCAGATCGGCATGACCGGCACCTTCGCTGTGACCGGCCCGCCACTGGGCGGCAACAAGGTGTCTCCGAACCCGGCAGGCGCCCTGGTCTCGCTCCCGCTGTTGAAGGGCTCGAGCACTCTTCCTTCCTTGATCGCCGGCCGGCTGCCGCGCTCCGACTCCTCGTCCGAGATTCTGCTTACGGACAGCGAGGCTGTCGCACTCGGCTATCGATCACCGCCCGGTGCGATCGGAACCCAGGTAAGCTTCAGCGCGACTTTCGGCAGCCTGGTGCCGACGCTCGTCCGCAATCAGGTTTCCAAGCCGGTCGTGCTCAGCCTGCTGGTGGTTGGCATCATGTCGGGCAACTACATGCCCGCCGGCGCGCCTGGTGCGCTAGTGCCGTACGAGGCGATGCGCGGCTATTGGAGCAACCTCGCGCGGGCGAATGCATGGAAGGGAGGCGAGTACACAAGCATCACGCTGCTTGCCGACTCCGGTCTCTCCGTGGAGAAGCTGCGTCAACGCGTGGAGTCCCTTGGCTTCCAGTCGCAGACTTTCGGCGACCAATTCCGCCACTTCGAAGACCTTCTCGGCAAGCTGCGCGTCGCCCTGATGGGCCTTGCGATCGTCGCGCTGCTGCTCGCGTGCCTCGGGATCGCCAACACCATGTACACCGCCGTGCTCGAGCGAACGAAAGAAATCGGTGTGCTCAAGGCGCTCGGTGCGCGTTCGCGGGACGTGCTGCTGCTTTTCCTCGCCGAGGCTTTGGGCATCGGTCTTGCAGGAGGCGCCGTCGGTGCTCTCGTCGCGGTCGGTCTCGGCCGCCTGGGCAACGCCGCTGTCGACCGCCTGACCCAGTCCGTGACCGGCACCGGCTTTGACGTGTTCCGCACCGACGTGCCGGTTGTCCTGGTCGCGGTGTTGCTCGCCGCGGCGTTGAGCACGGTGAGCGGACTGCTGCCCGCCCTGCGCGCCGCCCGCCAGGATCCCGCGCGCGCCCTGCGCTACGAATAGGGAGTGCGAGCCTCCGCGTATCCGCTGATCGACGCCGATGTAGCGGCCGCGCTCGTCCTCGAGCGCACCCCGGTGCTGGGCGTGGAGCGGGTCGTGCTGGCCGACGCGACGGGTCGGGTGCTGGCCGAAGACCTGGTCGCGCAGGCCCCTCTGCCACCCTTTCCATCCAGCGCCGTCGATGGCTATGCGGTGCGTGCCGCCGATGCGGGCAAGCCGCTGCGAGTGCTGGGCGAGTCCGCGGCGGGCCGGCCGTTCGAGGGCCGCGTGACACCGGGAACCGCCGCTCGCATCTTGACCGGCGGGGTGGTGCCCGAGGGCGCGGACAGTGTCGTCATGGTCGAGGACGTTCAGCTGTCCATCCATCACGTCACCGTCCCGCGCGGGCTGGCCGCGGGCTCCAACTTCCACAAGGTCGGAGCCGACCTGCAGCCCGGCGACCTAATCCTTCGCGCGGGAACGCAGCTGGGCGCTGCGGAGATCGGCATCGCCGCCGCGACCGGGCGAGCCGAGGTGCCCGTGCATCGCCGGCCTGGGGTTGCCTTGATGTCGACCGGCGACGAGCTGGTCGAGGTAGGGAAGACGCCGGGCCGCGGCCAGATCCCGGACTCCAATCGGTGGGCGCTCCTCGCCGCGCTCCGGGAGGCGGGGGCGGATGTTCGCGTCCTCGGCATCGCGCCAGACGAGGCGAATGCCCTGCGCGGCTTCGTCACCGAGGCCCTTGCGCGTGCCGATGCGTTGGTGACGTCAGGTGGAGTGTCCGTCGGTACGCACGACCTGGTGAAGCCACTGCTCGAGTCCCTCGGCACGGTCCACGTGGGGAGGGTGAAGCTGAAGCCCGGCAAGCCCTTCACGTTCGCGACCCTGGAGCGGGGTCGAGTGGCGTTTGGGCTGCCTGGCTTTCCTGTCTCGTCACTTGTGACCTTCGAGGTGTTCGTCCGGCCGGCCCTGCGCAAGATGCAGGGTTTCGCGCAGCTGCAGCGGCCGGTGCTTCCGGTGCGTCTGGCCTACGACGCGAAACCGACGGCCGAACGCACTGAGTACCAGAGGGTCACGCTTCGTCGCGAGGGACGAGAGCTGGTCGCCGAGACGACCGGCTCTCAATCCTCCTCGCGTTTGATGTCACTTGCGGGCGCCCACGCCCTGGTCCGCGTTCCCTCGGGCGATCAGGGGCTCAGCGCTGGATCGGTGGTGGAGGCGATGATCCTCTCCTTACCATGACCTCTTTTGGCGAACGGTCTCCGCTTCGCGCTCTCGCGCGCGGGCCTCAGCATCCATGTCGTCGGCGTTGTCCTTGATGTCGTCGCGGATGTCGCGGCCGGTGCGTCGCATCTTGTCCGCTTCCTGCTCTGCCTTCCCCTTCAACTCCTCGGACTTGTCGCCGGTCACCTTGCCCTTGAGCTCGTCCGCCTTCCCCGTGACCTCGTCCTTCATCCGTACCTCCTGGTGAAAATGGTCCCCACCAAAATGGCTCCCACCTCGGTAACGCGTCGGCTGGTTGCCCGACCGTTCCCGAACGTTTGTGCGCCTTAGAATTAGGCGACACCGATGCCCAACCGTTTTCGCGTCGACGCACCCTTCAGGCCGGCGGGCGACCAGCCGCAGGCGATCGCCGAGCTCGTCGAAGGCGTGCGCTCGGGCCTGATCCAGCAGGTCCTTGCCGGTGTCACCGGCAGCGGCAAGACCAACGTCATGTCCTGGGTCGTCGAGGAGCTGCAGCGGCCGGTGCTGGTCCTGAGCCCAAACAAGACGCTCGCGGCGCAGCTGTGCGCGGAGTTCCGGCGTCTTCTGCCGGACAACGCCGTCGAGTACTTCGTCAGCTACTACGACTACTACCAGCCCGAGGCGTACATCGCGCGCAGCGACACCTACATCGAGAAGGACTCGAGCCGGAACGACGACATCGACCGCATGCGTCACTCGGCGACGCAGTCGCTGCTCACACGTCGCGACGTGCTGGTGGTGGCGAGCGTCAGCTGCATCTACGGCATCGGTTCGGTCGAGGACTACATGGGCGAGTCGCTGCGCATCGAAAAGGGCCAGTCGATTCGCCGCGAAGTCTTTCTGCGCAAGCTCACCGAGATGCTCTACGAGCGCAACGATTACGACCTTGCCCGCCTACGGTTCCGGGTGCGTGGCGACGTGGTCGACCTCGTGCCCGCCAACGAGGAGAAGGTTTACAGGGTCGAGTTCTTCGGCGACGAGGTGGAGCGCATCCAGGAGCTGGACGCCATCACCGGTGAGATCCTGGGCGCGAAGCGGGAGTTCACCGTTTTCCCGGCCTCGCACTACGTCACGCCCGCCGACAAGCTGCGCCTGGCGATGGTCGACATCGAGGCTGAGCTGGAAGAGCGCTGCAAGTGGTTCGAAGACCACGGCCGCCTGCTCGAAGCGCAGCGTCTCCGGCAGCGCACGAACTTCGACCTCGAGATGATGCGCGAGACCGGAACCTGCGCGGGGATTGAGAACTACTCGCTGCACCTGACCCGGCGCAAGCCGGGCGAGGCGCCGTACACGCTGATGGACTTCCTGCCCGACGACGCCCTTATCTTCGTCGACGAATCGCACGTCGCGGTGCCGCAGATCGGAGGCATGCTCGGCGGCGATCGCTCGCGCAAGGCCGCGCTCGTCGAGTACGGCTTTCGCCTGCCGAGCGCGTTCGACAACAGGCCGTTGAGCTTCGAAGAGTGGGAGGAGCGGGCGCGCAACGTGATCTACGTCTCGGCGACGCCGGGGCCTTATGAGACGCGCCGCTCGCAGCGGACCGCCGAGATGGTCGTGCGGCCGACGGGCCTGGTCGACCCGACCGTCGAGGTGCGGCCGACCGAAGGCCAGATCGACGACCTCCTGGCCGAGGTGAAGAAGCGCACCGAGATGGGGCAGCGCTCGCTCGTCACCACGTTGACCAAGCGCTTCGCCGAGGACCTCGCCGACTACCTGCGGGAGTACGGCGTCAAGGTCCGTTACCTCCACTCGGAGCTCGACGCGATGCAGCGCATCGAGGTCCTGACCGCCCTTCGCACCGGCGAGGTTGATGTCGTGGTCGGCATCAACCTGCTGCGCGAAGGCCTGGACTTGCCTGAGGTCGCTTTCATCGGCATCCTCGACGCCGACAAGGAGGGCTACCTGCGCGCGTACCGCTCCTTCATCCAGATCATCGGCCGTGCGGCCAGGAACGTAGAAGGCCACGTGGTCATGTACGCAGACTCGATCACCGACTCGATGCGGCAGGCCCTGGATGAAACCGAGCGCCGGCGCAACAAGCAGACCGTCTACAACGCCGAGCACGGCATCACGCCGGAGACGGTGAAGAAGGCGATCTACGCGCTCGAGATCAACGAGAACGACATCCAGGCGGATGCGATCGAGATCATGGCCGGTGCGGGGGTGCCGCGGGAAGACCTGCTCGCGATCGTCCGCGACCTGGAGAAGGAGATGCGCCGGCTCTCCAAGGAGCTGCAGTTCGAGGACGCGGCGAGGGTTCGCGATCGAATCATCCTTCTGCGCCGGCGGCTCTCCGGAGAGCTCGACGCCAAAGAGGATGACGCGGACGTTGCGATGGCGATCGCCGCGGCGCCCAAGCAGAAGACGACCATCCGCAACTGGAGAAAGACACGTCGCGGTCCTTAGGCGATCGATCCTCCCGCGACGCTTCTGACCAGGCCGAGGATGCGCTTGCGCGAGCTGCGGAGCACCGGAAGGTTGGCAAGGCCGAGCAGCCTGACGATCAGCTCGGTCGTCTCGTCGATCACCTCGAGGGTCCGCAGCCGCCCAGGCGATCTATCAAAGATCCAGAAGTAGAGGATCGCCATCTGGTAAAGCCAGAGCGTCAATGGCAGCATCTCGGCGATGTCCGCCGGGATTCGGGCGTCCGAACCTTTGACGACCTCGGCGTACAGGGCGACGACCTCTTCCCGCAGCGGCCTGGCCGCGCCGCCGAACGGGTTGAGCGGGCTGGATGGATTCGCGACGGTGCTGAAGATCGAACCCGCGACTGCGTGGAACGGCTCGCACGTGATGACGACCGCACGGACCGTGCCACGCAGGCGCGACCCCAGGTCCTTCTCGCGGGCGAGCAGCGGCGCAATCGCGACCAGGTGCAGCTCGTGGGTGTGGCGGTAGAACTCCAGGACGAGGTGCTCCTTGGAGGGAAAGTAGTGGTACGAGCCTCCGAGCGAGACGCCGGCCAGATCGGCAATCGCGCGCATGGTGGTCGCCTCGTAGCCACGTTCCCGGAAGAGGTCGAGGGCGGCGTTCAGGATTGCCGCCCTCGAGTTTTCACCCTTTCTCGTCTTCGGCAAGACGATGGCCAAGTCGCTCTCCTAGGCTCCCGGCGCGGGTTGGTACGGGTTGTAGTTGATCGGAGGCATGGGCTTGTCGCGCCTGCGGATCGTGCGCAGGATCAACAGGTTGTTGAAGTGCATGAAGCCGAGGACGAGAAGCACGACGCCGACCCGCGTCACTGTCTGCTTGAGCATGTCGGCCACGGTCGGAGGCACCCCACCCGTGTTGATCAGAATCGCCGCGGAGCCGAAGTTGACGAGGTAGAAGCCGACCACGAGGAGGCGGTTCACGGAGTCGGCAAGGCCGTCCTCTTTGAACACGGAGACGAGGAACGGGCGGCCGTTGCGGTACAGGGTGTCGCCCACCCAGACCGTCAGGAGCACGCTTGCCAGGATATAGATCACGTAGTCGATCAGGCGGAGATCCATTGTCATCACCCCATTTCGCTGAATTTGAACATGTTCAAGTTAGAGCCTAAATGACCGGCCGCCGAATGTCAAGACAATTAGAACGTGTTCAAAATATCAGCCGCGCCGAGACGCTGCTGGTCGCCGAGCCGGCGGGATGGATGGAGACGCTCGGCGCCCGCATCACCGAGGCGGAGCCCGGCCGCGTGGTGCTCGAGCTAATCGCCGGACCCCAGCACCGACATGGGGGAGGGGTCGTCCAGGGTGGCGTGATCACCCAGATCGCAGACGCCGCCATGGGGATGTCGCTGGCGACCCTCCAGGAAGACGGGATGTGGAACACCACGATCGAGCTGAAGATCAACTTCCTGCGGCCCGCCATCGAGGGTCGCCTTCGCGCCGTCGGCCGGGTGGTCGAGATGCGCCAGACGCTGCTCTTCAGCGAGGCGGACGTGTTCGACGATCAGGAGCGGCTGATCGCGCGCGCGTCCTCTACGTGTATGCCGGTGCCCGAGGGCCAGGGCCGTGAGTAGCAAGGTCCACGAGCTGTCGCCGGCGTGGCGATGGATCGGGATCAAAGACGTCGCGACCGTAGAGGGCGCGGCGATCGTGAAGATGACCCCGACCGAAGACATGGCCAACACCGCCGGTTTCGTTCATGGGGGCGTGATCAGTGCGCTGGCCGACTCCGCCATGGGCCGCTCCTTGCGTACCATCAGTCCCAGCGTCGTGCGCTCGATGAGCTTCGACCTGAAGCTCAGCTTCATCTCCGCGGCGAAGGTGGGCGAGACGCTGCGCGCGACCGGCCGCGTGGTCCATGCCGGGAGGCGGACAGCGGTCACCGAGTGCCGGGTCGAGGGTCCAGGCGGGCGCCTGGTCGCCACCGCGAGCGGCACGTTTGCCATCACACGGAATAAGGAATAACCGAAGGTCCGGATGCCCACAGACCAGATCACCATCCGCGGGGCGCGCGAGCACAACCTCAAGAACGTCACCCTGTCCATCCCGCGGGACAGGCTTATCGTCTTCACCGGACTGTCGGGGTCCGGCAAGTCGTCGCTCGCGTTCGACACCATCTACGCGGAAGGCCAACGCCGCTACGTCGAGTCGCTTTCCGCGTACGCGCGGCAGTTCCTTGGCCAGATGGAAAAGCCGGACGTCGACATCATCGAGGGACTCTCGCCTGCGATCTCGATCGACCAGAAGGGCACGTCGAAGAACCCGCGCTCGACCGTAGGCACGGTGACCGAGGTCTACGACTACCTGCGGCTGCTCTACGCGCGCGTCGGCCACCCGCACTGTCCGGTGTGCGGGCGCGAGGTCCGGCGCCAGACCGTGGAGCAGATGGCCGACCACGTGGAAAAGCTGCCGCAGGGCACGCGGATCATGGTCCTGGGCCCGGTGGTGAAGGGCCGGAAGGGCGAGTACCGCTCGCTCATCGACGACGTGAGGAAGTCCGGTTTCGTCCGGGTGCGCGTCGACGGCAGCCTTTACGAGATCGGCGAGTCGATCCCGATGGACAAAAACAAGAAGCACGACATCCAGGTCGTGGTCGACCGGATCGTTGTGGGCCCGGAGCAGCGCACGCGGCTGGTCGACTCGATCGAGACCGCGGCCAGGCTGGGCGGAGGCGCGGTGATCATCGTCCCACAGGGGGGTGCGCCAGAGCAAGCGCGAAGCGCGACCGGCCCAAAGGGGGGACTCCCCCCTCAGCGGTTCGACGAAGAGATCAACATGTCACAGGACTACGCGTGCCCGTACGACGGGACGAACGTGCCCGAGCCGGAGCCGCGCAACTTCTCCTTCAACAACCCGCACGGAGCGTGCCCAGTGTGCACCGGTTTGGGCTCGCAGCTGGTCGTGGACGCGGACCTCGTGGTGCCGGACCCGTCGCTGACGCTTCGCCAGGGCGCGATAGCCGCCTGGAGCCGCTCGCAGTTCTTCTATCCAGAGCTGCTCGAATCGGTCAGCAAGTACTTCGGCATCGACATGGACAAGCCCTGGTCGAAGCTGACCAAGCAGCATCAGAACGTGCTGCTCAACGGCACCGGCGAGAAGAAGATCCGCTTCGGTTACAAGAACCAGTACGGCCACTCACGCTGGTACGAGGCTCCGTTCGAGGGCGTGGTCGCGAACCTGCAGAGGCGCTACGAGGAGACGCAGTCGGAGTATCTGAAGGCGGAGCTCGAGCGCTACATGTCGGACAAGCCCTGCCCGGCCTGCAAGGGAACCCGGCTCAAGCCTGAATCCCTGGCGGTGACCGTCAGCGGCCACAACATCGCCGACGTGTGCCAGCTGTCGGTGAGCAAGGCGATCAGCTTCTTCGACAAGTCCGACATGACTGAGCGCGAGCAGCTGATCGCCCGCGGCATCTTGAAAGAGATCCGCGAGCGCCTGCGGTTCATGATCGATGTCGGTCTCGACTACCTCACAATCGACCGCGGCGCGAACACACTCAGCGGTGGTGAGTCCCAGCGGATCAGGCTGGCGACCCAAATCGGTTCCAAGTTGATGGGGGTCCTCTACATCCTGGACGAGCCTTCGATCGGTCTCCACCAGCGCGACAATCGCCGGCTCATCAACACCCTCATCAGCCTTCGCGACCTGGGGAACACACTGATCGTGGTCGAGCATGACGAAGAGACGATCCGCTCGGCCGACTACATGGTTGACATCGGACCTGCCGCGGGCGAGCACGGCGGGGAGATCGTCGCGGCCGGACCGGTCGAGAAAGTGCTTCGGGATCCGCACTCGATCACCGCCGCCTACCTTCGCGGCGACCGCATGATCCCGGTCCCGCCGCGGCGCCGGAGGGGAAGCGGCAAGCAGCTCGTGATTCGCGGCGCACAGGCGAACAACCTGAAGAACATCGACGTTTCGATTCCGCTGGGGACCTTCGTCGCGGTGTCCGGTGTGAGCGGCTCAGGCAAGTCGTCGCTGATCACCGACATCCTCAGCCGCAAGGTCGCGCAGCACTTCTATCGAGCCAAGGACCGGCCGGGACCGCATCGCGCGGTCGAGGGGCTCGAACATCTGGACAAGGCGATAGACATCGATCAGTCGCCGATTGGCCGCACCCCTCGGAGCAATCCCGCGACCTACACCGGTATGTTCACCTACATCCGCGACCTCTTCGCGAGCCTGCCCGAGGCGAAGATGCGGGGGTACAAGCCCGGGCGATTCAGCTTCAACGTCAAAGGCGGCCGGTGTGAGGCTTGCCAGGGCGACGGCATCATCCAGATCGAGATGCAGTTCCTGCCCGACGTTTACGTGCCGTGCGAGGTCTGCCACGGCACGCGCTACTCGCGCGAGGTGCAGGAGGTCAAGTTTCGCGGCCACTCGATCTCCGAGGTGCTGGAGATGACGGTGGACGAGGCGCTGGACGTTTTCGAGAACGTGCCGGCGATCAAGACCAAGCTCAGGACTCTCCACGATGTCGGCCTTGGCTACATCCGGCTTGGCCAGCCCGCGACCCAGCTGTCCGGGGGTGAGGCGCAGCGGGTGAAGCTGTCGGCGGAGCTCTCGCGACGCGATACAGGCAGCACGCTTTACCTGCTCGACGAGCCGACCACCGGCCTTCACTACGCCGACGTCGAGCGGCTGCTCGCAGTCCTCCACCGCCTCGTCGACCACGGCAACACCGTGGTCGTGATCGAGCACAACCTCGACGTGTTGAAGACCGCGGACTGGCTCATCGACCTTGGACCGGAGGGCGGCGAAAAAGGCGGCTACATCATCGCCGAGGGCACGCCCGAGCGGCTTTCCGCCAATCGTGATTCGGCCACAGGACAGTATCTGCGTGAGCCGCTCGCCAGGGCGCGCAAGAGCTCGATGTCGGCCAACGGCGCCGGGCGCTCCAAGCGCGCCCGCGTGGCGGTCGGCTAGAAACACGACCACCGAGCTCGAAACCCAGGTCCCCGCCGCCTACAGCGCGCTGATGCGCGTTCAGGGATTTCCCCGCCTCGTCGTGAGCCTCCTGCTCGGTCGAATCGCCGGGCAGATGCTCACAGTCAGCCTGGTGCTCTTCGTGCTCTCCGGATATCACTCGCCGCAGCTGGCCGGTGCGGCGGCGTTTCTGCTGACCTTTCCCGGGCTGTGCCTTTCCCCGATCGCGGGCGCTCTCCTCGACCGTTACGGGCGCGCCCGGCTGGTGACAGTCGATTACGCGATCGCATCGGCCGCGCTCTTGCTGCTGGCCGGCCTGTCTCTGGCCCACGCGTTGCCAGGGGCCCTTCTCCTCACCATCTGTGGCGTCGCGTCGCTCACCGGACCTCTCAGCGCCGCGGGAGGGCGTTCGCTGTTTCCGACCCTCGTGCCAACCCGCCTGTGGGAGCGCGCCAACGCGCTGGACAGCACGACGCACGTGGTTGCGTCACTGATCGGGGCGCCGCTGGGGGGAGTGCTCGTCGCGATCGCGGGTGGCGAGTGGGCGCTGGCCGCGACAGGCGTCGTGTTCGCGTCCGCTGTGATCGCGATGTTGAGCGTTCACGACCCAGGCCTCAGGCGCACCGATGGCGATGTGCTGCGGGACGCGTGGGCCGGCCTGGTCTATGTCGTGCGTAATCCGACGATCAGGGGAATTGCGCTCACCCTTTCCAGCTCCAGCGCCGGATGGGGATGCCTCCTGATCGCGGTGCCAGTCTTACTTCTCGGACGCTTTCACCAGGGTCCTGCCACCGTCGGCTACCTGGAAGGATTGATGGGCGCCGCCGGGATCGTCTCGGCGTTGCTCACGGGCCGGATCCGGATGGCGGGTCGGGAGAGGCAGCTGATGGTCGTCTCGGTGCTCGGCTGCGCGATGTCGATGGCTTTCTTACCGCTCGCGAGCTCGGTGATCGTGGTTGCGCTTGCGATGTTCGCGATCGGATTCGTCAACGGCCCGTTCGACGTCGCGCTGTTCACGCTCCGGCAGCGAAGGACGGACCCGGCGAGGTTCGGCCGTGTGTTCGCGGTCTCGATGGCGCTGAACATGGTCGGAGGCCCAATCGGCTCCGCCGCCGCCGGACCGCTCATCGCCTGGTCGCTCGACGCGGCGTTGTGGGCGGCAGTGGCGATCACTTTGCTCGCGGCCATCTTTCCCATCGTTGCGATCCCGGCGAAGGACGGTTCCGTGACCTAGGCTTCCCACGTGGCGGGCTTGAACAATGCGGCTTTCCGATCCTGGTGGTGGCGCTTGGCGGATTTCTTTCCGCCGGCGGCGAGGTGAGCCGGCTCTTCCTCAGGCCTGGCGGCGATTAGCCGCCGATCACCCCGCTCGCGAGCAAGCTCATCAGGCCCCCGATCAGGTTCACGACGATCCCGATCACGCCACCGATCAGGCGGCCGCGCTGGATGGCCCGAATGGCGCTGATCCCGCCTGCGATCGGCAGAATCGGAAAGTAATAGTCGGTCACGAAAGGGACGACGATCGAAACCAGGCCGAATCCGATCGACCAGGCGGCCGGTCCACCCAGTTGGTAAACGATCGCGCCGGTGCCTCCGGCGACAACCCCGGCCGTGGGGAACGGCGGCTGCTGCAGGTAGGGCTGGACGTAATCCGGGGCGGCCGGGCCTTGATACACGGCCGGCGGTGCCTGGTAGGCCGGCTGCACCTGGGGTGGCGGCGCGTTCGGCGGAGGAGGCGGCGGGTAGGCGGAGGACGTGTCAGACATGCGCGGCATGGTAGCCGCGTCAACGCTGTTCTGATCCGGATAAGCCAAACCTCCAGGACGTAAAGTTCGGTCGATGGTGCGGCTCGTCACCGGCGGCACGGGGTTCATCGGCCGGCACCTGCTCCGCCAGCTTGCGCGGCGTGACGGCACGACGCTCGTCCTGGTCCGGCCGGCCTCCCGCGAACGCCTGGAAGCGTTCATTGAGTCCATCGGCGCGAGCGCGCGACTCGAGCCCGTCCACGGCGACATCACCCAGCATGGCTTGGACCTCGGCTCGGCCGACCAGGCCCGCCTCAAAGGGGCGGACATCTTCCATCTGGCAGCGGTCTACAGCCTCGAGGCCTCGGAGGCCGACAACCAGCGCGCGAACGTCGACGGCACCAGGCAGGTCGTCGAGCTGGCCCGCACGCTCGGCGCCCGCCTCCACCATATGAGCTCGATCGCGGTCGCGGGAAGCCGCTGGAAAGGCAAGTTCACCGAGGACATGTTCGACGAAGGCCAGGTCCTCGATCATCCGTACTACCGAACCAAGTTCGACGCGGAAAAGATCGTCCGCGAGTCCGGGTTGCCCTTCCGGATCTACCGCCCCGGGCTCGTGATCGGGTCGTCGGAGACGGGTGTCGCGGACAGGATCGACGGGCCCTACTACGGCTTCAAGCTCATCCAGCGCCTGCGCAACGCGATCCCGCCGTGGGTTCCACTCATAGGATTCGAAGGCGGGGAGCTCAACGTCGTCCCCATCGACTTCGCCGCCCGCGCGCTGGACGCGATCGCGCACCGCGAAGGCCTCGACGGGATGACCTTCCACCTCACAGACCCCGCAGTGCGCAGCCTCGGCGACGTCACGAACGAGTTCTGCCGCGCCGCCCACGCGCCGCAGTTCACGCTTCGCGTCGACAGCCGGGCGAAAGCCATGCTGCCGAAAGAGGCAGCCTCGATGCTCGAGCACTGGAAGGTCGCGCAGACGTTGAAGCGCCGGCTGTTCGAGGGCGTTCGCATTCCTGAGGAGGCGCTGCGATTCGCCTCCAGCCGCGCACGCTTCACCTGCGAGCGGGCGCAGGCAGCCCTCGAAGGCTCCGGTGTCTCATGCCCGCCGCTGCACACCTACGCATGGAAGATCTGGGACTACTGGGAGCGACATATGGATCCCGAGGTTCCTACCGAGCGCAACCTGCGCAACGCGCTGCAGGACAGCGTCGTCGTGGTGACAGGCGCATCGAGCGGAATCGGCCGCGCCACCGCCCAGCTGCTCGCGCGCCACGGCGCTGAGGTGATGCTCGTGTCGCGAACCAAGGCAAAGCTCGAAGCGCTGCAGCAGGAGATCGAACTGGATGGCGGCAGGGCTTACGTGTATCCGGCTGACCTCTCCGACCTCGACGCGTGCGATGCGATGATCGCCCAGGTTCTCCAGGACCATGGCCAGGTCGACATCCTGATCAACAACGCCGGCCGGTCGATCAGGCGGTCCATCGAAGCTTCGTACGACCGCTTTCACGACTACCAGCGCACGATGCAGCTCAACTACTTCGGCGCCGTCAAGCTCTTGCTCGCAGTGCTGCCGGGGATGCGCAGCCGGCGCCGCGGCCACGTCATCAACATCTCGAGCATCGGGGTGCAGGCATATCCGCCGCGTTTCGGCGCCTATGTCGCGTCCAAGTCGGCGCTGGCCGCGCTCAGCCGATGCATCGCGCCCGAGGTCCTGGACGACGGTGTGGCGATCACGAACATCCACATGCCCCTTGTCCGCACGCCGATGATCGCGCCGACCGGCATCTACAAGAACTTTCCGACCAGCTCGCCGGAGGATGCCGCTGAGATGGTCGCGGCGGCCATCTTGAGCAGGCCGCCCGAGGTGTCAACGCGGTTGGGCAAGCTCGGCGAAACGGTCAACACGGTGGGGCCAGGACTGCTCCAGTTCGTCATGACCGGCGCCTACCACCTCTTCCCGGAAAGCGCCCCGAAGGACGGTCCGCGCGCGGAGGCGACGCCTGATGAGGAGATCTCAGTCGAGGCGGCTACGATGGCCTATCTGATGCGCGGGATTCATTTTTAGCAGTTGTAGGAAGAACCTTCTGGCCTCCTACCGTGCTTCTAGCCGCTCGGGACCGGACTGGGGCTGCCGCCACTGCTGACTGATGCCCAGATGCCGAACAACGCGATGCCAAGGACGAAGATCACGAAAAACAGCACAAGTAGACCAAGTGCGATGTGGATGAAGCCGATGATGATGCCGGCGTTCGCCATCCATATGCCCTGCTCGCCTGTCCGCTTGATCTGGCCCCGCGCGACGAAACCCGTGATGATGGCGACCACCGCGACCGTGAATCCGCCGATCACCGGGATGACATGCGCGAAAAACGCGGCAAGGCTCGCGACGAAGCTGACCACCGCGAGGTTGTTCGTCTGACTCGACGCATAGGCCGAGCCGGCTAGCTGAGGCGGACCTCCGCCCGAAGGCGGTGGTGGAACCTCGTGCGGAGTCGAGCTCACGTGAGGAGTCTAGCCCGGGGTGGGCGCAGGAGTGAGTGTCGAGGCGGCGGCAGCGGCGGCACGTCTTCCGGAGTCGAGCTCACGGCGCCGAGTTTATGGGTTCCTAGAATCGCTAGGGAATGGCGGCATCACTCGAAGACGCGATCAAGCGACGGCTCCAGGCCGTACCCGACAGCCCCGGCGTCTACCTGTTCCGCGACAGCAAGACGCAGGTGATATACGTCGGCAAGGCGCTGCGCCTGCGCGACCGCTTGCGCTCGTACTTCACGCCGGGCTACGCGGAGACGGCCCGTGTCTCGGAGCTCGTCCGGCGGGCGACGGACTTCGAGTTCGTCACCACCGCGAACGAGGTCGAGGCGCTTGTCCTCGAGAACAACCTCATCAAGAATTACCGGCCTCGTTTCAACATCCGCCTCAAGGACGACAAGAACTACCTCTACCTGAAGCTGCCGGTAACTGAAGAGTTCCCGCGCGTCCACTACTCACGCCGGGTCCAGAATGACGGGGCCCTCTATTTCGGACCCTACACTTCAGCCCAATCTCTCCGTTCCACTGTGAAATCGATTCGGCAGCTGCTCCCGTTCCGCACCTGCAGCGACGAGATCTTCAAGCAGGGCAAGGTCTGCCTCGACTTCCACATCAAGCGATGCCCAGGGCCATGCGAGCGGCGGATCAGCTCCGTGGACTACAAGGCGCGCATCAACGAGGTGGCGCTCTTCATGGAAGGGCGCTCGGACATCCTCGTCCAAGAGCTCCACGAGCGCATGGAGTCGGCGGCCGGCCGTCTCGACTTCGAGAACGCGGCGCGCTATCGCGACCAGCTGCACTCGATCGAGCGCATCGCGGATCGGCAGAAGGTGCTAACGCGGGGGCGCGACGATCAGGACATCGTCGCCTACGCGCGCAGCGGCAACGACGTGTACGTCGAAGTCGCGTACATCCGGCAGGGCAAGATGGTGGGGCATGACGGCCACGCCCTCGACGGCGCCGGGGACGTCAGCGAGCCCGAGCTTCTCCGCGGCTTCATGCTTCAGTACTACTCGAGCGCGACCCACGTCCCGAGGTCGGTCATCCTGCCCGGACCTGTTGATGAGCCGGAGCTGATCACAGGCTGGCTGAGCGACAAGCGCGCCCGTCCGGTGACCATCGAGGTTCCGCGGCGCGGGCGCAAGCGCGCGCTGGTCACGCAGCTCGCGGAGACGGCGAAGCAGGAGCTGGAGCAGCTCCGCATCCAGGCGGATTACGACCGCAGCCGAACCGAGCCGATGCTCGCTGCGCTCGCCGAGGCGCTCGACCTCGAGAGCACGCCCAAGCGCATCGAGTGCTACGACATCTCGAACATCCAGGGCGATTCGGCGGTGGGCTCGATGGTCGTGTTCGAAGACGGCCGGCCGCGCAACGATCACTACCGCCACTTCCGGATCAAGTTCACGCCGGGTCCGAATGACTTCGCCATGCTCCAGGAGGTGCTGCGGCGGCGGCTGGAGAGGCTTGAGTCCGCGCAGCGGCGTGAGGAAGCCGACATCGTCGGCGATCGTTCCTTCACCAGCAGACCCGACCTGATCCTGATCGACGGCGGGCGTGGCCAGCTGAGCGCCGCGCTGGAGGTGATGGAGTCGGCGGGGTACGCGGACATCCCGACCTTCGCGCTGGCGAAGGAGCGCGAGGAGATCTTTGCTCCGGGGCGGGCGGAGCCGATCGTGCAGGAGCACAACTCTCCTGGCATGTTCCTGGTCCAGCGCATCCGCGATGAGGCGCACCGCTTCGCCATCACCCATCACCGCAAGGTGCGTTCGCGCAAGGCGCTGACGTCGCCCCTCGACTCGGTGGAGGGAATCGGGCCCGCGCGCAAGCGAGCGCTCCTGCGACACTTCGGTTCGGTGCAGGCGATCCGCGAGGCGCCGGTCGACGAGATCGTCAAGCTCGGGATTCCAGAACGCCTGGCGACCCGGCTGAAGGAAACCCTCTGATGACTCTCGTCATCGTCGGCGCTTCCAATCCGGAGCACATGGAAAGCGCGGTGGCAGCGTTCGAGGCGGCCGGCTTCACCCGCATCCATGAGCTGGACGGGGCGCGCGAGGGGGACCTCGTGCTCGGCGTCAGCGACGGAGGCGCGGAGCTTCTACGCGAGGCCGACCGTCGCGGGATCAACTACTGGCTGATACACGACGGCGACGACGATGGCCACGATGGGGGCACATTCCAGCGCGCGCACCACAGGATCGAAACCGAGCGGCGGCGCAAAGAGCTTGCTCAGTACCTGCGAAGCCGCGACCGGCCGCTGATCACCTGCCTTGCCTTTGGCTACAAGAACGGCGCGCCCGCGGACGCCGCGCTCGTCTTCGACGCCAGATTTCTGGACAACCCGTACTGGGTGCCTGAGCTGCGCGACCTTTCGGGTCGCGACTCCTCGGTCGCCGAGTACGTGATGAAGCAGCCGGCAGCCGGCCGCCTGCTCGAGGACGTGGAGAGGATCGTCGTCGATCTCCTGCCGCTATATCAGCAAAAGCGAATGATGCATGTCGTGGTGGCGTTCGGCTGCACCGGGGGCCGCCACAGATCCGTCGTCCTGGCGGCCGAGCTCGCGCGCCGGCTGCGCGAAACGCAAGGCGCCGACGTCGACTTCGTCACCCGCGACATCGATTGACACGAGCGCTTGTCGTGGGCGGAGCGGGTTTCATCGGGGTCGCCGCCTGCAAGGAGCTGATGCGTCGCGGAGTGGAGACGATCGCGGCCGGCCGCAAGGACCGACCGTACGGCACCTTCACGAGCTATGTCGCCTTCGACCGCACGGATGAAGCGCAGCTGGAGCGCGCACTGGCGCAGACGCAACCCGACGTGCTGCTCGACCTGGCTTGCTACCAGCCGGACGAGGTGGAGATGGTTGCCCGGCACTTCGAAGGCCAGCGCTACGTCTTCGTTTCGACGGGCGTATACCCGGACCTGCACGGAAAGCCGGCGCGCGAGGAGGATTTCGTTCCCCTCAGCGGCGAGCCCCCTGGGTCCCTCGACTATCGCGAAGGCAAGCGATGGTGCGAGACCAAGCTCTCGCGACTCGCCAACTTCCCTTGGACTGTCATCCGGCCGCCCGCCGTCTTCGGCCCGGCCGACCACACCCTCAGGATCGCGGCCTACATCCAGCGCGTCGCCGACGGTGGCCCGGTCCTTGTTCCGGCCGAAACGTACGAATGGCAGGCAGGCGTCGCGTGGGTGAAAGACATCGGATTCGCGTGCGCTTTGGCCTGCGACCCGCGCAAGGACACAGCCCGCAACGCGTACAACACGTCTTTCGAAGGCGTAAGCCTGCGTGACCTGATCGAGGGCATCGCGCGCGCGCTCGGCGTGCCGGCCCGGCTGCATCCGATCCCGTTCGCCGAGCTGCCGGACGGCGCCAGCCCCTACGGACCCGATCCGCGGCGCGGGGCCGGCTATGTCATCGAGCGCGCCAGGCGCGACCTGGGCTTTGAACCCTCGGCGCTGGAAGACGCGCTGGCGGAAACACTGGCGTGGTATCGGGTCGCCAAACCGTCACACCCGGGATACGCGAACCGCGACGTGGAGCTTGCGCTTGCCGGAAACAACTAACGGTCTGGCGCGGGGTCTCAGACTGCAGGCCGCCTGGTGCGCCGCGCTCGAGTCACCCCTTTACGCGTCGCTGCTCGAATCCGCGGCCGACGACCTCGAGTCCGGGGGCCCCGTGGCGACCATCATCGAAGGTTTTGGCGAGGAACCCGGCTCAGCCGCTCTGGCACTGCGGCTGATGGGCTCCGTGCACCGTCTGGTGCTCGACGACACATTGCCCGATCTGGCGCGACACTACCCATCCACCGGCGGCGACGGCGACGACGCCGCCGCCTGGCGGCTGTTCCGCCAGGCCCTCATCGATTACCCCTCCAGGATCCGCGATCTTCTCGCCGGCGGCTGCCAGACGAATGAAGTCGGCCGCAGCGCGGCGCTGCTCGGCGGTTTCCTCGAGGTCGCGCACCGAACCGGTCTTCCGCTTCGCATCCTGGAGATCGGCGCCAGCGCCGGGCTGAATCTGAGGTGGGACAGATACCGCTACGAGTCCGCGGAGGGATCGTGGGGTGATCCGTCTTCGCGAGTGCGCTTCACGCACTCCTATGACATCCCTCCGCCCATGAACCGGCCCGCGGAGGTGATCGAGCGCAAAGGATGCGACCTGCATCCGATCGACCCAAACTCGGAGGATGGCGCGCTCACGCTTCGTTCGCTGATCTGGGCTGACCAGCTCGGGCGCATGGCCCAGCTCGACGGCGCGCTCGAGATCGCTCGCGATGATCCACTGGAGGTGGAGGAGATCGACGCGGCAAGTTTCCTCGAGCGCGAGCTCGCTCGGCCCCGCCGTGGCGTGGCGACCGTCGTCTTCCACTCGGTGTTCATGCAGTACGTCGACGAGTCAAGCCGGCAGCGCATCGCGACCGCGATAGAAGAAGCGCGTGTCTTCTATCTCCGCATGGAGCCGGCGGACACGTTCGAGATCCGTCTCGACGGCGAGCTGCTGGGAACATGCCACGCACACGGGACGCACGTGCGCTGGGTCGTGAACGAGCAGTAGCTACTGCTCCGCGTGGCTCCTGTTGAGAACGTAGGCCGCCAGAAAGGCCACGATGACCAGACCCGGCGACCAGCCGAGGCCGGGCCCGAAGGGGTCGTACACGGAGAGGTCGACGAAGACCGCCAGGCCGCTAACCGCGGCAAACACGAGCACGATCAGCACTCCGCGGATCGCGCCGTGACGCGCAAAGAACAGCTCGAGCTCCAGCTGCCAGCCCGGCCGGTGGCGCTCGTGGACGTGGGTCGCCCGCGCGGCGTGGGCCGTGATGCGCTCGCGTCGGCCCATCCGGTAGCGGGCGCTCCGTGGCTGGCTTTCGAAAGGCACGTGCTCGATCTCACGTGCATGCGGCGGAGGTACCTCGAGGGGCTCCCAGAGCGGCTCCTTGCGGTAGCGCCGGTAGGCGACAAAGGTGAGCACGCCGAGGACGAGCCAGCCCATGAAGATGAGTGTTGAGTTGGAGATGTTCTGGAACACGAGCTGGGTGAACACGGTGCCGATGAAAAGCGCACCCACAATAGAAAGGACGGGGATGCTGTCCCGGCCGAACTTGATGTTCCACGGCATCCGGTAAGGCCGGTGCAGCGCGGGCTCGATGAATCGCAGCCTCATCACCGACAGGTGAGCGGAACAGAACGCGAAGGTCGCCGCCAGCGAGTAGACGGCACTCATGAGGTCGATCTCCTTGCCACCTGCAACGATTCCGGGCAGGACGAGAAGACTGGCAGCGATGCCAAACACGATGATCGACACGTACGGGGTCTTGAACTTGGGGTGCAGTCGAGCGAGCCGATGAGGCAATAGATCCACTCCGGCCATCGAGTAGCTGAGGCGTGAGATGCCGATCAGCCCCGCGTTGGTCGCGATCACCAGGATCGTGAAGGCCAGGATGCCGACCCATGCTTGTGCCCAGATTCGCAACGGCTCATGGAAGCCGGTCACGATGCCGGCCACCGGATCTGCTTTCCACGTGGTAGCGAGCGGCGTCGTGTAGACGCCGTTGTGAAGCTCAACCGGAAACACGCTCACGCCGATCGTCGGCAGGAAGGCGGAGACGAACAAGACCGCGATGATCACCCACCAGGTCGCCTTGGGCACATTGCGGCCTGGATCCTTGGCCTCCTCCGAGAGGTTGGAGATGGTCTCTATCCCGGTGTAGGTCACCATGGCGATCGAGATGCTGGCGAGGAAATTACCCCACGTCGGCGCCACGCCGAGGTGGATGCTGTGGATGACCTTGTCGATCTCGAGCAGCAATATCAGGCCGAGGATGACCAGCACGAACTGTGTGATCAAGTCGGTGAACGCGAGCACGAGGTTGAGAACGCTGGATTCCTGGATGCCGATGACGTTGACCGCAACAAGGAGCGCAATCAGGACGACCGTCGCCACGACATGCGTGGTCTGGTTGCTGCGCAGCGGATCCAGAAGGGGGACGTACTTTCCGAGAAAGCCGAGGTAGCTCGTTGCGAAATAGGCGGAGATAGACACCGTCGCGGTGTAGTTCAGGAGCTGCACCCAGCCGACGATGTAGCCGACCTGGGGATTGAAGGCCCGGCGCGCAAAGCTCGAGCTGCCGCCTGCGTGGGGGAGCGCCGCCGTCCCTTCCGCGTAGTTCAAAGCGGTCGTGACAAAGATGAATCCCGCGAGGATCAAGGCAACCGGAGTCAGGCCCAGCGCGAAGGCCGCGGTGACCCCGAGCGCGTAATAGATGCTCGAGCCGACGTTGCCGTAACACGCCGCGAAGAGGGCGGAAGCTCCGAGGGTCCGCGGTAGCTTGGCTGGGCGGCGAACGACCACTCGCAGATCGCCGGGGCGGCTGCCGCGCCTGGCGACGTGGTCAAAGCCCATCGGAGCCGAGGTTAATCCATCAGCGAAACGCGCTAGCCGGTGACGATCAGGTCTTTCAGCTCGCGCGGGTAGTCGGTCATCACCCGCCGTCCGTCTTCCGTGATCACCACTGTGTCGGAGTGGCGGAACCCACCCAGCTCTTTGATGTACACCCCGGGCTCGACCGTGAAGACCATCCCGGGCTCGAGGACCGCCTCGTCGCCGCGATCCAGGAACGGCGCCTCATGGCCTTCGAGCCCGATGGAGTGGCCGACGTGATGCCGGAGGTTGTCCGCCACGCGCAGCTCCTCGGCCAGGCGCACGGTCGCCAGCTCGACCTCGCCCGCGGGGACGCCGGGCGCCATGACCTCGATCGCGCGCGTCTGCAGCGCGAGCATCGCGGCAAAGGCGCGTTCCTGCTCGGGCGTCGGCGGGCCGACGATCATCGTCCGCTCCAGCTCGCTGCGGTAGCCGTCGATGTTCGCGCCGGCTCCGCTGACCAGCACGTCACCGGCCTGGATGCCGTGGCCCTTCACGAATCCATGCGGCATGGCGGTCGACCTGCCCGCGACAAACATGGCGATGAAGCCGCTGTCGTCGTTGCCGCGAGGCCGCCAGCCGGGCATCTCGCGCACCATCTCGAAAAGGGTCTCGGTGGCCGGGGGCGTGTAGCACTCCATCTCGGTCTTGCCCACCTGTATCGCGGCCTGCATGCGGCGGTGACCACGGACGGCCCAGTCGCAGCTCAGCTGGATGCATTCGAGCTCGGCTTTCGACTTCACGCGGCGCAGCGACTCGACGATCAGCTCGGAGTCGATGGGATCAGCGCCGGTCAGCTCGCTGAGCCGCGGCCCGCGGTAGCCCCAGTAAGGCACGTAGCCGTCATGGTCTGCGCCCGTGCGATGCGGGCGGGCACTCATCTCTGCGAGCACCTCGGCCACCGTCTCCATCGGATGCTCGGCCCCTGGGTACTCGAAGTACACCCGGACCTGGTCGACCGTCGTCGCCGACTCGGCGTGCTCCTTCTCCACCGCAGGGACGACCATCGATGACTGGCCGCTCGAACCGATGACCAGCCCGATGGGGCGCTCGGTCGGGATGTGGTGGAAGCCGGTCAGATAGGCGACACGGGCTGGGTAGAAGATGCACAGCGCGTCGAGGCCTGCAGCCTGCATGCCCGCGGTCACGCTCTCCCGGCGCGCCTGGTACTCGGCAGCCGAGATCTGCGGAAACACGGTGAGTTGGGGCGCTTTTCGTGTTCGCCGCCTAGTAGGCTGCAAGCTTCCTCATCGCGTCCGCGATCTTCTGCGGGCTGGGCATGAAGAACTCCTCCTGCGGCCCATTGAAGGGCATCGCCGGGATGTCCGGTGCGGCGACACGGACCACAGGCCCGTCCAGGTCCTCGAACGCGTGCTCCGAGATGATGGCCGAGACCTCCGCTCCAAAACCGCCTGTCAGATTGTCTTCGTGTACGACCATCGCCTTTCCCGTTTTGCGCACCGACCCGAGGATGGTCTCTCGATCTAGCGGCGCGAGGGTCCGGAGGTCGACGACCTCCACGCTCACGCCTTCAGCATCCAGCTGCAGCGCCGCCTCCACACAGAAGTGAGTCATCAGGCCCCAGGCGAAACAGCTCATGTTGGTCCCCGACCTGCGCACGACGGCAGGCCCGATGTCGACGAGGTGATCGCCGTCGGGCACCTCTTCAGTGACGAGTCGGTAGACCTTTTTGTGCTCGAGGAAAAGGACCGGGTCGGGGTCGCGAACCGCGGACTTGAGCAGTCCATGCGCGTCGGCCGGCATGCTCGGCACGACCACCTTGACGCCCGGCACGTGCGTGTAGAACGCCTCGATCGACTGCGAGTGATAGAGGCCGCCGTGGACACCGCCGCCGAAGGGGGCGCGGATCACGATCGGCACCGACCAGTCGCCATTGGATCGGTACCTGGTCCGTGCGGCCTCGCTGACGATCTGGTCGAAAGCCGGGTGGATGAAGTCCGCGAACTGGATCTCGGCGATGGGGATGAGCCCGTTCAGCGCTGCGCCGATGGCCACGCCGACGATGGCGGACTCGGCCAGGGGCGTGTCGAGCACGCGCGACTCGCCAAAGCGCGCGTAAAGCCCATCGGTGGCGCCGAAAACGCCCCCCTTGCGGCCCACGTCCTCGCCCAGCACCAGGACGCGGTCGTCGCGCTCCATCTCTTCGGTGATGGCGGCGCGCACCGCCTCGATCATCCGCATCTCCGGCATCAGATGCATTGTCGCGCGGCGTGAGGTCTCTCGACTGCCGCGGCTTGGTGGCGCGTTAGACTCGGTCGGAGAGGGGCGGAGGTCGATAACCTTTCTGGAGGTACACGCGATTTCGTTCTCGGCTGAGGTCAAGAACGAGATGGCGGGGCTTCTGCCAGCAAGGCCCTGCTGTCAGCTGAGCGAGCTGCTCGGCATCTACTTCGGCTCACGTGGGCGCCTCCTGGGCAACCAGCGCGGACGGTCCGCGTACTTCTCACTGCTTCGCAACGCGGTCGCGCGCAAGGTGGTTCGACTGGGTCGTGCGGTCGCCCGCATGGACGCGAAGTACCAGGCGCTCAAAACGCGCAAGCGGATGTCTTTCTTCATCGAGCTGGTTCTGCCGGCCGAGCTGGTGCCGGCCTTCTCGCAACCGCCATTGGGGGCGATGCCCGACGCCGCGTGTGATCGCAAGGCGATGCTGCGGGGGTTGTTCCTCGGCTGCGGTTCGGTGAACGCACCGAACGCTCGCTACCACCTCGAGCTGGTAGCGCCGACCCGTTCGTGGGCGTCCGCGATCGCCGGCCTGCTCGAAGGTTCCGGCGTCAAAGCCGGCATCACCGAGCGCGCCGGGCAATCGGTCGTCTACGTCAAGGACGGCGACGGCATCGTCCGGCTGCTTTCGACGATGGGGGCCAACCGCGCGGTCATGGAGTTCGAGAACGTGCGTGTTGTTCGGGAGGTCAGCGGTGACGTGAACCGCAGGCTCAACTTCGAGACCGCCAACATCGGCAAGACGATCGGTTCGGGCATGCGCCAGGCAGCGGCAATCGAAGCCCTGGAGGCCGGCGGGAAACTCGCCGGCCTGCCGCCCGCGCTGCGCGAGATGGCGAGGTGGCGGCTCCAGAACCCGGACCTGAACCTCGGCGAGCTCGCCGGACGCATGAATCTCTCCAAGTCCGCGGTCAACCACCGGCTGCGCAGGCTCCAGGAGCTGGCCGGACCCAACGGCCACGGCAAGACTCCTAAGGACGAACGCCGGACGGCTTGAACGCGACCCGGCTGCCAATGCGGCGCTGGCTAACATTTGCCGCATGGCAATGAAAATTGGAATCAACGGCTTCGGCCGCATCGGCCGCAACATCTATCGCGCCGCATGGGATTTGAAGCCCGAGTTCGAGATCGTCGCCGTCAACGACATCGGTGACGCCAAGACGTTCGGCCACCTGCTGAAGCACGACACCGCGCTCGGCACCTTCGCTCCGGCGGTGAAGGTCGAAGGCGAGTCGATTCATGTCGACGGGCATGCCATCAAGTTCCTGAGCCACAAGGACCCGGCCGAGCTGCCGTGGAAGGAGCTTGGCGTCGACATCGTGGTCGAATCGACGGGCCTTTTTACTGACGCCAACAAGGCGCGCGTCCACATCGACAAAGGTGGCGCGAAGAAGGTCATCATCTCCGCCCCTGCGACGAACCAGGACTACACGGTAGTCATGGGGGTGAACCACAAGGGTTACGACAACGGCAAGCACAACGTCATCTCAAACGCGAGCTGCACGACCAACTGCTTCGTGCCGCTGGCCAAGGTGCTGCACGACTCGTATGGCATCGAGCGGGGCATGATGACCACGATCCACGCCTACACCGCCGACCAGCGGCTGCAGGACCTTCCGCACAAGGACCTGCGGCGTGCGCGTGCCGCGGCGGACAACATCATTCCGACCTCGACGGGCGCGAACCGGGCGGTGGCCGAAGTCTTGCCGGAGCTGTCGGGGAAGTTCGCCGGCATGGCCTTCCGGGTTCCGATCCTCGACGTATCGGTCGTCGACCTGACCGTACAGCTGAGCAAGAAGTCCAGCGCTCAGGACATCAACGCCGCTTTTGACGAGGCCGCCAGTGGTGAGCTGCGCGGCATCCTGGCCGTGAGCCACGAGGAGCTTGTCTCTTCGGACTTCAAGAGCGACCCGCACTCGTCGATCGTCGACGCGCCGGCGACACTGATGCTCGCCGACGACTGGGCGAAGGTCGTGAGCTGGTACGACAACGAGTGGGGCTTCAGCTGCCGGATGGTGGATCTGATCACCTACATGGCGGAGCGGCTCTGAAAGCATCGATCACGGCCGTCGACGTGGCGGGCAAGCGGGTCCTCGTGCGTGAGGACCTGAACGTCCCGATGAAGGACGGTCACATCTCCGACGACTCTCGCGTACGCGCGGCGGCACCGACGCTGCAGCACCTCGCGCAGCGCGGCGCCCGGGTGGTCGTGATGTCCCACCTCGGCAGGCCGAAAGACCGCGAGCCGGATCTCTCCTTGAAGCCGGTCGTGGCCGACCTCGGCCGCCGCGTTGGCCGCGCCGTGCAGTTCGCGGAAGACTGCATCGGCGAGAGTGCAATCTCTGCCGTTGATCGGCTCCAATCCGGCCAGGTGCTGCTGCTCGAGAATGTTCGCTTTCACAAGGAAGACGAATCCAACGATTCCGGTTTTGCGCGCCGCCTGGCCTCGCTGGGCGACGTCTTCGTCAACGATGCGTTTGCCGCCTCCCACCGCGCGCATGCTTCGGTCGTCGGCGTCGCCGCCTATCTGCCCGCGTATGCAGGCGAGCTGATGCAGGCGGAGCTGGCCGCACTCCACCAGGCGCTCGACAACCCGCGGCGGCCGATGGTCGCCGTCGTCGGCGGCGCGAAGGTGTCGACCAAGGTGGGTGTGCTGCGCAACCTCTTGCAGAAAGTCGACGCGCTGCTCATCGGCGGGGCGATGGCGAACACATTCTTCAAGGCGCGTGGCTGGCCGACCGGCGCGGGGCTCGTCGAGGACAGCGCTCTCCACGAGGCCGAGGAGGTCGCCAAGCTGGCAGGCGACAAGCTGGTGCTCCCGGTCGATGTCGTGTGCGCGCGCAAGGTCGAGGCTGGACAGCCGCTCCGTGTGATGGAGGCCGACAGGGTCGAGCCGGAGTGGATGGGCCTCGACCTCGGACCGCAATCGATCGCCCTGTTCAGGGAGAAGCTGCGGGGCGCCGGCACGGTGATCTGGAATGGCCCCGTCGGTGTCGCCGAGATCAAAGACTTCAGCGACGGTACGAGGGCGGTGGGGGAGGCGATCGCGGGATCCGGCGGCTATACGCTCGTCGGCGGCGGTGACACCGTGGCCGCGATCGAATCGTTGGGGCTTGCCGGCCGGTTCTCCCACGTCTCGACCGGCGGGGGCGCGACGCTCGAATACCTGGAAGGCAAGGATCTGCCAGGCGTCGCCATCCTCAAGGAGGTCTAGATGTCCTCCCGGCCGCCGGGGATGCCGCTCGTGGCGGCGAACTGGAAGATGAATCCCAACAACATCGACGACGCGCTCGACATCGTGCGCGGCGTGATGTCGGTGGCCCGCGGGCACGCCGACCGCGTCGAGGTCGCGATCTTTCCGCCGTTCCCGTGGCTGTCCGGCGTTTCGGACCTGCTGGTCGATTCGGGGGTCAAGCTCGGCGCGCAGAACGTCTTCTGGGAGATGTCCGGCCCTTACACCGGCGAGGTTTCACCTGCGATGGTCAAGACGCTGTGCCAGTGGGTGATCGTGGGCCACTCCGAGCGGCGCCTCCACCTGGGTGAGACCGATGAGATGGTGGCCAAGAAAACCGCAGCCTCGCTGTCATGCGAGCTCGGCGTGATCATGTGCGTGGGCGAGCTCGCCGACCATTACGACGCCGGCACCTCGGACCAGGTCGTCTCGGCCCAGGTCCGGGCCGGGCTCGCCAAATGCTCCGCCGACGACTCGGCCCGCCTCGTGATCGCGTACGAGCCGGTGTGGGCGATCGGCAGCGGCCGCAACGCCGATCCCGAGCACGCCTACAAGACGATGCGGCTCATCCGCAAGATCGTGGGCGAGATGATCGGAGCGGGTGCGGCGCGCAAGGTCAGGATCCTTTACGGAGGCAGCGTGAAAGCAGACAACGTGCAGTCGTACGTCGAGCTGCCGCTGTGCGACGGCGTTCTCGTCGGCGGAGCGAGTCTCGACGCCGAGGAGTTCGCTCACATCGTCAAGACCACGGCCGAGGTCTATGGCCACCGCTAGAGGCGCAGGCACCCTCGTCCTTCTTCGCCATGGGGAGAGCACCTGGAATCTCGAGAACCTGTTCACGGGCTGGACCGACGTTCCGCTGAGCGAGCGCGGCGTCAAGGAGGCGGTCGCGGCCGGCCGGCTCATGAAGGAAGCGGGACTGCGGCCGGCAGTGGTTCACGAGTCGGTCTTGATCCGCGCCATTCAGACCACGCAGCTTGCGCTCGCGGAGATGGAGATGTCTTGGGTCCCCGTGAGGCGAAGCTGGCGCCTTAACGAGCGGCACTACGGCGGGCTGCAGGGGCTGAACAAGCGGCAGACGTCAGAGAAGTACGGCGAGGAGAAGGTAAAGCTCTGGCGGCGCAGCTATGACCTGCGGCCGCCCGACCTCGACCCTGCCGACCCCCGGCATCCGTCGCACGATCCGCGTTACGCGGGGCTGCCGGCCGAGCTCTTGCCGAGCGCGGAGTGCCTGAAAGACGTTGTCGAACGCATGCTTCCTTACTGGTACGACGCGATCGTCCCAGACCTCCTCCTGCATCCATGCGTCCTCGTCTCGGCTCATGGCAACAGCCTGCGCGCGCTGGTCAAGCACCTCGACCGGCTGGGCGACCAGGAGGTGGTGGAGCTGAACATCCCCACCGGCGTCCCCCGCGTGTACGAGCTCGACCCGGAGCTTCGTCCCCGATCGTGGCGGTACCTCGGGGATCCGGCGGAGATCGAAAAGCGCGCTGCGGCCGTGAAGGCGCAGGCGTCGGGCACGAAATCAACCAGACCTTAGACTGGTTTCGGTAATCAACAGCTAATTCAAGAGCAAGGGGGATCGTGTCATGCCTTTCGAGCTTCCCAAGCTTCCATACGCGTTCGACGCGCTGGAGCCCCACATCGACGCCAAGACCATGGAGATCCATCACGGCAAGCACCACGCGACCTACGTGGCGAACGCCAACGCCGCGCTCGAGAAGCATCCCGAGCTCGCGAAGAAGACCGTGGAAGACCTGCTGTGGGGGATCAACAGCGTGCCCGAGGACATCCGGACAGTGATCCGCAACAACGCCGGCGGCCACGCCAACCACTCGATCTTCTGGACGATCATGGGTCCAGGCGGCGGCGGAAACCCTAACGGTCGCATCGCCGACGCGATCAAGAACACGTTCGGCGGCTACGACCAATTCAAGGAGCAGCTGCAGAAGGCGGCGGTCGGCCAGTTTGGCAGCGGCTGGGCGTGGCTTGTTGCCGACCGGCAGGGGAAGCTTGCGGTCAAGGGGTACCCGAACCAGGACAGCCCTTACATGGATGAGCTGACGCCCTTGTTCGGAGTGGACGTATGGGAGCACGCGTACTACCTCAAGTACCAGAACCGGCGCGCCGACTATGTCACCGCGTGGTTCAACACCTTGAACTGGGACGCCATCAACTCCCGCTTCGGGTCGGTCTGGGCTTAGGCACGGCCGAGCTCTCTCGGTAAAATCCGGGGCCATGGCCAAGCTCCAGAACGCTTTAGTCGTCGCGGAGGCAGTGCTTGCGGTGCTGCTGATGGCGGGGGTTCTGATCCAGACGCCGAAAGCGTCCGGCCTCGGCGGGACGATTGGCGGCGGGGACTCGGGACTGGGCGGCGGATACCGCACGAGACGCGGTCTCGAACGCCAGATCTACTGGACGACGTGGGTCCTGGTCGGCGCCTTTCTCGTCTGCTCGGTCGCCAATGTCTGGGTGACGACTCATCTCAAGTAGATCGCTGATCGCCGCCGCGTTTGCGGCGGCCCTGGCACTCGCGGGGTGCCAGCCGGTGGCCACGGTGCCGAAGCCGGCGCGTGGCGGCACCGCGGTCGAGGCTCTCGTCGGGCAAGCTACCGTGCTCAACCCGCTCTTCGAGACGAACGAGAGCACACGCGATGTCAACAGCGTGATCTACCAGGGCCTGACCGCGGTCGACTCGCAGCAAAACGTGGTTGGGGTGCTCGCCAGCGGTTGGAGCGTCTCCCCGGACCACCTCTCGTACACGTTCGACATTCGAGCTGGCGTTAAATGGGCCGACGGCCAGCCGTTCGGCGCCGATGACGTGCTCTTCACGTACAAGGTGCTGCAGGATCTCGAGTACCAGCAGCCGGGGGCCGACAATTGGCGCCAGGTCGGCGTCGCGGCCGGGGCCACTGGCCAGGTCGTCTTCACGTTGCGCGCCCCCGATGCGTCATTCCCGCTCTCGCTTCGCGTCGGCATCATCCCCAAGCACATCTTTGCCGGCATGGCGCCAGACCAGATCGAGGCGAGCCCGTACAGCGGCATCCGCGCCTTCGGCACCGGGCCCTTCAAGGTCGGCTCCATCAACCAGCTCGCGATCACCCTCGACCGCAACCCATACGCGGACCCCCAGCCCTACCTGGACCACCTGGTTCTTCGCACGTATCCCGCGACGGACCCGCAGGTGGCCATCCGCGCGGTGCTATCGGGCGCCGCCGACCTGGTGGGCGGGATCCAGCCTCAGGAGGTCGACACGCTGCAGGGGCGCACCGACCTGACGGTCCAGGAAGCGCGGATGTTCACGGACTCCTTCGTCACCTTTGACTCGGAAGGCGAGGGTAGGCCGTTCTTCAGCGACCCCAAGGTCCGCCTTGCGCTCGTCCAGGGCATCGATCGCGAGCGCATAGTCACGGACGTGCTGGCGGGAAGGGCCGACGCCGATCCCAACCCTATCCCCACCGCCGACTGGGCTTACTCCGCGGCTGCAGGCAACATGCACCCCTTCGACGCGGTTTCGGCCGCGCGAGCCCTGGATGCCGCGGGCTGGGTGCTCGATCCCTCGTCCAAGCTCCGCGCCAAGAACGGCGTCGAGTTCAAGGTCACCCTGGTCGCGGCTGACTCCTACCCCAACCAGCAGGTGGCGCAGGCGATCGCCGGCCAGCTAGCCAACATCGGCGTCGAGGTCGACGTCAAGCCGTTGCCGGCGTCCAAGCTGCTGCAGGACTACCTGCTGACGCACAACTACCAGATGGCGCTGGTCTCGATCGACGTCGGTCCTGACCCAGACCAATACTCGCTGTGGCATTCGGGGGTCGATCCCGGCGCACTGAACTTCGCCTACTCACGCGGCTGGGGTCTCATCGACAAAGACCTCGAGGACGGGCGCGCCTCGGTCGACCCGCCGTCGCGGCTGGCCGCGTATATCGACTTTCAGATGCTGATGGCCGACGCCGCGCCTGCGATCTTTCTTTACGCGGGCCGGTATGAGTACGCCGTCTCGCAGCGGGTCCATGGCGTCCATTTCAACAAGGCGATCGAGCCCTACGACCGGTTCCAGTACGTGACCGACTGGTACGTCAACACCACGGGCTAGCGGCCGTGCTCTCTCGCCGGCCTCACTCAGACACGATCAGGGTCTGGAAGACGCCGCTGCTGCTGTTGACGTAATAGCCCACGGCGGTGCAGGAGCCGGATGAGACGCAGGCTACGCTGGTGAGCGCGTTGTAGTTGCCAGTGTTTGGGGTGGACTCGATCGACCATCTGTTGTGTTTTCCAGACTCGATCAGGAACTGCGTTCCATTCCCAACACCGCCCACGGCGGTGCAAGACTTGAACGAGGGGCAAGCCACGCCATAGAGCGAGTTGTAGCTCGTCCCGCTGCTGGGGCTGGGCGCGATCGACCATCGGCTGCCGTTCAGGGACTCGATCAAGGTCTGCCCCGTTCCAATGCCCACAGCTGTGCAGGTCTTGGGCAAGAGGCAGGACGCGCCAAAGAGGTTGTTGTCGCCCAGTCCCCTGTTGGGGCTGGCCACGATCGACCAGCTGGTGCCGTTCCAGGACTCAATCAGGGTTTGGGAGACAACGCCGTTGTGGTACCCACCTACGGCGGTACAGGAGCTGGACGAGACACAGGCCACACCATGGAGAAAGTCGGGGCTCGTTCCGCGATTGGGGCTGGGAACGATCGACCAGCTGGTGCCGTTCCACGTCTCGATCAGGGTCTGGGCGCCATTGTTTACAGAACCCACGGCGGTGCAGAAGCTGGACGAGGCGCAAGAAACGCTATCGAGGTAATCGTTGCCTAGCGTGTTGGGGCTGGGCGCGATAGACCAGCCGGTGCCATCCTAGGACTCGATCAGGGTCTGGCCGATGCCGCTGTTGTCAATCCCACCCACGGCGGTGCAGAAGCTGGACGAGGGACAGGCGACGCTACTGAGGCCGCTGATGCCGCTGTCGGGCGCTGGCACGATCGACCAACTGGTGCCGTTCCAGGACTCGATCAGGGCCCCGTAGTCGTACGCACCCACCGCGATGCAGAAGCTGGACGAGACGCAGGCGATTCCGGAGAGGTAATTGTTGCTCGTCCCGCTGTTGGGGCTGGAAACAACGGACCAGCTAGAGGCAACTGCTTGTGCCTGGCCAAAGAACAACGCTCCAGCAGACAAAGCGAGCCCTGCCGCAACGCCGACTGCCCGTAGTCGCAATTGATGCATGTCCCCACCTCGATACAGCCGGACTCTGGGATGAGGACCTGAATACTCTCGTTTCGAGCGGATGGCAATAGGAGTTTTCGGTTGACGTCGCCGCCGGGCAAACCCGGGCCCCAAAGCAGCGCGAGAATGGCGTAGATGGATCTCGGCCTGAGCGGGCGCCGCGCGCTAGTGACAGCCGCGAGCAAGGGTCTCGGCCGGGCGTGCGCCGAAACGTTGGCCGACGAAGGCGCACGGGTCTTCATCTCCTCGCGCGATCCGAAAGCGATCCAAATGACCGCTCATGAAATCCGAGCTGCGGGTTCCTTCGCCGCCGACATGTCCAGGGAAGGCGACCCGGAGAAGCTGGTCGAGACCGCGGCCAGGACTCTTGATGGGCTCGACATCCTGGTCGCCAACGCCGGAGGCCCGCCGCCCGGGACTTTTCAGAGCACCACGATCGCCGCATGGGAGGCGGGGTTCCAGTTGACGCTAATGAGTGCGGTCCGTCTGGTGAAGGCGGCCCTGCCACAGCTGAAGCAGTCGGACCATGGGCGCATCGTCTTTATCACGTCGATCTCAGTCCGCCAGCCGATTCCGAACATCGTCATCTCCAACGCTCTTCGTGCCGGCGTGACCGGCCTGGCCAAGACCCTCGCGCGCGAGCTGGCGCCGGACAGCATCACGGTCAACTGCCTTGCCCCTGACGCGATCCTCACCGACCGGTTGCGGGAAATCGCCCGGTCGCGAGGCGTCGATCCAGAAGAGCAGATCAAGCAGGCGGCCGAGGCTGCGCCGATGAAGCGACTGGGCGAACCTATCGAGTTTGCGGCGGCCTGCGCGTTCCTTTGCTCGAGCCAGGCCGCGTATATAACGGGCCAGACACTTGGCGTCGACGGCGGCTCCCTCATCGGCGTTCACTAGCAACTACGATTCGGTTGAGATGAGCAGCACCGCGGTTCGTTTTGCCGAACGCATGTCACGTCTCGGCACGGAAGGGGCGTTCGAGGTGCTCGCCCGCGCGCGCAACCTCGAGGCCGAGGGCAAGCGCATCGTCCACCTCGAGATCGGCGAGCCCGACTTCGCGACGCCGGACAACATCGTCGAAGCGGCGATCGGTGCGATGCAGAATGGCTACACGCACTACACACCGGCGAGCGGGATCTTCGAAGCGCGTGAAGCAGTCGCAAGTTTCGTGAGCCGGATGCTTTCCACCGAGGTCGACCCGGCCGACGTCGTGCTCGTTCCCGGTTCGAAGAACGTCTTGCTGTTCACGCTGCTCGCCTGCGTCGAGCCTGGCGATGAGGTGATCCTGCCCGACCCCGGCTATCCCGCCTATGCGTCGCAGGTGAGCTTCATCGGCGCGGTGCCGAAGATGGTCACTCTGCGCGAGGAATCCGGATTCCGTATGGACCTCGACGAGCTGGCCTCCTTGGTCACTCCGAAGACGCGGATGCTCATCATCAACACTCCGCAAAACCCGACCGGCGGCGTGCTCACCGCCGAGGACATCGAATTCGTATGCGAACTCGCGCACAAGCACGACCTCCTGGTCGTGTCGGACGAGATCTACAGCCAGCTCGTGTACGGGTTTCACCACGTCTCGCCGTTGTCCAGGCCCGGCATGCGCGAGCGCACGGTCTTGATGGATGGGCTGTCGAAGTCCTACGCGATGACTGGGTGGCGCCTTGGTTACGCGGTCGCTCCGCGCGCGCTGGCCGCCAAGCTCGACACGTTGATGATCAACTCGTCGTCGTGCGCCGCGGCGTTCACGCAGATCGCGGCCATCGAGGCGCTGGGGTCTCCGGAATCGGAGCACGCGGTGCGCCGGATGGTCAAGGTCTTCGAGCGCCGGCGCGACCTGGTGGTCGACGGCATGAACGAGATTCCAGGCATCCGCTGCGCGCGCCCGCAGGGTTCCTTCTACGTGTTCCCGAACATCGAGGGCACGGGATTCGACGAGCACGAGCTGGCAAGCCGCTTGCTCAACGAAGCCGGCGTCGCGGTTCTGCCCGGGACGGCGTTCGGCCTCGCGGGCAAGGGATTCATCCGCCTCGCCTACACGCAGTCGGAGGACGAGCTGAAGCTCGGCCTGGGGCGGATCAAGGAGTTCGTCGCCGCCCACAAGTCGTAGGCGCGATACATATAGTGGTGCCATGCACGACGGGCTTCGCCGTCTGTCCGAGCCGCTGGTCAGGGAGGGCGGAGACCTGCGCCCCGCGTCCTGGGAAGAGGCCCTGACGAGGGCCGCCGCGGGATTCGAGGCGGCCCGCCGGCAAGGACCGCATGCATTCGGCATGTTCAGCTGCTCGAAGACGACCAACGAGATGAACTTCATGGCGCAGAAGTTCACTCGTGCGGTCATGCACAGCAACAACATCGACAGCTGCAACCGGACTTGACACGCGCCGAGCGTCGCCGGTCTGGCGACAGTGTTCGGAGCCGGGGGAGGGACGTCTTCCTACCAGGAGGCTGAGGAAACGGACCTGATCATCTTGTGGGGCTCCAACGCGCGGGAGACTCACCCGATCTTCTTCCACCACCTCCTGCGCGGGGTGCGCGGCGGAGCGAAGCTCATCGCGGTCGATCCCCGGCGCACAAGCTCGGCCGAGTGGGCCGACATATGGCTCGGCATCGATGTGGGGAGCGACATCGCGCTCGCCAACGCGATGGCGCGCGAGATCATCCACGCCGGGCTTGCGCACACGGAGTTCATCTCGCGGGCGACCACCGGTTACGAGGAGTTCGCGCGCTGCGTCGAGGCGTACACGCTCGAACGTGCCGAGGCGGAGACCGGCGTGCCGGCCGCGGCGATCAAAGAGGTCGCGCTCGCGTATGCGCGGGCCGAGAAGGGAATGATCTGCTGGACGCTAGGCATCACCGAGCACCACAACGCAACCGACAACGTGCTCGCGCTGATCAACCTGGGTCTGCTCACCGGCAAAGTCGGCAGGTATGGGAGCGGGCTCAATCCGCTGCGCGGGCAGAACAACGTCCAGGGCGGCGGCGACATGGGCGCGATTCCGGCGCGCCTGCCCGGTTTCCAAGACCTCGAAGACCCGGAGATCCACGACAAGTTCGCGCGCGCCTGGGGTGGCGCGACCTTTCCAGGCAGGAAGGGGTGGCATCTGAGCGAGATGTTCGAGGCGATGGATCGCGGCGACCTCAGCTCGCTCTACATCGTCGGCGAGAACCCGGCGCGCAGCGAGGCGGACCAGGGTCGCGCTGTCCGTCTTTTGAGCGGCCTCGATCACCTGGTGGTGCAGGACATCTTCCTCACCCACACCGCGCAGATGGCGCACGTCGTGCTGCCGGCGGCTGCCGGTTGGGCGGAGTCGGAAGGCACGGTGACCAACAGCGAGCGGCGCGTCCAGCGCGTCCGTCGCGCGCTCGAGCCGCCCGCGGGCGCGAGGGACGACATCGACATCATCTGCGAACTCGCTCGCCGTCTCGGCTCAGACTGGGGCCATCCGACCGCCGAGCAAGTCTGGGATGAGTGCCGCAGCCTGTCCCCGATGCATGCGGGTATGGCGTATCGCCGGCTCGAGGAGCTCGGTGGGATCCAGTGGCCCTGTCCGGACGAATCGCATCGGGGCACGCAGTTCCTGCACGCTCGGCTCTGGAAGCATCCCGTCGAGGGCCCCCGCGCTCCGTTCCACGCCGTGGAGCACGATCCGCCTGTCGATCGCCTGAGCGAAGAGTTTCCGATCCGACTGACCACCGGTCGCAGGCTCGACTCCTTCAACACGGGTGTTCAGACCAACGAGTACACGTCGCCGCTCCGCAAGGGCGAGGCGCTGCTCATCTCCCCCGAGGATGGTCAGCGCATCGGTGTGGAGGACGGCGAGTGCGTCCGCGTCAGCTCGCGCCGCGGCTCCGTGGATGTGAACGTGCGAATCGAGCCCACCCTGCGACCTGGTCTCGCGTTCATGACGCTTCACTTTCCCGACCAGGTCTCGACAAACATCCTGACCATTGACGCCACGGACCCAAAGTCCGGCACGGCCGAGTTCAAGGCAAGCGCGATCCGGATTGACAAGATCCCCGCTCAGGTCCCCGCCTCTTAGTTGGACATACGCACCACAGGGGGGCCCGCGACCGCCGAGGAGATGGCGGCGGTCGACGGTCTGCTTGGCGAGCCGGAGTCGCTTTGGGAGGGGGGCGAGCGGCGCGCGTCTGACGACCACCTCGCGTATGGCGGGCGCGCGACGCGGTCGCGGCGCCACCTTCTTCTGCCCGTGCTCCACGCGATCCAGGACCGCTCCGGCTGGGTGAGCCGCGGCGCGCTCGAGTATGCGTGCAGGCGGCTGTCCATCCCGCCGGCCGAGGCGTACGGAGTGGTCAGCTTCTACGCCCGCTTCGGGCTCCAGCCGCGCGGCGCTCTGTCGCTTCACGTTTGTGACGACATCGCTTGCAAATGCTCCGGTGCGGAAGAGCTGTGCGCGGCACTCGAAAACGCACATGGGCCGTCGGGGGTGGTGTGGCACCGCAGCCCCTGTCTCGGCCTGTGCGACCGCGCGCCCGCGGCGCTTGTCGAGCGAGCCGGCATGCAGCACAAAGACCGACAGATCGCGCCGTTCACGCTGGCACAGGCGGAGTCGATCCTCGGCGGAGGCGCCTGGCCCGAGCCGGCGACGTACTCGATGCCTCGGCAGGCCCAGCCGAAGCTGCTGCGCCGGATCGGCGCGGTCGACCCCGAGAGCCTCGAAAGCTACCGCCTGCATGGCGGCTTCACCGCCCTTGGTCGCGCTGAGGTGATCGGATCGGATGCGGTCATCCGCGAGATCACCGAATCCCGACTGCTGGGCAGGGGCGGAGCCGCGTTTCCAACCGGCCGCAAGTGGGAGTCGGTGGCGAAGGCGGCGGCCCGTCCCCACTACCTCGTGTGCAACGCCGACGAGTCGGAGCCGGGCACGTTCAAGGATCGCGTCTTGATGGAGAACGATCCCTTCGCGATCGTCGAAGGGATGGCCATCGCCGCGCTTGCGACCGGCTGCGAGAAGGGGTTCCTCTACGTCCGCACCGAGTATCCGCTCGCGCGAAGGCGGATCGAGAACGCCATTGCCCAGGCCCGCGCGCAAGGAATCCTCAAGTTGGAGATCGAGGTGCGGCGCGGGGCGGGCGCTTACATCTGCGGCGAGGAAACGGCTCTCTTCAACTCGATCGAAGGGAAGAGGGGAGAGCCGCGCAACAAGCCGCCTTTTCCGGTCGATGTGGGCCTCTTCGGCAAGCCGACGCTGGTCAACAACGTCGAGACGCTTCTGAACGTGGTCGACATCGTTGTCGAAGGAGGCGCGTCATTCGCGGCGACAGGGACAAAGGACTCCACGGGGACGCGCCTTTTCTGCGCGTCGGGACATGTCACGCGCCCGGGGATCTACGAAGTCGCGATGGGGACTCCTCTGCGCGCGCTGCTCGACACGGCCGGGGCGCGCAAAGTCCAGGCGGTCCTTCTTGGTGGGGCGGCCGGATCCTTTCTCACTCCGGACCAGATCGACGTCCCGCTGAGCTTCGAGGGGACGCGCGCCATCGGTGCTACGCTCGGCTCCGGTGCGGTCCTCGTCTTCGACGACACCGCGGACATGAAGCAGGTTCTGCTTCGCATCGCCCGCTTCTTCCGCGACGAATCGTGCGGCCAATGCGTGCCTTGCCGCGTCGGCACCAAGCGCCAGGAGGAGATCCTCGAGCGGATGTTGGGTGGACGCGACGGCGACGGTCGCTCCGATGTTCTGCTGCTGAGCGACATCGCACAGGCGATGCGAGATGCGTCGATCTGCGGTCTCGGCCAGACGGCGGCCAATGCGATCGCGTCAGGCCTGACGCAGCTGAAGGTGCTCAATGTCTGAGGCGGTTTTCGTCGGCCTGCCACGACGCCTAGTCAAGCTGACGATCGACGGCCGCGAATTCGAGGTCGCCGAAGGTTCGACCATCCTCGACGCGTGCCGCCGGATGCAGATCGACACACCAACCCTGTGCCAGCTGGACAACCTGACGCCTGTCAACGTGTGCAGGGTCTGCGTGGTCGAGGTCGAGGGATCGCGCGTCCTCGTCCCCGCGTGCTCGCGCAAGGTCGAAGCCGGGATGAAGGTCCAGACCGACTCCGATCGTGTCCGGCACAGCCGCCGTCTCGTCCTCGAGCTGCTTGCGTCGTCGGTCGACATGTCGCTCTGCTCGCCCCAGGTCCATGCATGGATGGGTCGATATGGCGCAACACCGTCGCGCTTCGGCGATCAGGTCGCGACCGCGGCACAGCCGGTAAAGATCGACAATGACCTCTACGTGCGCGACTACTCGCGCTGCATCCTCTGCTACAAGTGCGTGGAAGCTTGTGGCGTTGACGCGCAGAACACCTTTGCCATCGGGGTCGTGGGTCGAGGCTTCGACGCGCATATCTCGACCGAGTTCGATACGCCGCTTCCAGATTCGGCCTGCGTCTACTGTGGCAACTGCATCGGCGTGTGCCCGACTGGAGCGTTGATGTTCAAGAGCGAGCACGAAATGCGCGCCGCCGGCACGTGGGATGAGTCTCGTCAGAAAGTGACGGAAACCGTGTGCCCCTACTGCGGCGTGGGCTGCATGCTCGAGCTGCATGTCCAGGACAACTCGATCGTAAAAGTGACGTCGCCCCTTGATCACAGCGTGACCTCGGGTCACCTGTGCGTCAAGGGGCGATTCGGTTTTGAGTTCGTGCAGCGCCGGGAAGCTAAGCGCTAGTCGTCGCCGCCCCCACCGCCACCGCCGTTGTCGCCACCGTCGTCGTGGTTGCCTGAGCCGGCGTGCTCGACCGCATCGTTGTCGTCGTTGTCATTGTCGTTCTCGTTCTCAGCAGGCTCGTTCTCGGCCGGCTCAGCCGTCGCCGCGGGTTCCGGGCGTTCAGCCGGCTCGGCCGTCGGCGTGGCCTCTGGGCTTGCCTCTGGCTCTGGCGACTGGACACGTGCAGCTGTGGCCTCGTCGCCGAACAAGTCCGAACGCGTCCCCACGCTCGTCGCCAGGTTGATCGCGGTGTGAGCGGAAGCGCCTACCCCGGCGACCAGAAGGGCTCCCGCTGCAGCGCCGACGATCATCACGACTGGTCTTTTCATGCCCCTACTAACGCTGACTGTCCTCCGAGTCGGAAGTCAGTCGTCGTCGGACGGGGTGGCAGAAGTTGGGGACGAGTCGGCCGAGGAACCCGATCCGGAATCGCTGGAGCCTGAGCCCGTGCCCGTGCCCGAGTGATCATTCGACGGCTCGGGCGATTCGTGGGCCTCTGGTGACCCCGATGGTTCCGGCGATTGCCCCGATTCCGGCTTCTCCGTTGGCGCGGGAGAGGCCTTGTGCTCGGGGTTATGAGCGGGTGTCGTCGCGGGACCACTCTCATGCTCGCCCGGCGACCGTCCGGGGGCCGGCGACGCAGTGTTCGGATGCACCACGGTGACGACGCGCTCCGTCCAGACGACCGGGTTTGGGCTCCCGGTTTTGACATAGCCGCTCAGCCCGAGGATGCCTAGGACGCCGACCACGAGCGCCGCCGGCGCCACGCGCCAGATGATGGGGCGTCTGCTCGCGGCGACGTAGCGGGGCGAAGAGTAGCGAGGCTGGACGCGATCTAGCTCGCCTCGCAGGCGCTCTTCGAGCTCGGGGCCGAGCTGGTCGTCGTCAGCGTTTGGCATATGACTCCTGCTGATCTGAAGGAAACGCCTCAGCGGCTTCAAGTGAGAAGGCTGGCTCGAGCGACTTGCGCAGCAGCTCGGCCGCCTGGCGCAGGCGCGTGCCGACCGTGCGCTCCGAGACTCCCAGCGCTGCCGCGATCTCGCGGTTGGTGTAGCCGTGGTAGTGGCGCAGGACGATCGCAGCCGCCAGCTTCGGCGGGATCCCGCGCAGCGCGGTCAGCAGGTCGGGACGTGTTGCCGCTTCGGCAGGATTGGTCGCGGCGGCTGGGCGGCCGAGGCGGCGAAGCAGCTCGCCGACGCCGCGCAACCTGGCGCTCCGCCGGTAAGAGATCGCGCGGTTGACCGCGATGCGATGGATCCAGGCTTCAGCAGGGCCGTCGGGGCGCCAGCGGCTCCATGCCTGGAACGCCTGCACGAAAGCATCCTGGGCGCAGTCCTCGGCAGCTTGGGGATCGGCGAGGATGGCCGACAGGGTGCGGAACACGCGCGGGTACGCGGTGCGGTAGAGACGATCGAAGTCCTCTCGCGAGCCGGGTCGGTAGGCCTCGGACACGAAAGGTATAACGGGCCAGGCAACGCGGGTGGTTCATCGGGAAGGGTTTCACCTCCCCATACACAGGGACGTGGCGTAGGAGCCGCCGGAGGGGGCGAGCGGCCGCGTAAGCGCCTACAGTTTCCAATCATGCCGATCGTGTGGACGCAGGATCCCGCCGCCAACGAGCTCCTCGAGACCGATCCGCTCGCGCTGTTGATCGGCATGGTGCTCGATCAGCAGGTAAAGATGGAGAAGGCGTTCGCTGGGCCCTACGAGCTGAAGCGGCGGCTCGGTCATCTCGGCGCGCGCGAGATCGCGAGCATGGACCCGGAGCGCTTGGACCAGGTGTTTCGCGAGCGACCGGCGCTCCACCGTTTCCCGGGCAACATGGCACGGCGCGTGCAGGCGATGTGTGCGGCGGTCGTGAACGATTACGGCGGCGACGCCGAATCGGTGTGGCGCGATGCGCGCGACGGGGATGAGATGGCGGCGCGGATCTCCCGGCTGCCTGGATTTGGCGAGATGAAGACTCGAATCCTCATCGCGGTGCTGGCGAAGAAGTTCGGCGTCAAGCCCCCTGGATGGGAGAAGCATGCTGCGACCTGGCACTCCGTGGCGGACGTCGATTCGCCGGAGTCGATGGCTCAAGCCCGCGACGTAAAGCGGGAGATGAAGGCAAAGGCCAAGCACTAGACGCCGGCGGGCTATCTGATAAGGTTTGCCATCCGGCCTCGCCATAGAGAGCGAGGCGGAACAGAGGAAACAAGAACGAGATGAGAGAGTGCACCCCCTCCCGACAGGATGCTCGGGCGCTTGCCGCGGATCACGCCCTGATCCCGGTCTACGGAGAAGTCCTCGCCGACATGCTGACTCCCGTCCGCGCGTACACCTTGCTCTGCCCGCCCGGCGAGCCGGGCTTCCTGCTCGAGAGCGTCGAGGGCGGCGAGCGTCTCGCCCGCTACTCGTTCATCGGATTCCAGCCTCGGCCGCTCGAGCTCGGCGGCGGCAACCCGCTCGACGCGCTGGCATCGGTCGCCGGCGAAGAGACCGCTCCGGTTCCGGGCATCCCTCGGTTTCACGGCGGCGCGGTCGGCTATCTCGGGTACGAGGTTGCGCGCCATTTCGAGCGGCTGCCCGTGGCCAAGGGCGCTCCTCCTCCGATGCCTGAGAGCGCCTTCCTGCGCGCCGAGGACCTCGCGGTGTTCGACCACGTCACCCGCCGGCTCCAGCTGCTGACGATTCACCGCCCGGACCGCGAGGACTACGACGCCGCGCTCGCGCGCATCGACGCGATGGAGAAGCGCCTCGCGGGGGACCCGCCTTCAGCTTTCCCGCGCGGGGTCGATGGTGCGCGGTGGGAGCCGAACGTGACCAAAGGCCAATTCCACGCCATGGTCGACGCCGCCCGCGAGTACATCATCGACGGCGACGCATTCCAGATCGTTCCTTCGCAAAGATTCCACAAGCCGCTCGCGGCAAGCCCGTTCGACGTCTACCGCTGCCTGCGGGCGATCAACCCGTCGCCCTACATGTTCTTCCTGGCGCTTGGTGGCGACAGGCACGTCGTGGGCACGTCGCCCGAGAAGCTCGTCCAGGTCGAGGGCCGGCGTGTGGAGACACGGCCGCTTGCCGGCACGCGCCGCCGCGGCGCCGACCCCGCGGAGGACAAGCGCCTCGAGAAAGAGCTGCTGAGCGACCTCAAGGAGCGCGCGGAGCACGTGATGCTTGTCGACCTCGGGCGCAACGACGTCGGCAGGGTCGCCCAGCCCGGCACGGTCGCGGTCGATCGTCTGATGGAGATCGAGCGCTACTCGCACGTGATGCACATCTCCTCGACGGTGACCGGGCAGCTGCGTGACGGCAAGACATCGCTGGACGCACTTCGCGCTGCGTTCCCGGCGGGTACGGTTTCCGGCGCACCAAAGATCCGCGCGATGGAGGTGATCGCCGAGCTCGAGCCCGATCAGCGCGGCGTGTATGCCGGATCGCTCGGCTATGTGAGCTTCGGCGGCAACCTGGACATGGCGATCACACTGCGCACGGTCGTGGCCGCCGAAGGCACCGCCTACGTGCAGGCCGGCTGCGGCGTGGTCGCGGACTCGAAACCGGAGCGCGAGTATGAAGAGACGTTCGAGAAGGCCGGCGCCATGTTCAAGGCCATCGAGATGGCCGAGGCGATGTGATGACCATCGCCATGATCGACAACTACGACTCGTTCACCTACAACCTCGTCCAGTACATGGCCGAGCTCGGCGCCGAACCTCAGGTGTTTCGCAACGATGAGGTCACCGTCGACGAGCTGGCGAAGTTCGACGGGATCGTGATCTCACCTGGACCAGGGACGCCGGACGACGCAGGCGTGTCGAACGACGCGGTCCGCGCGCTCAGCGGAAAGTTGGCGATCCTCGGGGTATGCCTGGGCCATCAATGCATCGGCCAGGTTTTCGGCGGCGAGGTGGTCCGCAACGAGCCTGCGCACGGCAAGACCGCGTGGATCCATCACGACAACTCTGGTGTGCTGGCGGGTGTCAGCGAGCCGTTCGAGGCGACGCGCTACCACTCGCTGATCGTCCGCCGTTCCAGCATGCCCGCTGAGCTTGTGGTCACGGCATGGACACACGACGGCGTGGTGATGGGTCTGCGTCACGTCAAGCATCCGACCTTCGGCGTGCAGTTCCATCCCGAGTCGGTGCTGACCAAGGAGGGGAAGAAGATCCTGGGGAACTTCGTCCGCCGGGCCACGAAGGTGGAAGCGTGATCGAAGCACTGGGGAAGCTCGTCAAATGCGAGAACCTGACCGAGGAGGAGGCGGCGTCGGCCTTCGAGGTGATCATGCGCGGCGACGCAACGCCCTCGCAGATCGCCGGCTTCATGGTCGCGCTGCGGATGAAGGGCGAGACGCCAGAGGAGCTGACCGGCTTTGCGCGCACCGCTCGTGCGGTCGCGACCCCCATCGAAGTCGATGGCGCGCTGCTCGATACGTGCGGAACCGGCGGCGACGGCCTGGCCACCTTCAACATCTCGACTCTCGCGGCGATCGTTGCCGCCGCGTGCGGGGCGCGCGTCGCGAAGCACGGCAACCGAGCCGCCTCCTCGCTGTGCGGGTCTGCCGACGTGCTGGAGAAGCTGGGCGTGAAGATCGACCTTGCCCCCGAAGGGGTAGCGCGATGCATCGATCAGGCGGGCATCGGCTTCCTATTCGCTCCGGTGTTCCACCCTTCGTTCCGTTTCGCGGCGGTTCCGCGTCGCGAGCTCGCGGTGCGCTCGGTGTTCAACATCCTCGGCCCCCTGTGCAACCCGGCGGGGGCCAAGTACCAGGCCCTCGGAGTCGCGGACCAGAAGCTCGCGGCCAAGATGGCCGATGTGCTCCTTCGGCTCGGGGTCGAGCGGGCGATCGTGTTCCACGCGAGCGACGGCATGGATGAGCTCTCGGTGGCCTCGCCTTCCTTTGTGATCGAGATCGACGGCCACCGAAAGGAATATCAGCTGGACCCGGCCGAGCTCGGACTTCAGAGGGCGCCGGTGGAAGCGATGCGTGGCGGCGGGCCCGACGACAACGCGCGGATCGCCCACGAGGTGCTCGACGGCGCGAAAGGTGCGCGCCGAGACGTCGTGCTCCTGAACGCGGCCGCTGCGCTGCGAGCCGCCGGCCTGGCGGGCGACTGGAAGGAGGGCCTCGGCCTGGCGGCGGAGGCGATCGATGCGGGAAGGGCCGGCGACGTGCTGCAGCGGTGGGCCGGAATCTCGCAGGAGTGATGCCCGAAGCCGAACGGGAAAACGAAGACGTGATCTCCCGTCTGGTCCTCGAAGCGAGGCAAGACCTTCAACGCCGCCGGTACCTGATGGCCTCCGACCAGTTCGAGCAAGCGGTGGCGGCCTACGCGCCCAAAGACTTCCTGATTGCCCTTCGCGGCCCGAAGCTTGCCGTCGTAGCAGAGATGAAGCAGCGCACGCCGAGCATGGGCGTGCTGGCCCAGGACTACAGGCCGGCCGACCTGGCGCACGCGTACACGGAGGGCGGCGCGGCCGCGATCTCGGTGCTGACGCACATGGCCGGGTTCGGCGGGCGCGCGGAGCACATCAGGATGGTTCGCGCGGCCACCACGCTGCCGATCCTGCGCAAGGACTTCATCACGGATCCATACGAGGTGGCGGAGGCCCGCGCTTGCGGCGCCGACGCGGTGCTGCTCATCGTCGCGGCGCTCGAGGCGCAGCAGCTCAAGGACCTGGTGGCGGTGGCGAAGAGCCGGGGGATCGCGGCCCTGGTCGAGGTCCACGACGAGCACCAGACCGCAGCCGCGCTCGAGGCAGGCGCTCAGGCGATCGGGGTGAACCATCGCGACCTGCGCACCTTCGCCGTCGACCTTGGCCTGACCGAAAAGCTGCGCGGATTGGTTCCGCGCGACGTCGTGCTCGTAGCCGAGAGCGGCATCCACGGGCGGGAAGACGCGAAGCGGATGCGGGAGGCCGGCGCCGACGCGATCCTGGTCGGCGAGCTCTTGATGCGGTCAGCCGACCCCGCGGCGCAGATCCGGGAGCTGAATTCATGGTCAGGGTGAAAATTTGTGGCATCTGCGATCTCGAGGCCGCCCGGACCGCGGTGGAGGCGGGCGCGGACCTGATCGGATTTCACTTCTGCCGCAGTGACCGGAGCGTCTCGCCTGACGAGGCGAAGGCCATCATCGACGAGCTGTCGGTGCGGCCGAAGATCGTCGGTGTGTTCATCGATGAATCGGCAGCCGGGGTACGCCGGATCGCGGACTACCTCGACCTCGACATGGTCCAGCTCCACGGCTCCGAGGCACCTGGGTTTGAAGCCGGCCGGCCGGTGATGAAAGTCCTGAAGGTGAGAGATGGGAGGGTGCCGGCAGCCGGCGATTGGCCCGACCCGATCATGCTCGACTCCTGGTCGGCCGACCAGCGCGGAGGCACGGGCCGCGCATGGGACTGGGAGGCCGCCCGCTCGCTGCTCGCCACTCGGCGCGTGTTCGTCGCCGGCGGTCTCCAACCGGGTAACGTGGGCAAGGTCGTGAGCAGGTTCAAGCCCTACGGCGTGGACGTGTCGAGCGGGGTCGAGGCGCGTGTGCGCGTCAAGGACCCGGTCAAGGTGCGCGAGTTCGTCTACGCGGTCCGGAGGGCGGAGGGAATGGCGTGACGTCGCGCGCGGCTCTGACCCATCCGGTCGACGGCCGGTTTGGGGCATTCGGAGGCCAGTACGTCCCGGAGACGCTGATGAGCGCGCTGAGGGAGCTGGAGGACATGTGGCACGAGGCCAAGGCCGACCCCCAGTTCCAGCTCGAGCTGGCCGGCCACCGGCGTGCCTTCATCGGGCGGCCGACTCCTCTGTACGCCGCGACCCGTCTCAGCGAGCATTTCGGCGGCACGCACATCCACTTCAAGCGCGAGGACCTCTGCCACACCGGCGCGCACAAGCTCAACAACGCCGTCGGCCAGGCGCTGCTCGCGCTCCGCATGGGCAAGAAGCGGGTCATCGCCGAGACCGGGGCCGGCCAGCACGGGGTCGCGACCGCCACCGTGTGCGCGCGCTTCGGTCTGGATTGCACGGTCTACATGGGCACCGAGGACATGCACCGCCAGTCGATGAACGTGCGCCGGATGAAGCTTCTCGGCGCCGAGGTGGTCGAGGTCACGAGCGGCACCAAGACGCTCAAGGACGCAACGACCGAAGCCATCCGCGATTGGGTGACGAACGTCCGCACGACTCACTACATAATCGGTTCGGTCGTGGGGCCCCATCCGTATCCGGAGATGGTCCGTGACCTGCAGCGGGTCATCGGAGACGAGGCGCGCGAGCAGTATCTGTCCCTCGACGGCAAGCTGCCGGACGTGGTTGTCGCGTGCGTGGGGGGAGGGTCGAATGCAATCGGCATCTTCACGGCGTTCCTGGATGACCACGACGTGACGCTCGTCGGCGTCGAGGCGGCGGGGAAGGGAATCCGGACCGGTGAGCACGCCGCCTCGCTGGTTGCCGGGCGCCCAGGCGTGCTCCACGGCACCTACTCCTACTTGCTCCAGGACGGCGACGGGCAGATCTTGACCACGCACTCGATCTCCGCGGGACTCGACTACCCAGGCGTCGGCCCGGAGCACGCGTTCCTGCGCGACATCGAGCGCGTCGAATATGTCGCGGTCGCGGACAAGGACGCCCTTGCGGCGTTCAGGCTGTGCACGCGACTCGAAGGGATCATGCCCGCGCTCGAGCCGTCGCACGCCATCCACCAGGCCGGCCTGATCGCGCGCGACCTTGGACCGGGCGGCCGGATCCTCGTCTGCCTCTCGGGGCGCGGGGACAAAGACATGGACTCGGTGGATGCTGGCTGACACCACATCGCGGCTCGAAACCGCGCTCAAGGCCAAGGGCGACCTGAAGCTGGTCGCCTACATCATGGCGGGGCACCCGTCCAAGAAACGTTCGATCGAGGTGGGGAAGAGGCTCGCCGGCTCGGGCATCGCCGCGCTCGAGATCGGGATCCCTCATTCCGATCCGCTTGCCGATGGCCCGGTCATCCAGCACGCGGGCCAGGTGGCGCTTCAGCACGGGATGACGGTCGAGGGCGCGCTCGAAGTCGCACAGCAGGTCGCGGTCGAGGGCGTACCGGTCGTGCTTATGACCTACATCAACCCGGTCCTGGCCTACGACCCGCGCAAGTTTGCGGCCGAGGCGGCGCAGGCGGGCGTGGCGGGTGTGATCGTGCCCGACCTGCCGATCGAGGAGGCGGAACCGGTTGCCGCTTGGCTGCGCGCGGCTTCGCTCGACACAGTCTTCATGGTTGCGCCGACCACGCCTCCGGATCGCATCGGCGACATTTGCTCCCATTCGAGCGGGTTTATCTACTGCGTCACTGTGACTGGAATCACGGGAGCGCGGAAAGAGCTGCCGGAGGGAATTGTCGAGCTGCTCGCCGAGGTCAAGAAACAGACAACGCTGCCCGTCGCTGCCGGTTTCGGCATCTCGCGGCAAGACCACCTCAAGGCGCTGCGAGGAAAGCTTGATGCGGCGGTGGTCGGGAGTGCGATCGTCGACGAGATCAACCGCGCGGGCGACGGCACGGCGCTGGTCAGGGAGCTCCTCAAGGCTTGCCGGTAAGGGGTATCCGTGGAGCGACGACGGCGAGCGCAAACACGGCGGAGGCGATCACGGAAGCCACCGAGGAACTGCTGCGCGAGCTCGTCCACCTCAACGACCTGGATCCGTCCGAGATCGCGTTCGCGTACTTCACCACGACGCCGGACCTTACGGCTGAATTTCCGGCGCTTGCCGCACGCAGGCTGGGCTGGCTCGACGTCCCCCTGCTCTGCGGTCACGACATGAACGTCCAGCAGCCGAACCCTCGTGGCGTTCCGATGTGCGTGCGGATCCTGCTGCTCTACAACACGCCGCGACCACAGTCCACGATTCGCTTCGCCTACCTTCGCGGGGCGGAGGCGATCAAAGCCGACCTGGACTACATGCGAGGCATAGGAGGAATCACCCGATGAGATCGCCGGATCTTCGGCGCCCAGGCGTCCGGGTGCGGTGCCGCTTGCGCTCCGGTCCTCGCGCATCGACGGGATGCACTCCGGTCCGGTGCTCGCGGCGCCTTCGACTCGGTCACCTGTGCATCCGAATCTCTCGTCGAGCTATCGTGCGGGTCCTCCGCAGACCGTGATCATCGTCATGTCGCATACCGCGACCAAAGCCGAGATCGACGCCGTCGTCGACCGGATCGAGGAGATCGGCCTCAAGGCCGAGCTGTCACGCGGAGAGGAGCGGACCCTCGTCGGCGTGATCGGCGGCAACGCCTACGCCTACAAGGACGCGTTCTCGCATCTCGGCGGCATCCACGAGATCATCCCGATCACCAAGCCTTTCAAGCTCGCAAGCCGCGAGTTCCGGCGCCACGACACAGTCGTCGACGTCGACGGCGTGAAGATCGGGAACGACGAGGTCGTGGTCATGGCCGGCCCATGCTCGGTCGAAGGTGAGGAGATGCTGCTCGAGACGGCGCGGCACGTCGCCGCGCAGGGCGCTCGGGTGCTGCGCGGGGGAGCGTTCAAGCCGCGCACATCGCCGTACTCGTTCCAGGGTCTGGGAGAGTCGGCGCTGAAGATGATGGCCGCCGCGCGAGCCGAGACCGGGCTCAAGGTCGTGACGGAGGTCGTATCACCCGGGGACGTGGCGCTGGTCGCAAAGTACGCCGACATCTTGCAGCTGGGCACCCGCAACATGCAGAACTACGCGCTGCTGCAAGAGGCAGGCCGCTCCGGTAAGCCCGTGCTGCTGAAGCGGGGAATGTCCTCGACCATCGAAGAATGGTTGCTGGCCGCCGAGTACATCCTGTCCCAGGGCAACCGCGACGTCATCCTGTGCGAGCGCGGCATCCGCACCTTCGAGACGGCGACGCGATTCACGCTGGACCTCAACGCGGTGCCGTTGGTGCGCGAGCTGTCGCATCTGCCTGTCATCGTCGATCCGTCGCAGGCGACGGGGCGCTGGTCTCTTGTCGGACCGATGTCGCTGGCCGCAGTGGCCGCCGGAGCCAACGGCCTGATCATCGAGGTCCATCCGACGCCCAACCAGGCGCTCTCGGACGGCGCGCAGTCGCTCGACTTCGATGCGTTCGACCATCTGATGGCGGACGTGAAGCGGTTGCTGGGCGCGATGCAGAAGCAGCTGGCGTAGAACGCCGTGGCGACAGTTGCCGTCGTGGGCCTCGGCCTCATGGGCTCATCATTCGCGCTTGCGCTGAGGAAGACCCGCCCGGAGACCGTCGTCGTCGGCAGCGATCGCGATCCGGCCGTGGCGCGCAAGGCGCTCGACCGCGACGTCGTCGCGACGGCGAACACCGACCTCGGCATGGTCGACATGGCGGACGTAGTCGTGATCGGGGCGCCGATCAGTGCCATGCGCGAGCTGTTCGCGCAGCTGGCCGGCAAGGTGAAAGGCAAGGCCGTCACCGACATGGCCAGCACCAAGGCGAGCGTGATGGAGTGGGCGGCTGCGGCGGGGCTCGACCTGGTCGGCGGCCATCCGATGTGCGGCAAGGAGAGCTCGGGCATCGACGCCGCTGACCCCACCATGTTCGAGGGCGCGCCCTGGGTGTTGACGCGCGACGACCCGCGGATCGTCGATCTGGTGGAGGCGGTCGGCGCACACCCGGTCGTGCTTGACGCCGAGGCTCACGACCGCCTCGTCGCCGGCGTGAGCCACGCGGCGTTTCTGCTCTCGGTCGGTTACGTGCTTGCGCTGTCGCGGCGCAAGGACTGGCCCGAAGCCTCACGGCTTGCCGCCGGCGGGTTTCGGGACTTGAGCCGGCTCGCCGGTGGCGACCCAGACCTCTACGCCGGCGTTGCCCGCACGAACCGCCAGAACCTCTTGGACATGCTCGAGGCCGTGAGCAAGGAGCTCGCGCGGCTCCGCCGCCACCTGGAGGCGGATGACCCGAGGCTGGTCGAGCTATTCGAGGAGGCCCGCTCCGTCCGCCGGCGTTGGGCCCAGGAATGATCGCCACCGTCCGAGGCACGCGGCGACTCACCGGCGAGATCAAGGTTCCGGGAGACAAATCGATCTCCCACAGGGCTCTGATTCTGGGTTCGGTGGCGTCCGGGGAAAGTCACGTTCGTGGCCTGTCTGGCGGCGCCGACGTCGAATCGACCGCCGCCTGCATGCGAGCTCTGGGCGTGGAGATAGAAGGCTCGAGGGTCGTCGGAGGCGGGATGGCCGGACTTCGACGGGCAGCCGGGGCGCTCGACTGCGGCAACTCCGGCACCACGATGCGGCTGCTGGCGGGCCTGCTCGCCGCCCAGCCCTTCAAGAGCAGGCTGGTCGGCGACGACTCGCTGTCCCGACGGCCGATGGACCGTGTCGTCGAGCCCCTGCGCGAGATGGGCGCGGCAGCCGCGTGGGACTTCGATGAAGTAGGCGCTGCTCGGGCCCCGCAATTCCGAGTCGGCGGGAGGAATCGACTGACCGGCGTCGAATTCCGATCGCCGGTCCCAAGCGCGCAGGTCAAGTCCGCCATCCTCCTGGCCGGGCTGTACGCAGAAGGAAAGACCGCGGTCGTCGAGCCGATCAAGACCAGAGACCACACCGAGGTCATGCTCGCCGCGATGGGCGCCGACGTGAAGGTGGCCGGCCTGCGCGTCGAGGTGGGACGTACCGAGTCCCTCGACCCGGTGGACATCGACATACCGGGAGACTTCAGCGCGGCCGCGTTCTGGCTGGTCGCGGCCGGGCTGGTCGACGGCAGCCGCGTTCGTCTGCTGGGCGTGGGTGTCAACCCGACCAGGACGGCCTTCGCGGAGACGCTGACGTCGTTGGGGTTCGCCATCAAGCGGTCGAAGCCTCGCCTCGAAGCCGGCGAACCAGTCGCGGATCTCGAGGTCGGGGGCAGCGACCTGGGACGCCCGCTCCAGTTGAACGGCGGAGCCGCTGCCGCGATGATCGATGAGCTGCCCGTGCTGGCGGTGCTCGCCACCCAGCTTGCAGGCAGGAGCGTGATCGCGGGCGCGGACGAGCTGCGAGTCAAGGAGTCGGACCGCCTGGCTGCGATGGCGGACGGGCTGAGCGCGATGGGCGCCGACATCGAGCTCGACGACGACGGTTGGCTTATCACGGGGCCACGAAGGCTCGAAGGCGCGCGGGTGGATTCGCGTGGCGATCATCGAATCGCGATGGCCCTGGCGGTCGCGGCCTTGATCGCCGACGGCAAGACCGAGATCGAGGGCGCGGAGTGCGTAAACATCTCGTACCCGGATTTCTTCGACCACCTGGAATATCTCGCGTGAAGGTCCGCTGCGAGATTCCGGTCGAGCTCATCGCGCTCGAGCTGTACGAGCTGGAGGTCACGCCACCGCGTGAGGACTTCGCACTCGAGGTCAAGCGCGCGATGCAGGCTGTGCGGTCGGGTGAGGTCGGGCCGATCGACCGTGCGCGCGAGCTGTACCGGCGTTTCGGCACCGACCCGACGCGCATGCGTCCGTCTTCTGAAGCGCTCTTGCGGCGCATGAAAAAGGGCGAGCCGCTGCCGCGCATAAACTCGCTGGTCGATGTGGCCAACACCCTCTCGGTGCAGCTACAGGTGCCGGTAGGTCTCTACGACCTGGACAAGGTGAAGGGCGAGGAGCTCGTCGTCCGGCTCGGCAAGAAAGGCGAGGGTTACGATGGCATCGGCAAGGAGCGGGTCAACATCGAGGGCCGGATCTGCGTCGCCGATGGCGATGGTCCGTGTGGCAACCCAAGCGCCGACTCGGCCCGAACCATGATCACCACATCCACCGAACGCGCGGGATGGATCTACTTCCTGCCCATCGGCGACGATGAGATCGATCGCACCGCGGAGTTGATCGCGGTGTTCGGCCGCGGCCTCGTCCGCATGCTTCCGACATGAGAGCCGCCGCCGAGGAAGTGCTCTGCGTCCGCAGCGAGGACATGTTTCCCGACGGCGCGTGGCACGGTTTTGTTACGGAGAATCTCGACCGCCATCAGTCGGTGATCCGCGAGCGTCACTTCTTCAAGCCGCGGGCCGAGGTTGAGAACGACCCCAGCTTCCAGCAAATCATCCCCTACGTCGTTTTCCGGCACGGCGGACGCTACTTGCTGACGCATCGCCTGCGTGCGTCGTCGGAGAGACGGCTGCGCAAGCAGTACTCCCTGGGAGTGGGCGGCCACATCAACCCGGGCGACCTGGACGCCGGCGATCCGATCCTCGACGGCCTGAAGAGAGAGTGGCAGGAAGAGGTTGTGTACGACGGCCGGTTCGAGGCCACGCTGCTGGGCTTCCTCAACGAAGACTCGTCCCCGGTGTCGAAGGTGCACCTGGGCGTCGTTTTTCTCGTCGAGGGCGACACGCCGAACATCCGCATCCGCGAAACCGACAAGCTCGCCGGTGAGCTCCTCACGCTGGAAGAGATGCGCATGTACTTCCTGGCCATGGAGTCGTGGTCGCAGATCGTGTACGAGCGCCTCGCATCGGGCGAATCGTGAGGTACGCCGAGGTCGGCGGCGCGCGCTTGTCCGTGATCGGGCTCGGCACCTGGCAGTTCGGCTCGACCGAGTGGGGCTATGGGCGCGAATACAGCACAAGGGTCGCGGGCGAGATCGTGCGCCGCGCCCTCGAGCTCGGCATCAACCTGATCGACACCGCCGAGGTCTATGGCTTGGGCCGCTCGGAACGAATCGTCGGCGGATCGATTCGGGGCCGGCGGGAAAGTGTATTTCTCGCCACCAAACTATTTCCGGTCGGGCTGCCATTCATGACCCGGCGCCGGGCGCGGGCGAGCGCGCGCAGGCTGGACGTCGAGCAGATCGATCTCTACCAGCAGCACTGGCCGAGCCCGCTCTTTCCGCCCAACGCGACGATGCCACGTTTCCGCAAACTGGTCGAGGAAGGCCTCGTGCGGCACGTGGGCGTGAGCAATCACAGCCTCGCGGCCTGGCAGAAGTGCGAGCGCGCGTACGGCGGACGGGTTCTCTCCAACCAGGTGCGGTTCAGCCTGGCCCATCGCGAGCCGGAGCGCGAGCTCCTGCCGTGGGCCCAGCGGGAGGGCCGAATCGTCATCGCCTACAGCCCGCTTGGACAGGGCGCGCTCTCGGGCAATTATCAGTCTTCGTCGCCAACCAACTTCCGGCGCTTCCGAGGAGATTTCAGCGCCGAGGCGCGTGCGGGCCGCGAACCGCTCGTGGCGGCGCTGCGTGAGATCGCATCAGCGCACCAGGCGACGGCGGCGCAGATCGCGCTCGCGTGGCTGGTCCAGAAGCCGAACGTGGTCGCGATACCCGGTGCGTCACACGTCAAGCAGGTGGAGGAAAATGCCGCCGCCGCCGACATCGATCTGACCGCCGACGACGTGAGGCGACTGGATACGCTGGCAGGATGAAGTTGCAGGCGGTCGAGCTGCGGCGGATCAGACTTCCGCTGGTCGCGCCTTTTGAGACGTCGTTCGGTGTGCAGACCGAGCGCGACGTCCTCCTGCTCAAGGCGGTCACGGACGCAGGCGACGGCTGGGGAGAATGCGTCGTCGGCGAAGAGCCGACGTACTCGCCCGAGTACGTGAACGGCGCGCAGCACGTGTTGATCCATCACCTGATCCCGAGGCTGCTGGACCGTGCGCTCACGACCGGCGAAGTCTCCAAGCTCCTGCGCCCGGTGCACGGGCACCAGATGGCGAAGGCGGCGGTCGAGATGGCGGTGCTGGACGCGGAGCTCCGCGACCAGGGCCAGTCGTTCGCGCGCTTCTTCGGCGCCGTGCGAGACGAGGTCGACTGTGGGGTGTCGGTCGGGATCCAGCCGTCGATCGCCGCGCTGTTGAGCACCGTGGGCGGGTACCTCGACCAGGGCTATCGCCGGATCAAGCTCAAGATCAAACCGGGATGGGATGTCGAGCCCGTGCGCGCGGTGCGCGAGCGTTTTGGCGACATCCCGCTGCAGGTCGACGCCAACACCGCCTACACGCTGGCCGACGCCACGCACCTGGCGAAGCTCGATCCCTTCGCCTTGCTGCTCATCGAGCAGCCCATGCCCGAGGAGCAGGTGCTCGCCCACGCAGAGCTGGCGAAGACCGTTCGCACGCCGATCTGCCTCGACGAGTCGATCCATTCCTTGCAGGCGGCCAGCGACGCGATCGAGCTGGGCGCGTGCCGGATCATCAACCTCAAGCCAGGGCGCGTCGGCGGCTATCTGGAGGCGCGCAGGATCCACGACCTGTGCGCAGCACGCGGCCTGCCGGTGTGGATGGGCGGGATGCTCGAGACCGGCATCGGGCGGGCGGGCAACGTGGCCATGGCGGCGATGCCGAACTTCACACTGCCTGGTGACACTTCCGCGTCAAACCGCTACTTCCACCGCGACATCACGGAGCCCTTCGTGCTTCGCGATGGCCGATTGAAGGTACCGGCCGGCCCTGGCCTCGGGGTGAACGTCGATGAGGAATTCGTCGATTCGATCACGCACTGGCAGGGCACGGTGGGCCGCGCCGGGATTCGGACCGTCAGCTAGGCGCGGGCATCAGGTCCGTCATGGGCTGCGCATTTGCGGCCTCGCCCAGGCGCGGCACGCCGAGCCGGTCCTCGATCGCGGCGAGCAGCGAGTAGTGGTTGTATGCCACTTTGCTCGTGCGCGCCAATGCGTCGGGTTGGATGACCAGCGTCAGCACCGAGTTGGTGCTGTCCTCTCCCTCGTCCCAGGTGACGAACAGCACGCCGCCATCCTTCCATGCCGTGGTGGCCAGGATCGTCGGCACCGTCTTCGCCAGCCATCCGTCGGCGACTGACGTCGAACAGTCGTGGCCGTCGTTGCAAAGGCCGGGCGTGATCCACACGAAGCGCGGGATATCACCCGTCAGGTCGCCCGCAAACTTGGTGAAGGGAACGACCTCTGGTGGGCAGGCGCTCCCGTAATAGGCGAAAGGGTTGTGCTTGAGGGCGTACGGGTATCCGCTGCGAAAGCAGCCGTTGCTCATGCCCTCCATGTAGGCGCGCCAGGAAACGCTTGCCTTGGTGAGCTCCGCACCCAGTCCGCCCGCGGGCAAATCGTGAAATCCGTCGTCGGTGACCCCCCACGTGCTGCCGGACGTCATCGCCAGGTAGTTCGGCAGGCTCGGATGCGTGATGCCGTGGTAGTTGGTGGCGAGGCCGTACCGCCTGGCCAGCTGCGATGTGTAGCGCCCGGCCAGCGCCTGGCTGTACGAGCGGTTTTCCATGACGATCACGAACACATGCGACGGCGCCGGAGTTGGCGAGGGTTCGGCGCTGGGTGCGGGCGAGGTCTGGATCGCGGCGAGCGGGGTGGGGCTCCGGTGCATCCGGACCGCCGACGCGGGCCCGCAAGCAGCCGCGATCACGACCGCTAGCATCGGCGCGGCGATGAAGCTGGTTTCGAAGCGCTGGGAGATGGATATCCGACCCGAGCGCGGAGGCCGCATCACGTCGCTCCGCCTCGACGGCGAGGAGATCCTGGACCAGGGCATCGGAGTCGACCAGCCTACCGCGAAAAGCTTTGTCGAGAGCGGTGCGTGGGGCTGGGATGAGATGGTGCCGAACGTCGAGGCGACCGACACTCTTCCCGACCACGGCGAGGCGTGGCGGCTGCCGTGGGACGTGCATGACGCCGGGCTGATGAGCTGTCGAGGCAGGCTGCTGCCCTGGGAGCTGGAGCGCCGGATCCGTCTCGGCGACGCGGTCAGGGTGACGTATCGCTACAGGAACGCCGGCCTCGAGCCGCAGCTCGCGTACTGGTGCGCGCACCCGCTCTTTCGATTCGAGCCGGGTATGGAGATCGACGCGCCCGTGCGGCACCCTGCGGAAGGTGCGAGCGCGAAGTTCTTCCTCCCCAAAGCCTCGGTCGACCGGGTCCGTATGCGATGGACCTCCGGTGCGAACGTCGAGATGAGCTGGGACGCCGGGCTCACGCCATACGTGGCGATCTGGGTGTGCAACGGCGACCTAGGCGGCTACCGGCAGCTCGCGATCGAACCCGCGACAGGCGGCGGCGATCGGCCAGATGCGTCGGTGCCCCCGCCGCTGCTCGCGCCCGGTGAGACGTTCGAATGGTGGCTGCACATAGCGGCTCTCTAAACTGAGCCGCGTGCCCAAGGTCATCGGGCTGCGCTGTCGCGAGTGCGGCGCGGAGTACGAGCTCCAGGCGACTCACGTCTGCGAGATGTGCTTCGGCCCGCTCGATGCGGTCTACGACCGGGCCGCGCTCAAGAAGGTGGTCAGCCGCGAGCGCATCGAGCAGGGACCGAAGTCCATGTGGCGGTATCGCGATCTGCTGCCCATCGAGGACTCGGTCAACGTCGTCACCCTCGGTGAAGGTTTGACCCCGCTGGTCAAGGCAGATCGTTTGGGCGCCGAGCTCGGACTGCGCAACCTCTACCTGAAGAACGACAGCATGAACCCGACCAACTCGTTCAAAGATCGGGTCGTGTCGGTGGCGATCAGCTGGGCGCGGGCCCACGGTTTCGAGACGATCGCATGCGCGTCCACGGGCAACCTCGCGAACGCGGTCGCGGCATACGCGGCTCGTGCCGGTCTCGAGTGCTTTGTCTTCATCCCTGTCGACCTCGAACCAGCCAAGGTGGCAAGCATCAGCGTGTTCGACCCCAACGTCGTCGCGGTGCGTGGGAACTACGACGACGTCAACCGTTTGTGCAGCCAGCTGATCGAGTCGACGCCGTGGGCGTTTTGCAACATCAACATCAGGCCCTTCTACGCAGAGGGCTCGAAGACGCTCACGTTCGAGACCGCCGAACAGCTGGGCTGGGAGCTACCCGACGAGATCATCATCCCGATCGCGAGCGGTTGCCAGTTCGTCCGCCACCGGCAGGCCGCGGGTGAGCTCCTCGAGTTCGGGCTGGTTCGCGGCGACCGCGTCCCAGCTTTCACGGGAGCACAGGCCCTGGGTTGCGCGCCGGTCTACAACGCGTTTCACTCCGATACGCCAGACCGCGTCCTGCCCGTCAAACCGGACACCATCGCGCGCTCGATCGCGATCGGGAATCCGTCGGACGGGGTGTACGTCAACCGGATCGCGCGTGATACGGGCGGCGTGGTAGAGGCTGTGACCGAAGACGAGATCGTGGACGCGATGCGCCTGCTCGCTCGGACCGAGGGTATCTTCACCGAGACCGCGGGCGGGGTCACGATCGGTGTCCTCGCCAAGCTCGCACGAGCCGGACGCTGGAGGGGCGACGAGGTGGTGGTCGCCTACGTGACGGGGCATGGCCTGAAGACCGCGGACGTGCTCGCCTCGGCGAACGGCCACGCGCGGCGAGTGGAGATAGAACCGACCATGAAGTCGTTTCGCGAAAAGGTGACTATCTAGGTATGGCCCAGTTTCGAATCCCGGGGCCGCTGCGCAGGCTCTCCGACGGAGAGGTCACGGTCGACGTCGAAGCCCACGACCTTGCCTCCGCGATCGAGGCTCTGGACGCACGCTATCCGGGCTTTCGCGACCGACTGCTCGACGAGAACGGTGATCTCCGCCAGTTCGTGAACGTGTACCTGAACGACGAGGACGTGCGCCTGGGCTCTGGCTTGCAGGCGAAGGTCGGAGACATGGACGAGATCTCGATCGTGCCGGCGGTAGCCGGCGGCACTTAAACTCGCGCCGATGGCGCGACGAAGGCTCAGGCTGATCTTCGGCCCGGCCCTGGTCAAGGAGCCCGTGATCTATCAGCTCGGCCGCAAGTTCGAGATCGTGACGAACATCCGCCGCGCGGACGTGACCAAAGATCAAGGGTGGGTGCTTCTCGAGGTTTCAGGCGAGCCTGAGGAGCTGGATCAGGGTGTCGCGTTTCTCGAATCCCAGGGCGTGAAAGTCGAGCCGGCGGAAGGTGACCTGGTTGAGTAGTAGGGTGGCCAAGCACGACCGGCACTGAATAGCTGCCGGACCAATCCCTGGTCTACCTGCATTGCGGGAAAACCTCGCTGATTGGATCATTCGACTGAGCGACGATCTGAATTCCGATGGACTGGCGGGATTGCTGAGGTCGGCCTTGGTTCCCTCGGAGGTCGCACAAAGTCCGATTAGCGTGTCGTCATGACGAGGCGAGCGCCGGGAACGGGCTTGGTCGCCGGCGGCAAGTTCGCGATGGTCTCGATGCGCAACGGTGCGAAGGCGTGATCGCGGTCGAGGGGCAGGCACCGCCCACCTGGTCCCGTTTCAGGTCGACGCCGACGACCTCCATCGCGACCTCGTCGTCGCGGTGAAGGGCAAGAGCGCATTTGCATCACAGCAGGCCAAGGCGTCCTGCGAGCTCGGCGCGACAGGGTTCGTCCAGTCGAATACCAGGTCGCCGCCGGAGGTGAGCATCGCGTAGACCGCAAGGAGGTACTCCACGATGCGGCCGCGGACGTCGCTGAGCGGCACTGGGTTCGGCGCTTGGCTCCGTGTCCCCCTCCCTGCACGCCGGGGAGGTGAAAGCTTCCGACTAAGATTCCCGCCTGGATGACCGAGTCGGTCGGGGTTGCGATCATCGGCGCTGGCCAGGCCGGGCTCGCCACCAGCTGGTTTCTGAAGCAGGCGGGCGTGGAGCACGTGATCCTCGAGGCGGGCCGCGTCGCCGAGACGTGGCGCACGCGCCGCTGGGACTCTTTCTGCCTCGTCA